>JAAYTD010000004.1 GCA_012518115.1 Ignavibacteria bacterium | reverse complement strand
AATTTTATTCTTGCATTTTAGTTTATAATTATTATCAAGCTGAACATTCGGAATCATCTATAAAAGCAAGTTTCCATTTCGATGAAGCCGATTTTATGAAATAAAGAGTACGTAAACCAAATTTATTCCCAATTATATGAACCCTTAAAATTGACTTGTAAAAATCGGGTAAAAAAACAGGCACGGTTTCAAAAGTTTCTGAATTAACGCTATCGGGAACACTGCTAACGAATGAGTAATATACACCGTCGTCGTTACCATCAATATTAAATTCGCAAGGTGAAGCTAAAAACATCGGGACAATATTCATTTGATTATTATTGTTGTAAACGACTTTGAAACTCGCTGCTTCAAATCCGAATCCCTGCTTTCTATTGTATAAAATCGGAATAGCTCCGGGATTGTGATACCTTCTTACATCTATTTGCGAATCTACATATTCCATAAGAACTTGCTCCTTATCTACAAGCATTTTGTTTATGTTTTTACCCCAAAAGCAATCATCTAAAAAGATTGTTAGGAATTTTTCAACTTCTAAATTCCTTTCGCTTCTATGTGTTTCTTTAGAATCGCTGTTTTTAAAATAATTATTGACAACCTTAAAGGAATTTATTATGTGGTCAATAATCTCGACATATTTGTCATAATCTTTTTCTGTAAATTCAAATAATAAAGTAAAGAAATTACCTTCTGCATAGATTGTAGTTTGTTTAGTTCTTTTGTCATCTCGCTGATAATCGATTTTAAAATAATTATCGAATAGTACGGAGTGTAAAATTTTCGTTTTATTATAGGATTGAATACTCGATAAATCTTGGAAATACACATCGGATATTGATTCTTCCGTGTCGTAATTGAGTCTTTTATCATGATATACGTAGATTCGGTTATTTCCATCTTTACTGATAAATATCCTGCCATCTCCATTGTCAGTTTCTCTTTGCGGAATCATAAACTCAGGATATTCCATTTTGTAATCATATTTTTCATTATGGTATGAGCTATATTTTACTTTGTCTTTTGCGTTAGATTCGCAATTAACGGCAAATGACAAAAACATTAATAATACCCAAAATATATTCTTCATAATAGTATCTTTCCACTATTATTATATTATTTATAAAAATGCATTAATGCACTTACAGTAATTGCAAATTTATGAAAAAAAACCTAAAAAAAAAACATTAAAAATATTGATTTTTACAGTACGTATTTTATGCAATTTTTAATGTTGTTTTGTGCAGTATTCTCACATTTTTAGCTATTTCTCGCATGAATAGGGCGTTTCAATGGATAATTAATACCAAATTGAATAGTAATTTGTTCCAAATATAGTAGTCAAATTCTCCTTTTGTGAGGAGTCCTGCGTAGCAGGGGAGGTGCTTTATTTCTGCTCATTTCGACAAACTCAATGACCGGAAACGGGCAAAAGGAGAATTTTTGGCACAACTTTAAAATTTATTCTGTAATTTTGATAATTTTAATATTATATTTTTGTAAATTTGTATTTTGTATAAATTAATTTTAAAAACATATAATTAGATTGAATTCTATGAAACGATTTATCTTTTTTGCAACTTTGTTGTTGCCTATATTGTTTAATACTGCTTTTGCAAAAGGAAATGCAGGTACAGAAGCTACTTATGAATCACGATATTTAGTTGATATGCCTAATGCTGGAATGTTACCTAAGTCTCATTATTTATTTTGTCCTAAGTTTATTGAAGACGGTGGTTTATTGTTAGATTTAGAAGTAGCACCTTTCGATTTTCTAAATGTCGGAATAAGCTATCCTATTTTTGGAGTTATTGGAGATCACAAATTATATTTTCCTAAAAATTTACCTGGCTTTAAGATTAAATTGCGCGTTTTAGGTGAAGATGTATATATTCCCGCAATAGCAATAGGTTTCAGTTCGCAAGGTAATGGTTTATATGACAATGATAAGTTTCGTTACGATCAGTTATCACCCGGTTTTTATCTTGTATTAAGTAAAAGTTTCAAATGGTCTTTAGGTGAAATTTCCGCTCATATTGGAGCAAATTATTGTGTAGAGAATAAAGACAATATGGGATTTAATGTTTATGGTGGTATTGAGCAAACTATAGGTAAATATTTTGCTGTTATAGTAGAAGCTAATCCTAATTTTAATGATGAACATAAAAACTCTCGTTTAAATTTAGGGATACGCGCCGGTATTTTTGAAAATGTTACATTAGAATGGCAATTAAGAGAAATATTTGCTTCTAAGAACAAACCTTTCACTGAAATGAAGCGCTATTTAGCTTTTGAAATTATCAAAAGGTTTTAGTAAAGTTTTTTCTTATGAAAAAAAGTAATTTAAATGATTTTAATTATTTAACTTTTCGTGCTATATCACCTGAATTAAGAATTGGAGATGTCGCTTATAATTCTTCGGTAATAATAGAAGAAATTGAAAAATACTCTAACGATATAAATCTTCTTATTTTTCCGGAGCTATCACTTACAGGAGCTAGTTGTGGTGATTTGTTTTTTTCGCAAGATTTATTAGCAAAAATATCTCAGGCATTAGAAGATATAGCACTAGCCACTGCTATAAAAATAACTAATGTTTTAATAGGCAGCCCGCTTTTAATAGACAACAATCTATATAATGTTGCTGTTTTTATATCTAGTGGTGAAATTATAGGAGTTGTTCCTAAAAATATAAAAACACGTCATTTTTGTAGTATTCCCAATGATTTTAATTTACACAAAATTAAATTAGGGAATACTACTGTTCCATTTGCAAGTGATTTAATTTTTAATTTTCCTAATTTAGAAAACTGTAGAATAGGAGTATGTTTAGGAAAACCTGATTTAGAAACTTACTCTAAGTTTTCAGATTTACAGGTAATTATAAACTTACATTCAGATATTTATTCTGTTGAAAACGATACGGAACAAACAATCAAACAACTTTCACTACTTAATAATCAAGCTATAATATACGTAAGTTCTAACGCAAGCGAAACTACAACTGACGGTGTTTTTGGCGATAAATTGTTAATTGCAGAAGCTGGCAAAGTCATAGCTAGTACTTCTACTTTACACTTAGAAACGCAACGATTAAAGGCAGAAATTGACTTAGATATTATAAATAGTTTGCAACGCAAATTAAGAAAAAGCAGCAAGATTAACAATAATTCTGAATTTATATGCAATTTTAATAATAGCAATAATTTTGTAGAAACTTCACTTGTTAGAGAAATTCCTCAAAGTCCATACTTCCCTATTCCTGAAAAAGCAAAAGAAGTATCTATGCAAATTTTAGAGCTTCAAGCACTTGGTTTAGCTAAGCGTTTAAAACATTTAAACTTACCAAAAATGGTTTTGGGAATATCAGGAGGCATAGATTCAACTTTAGCACTTTTAGTTGCCACGCGTACTTGTGAGCTCTTAGATATACCAAAAACAAATATCATTACAATCACGATGCCGGGTTTCGCTACAACTGACAGAACTAAAGACAATTCAATTAAACTTGCAGAAAATTTCAGAACAACACTTTTAGAAATTCCAATAAATGATATTGTTACTAAGCACTTACAAGATATAAAACATAGCATTTCAGAAAAAACGATTGTTTATGAAAACGCACAAGCTAGAATGCGTTCTTTGATTTTATTTAATTATGCAAATAAAATAGGTGGAATTGTTGTCGGAACAGGCGATGCTTCTGAAATAGCTTTAGGTTGGTCAACTTACAATGCCGATCATATTTCAAACTACAATGTTAATGCTGGCGTTCCTAAAACTGTTGCCCAAAAAATAATAAATGCTTATGCAGAAGATTCTGATAGCTCCATAAAAAACATTCTACTTGATATTTTAGAAACTCCTATTTCGCCAGAGCTCATACCAGCAGACGATAAAAAAGGAATATCGCAAGAAACTGAAGAAATCCTTGGTCCTTACATACTGCATGATTTCTTTTTATGGTATTTTGCAAAATTTAATTTATCATCAAAAAAAGTAAAATTCTTGGCGGAAAATGCTTTTTATGGCATTTATACAAGTGAAGAAATAGATAAATGTTTATCTATATTTTTGAAACGTTTTTTTGCAAATCAATACAAACGTTCTTGTTCAACAGACGGAGTTTCGCTCTTCGACTTTTCACTTTCACCGCGCAGCAATAGTATCAACGATGATATTAAAGGATTAGTATTACCAAGTGATATTTAATATTTTAGTAAAAGAAATAATTTAAATATGAGTAAAAAAGATAAGCAATCTGATGAAATAGAAAATGTTGAGAATTTAACAAGACATAAAAAGTTTTGGAAATTTTGGATTACAATAGTTGCTATAAATATCGCTATAGTAGTTATAATAGTTCGTTTGTTTTATATTCAAGTTATTAATGCCGACTACTATTTAGAGCGTGCAAAACGTCAGCACCAATCTAAAGTGGAGCTCCTACCAAAGCGCGGTAACATATATGATAGAAATGGCAATTTACTAGCTTCTAATATCAAAAGTGTTTCTGTTGCTGTTGATCCGACTGTTCTAACAAAAAAAGACACTATAGCTACTTTAATTGAGAAAAATATAGGCATTGACAAACAGAAAGTTTTAGATAAAATAAATTCTGCAAAAGGTGCTTTCGTTTGGATAAGTCGCCGTGTTTTACCTAACAAAGTTGAAGAATTACGAAAAATAAAGGATAGAGGTCTTATTTTTATTGATGAACCAATTCGTTATTACAATTATTCTTCTGTTGCGTCTCAATTGTTAGGTTGCACAAATATAGATAATCATGGTATAAGTGGCGTAGAGTTAAAATATGATTCTACATTACGTGGTCAATCGGGCTATATGATTATGTACAAAGATGCAAAAGGTCGTTTGCGTCCTGCAATTAATTTACCGACAATTTCACCTCTTGATGGCTATGATTTACATTTAACAATAGATATTGAGTTACAGAAAATAGTAGAATTTGAGTTGATGCAAGGTGTTCTAAACTCGCAAGCTATTTCAGGAACAGTTATTGCAATGGAGCCTTCTACAGGTGAAATTTTGGCTTCCGCTTCTTATCCGAATTTCAATCCTAATAATTCTTCTTCTTTTATATCTGAAGCTATGCGAAATAGAGCAATAACAGATGCTTATGAGCCGGGTTCTACTTTTAAAGCTATTACAGCAGCAGCAGCTTTAGAAGAAAAAATTGTTAAAGTTACAGATTTATTTAATGGTTTTTCAGGTGAATTAAAATTAGGCAGTGTTACAATACGAGACGAACACCCACTTGGCATTGTTCCTTTCAGTAAAGCTTTTGAAAACTCAAGCAATATAATTTTATCGCAAGTAGCTATGAAGCTTCCTGACCAACAATTTTACAAATATATTCGTGATTTCGGGTTCGGACTTCCTACGCAAGTAGATATTCCGGGCGAACTTTCAGGTAAAATTCCTCAATTCAATGCTATGAAAGATATTGACAAGCGCTTTTTCGGTTTTGGCTACGGCATACTTGTTACGCCTATTCAGCTAGCGAATGCTTATTCTGCTATTGCAAATGGCGGTAGTCTTATGAAACCTTATTTAGTCAGTGAAATAACGAAAGAAAATAACACAGTAAAAAAAGTAAAACCGCAAATAATACGTAAAGTAATTTCCGAAAGTACAGCAAAAACATTAAACAGATTGTTATGCGGAGTTGTAACAGACGGAACAGGAAAAAGAACAAATATTGCAGGTTTACAAGTGGCAGGAAAAACAGGAACTTCGCAAAAATTAATATCAGGACAATACTCAAAATCACATTATTTTGCTTCATTTGTTGGATATTTTCCCGCAAATAACCCAAAAATATGTTTGTTAATTTTAATTGATAGACCACAAGTTAATTTCTATGGCGGTTCTGTTGCAGCACCAATATTCAAAAATATTGCTCTGCGGTGGGCATCTGTATCTAAAGAAATAATTATAGCAAAAGATAGAAATGAAAGCGCCAAAAGCAACAAAAACAATGTGTATGTACCTGATTTAAGAGGACTTTCTGTTGATGAAGCAAAAAATATTTTGAACGAATTAAATCTAAAAACACATCCAAAACAAGAGCTTGGACTTGTTGTTGCACAATTTCCTAAAGCAGGTACTATTGTCAAAAAAAGCACTAATATTATGTTGCAAGTGAGAACTTTTGATGCAAACACAAATGCTGAAACAAACGAAAAAGTTCCTAAACTTGTAGGATTATCTTTAAGACGAGCTCTAACTTTGTTACACAATGCAGGAATACAAGCTAAAGTAATAGGAAGTGGAAAAGTCGTCTCGCAACAATTTGAAAAAAATAAAAAAACAGACGAAACTGTTTGTATATTAAAATGTCAATAGTTTTCATCGTTTCTTCTATTGATATTTCATAATTTTTTTTATAAATAATTTCGTATATTTGTAGAAATAATTTTCTATGTCATAGAATTAAACATTTTATTGTATTTGTTTCTTGGAAAAACTATATAAACTTAATTTATGAAAAAAATTATTATTCTGATAATTATAATATCTAATTTTTCGTCAGAAGTAATTTGTCAAAACATACTTTCACTTGAAGATGATAATATATTTGAAGAAGATAAAACAAGTATATCCGAGCTTTTCCATACTTTTTTAACAAGTCAGGAGCTCCTAATTACTAAGCCTTTTATAAATTTTAGCACTGGTTTTTCCGATAGTTTTTTGCCTGCTAAGTTGCATATGGACAATATGCCACGAACAAATAATTTCACTTTTGAATACGGTTTTTTGCTTCTTGATACAAACAGTATTTTTCCGCAAATTATTGACTATTCGTCCCAATTTGCATATATAGAAAGCAATACTAACAAATACGGTTTTTTCAAAAGAAACAAGTTGGATTTATATGACAATCAATTTAACTTCGGTGTTGGACTGCGTTCAGGTCTTGGTTATCAAACTGACGCTTATGAACTTTATTTGCTCCATACATCTTCTTTTTTGTGGGGTTATTTTGATTATGATGTTTATGAAGCTTCGTCGTTTTTTAATGCTTTTGACAACAGATATAAATTTGGTTGGCGAGGTTCAGCAGGTTTAGAGTTTCGTTTTACTAAACATTTGCTACTTGGATTTTCTTACGAGCATAGCAATATTTACAGTGGGTTTGAATTTTTGCCTTGGGCAGGTAGTTGGTTGGTCGATAATATTTTGCAGCGTTGGATTGATTTGTTAGATCCAGTTTTTATAAAAGAAATTGGCTATAGCTATCCACTTTTAAAGTTTCTCTATAAAAACACTGTTTCTATAGTTATGTCGGAGATAAGAAACATAAAGCAATATTATCCGTTTAATTCTGATTATTCTTTGCTACATAGAAAACTTAGTCTAAACCTTAAATTATTTTTTTAGTACATGATAGATTCACATTGTCATTTAAATTCACCAGAATATCAGCACGATTATGATGCAGTAATAAAACATAGCTTTGCTTCTGGAGTAGAAAAAATAATAGTTCCAGCAACTAATCCTTCAGATTTTGACTTGACTTTAAGTTTAGCAGAAAGTTACGAAAATATTTATGCAGCTATAGGTGTTCATCCACATGACGCTAAACTTTTCAATCAGTCTGTATTAGAGCGGATAAAAACTCTAGCTAGTAATCCTAAGACTGTAGCTATAGGTGAAATAGGTTTAGATTTTCATTATAGTTTTTCTTCTTATGAAGAACAAAAAACTGCTTTAATATCGCAAATTCGTTTAGCAAGAGAATTAGATTTGCCTATAATTTTGCATAATCGCGAATCGGACGATTTGATGTTAGAGACTTTACACAATGAGCTCTTGCCACTTTCAGGCGGCGTAGTACATTGTTTTTCAAGTAATTTGTTTTTTTTAGAAAATATACTTAAATTAAATTTGCACGTATCTTTTACGGCAAACATTACTTTCAAAAATGTAAATCTTGATGATGTAATTCTTGCTACGCCTTTAGAGCGTATTTTGTTAGAAACAGACGGACCGTATATGACGCCACCCCCTAATCGTAGCAAGCGTAATGTTCCCGAAAACGTAAAATTTGTTGCAGAAAAAATTGCTAATATAAAAAAAATTTCAATAAATGAGGTTATAGAAATGACTACTAAAAATGCCAAAAACTTATTTAAATTATCAACTTTTTTAATATTGTTTTTCTTAGGAATGAATTTATATTCCCAAACAAATGAAGAAGAATATTACTATGAAGATGAAGAATATCTAGATGAATATCCTGAAAACTATGATCCATATCATAGAGTTCTTGGCATAGCTCCTATTATAGGCACAAATACATTTGTAGAACGATATACTGTAGGTGTAAGAAACGTTTCAGCAGACGGAATACTCACTCTCGGTGGTTCTTTAAGTTACCGTTTTGCTACAGCTTTTATTGCACAAGCTTCTTATACTTATGCAAAAAATATGAAAAATATAGATGCGTTGCCCGACATAGAAAAACATTTATTAGACCCTGATATACATCAAACAGTAGAATTATCCGTTTTAGCTATGCTAATTCCACGACATAAAGTTAATTTCTATGGTATTTTAGGTGCTACTTATTTTATGAATCAGCGCTCTGCCAATCCAGACGGTTTAAGCAAACACTACATTATCGATAACAAGGTAGGCTTGAACACAGGAATAGGTTTCTTTCTTAATTTTGATTTAAAAAGTGCAGGAACTTTAACGTTTAACGGCGAGTGGAAAGTCGGTTTTCGTTTTGACAAACTTTCGTTGTCCTATGATCCACGGAAACATTATACTGACCCACAATATCACGTACCTACAGAAGTCGGTTCTTTTTCTTCGGTAACGCGCGCTAGTCTGATTTGGTATTTGCCGTTTTTTAAATAATTTTTAGCAATATGGCAGAAAAAGTTATAACAACAGGAATAAAATCATTTGTTAATGTAGGCTATTTGCTATTAGGTGCGTGGAGTTTACTAGTACTTAAATTGTACTTTGACACAGGTAATTTTGATATATTACAGCTACTTCCGCTACTTATCGGCTTCTTTTTCGTTTATTTAGGAAAAAAAGGACGACAATTTATATTTTCAGAAACGGATTTCAAATATTCAAAATTTTCGGCAAGATATGATGAAATTAATCTTTTAAAAACTTTTAAGGATACTAAAAATAATTCTAATAACTTGCTTATTTTTATAGACGAAACACATATTTTATCTCTATCTTCAAGTTTTTATTCGCAAGAAATTTTAGAAAAAATTTATTATGAACTTGTAAGATATTGTAAAAAGTACATTGAGAATAATGAACTAACTTTAGAAAATGAGTTAAATTGGTAAAAATGCAATATAAACTTCATTCTAACTATAAACCGTCAGGCGATCAGCCGAAAGCAATAGAAGAACTAGCTGCTGGAATACGTCGTGGCGATAAGTTTCAGACTTTACTTGGGGTAACGGGTTCAGGGAAAACCTTTACAATCTCAAACGTAATTGCAAAATTCCAAAAACCTGTTTTAGTAATTTCACCTAATAAAACACTAGCGGCACAGCTTTATAGCGAGTTCAAATCTTTTTTTCCTGAAAATGCAGTAGAATATTTTATTTCATACTACGATTATTATCAGCCTGAGGCTTATTTACCAGCAACGGATACATATATAGAAAAAGATTTTGCGATAAATGATGAAATTGACAGGTTGCGTTTGAAAGCAACTAGCGCGCTTGTAGAAGGACGAAAAGATGTTATTATTGTTGCTTCCGTGAGCTGCATTTATAGTATCGGAAAAAAAGAAGATTTTTTAGAGCAACTTTTTACAATAAGACGCGGAATGCGCTTGGAACGTCAAGCATTTTTATATAAACTTGCTGATTTACATTATGTTCGCAATGATATTGACATGACACGCGGACAGTTCCGAGTTCGTGGCGATATTATCGATATAATTCCCGGTTATGAAAATAAATTTGGAATTAAAGTTGAATTTTTTGACAATGAAATTGAAAAAATCTCTATTTTCAATATAGAAGATTACTCTGTTTGCGAAGTTGTAGATGTTTATACAATTTATCCATCAAAGATATTTGTAACAAGTGAGGAACAATTAAATCGTGCAATGAGGAAAATCCGCGAAGAGCTTATAGAAAGAGTTCAGTTTCTACATTCACAAGAAAAATATATAGAAGCTCAAAGACTTGAACAAAGGACTTTTTTTGATTTGGAAATGATGAAAGAAGTCGGCTATTGTTCAGGTATAGAAAATTATTCTATGCACATTTCAGGCAGAAATTTTGGTGATCGTCCTAATTGTATTTTTGATTTTTTTCCGCTTGATGATTACTTGTTAATCATTGATGAAAGCCATGTCTCCATTCCGCAACTGCGTGCAATGTATAATGGCGACCATAAACGCAAAACAACTTTAGTGGAACATGGTTTCAGATTGCCTTCAGCTTTAGAAAATCGTCCTCTAAAGTTTGACGAAGTTGAAAAGCTGATAAATCAAGTTATATTCGTCAGTGCAACACCGGGAGAATACGAATTAAAGCAATGTGAAGGCGTTGTTGTAGAACAAATTATTCGTCCTACGGGATTGCTTGACCCTAAAATTAGCGTAAGACCAATAAAAACGCAAATAGACGATTTACTTTATGAAATTCGCCAGCGAAAAGAAAGAAACGAAAGAGTGTTAGTAACAACTCTTACAAAAAAAAGTGCGGAAGATTTAACAAATTTTTTACTAAATGCAAATATAAGCGCTAGTTATATCCATTCTGACGTTGACACTTTAGAGCGAGTTGAAGTTTTAAGAAGTTTAAGACTTGGCGAAATTGATGTAATTGTAGGAGTTAACTTATTGCGTGAAGGTTTAGATTTGCCCGAAGTTTCTTTAGTTGCAGTTATTGATGCCGACAAAGAAGGATTTTTAAGAAGTGAAAAAGCGCTGATGCAAACATCGGGCAGAACAGCAAGAAATGCCGACGGACTTGTTATATTTTACGCTGATAAAATTACCGATTCTATGCAACGTGTTATAGACGAAACAAATAGACGGCGGAAATTACAAGAAGAATATAATTTGAAAAATGGAATATCACCGAAAACTGTTTATAAATCCGTTGATGAAATTATGTCTTCCACTTCTATTGCAGATATAAGTGAGGCACAGAACAAAAAAAGAGCGGAAAAAATAAAAATAAAAGAAAGCAGAAAAAGAACGAAAGCCGCTAATTTCGTGCCTGATGATCAATTAGAAGAATATATTGGAAAATTAGAAAAAGAAATGAAACTAGCTGCAAAAGAATTAGATTTCGCTACAGCTATAGAATTGAGAAATGAAATAGATCTATTAAAAATAAAACTTGAACATATAAAACCAAATTGATTTTTTTAAAATTCCCCTTCCCAGAAGGGGTGGCAGGCGAAGCCTGACGGGGTAGTCAAAACCACACCTCCCCCGCTATCGCGGGTACTCCTCTCAAGAGGAGAATTTATTAGAATTTATTCAAGATGGTATAAAATATTTTTTTACTCGCTAAAAACACAAAACAAAATGATAATTTTAACAGGTGGAGCAGGATTTATAGGATCGTGCTTCTTAGCAAAACTAAATGAAAATAATATAAACGACGTTTTAGTTGTCGATCAACTAGCTACAACAGACAAATGGAAAAACCTTGCTAATAAAAAATTTACAGGTTTTTTACATAAAGACAAATTTAGAAAGTTTATATTAGATACAGAAAACACTGTTTTAAACTATTCTTCAAATGAATTTGACAATAAAAAAATTGATGCTATAGTTCATCTTGGCGCTTGTTCAACAACAACAGAAAAAGATGCCGATTACTTGATGGACAATAATTTCCTTTATTCCAAAGAGCTAGCTAACTTTGCTATTAAAAAAAATATTAGATTTATATATGCTTCAAGTGCAGCTACTTATGGCGACGGCAAACAAAATTATTCAGATAAGTCTATTTCAAACTTAATTCCACTTAATTGCTATGGATTATCTAAACATCTGTTTGATATGTGGATAGTAGAAAACAATTTAGAAAGTAAAGTTACAGGTCTAAAATTCTTTAACGTCTTCGGTCCCAATGAATTACATAAAGGCGATATGCAAAGTATGGTAAGTAAAGCATTTAAGCAAATAGAAGAAACGGGAAAAATAAAACTTTTCAAATCTTACAATAAAGAATATGCACACGGCGAACAAATGCGAGATTTCATCTATGTAAAAGATTCCGTTGAAATTATGATGCGAATATTAAATGATAAAACTTTCACAGGAATTTATAATGTCGGCACAGGACTAGCTAGATCTTGGAACGACTTAGCTAATGCTGCTTTTGCTGCTATGGAACGTATCCCTAACATAGAATATGTTGAAATGCCCGAAGAACTAAAAAAACAATACCAATATTTTACTGAGGCAGATACTGAAAAACTGATGTCAAAATTAGGAAGTGATTGGAAGTTTACAAGTTTAGAAGAAGCTGTAAAAGATTATATACAAAATTATTTGAAGGAAGGTAAAATTTGGTAAATTTATACTATCATTAAAAATCTTATACTTATAAAACTCGCTTAGCTAGGAGCAACATTATGAAAACAACTTTTGTGCGAAGATTGTTATCTTTCCTTTTCATCTTTATTATAGCTAAAGGAACTGCGTTTTCTAATTGGTATAATAAAGATATAAATTATTATAAAATTGTTACAACGAAAAGTGGCATTTCTCGTCTTGATATGCGTAGCTTACTTGAAATAGCACCTGAATTAAAAGCTAAGTCGCAAGCAGGCTTACAGTTACTATACAAAGGTAAGCAATATCCATTCTATTACACTGGAAATGAACAAATTGACGAAAACGGAATAATATGGTTTCGAGGTTTGCACGCTCAAGGCGACACAACATATTTCAATCATTACACAAACGAAGCAGTTTTCTTTCTTTATTATGACATCAAACAAACATCGCTCCGTTTAAACCTTATTGATACTCCACTTGATGCAAACGCAAAATTAAATGAAGTAAAATATAATTATCATTATGAAAAAGATATTGAATATCATTTAGGTTACGACGTTTTGAACGTTGAAACAGATAGATTTGAAAAATGGTATTGGAAAATATTAACTGATTTTCCGGGTGGCAAAGCTAAAAACAATCTAAAAACTTCGCTGTTTACTTCTCAATTTTTATTTTTCAATAGTCAAAAATCTTCCGACGCTAAGCTTAATATAAATTTCTCTACACCTTTAGAGTACGGACCGCCATATGAAAAGTATAATCGCAGTATAAAAGCTATTGTTAATTATGACACTCTTTCTGTTGTTAATTTTGATTCACTGGTTACAGTTGATTCAATTACTATTTCCCTTAAAAACACAAACTTATTTCACGGCACGAACGAACTTTCAGTTTTGAATGCAACTGCTGACACAGCAAACACTGAAATAGGAATAGATTATTTTACTTTCTCTTTTTCGGGCGCTCCGAATGCTTTTTCTTCTACAACTTCTTTTGATATAAGCAACTTACAAGTTCCTTCGCGTATTTCTGTACCGGGTTTCAGTAGCAATAAAATTGTTATTATTGATACACTTTCTAATAGTATTTTATTTAAAGAAGCGGAAGGCAAAACACGCGTTATAGCTAATATTCGTGGTGGTGATTTACCTATGCTCTCGATGATGATTAACGATGAAATTTATACTTACGAACATAACGGTTTTCATATCGGAATTTTGCCTAAATCCCGCAAACACTCTGCTTTTCAGTCTTCTAAAAATATGGGAAATGAAATAGAAAATCTAATCCCAAGTATAGAAAACGAATCTATAATCGTTGTTGCTTATAATGGCACAAACGAAATTCCGCAATATCTACGTAATTGGATACTTTTAAATGGTGGAAACAAGATTAGGAATTTAGGAGCTAATGAGCTTTACATAGCTTCTTTCAAAACTGGCGTTAGTGGCTCTATACAAGAATTTACTGCAGCTACAGGCAATAGCTCTGCCAACAACGCACCTTTTATTTCTGCCGACATCCATTTTCCTGACAGTGAAAATCGTGCTTATTCTCTTGATTTTAGTTTATCGCCCGGCAACTATTCTTTAATTCTTTCGGATAGTTTAGCAATAGAGACAGCAAAAGTATTTAATACTCAAGCTTCCGAGCTGAGAAGGAAATATAACGCTGATATGGTAATTATCACCCATCCATTTTTTTTCAATGCGGCAACTTCTTACGCTGATTATAGACGTTCTCAAGGCTATAAAATTGATTTGATAAATGTTGAAGATATATATAAAGAGTTTGAATATGGTTTTAAAGCACCAATAGCTATAAAACAATTTTTACAATATGCTTATAATAATTCATCTGACAGTAGGTTAAAATACGCTTTACTAATAGGCGATGCAAGTCGCGACCCGAATTTTAACAACCCTACTTCTCTTGCAACGGATTATATTCCTTCTTATGGCGTGCCTGTTTCAGATTATTGGTATGGTTTGTTTTCTAACGACGACACACAAGCTCCTGAACTTATTATTGCGAGAATTCCTGTTTCTTCGGAGCTGCAATTAGTTGATTATTTGGAAAAAGTAAAATCTTATGAAAGTGGGAAGCCAGAAGAATGGCACAAACGTTTTTTATTTTTAAATGGCGGAATAACTAATGACGAACAAAAATTGATTTTAAACGATTCTTATCGATTAGCACATTCTATCATTAACTATCCTCTTTGTGCCGATACTGTTAGAGTTAATAAAAAAGACAATGTACCTTCAGGAGAAGCACAAAAAAATGAACTTATAGCTAACATAAATAGAGGAAACGTATTTACAATTTATAACGGTCATGCTTCACCTGCAGTTTTTGATTTGGATGGCTGGCAAGTCCAAAATCTAAGTAATAAAGATAAATACGGAATACTAGCCACTCTGTCATGTAATGCAGGTGCTTTTGCAGAACCTGTACCCGTGCAATGCCGCAACGAAGAATACTTACTTGCAAAAGATAAAGGTTTTGTTACTGTAATTGGCTCAACAACTGTAGGCGAAACAAACTCTATGTTCGCAATATTTAATAACTTCCTAAATATATTGTCAGATAATGAAAACTTTAATAGAAAAGTTGGAGATATATTAACTTTATCTAAACAAAAAACAGTATCTTTTACAGACCGTTTCTCAAAAGCAATGAGACGTTTTGTTACATTATTAGGCGACCCTTTAATACAATTTAGAATAGATACAATCCCTGATCTATTTATTAATGAAAATGAAGTCATAGTAAAATCTTCTAATAATAGCGACGATTTTATAAAAGAAAATGATTCAACGGTGAATGTAACTGCTATCTTACATAATGCAGGCATCGCAACAAGCACTGGTTTTTCTGTGAAATTAACACATCAATATAACGATGAAATAAATGTACTTTCAATAGATTTGAACGGTTTATGTAGAAAAGAAGATATTTGCTTTACATTATCTATAGACGGAAAAGCAGGTGAGCATTTTATTACTATAGAATTAGATAGTGATAATAAAATCTATGAAAATCGGAAAGATAACAACATTGCTTCAACTAAATTCTATGTCTATAAAGCAGGATTATTAGCTGTAGAACCATTAGATTACTGGAACATGCAAACAAGTAGTTTGAAGTTCAGACAAGTCAATCAATTATATGAAGCTAAAAATAAATATAGCTACGATTTCGCAATTTTAACTATAAATGGAAACGATACGACTACATTAAAAAAATCTATAGAATCAGAAATTAAAGAATATGAAAATTATATTGATTGGACACCTGATTTTACTTTAGAAACAGGTAAAAGTTATGTCTTATCTTCTCAATTAACTGACGAAAATTCAGGAACTAAAAGCAATATTTTATACGTTCCATTTAACACATATTCTTCCCTTTACGATGCTAATGCTGTTTTCGCACTAAATTCTGAAAATGAAATAGCTAGTTTAGAATTAGACAATATGATGATAGAAAAAGATGATGATAGTAAACAAACGCATATCACTCTGTTAAATTCAGAGCTTGACTATAAAATGAAAGCATTTATAGCAGCATATAAATCCCGTTTCTGTCATATATCAATAGCTGATAGCATTTATGTTAATGGTAGTGCTGAAAATCGTGGTTTTAATATAGTTATCGCTCCGAAAAATACAACGAAGCCTATAGGTAGATATTATAGATTTGATACATTTAACAAGAAAGAAGTTATTCCAAAACTATTTGCTTTGTTGCGTGATAGCATTACTGTTGATGACTATGTATTTATAGCAACTTCAGATCGTTCTTTTAATGCCTTTTCTGTTAAAGAATTAGATACATTAAAAAATCTATTGAAAAACTTAGGATCTCAACATATTGATAAAATAGAAGAAATGTCTTCTTTCACTATGCTAGGTTGGAAAAATGCAGAAATAGGAACTGTACCTGAAAATCACATAGTTTCAGATACGGCAGCAATAACTGGAAAAGCTACATTCTATGCGACAAAAGGAAAAAGTAAAACAAAAAATATCGGTCCCGCTACAAAATGGAATAAAATCAATATCAACGGAAATTTTGATAGCGAAAATATTAAAAGTTCAATTAAAGTTGTAGGAATAACGAATGAAAAACAAGCAAAGTTATTGACCGAAACTAATAAAATAGAAAGTATTGATATATCAAATATTGATGCTAAAACTTATCCTTTTATAAATGTAATTTTTGAAACAGAACGCAACGATTATACAAAAAAACACTTTATAAATTCTATTGCAGCTGACTATGAACCGGCACCTGAATTAGTAATTACAAAAAATACTAGCGTTAAACCCGGATCTATTTTAAGAGCTGATTCAACTAAAATTATAATGGAAGTAGAAAATATATCATTAAGAACTTCTTCTAAAGAAGCAAAAATAGAGTTATTAATTAATGATAAAAAAGAAAACAGATTAGAAGTAACGCTACCTAAGATAGCTCCTGACAACAAAATAGCTATTGATAAAGAATTTGACACTGAATTTTTATATCTTGATAATATAATAAAAGCTATAATAGACGCAAAAGATAATAACGAGCTCTATAGTTTTAACAACTCTGTGGAATGCCCGTTTCATGTATATGAAGACACTATTCCGCCTAAAATGGAAATTACAGTTGATGATGATATTATTCTAAATAAAGATTATATTACAAACGAACCAATAGTGGAAGTAAAGCTATTTGACAATTCAAAACTACCTATAACTATTAATGAACCTTTGGCATTAAAAATAAACGGAATACATCAAGATAAATTTAATACTCAATTCTATGAAAGTGAAGTTTTTGAAAAAGGTAGCGACATTAAAGCTAGATTGAAAATTAAACCTACTAGATTAGAAGACAAAGAAAATTTATTTATTTTTACTTGCGTTGATGGTAGCGGAAATCGCGACACAACAAAGTATTTTCTATTAATTGCCTTAAATGGATATATAGAAGAAATGAAAACTAATCCTAATCCTGTGGTAAGTGATAACTTAAATTTCTCTTTATATTTTGTATCAAGCGATAACAAAACAAATGCTGAAATTGATATTTATAATATACTTGGGAAAAAAGTAAAAACTATTCAAACTACATTGAAGTTGCGAACTAACTATATAACTTGGGACTTAATTGATGATGAAGGAAACCAAATCCCGCCCGGCACTTATTTTTATATCCTAAACATAAAAGATGAGTTTTGGGTTGAACCAAAATCAGGTAAGTTTATTTTTGTAAAATAAAGATTTTTAAAATTCAAGAAGTATCCGCACTAGCGGGGAAGTGTGGTTATCCTATTAAATCCCGTAGGGGTGACATTTTTTTATAGACTACCCCGTCAAGCTAGCGCTTGCCACCCCTTCGTCCCGAAGGGGAATTTGCAGCCCGACCTTTAGGCAAGTTTAATTTTAAAAATCATATAAATCACAGTTCAGACAAAAACTACCCCGTCAAACTTCGCAGGGCGTATGCAATACGCCCCGACAGCTACCGGAGAGGAATTTGAAAAATCACGATAATCATATAAATCACAAAAATTCTACAAATCATAGTTCAGACAAAAAACACGACATTATACAAAAGACAATGTCGTGTTTTTTACTTTTATATCACTTGTTCTCTACATAAACACTTTTATTCCGCATAAAAATGTTCTTGGTATAATCGGTCCATAAATATAACCTGCATCTCTGTTTGGACCTTGATCAAGATCTTTTTGGAAAGAATCTAAAATGTTTTTAACACCTGCATTTACTTGAAGTTTCAATTGTTCGTTTATAGAAAAATCATAAGCAACTTTTCCGCCTAAATCAAAAAATGAATCTGTCCAAGTTTCGCTATCTTTCTCTATGTATCCTGCATAATGTGGCACAAGCATAGTACCAGTATAATTTCCTGTTATAGAAATTTTAAGCGGCGAAATAGGTGCTAATGTAAAAACTAAGTATCCGTAGCTGTTAGGAGTTCGTAACATCTGCGTATTTAGTGGCAAACTTTCATCATCTGACCATGCAGTAGCTTCATTATAATGACTGCTTTGATATGTGAAACCGCCTTCTAACATATAAGCTGAAGTATAAGCTAATTTCATTTCTACATTCAAACCTTTAACTGAAGCGCCGCTGACGTTCTGACGTTCCAAAATTAAATTTCCTGCATCGTCTTTTCCTTGATCTACTAATTTGAAAACATCAGTTAAATTAGTATAAAATCCTTCAACAATGATATTTGAATGAAACTTACCGAAAGCTTTATAAAAATCAAATGAACCGCTAATGCTATGCGAATACTCAGGCTTCAAATCAGGCGACATACGAACCATAGCTATTTCACCACCAACTGCACCTACATGTAAATCTTCAATAAATGCTTGAGGAGCTCGATAACCACTGGAATAACTAGCGCGCAACCCTATTTCATCTATAGGTGAATAACGAACATTAATGCGAGGACTGAAAACCACATTGTTCATTTTATTATGTTTATCTAGACGTCCGCCAAGCAAGAAAGTTAGATGTTTGTTTTCCCATTCGTTTTGAAAATAAATTCCATAGTTACTTGTTTCTTGATCTAATATATGATTATATCCTAACATCGTATCGTGTATAGCATCTTGATTATATTCAAAACCGAAAGTAAAATCCGCAGGCATAAATAAACACTTGTCAAAAACGTAACCATAAAGCCCGCCCATACTTAGAGTAGTATTTTCTGTAATGCCATAAGCATTAGGATCTTTGCCCGCACCGTAATAGCTATCACGAATAATATCTTGTAAAGATGAATAAACAGAAACTCTATGTGAATAATCTTGCGAATACCAATCAAATTTAGCGCTACCACCGTTTATATTATGGCGAAGTTGTTCCGCTATATTTACTTCATGTGGAGGTCGTCTAAGTGAATCACCACCTCTACGAAATTCGTTAATATGATGATATTCCAAAACCATCTTACTTTGACTATTAAAGTTATAGAAACCTCGCAAGCCCATAGTTTCAGATTTCAAGCGAGGGAGCTCCGAATAGCCGTCATCGTCGCGATCATAATCATCTCTACCTTGTGCCACTCCATAAAGATACATACCAGCAGAACCGTCATCTGTAACCATTGAAGCGTTTAAGCTAGTATTCTGCAAACTCTTTTTTCCGTAAAATTCAGAAGTATGCGAAGCTGCAAAACTATTACGTTCTGGATCTTTAGTTATGATGTTTACCACGCCAGCTATTGCATTAGAACCATAAAGTGCCGAACCGCCACCGCGAACAACTTCTATTTTCTCTACCATATCGCTTGGAAGTTGTTCAAGCCCATAAACGGAAGCCAAAGCACTAACTATTGGACGACCGTCCATTAACATCTGCGAATACTCACCGCCCAAACCATTAATGCGGATTTGAGAAGTACCGCAATTTTGACAAGTATATTCTACTCGCAAACCGGGTTGAAATTTTAACACATCAGCTACTGTATAAGAAGCAGTATTTTCAAATAATGCAGGCGTTACTACATTGACTATTGAAGAAGCTTCACGACGCGTTGTTTCATTGCGTGAAGAAGTAACAACGATTTCATCAATTGCTAAAGCTTGTTCTTCTAATTCAAAATTAACTTCTATCATCTTGTTAGCTTCTACTTCTATTTCTTGCTCTTCGGTAGCAAACCCTAAATAAGAAGCAACTATCGTATATTTACCTACAGGAACATGTTTAATGAAAAAATGTCCCGTTGCGTCTGCTACCGCTCCTATTGTCGTTCCCTTCAAACGAATTGTTACATACGGAATATGTGCTTTTGTTTCTTTATTTAATATATGACCTGTTATATTAGCATCGGTCTTACCATGCTTTGAAAATGCACTTGTAGAAAATGCAAAAAATAATATATATGCTATGCTGATAAAGCAAAGCGAAAATCTTACGTGTTTCATAAGTTTTACCATTAAATTAAAAATTTTAAAAAAAGATATATGTATTCTGCTCAATTACAATAAATTAAACAGATGTAAGTTGTCAATATCAATAAGACTTGACAAAGAAAGTGATTTATAGTAAAACTAAATTTGGAGGAGCTCGTCCTAAAAATTTGGAAAATATATAAGATGAAGGGAAACGTGAGATATACGTAAATCTATATGATAACTTCCTTAAAAGAAATATACCAAACGTAACGCCAAATAAAATAAATAGAATAGCTACTAATTCCATATATGCTATTTGCATCAAACTTGAATTAGTATGAGTATGAGAAACATTATCGCTAGTACTATCTTTGTCCGAAGAAAAAAACGTAAATATATCAAAAGTAAAATGTGCATGTGCTATACTCCCGCCATCGACAAGATGCGAGTGAGTAAAAAGCGACATCACAGCATAATACAAAAGAAAAGTGATGATAAGTAATATATTTAACGTTTTCTTGAAATAAGACATAGGTAATTTATACGTATCACGTAAATTTTAGTTTACAAATATAATATTTTTTTTAGAATTTTTAAAACACAATCTAAATAAAAAAAAGACACGTTATTTCAATTAACGTGCCTTTTGTCTTTGTTTCTATACTTTTTTGCTATCGCTCAATTATTAGTTTTTCTACTTTTTTTGCTCCGTCAGCGTTGATAATAACATTATAACTTCCACTAACTAACTGTTTAGTGTTAAATGAAACAGAAAATTCACCTTCTAAATTTTTGTCGTTATAAATGTCAAATAATTTATTTCCCGCAATATCATAAATTGAAATACTTAAATTATTAACTAACGTTTCTAAAAAGCCGCTTATCGTACAAACTGAATTTGCTGGATTTGGGCAAAGTGAAGTTGCAGACACAGGAGCTTCTGCAATGCTGTTTATTTCGTTATAACAATAAAAAACTTCAGGAGCATCTAAATAAGACCAGCAAAAATTCATTTTACCGTCTATAAATATTGCTGCATAAAATATATGTTGCCATTTGAAATCGCTGAAATAACCGCCTGTTCCAAACATTTCACATTTTACAGGTCGTCCTATTCCTATAACAAAATTACTTTTTTCAAAGTTTTTCATTTCTTTTATAGTTGTTGCTAATGGGCAATGCTCATTAAAAATCATAATGTACTTTTTATAATCTTCGTGGGTTAATGTAAGTGTTCTATTATTACGGAATTCTATTTTAGGTTCAAACAGAGCTGTATATCCTGAGTAAAAAGCTGAATCCATTACTATATTATCCAAAATGGCATACTTGTTATTATGATCTACCCAAAATTTATTAATGATATAATGACCTGCGCTTTTAGAATGAAATCCAACGCTAAAAATACTTGCATTTCCTATACTATCGCCTTCAAATATAAATTCATAATCTTCTATTTTGAATTTATCATTAGCTGGAGCTTTTGTGAAAGCCGGAGAAGTTGATATATGTGTTATTTCATGATCAGTAACATTATAAAATTTGTTGAAAAAAATTAAACTAATATCAATTCCTGCAAAAGGATTTAATGGTTCAAAATCTTTCCATTCTGCTTGTAAATTAATAATTGAGATACAGAAAAGTGTAAATAATAAAGTAATTTTTCTCATTGTTTTGTTCCATTTTAATTTATTAATAAAAAACCTTATATTTTTTCATTCTTTTTTTGGTATGTATTTATGTTAGCTGCAAAACTACTCAAAGCAGAAAACTATTCAAGAACAAAAAAGATAACAACATAGTTTTCTTTCTTTTTTTGTTTTCCATTTTTAATTTCAGCCGGCTCCAACTAAAAAAGTCGGCATTATTTATACGAAGCCAGTTCGAGCAGATTTAATTTTTTGGAAGTAAAAATTAGTTAGGTGATTGTATGAAACAATTTTATTTTTGATATGATATTTGTAGCTAGATTTTTTTATTTGAGTTAAAACGACAAAAATAGAAAGCCGAACTGTTTTATTAAATAATTCGTTTTCCTGTAGAGGCTGATTAGAAGCACAACAGATATTTTTTCGTATTTTGTCTAAAAATTTCATTTTTTTTATCTTATCTTATTTATCTCAAATAAAAAACAAATTAAATCTAATGATAATTGTAATATAATGTTTTTTTTTGTAAAAAGCAAGAAAAATATTTAAAAGTGCAAAAAAAGTTTAAAAAATAACAAAAACAAAGACTTTTACAATATAAGTTTTTCCTTTCGTTTTGATTTTGTTGTATCATAAAAATAAAAAAAAGGTGTCAATCTTAGAAAGACTGACACCCAGCGTATCTAAATTCTGGGGGAAAAAGAATTTATCTACAAAGAGGAAGAGTTTATCTTTTAATAATTAAATGGTTTCAATTGTAAGTAGTCCTTACCAACTATAACCGTTGCACGAACAAACATAGTAGAATCAATACCAGAAGTTATAGATGTCTCATCAACTCCTAAAGCATAAGCAACTTTATTTGCAGAGCTCATATCACCTAATCTGTCAATAACAATAGAGTTATCAAGTTCTTGATCGTAATTTCCTATAGAAACAACGTCATAGCCACGTTCCATTAAGAAATTTTGTATATTTCTAGCTAAGCCAGCTTTTCCGCAAGCATTCAAAACATTTACTTGAATTACTTGCTCAATTTCATTTGTAGGTTGAGTATCAAGATCTAATTCCGTTTCAACAGGCGGAGTAATGATTCTAGTAATAAATGATGAAAGCATTAAAACTACACAAAGTGATAGACCTAATATTAATGCAAGATTTCCAATTTTGTTATCAGATAAGATTTTCATTTTTTTTAACACACTTAATTTAATAAAACAATAATTCTAAACTATCAATTAATGTGCCAAAAAAGCAAAAGAGTGGATTTTGCCAAAAATTAGCTGAATTTAATAGCTCTAATAGGTGAAACACGCGTAGCTATAAGCGCCGGAATAAATGATGCAAGAAAAGCAAAAAATAAAGTAATTCCAATAACTATTAAACAATAGTGAAGTTCTAACTTAATAGGTAAGACATCTAAAAAATAAACACTACTATCTAATCTAATTATTTTAAAAGTATTTTGCAGATAAGTTAAAATAACAGCGAAGACCGTTCCCGATAGGGAAGCCACAGAAGCACTTTTAACGCCTTGAAAAACGAATATAGCTACTAACTTTTTCCTTTCTAAACCTATTGTTTGCAAAATTCCTATTGAATGTGTTTTCTCTACGACAGCAATAATTAAGGTAGTTACGATATTCAAAATAGCAACAATACTAATTATTCCTAATATAAGAGGAATAGGTTCTTTTTGCAGTTCTATCCACGCAAAAATTGACTGATTCATTTCGTAGTAAGTCAGCGGAAAAAAAGGATAGCCTAATTTGTCTTCTATTAGTGTAGCTAGTTCATCTACTTGTGCAGCCTCTTTTGTGTAAACTTCAAAATAAGTTGCAGTTCCTTGTGGTAATTCTAAAAAATGAGCAAGCGAATTAAATGGTGCAAATACAACTGTTCCATCATATTGCAACATACCTGTTCTATAAATCGCTTTAATTTCAAATGGTGCATAGCTTGCTGACGAGAAAGAGATATTTTCATTAGATTTCAAAGCATAAATCAATACTTTGTCGCCAACACTTACGCTAAGTTTAG
Organism: Ignavibacteria bacterium; assembly: GCA_012518115.1. Classification (GTDB taxonomy): domain Bacteria; phylum Bacteroidota; class Ignavibacteria; order Kapaibacteriales; family UBA2268; genus JAAYTD01. The sequence goes on along the minus strand of JAAYTD010000004.1, from coordinate 43,567 downwards.
TAGCGAGCTCCTCACCTATGATAATTTCTTTAGCAATATCAGAAGAAAAACTGAAGTCGCCCGCAACAATATTTTTATCAAAATTACGATAGCTAACGTCTGTATCTATACTTTGTATTGCCACTCCTTCAGTAAATGTTTTTGTAGAAATTAATCCGTCAGCAGAAACAACCGGCGAAACACCACATACATTCGGCATTTTCAATATTTGCGCGCTATATTCTTCGATATTGTTTATAGGCTCATTATTAATTGTATAGATAGCTAAATCGGAAGTAAATTTCTTTGCTGTTTCGCGTAGTTTATCATCAAATCCATTCAAAATAGACAAAGAAAGAACTAGCGCTAAAGAACCGACAAAAATACTAAAAAAAGCAACTTTTTGAGCAAAACTTAAAAATTTACTTGCGCTACCGCGTACAAGTCCGGAAGAAATTAAGTTGAGAGATTCTAAATTCATTTAATATGAAACGTTTTATTTTTTTAGTAACACTTCACCTGTCATAGCTTTAGGAATTTCAAGTCCCATAATAGTTAGAACTGTTGGTGCTACATCGCTCAAGCGACCGTCTTTTACTTCTTTATAATCTGAATTAATTAAAATACAAGGAACAGGATTTAAAGAATGTGCCGTATTTGGCGACCCATCTTCATTTATAGCATAATCTGAATTTCCATGATCTGCGATAAGCAAACAAACATAATCATTCTCTATAGCTGTTTTAACAACTTCTTCTACACAGTTATCAACTACTTTTACTGCTTGTAAAATAGCAGACTTAACACCTGTATGCCCAATCATATCACCATTTGCAAAATTTAGACAAATAAAATCAAACTTCTGCTTTTTAAGTTCATCAACTAGCGCTTCTGTAATTAAATGCGCGCTCATTTCAGGCTGTAAATCATAAGTGGCTACTTTCGGTGAGTCAATTAATATTCGCTCTTCGCCCGGAAATTTTTCTTCACGACCACCCGAGAAAAAGAAAGTAACATGTGCATATTTTTCCGTTTCGGCTATACGTAATTGCTTCAATCCGTTTTTAGAAATAACCTCACCTAAAGTTTCCGTTACATTATCCTTTTCATAAATAACATTAACCCCTTTGAATGTCTCATCATAAATAGTCATTGTATAATAATTCAAGTCTAATGTTTTCATATCAAATTCAGGCATATCCTCTTGTGTCAAAACAGTAGTTATCTCTCTTAATCTATCCGTTCTAAAATTGAAACAAAGCACGCTATCTCCTTCGTTTATCAAGCCAATAGGTGATTTCTTTTCATCTACTATAACAGTAGGTTCTATAAATTCATCAGTAATATCGTTTTTATACGAATTTTCAATAGCTATAACAGGATCTTGCTCTTGAATTCCTATCCCTTTTGTCATCAAATCATAACCGCGTTTTACACGATCCCAACGTTTATCTCTATCCATAGTAAAATAACGTCCACAAATAGTTGCTATTTTTCCTACAGATTTTTTCAAATGATTCTGCAAATTCTTAATGTAAGTTACGCCGCTTTTAGGATCAGTATCGCGTCCGTCCATAAGAGCGTGAATATAAACTTTCTCTAATCCGTTTTCTTTTGCTATATCACAAAGTTTATATATATGTTTATCAAGAGAATGGACGCCACCGTCAGAAACAAGCCCAAGTAAATGCAAAGCCTTACCACTTGCTTTCGCCTTATTTATTGCGTCAAGGATTACAGGATGCGACGAAATACTATTATTCCGTATCGCAATATTTATTTTTACTAAATCTTGATAAACTATGCGACCTGCTCCGATGTTCAAATGTCCAACTTCAGAATTTCCCATTTGCCCCTCAGGCAAACCTACATCTTCACCACAAGCTTCCAATTGAGAATTAGGATAAGTCTTAAGTAAATGTTTGAAATAATGTGTCTCTCCATTATAAATAAGATCACTTTCACTACGATCGCCTAATCCCCAACCATCAAGTATAATTAATAAGCACTTTTTCATTGTTTTATAATTTGTTTTTTGATTCTAAAAAATACACGAATTTAAATATACGAAAATACAACGAGTTTGTTAATTGACTACCCCGTCAAGCTAGCGCAGGGCGTATGCAATACGCCCCGACAATTCCCGAAGGGGAATTTGCTCCCAGCGAAGAGTGGAAAATTCTCCTCTAGCTTCCGTCTTCTTTGCGTCTTTCGCGTAAATCTTTGTGTTCTTTGCAGTTAAAAAATCATTATCCATTGTTCATTGTTTCCGTCTTCCGTCTCCAAATAACTACCCCGTCAAGCTAGCGCGCAGGGCGTATGTAATACGCCCCGACAATTCCCGAAGGGGAATTTTAAATAATAGCAATCACAAAGGATTGCCTCTACAATTCATTGCTATTTTGAAAAATCATGATAATCATATAAATCACAGTTCAGACAAAAAATTAGAAGAAACTTCCTACTGTTAACGACAAAAAGAACCCGCCCATATTTTTTATAGGAAAATTTTTAATACTTTCAATACCATTGTTGCCCCATGGAACAAAACAATATTTCATTTTGAAACTTATTAATGCCGTATTGAAAGCTCCAAAATCAGCACCGATATAAGCAGCTCCGCCAAAACGATAATGGAATTTACCGTCTCGAATTTCATTAAAAAAATCTGCTTCATAAGGTAATTGCCAAATTATCATATTAATAGCTGATGCACCTATAAATGGTCTAAAGCTTTTTGACAAATCTTTCAAATTAATACTTCGCTGTATGCCGATATTTATAGGAACGGTAAACAACCTATTGACTTTATTAGGGATAACAAAGTTTCTAGCTTCATAGTCCCAATACTCTATTTCATCTGTATTACGCTTTCCCGAAACAAACAAACCGTAATTTATTTTGTAATTATTTGATACAATTCTTTCGAATTGTCCGCCTACTCCTATTCCTGAGCCAGATAAAAGTATTTCTAAGCCACCAGAATTTCTTTTATTTTGAGCAAAATCTTCTGATTCTATTAGTGGTCTCGGCGACTTAAAAATAAATTTGTTTTCGTCTTGCGGTATTTCATTCGCTTTCAAACTTATAGGACTAAAAATTGTATTCATTGCACAGAACACAATCATAATTAATATTTTATTCATTTTATTTTATGATTTTAATTCAAATTTTATTAAATTGATTTTTTACTAAATATAAAAATAATATTATTTGTTGAAAATTACTTAGTTTTTTAAAAAATATATTATAAATTAGATATTTACTTCAACATTTCCATATTTACTATGCAAAAATTATACTTAATTGATGGGATGTCTATTGTGTTTCGTGCTTATTATGCTATGCAGAACACTAGATTTACAAACAAAGACAATACGCCTACTGGAGCTATTTTAGGATTTATTAATATACTTACAAGTTTGTTAGAACAATTTTCGCCCGAATATATAGCTGTAGTTTTTGATCGTTCTGAACCTACTTTTCGCCATAAACTTTATCCTGAATACAAAGCAAATCGCATTAAAATGCCTGAAGATTTAGCCGAACAAATCCCTTTCATAAAGTCATTTGTAGATCTTTGCGGAATAAAACGAATAGAAAAGCCGGGTTTTGAAGCTGATGATATTATTGGCACTTTAGCACAGTATGCCAAAGGAAATGAAATTGAAGTATATTGTATAACATCAGATAAAGATTTTTTTCAATTAGTACACGATAGTATTTTCATTCTACGCAACAAGCGAGATAGTAGCGATTATGAAAAGATAGGAGCAGAAGGTGTTGTAGAAAAAATGGGAGTGTTGCCGTCGCAAGTAATTGATTTTTTAGCACTTACAGGTGATAGTTCGGATAATGTACCCGGAGTTCGTGGCGTAGGCGAAAAAACAGCATTGTCGTTACTTGAAAAATACTCTAGCTTAAATGATATTTATGAAAATTTAGAAACTGATGAAACTATAAAGGATAGCTTACGAAAAAAATTAGTAACTGACAAAGAAATGGCATTTTTATCGAAAGAATTAGTTACGATTGATACAAATGTGCCATTGGAAATAACTATCGATGATTTGCAACTAGCTAGTGCCGACTTTACAGCAATAGATGACTTTTTTGCTTCTTTAGATTTCAAACAATTGCGGGTTAAATGGAAAAAACGAAGTGAAAAATATGGCAACGCGCTAGTTACACAAGAGAAATCTCTGCAAGATGCAGTAAATTCTAAAATTAAATATACCATAGCTACACAAGAAAATATTAAAAACTACTTAGATAAATTAGAAAATTCTTCGCTTATTTCTATACATCTCGACACAATAGATAATAAATCAGGAGTGAAACAAATCATAGGAATTGCTTTGGCTTACACTCAAAATGAAGCTTTGTATATTCCAATATCACTTCAAAAAGAAAATAATGTATCCAAAATTTCACTTTTTGACGCAGAAAAAACTTCTGATGAGAACTCTAATTCATATAGCAAATATGAACGTTTTGATATTTCCGATATTCTAAAAAAGCTTAAAAATATTTTAGAGAATCCAAATATTAAAAAATGTGCTTATGATTTAAAAAATTCCATGACACTACTAAAATATCACGGAATTAACCTAGCGCCAGCTACTTTTGATATTATGATTGCCGCCTATTTGTTAGAACCTAATGAAAGACAAACGCTTACAACTATTTCTAAAAAAATCTTGAATTATAATCTTTTAGATAGCAAAAGTATATTAGGTAAAAATATTGATATTTCAGATGATTCTACATTAGAAAAACTTTGCGATATAGCTTGTGAACAAGTTGATATTTCGTTAAAATTGCAGCCAAAATTAGCAGAAAAATTGGCAGAAAATAATTTAGAAAAAATTAATAATGATCTTGAAATTCCGTTAATAGAAGTTTTATCAGAAATGGAATATAACGGGGTCAAACTTGATGTAAATATTTTAGAAGACATAAATAAAGATATAACTTCTCAAATTACTGTTCTACGTACTGATATTTTTGATGAAACACAAATTGAATTTAATATTGATTCTCCTAAACAATTAGGTGAGGTACTGTTTGAGAAGCTGCAACTACCTGCAACGAAAAAAACAAAAACCGGCTATCGCACTGATTTTCAATCACTTAGCGAACTAGCGCCTGCTTATCCTATAATATCAAAAATTCTAAAATATAGACAATTGGTAAAACTAAAATCTACTTATATTGATGTTTTGCCAACTCTTATTGATCCGATTACTAAGAAAATTCATACTACTTTCAATCAAGCTATAACAAGCACGGGCAGACTTTCTTCAACTGATCCAAATTTACAAAACATACCGATAAAAACTGAAATAGGTCGTGAAATTAGACGTGCATTTGTTCCAAGCTCGCCCGATGCTTATCTCTTATCCGCAGATTATTCGCAAATAGAGCTACGAGTTATGGCATTTTTAAGCCAAGATGAAAATTTGATTTCTGCTTTTGTTGAAGATGCAGATATTCATAAAGCTACAGCTGCTAAACTTTTTGAAATAGATAGCGATGAAGTTTCAACAGAGATGAGACAAACAGCTAAAACTGTTAACTTTGGAATTATGTATGGCTTAGGAGCTTTCGGACTTGCCCAAAGATTAAATATATCACGACAAGAAGCTAGTAGAATTATAAAAAATTATTTTGAACGTTTCCCAAAAATTGAAGAATATATGACCGAAACTGTAAAGAAAGTAAAATCTAAATCTTACGCAGAAACTTTAACGGGAAGACGTTCCTATTATCCTAATATCAATCATTCAAACCACACTATAAGGACGGCAGCCGAAAGAGCTGCAATCAATATGCCCGTTCAAGGAACAGCATCAGATATGATAAAAATTGCAATGTTGAAAATATACAACTCTATGAAGCAAAACAAATTAAAATCTAAAATGATACTGCAAATTCACGACGAGCTCGTTTTTGATGTTACACCTGACGAAACAGAAATTATTGCAAACATAGTACAAACTAATATGACAAATGCTTTTCCGTTAGGTGAAGTTCCTATCGTTGTCAATATGAATTTTGGGAAGAATTGGTTTGAAGCTCATAGTTAATTTTTTTCAGTACTTCTTTTGCTTGTTTTATAATTGCACTATCAACCATAGAAGAATTGTTGATTTCAAATTTATCGTACAACATTTGTGCTGCGTGAAAATCTTTTTGCATAAGTTTTGCCGAAGCTAGTACGCTTTGTCTCAATCCTTCTAAATTTATATCGTCATAAGAAAAATCTAAAATAGTGTTTACTTTGTCATATTCAGATTTTTGCAAGAAAATTTGTCCTAACTTCACTCTAACCATAGCAATTTGTTCTTTTGAAAGTTGATTTGAATTTAGAAGTTTTTCAAATAATTTTTCCGCTACTTGAATATTATTTGCAGCAAATTCTGTACTTGCAAGATGATATAAATCATAATCAACATCAACTCCTTTGCTTATATTTTCCTCTAAAAGCATTTTATTCCGCTGTATTTTTTCTGCACTTTTTTCTATATATCCAAAATGATGAAATAAGATATTAGATGTATAAATTTCAAAATTATTTTCTTCTATGGACGACGTTATTTGTTCGTGTACATTTCGCTGGAATTTTATATTTTTATGATTAATGAATATCCGCGTAAATCTATGCAGTGAAAAAGTTTCTAATTTGTCATCTAAATAATTTTTCAAATTAATTGATATTCCGCCAATTTTTTGATTTAGATATGGAAATTCATCTTTTAGGAAGTTGTTAAAAGATGAAAAGTCTAAGGTTTCGTCAGCATCTATTGAGATGATCCATTTATTTCTTGCATAATTTAATGCTATATTACGCGACTCGGAAAACGAATTGTTCCATTTGTGGAAATAAATTTCTGCACCTAACTTTGAAGCTAATATAGGTGTTCTATCTGTTGAACCTGTATCAACTACAACGACTTGCGAACAAAAAGGCAATACAGATTTTATACATTTTTCTATGTTTTTCTCTTCATTTTTTACAATTATTGCAGCACTAAAATTATTTTTGTTCATAAGGTGTTTAATATAAATAATTGATTAATATATAGAAATTAATATATAGAAATTAATCTTAATTATCCTTAATTTTTACATAAAAAATTGAAAAAATGTATAAAATTTAAAAAAAAATTGGTAAATTGGAAAAAATAAAGTAAATTAGTAATTATTTTATATAAATTGAGGTAAAAAAATATGAGATTTAAACTAATTTTCAGCATTTTAGTACTCTTAATATGTACTTCTTGTGCTACAAAAATTAACTTTGAACAAACTTGCTTGACATGCGTTCAGTCGCAACGCTTACTATGCAAAGACCATGAATGTCCTGTTACAGCAATGATAGGCGAAGATTGTATTGTTGTTATGACAGAAACAGGTGAGAAAATTTTTATCAACGAAATTTTAAAAGGTGAAAAAATTACTCCTCGTTCAGGAATTAATGTAACAATTGCTAAAATTCGTGGCAGATATTTTATAACTGGTGAAGAATTCAAGCATTTATGGATGCTTACTCCTAAAGGAAACCAAGCAAAAATAAATAAATTTGTATTCCCAGAATCAGACCTCCAAATGCCTCCTATTTTTGAAATTAACAATAAAAACTTATTAATGCGAGGCGAAAATAAAGAATATGCTTATATCTTTAATATTGATAACGAAAAATGGGAAAATCTAACTCCCAAGGCAGGTTTATAATGAAAAAAATTACTTTAACTGTTATTTTATCAATCCTATCATTTACTATTTTGCTGGCTCAAACTGAAGAAGCCTTTCAAAACTTTTTAGTTAAAGTTCAACCTGTTTTAACCAAAAACACAGAAGAATTAACTAAAGAAGATGTTAAGTTATTAAACGAGGCTATCTCTATTGATCCCGACATTTATGGTGAAGCAAATAGAAGACTTTGCATGAAAATCAAATCTGATGCAGCTGCAAAATTAGATGATTATAAAAATTATCTAACAAAAATGCAAAATATGTCTAAGACATTAGATGAATTAGACGAACAAGTTAATTTAAGACTTCTAACAGAAAAACAACGCGATAGCTTAGCTGCTGAAAATGTCAAGCTTTTAGAATTAATAGATAAATTAAATTCACAAATTAATAGCTATAAAAAACAAGCAGCTAAACTTGAAAAAGCGAACAAACAAATGCAAAAAGAAAATTTAGAAACAAAAGAACTTCTACAAAATAGTAGTACATTATTAGCTCAAATGCTGATGATAATGCCTGACGAAGCATTTAATAATGAACTGATGCAAGATGTTCCTAAAAACATTATAGATTCGCTAAATCAAACACAATGTGCTGTTGCTCAATTACTTAAAATTAATTTTACAACTACCTTACAATCTATGAGAACAGATGCTGCTTTTATGGATTCAGCAGCTGTTTTCTATAAAAACAATCAAAAGCATGACCCACAAATTACTAACTATATCGATGCTACTACTGAACTAATTGTTAAATTGCGTACCAGTGGAATAGAATGTGCTTTAACGCAAGCATCTAATATAGAAAATGAACTTAATGAGTTTTTATTAGAAATAGAAAAAAGAGGCGACACTATAGGCAGTAATTTTATGAACTTTATAACTAAAAATCTACCTTGGTTGTTAGTTATATTGTTACTAGTTATAGGTGTAACCGTTTTAGTTGTTTCAAAAACAAAAAAGAAAAATACATAATAATAGAGAGAAAATGACAGTAAAAGAAATTCAAGACAAAACAAAAGAACTGATGACAAAATCAGTTTCTTATTGCAAGATGCAATTAGATAAAGTTCGTACAGGAAGAGCTAGTGCCACTCTACTTGATGGCATTACTATTGATTATTACGGCTCACCAGCTCCAATAAATCAAGTAGCAGGTGTATCTGTTCCTGACGCTAGAACAATAATTGTACAACCTTTTGATCCTTCAACTCTATCTTTAATAGAGAAAGCTATTCAAATAGCTGATCTAGGGTTTAATCCACAAAATGATGGACAAATTTTAAGAATTCCTGTGCCACCTTTAACAGAAGAAAGACGTAAAGAATTCGTTAAAATGTGCAAAAAATATAGCGAAGACGGAAAAATTGCAATAAGAAACATTAGACGTGATCAGCTTGAAGTCTTAAAAAAGGCTGAGAAAAACAAAAATTTTGCTGAAGATGAAAGGAAAAAAGGCGAAGAAGAAATCCAAAAGATTACTGATAGCTTTATAAAAGAAATTGATCTTGCATTGGCAGCAAAAGAAAAAGAATTAACAGAAATATAATGAAAAAAGAGAGATTAGGTGTTTTCCTAATCTCTCTTTTTTTTATATCTTGTCATCAAAAAGACTACCCGTCAGGCTTCGCCTGCCACCCCCTTCGTCCCAAAGGGGAATTTTAAAAATTTATTCATCTATCATCTTCGCCTCTAACTCAAGCAATTGTTCTTGAGTATTAACACCTTGAAATTCATCAAAGTTACTAGCGCGCGTAGCTGTTAATTTTAGATTTTGCTTCTTACCTATATGAACAATATCCGTTAAATAATACTCTTTCTGTTGATTATCATCGCTAATTTGATCTAACAACTCAAATAACAATTTAGCATTTAGAAAATATATTCCTGTATTTACTTCATTAATTGCTTTTATTTTTTCGTCAGCGTCTTTTTCTTCTATAATTGCTTGAAATTGTTTGTTATTATCACGTACCACTCTACCGTATCCTGTCGGATTTTCCGTAACCGCAGATAAAACAGATACATCAGAACTATTTTTTTTATGTTCTTCAATAAATTCTCTTAACGTTTTAGCTTTTATCATTGGTACATCGCCCGCTAAAATTAGTACATCAGCATTATAATTTTTTAATTCTTTACTAGCTACTTTTGCTGCGTCTCCCGTGCCTAATTGCTTCTCTTGTTCAACAAAAACTATATTGCTATTTGGAAACTCTTTGCTAACATACTCAATAACTAATTCTTTCCTATATCCCACTATAAGAACAATTTTTTCAGGCGATAAAGAAATTGCAGTTTTAAGTACATAATAAATCAGTGGTTTTCCTTTCAAACTAGCTAGAACTTTAGGAGTATCAGGCATTTGCATTCGTTTGCCAAGTCCAGCAGCTAAAATTATAATTGAAAACATATTTATGCTAATTAATTTTATTATTTACTTCGATTTTGTTCAAAACGGATTTGATTTTATTGTCTTCGTCAAGCAATATAATTTTAGGTTCGAAATTTGATATTTCTGTTTCATCTAAGTCGCAGAAAGTCATAATAATTACTTTATCACCTACAATCGCTTTTCTTGCTGCTGCACCATTCAAACATATTGTACCGCTACCTCTTTCACCCGGAATTACATAGGTTTCAAATCTTTCACCGTTGTTAATATTCACAACAGAAACCTTTTCAAGCTCCAAGACATCAGCTTCTTCCATTATTTTTTTATCGATAGTCAAGCTGCCTTCATAGTGCAATTCCGTTTGAGTTATAACAGCGCGATGAATTTTTGATTTTAAAAAACTTCTTTTCATTTTTGTTGTTTTAACAGTCTATTTTTTCCAACATCATTTCTAAAATTACATCATCAAGTTGTGCCATTCCTTTTTTACTGATATTGACAATATTTTCTATTGTACATTCTACATCATTATGCACAATCCCTTCATTATCCATAGGGCAGATATTTATTTTAGCCATAGTTGCAGCATTAAATGCAGCAAAAACAGCAGCAGCAACTTTTATTGAACAACCGTTTTTAGCCCCGTCACAAATCATTCCAATAATTCCAGCAGCACAGTTTTTTATAGCAAAACATATATTTTCATAGTCCCCATCTAACAAATAAGTTATGCCACAAGCCGCTCCTATCATAGCTATAGTAACGCCACAAAAAGAAGAAAGAACTCCTAATTTCATTTTAATATAAATTGCAACAAGATGGCTTAAAGTAAGAGCTCTTATCAATTTTTCCATTTCATTCACGGGAAGTTCATTTTTAGTATCAAGGATTTTATTTACCTGTTTTTCATAGCAAGCTAAAACAGGTAAAGTAACTGTAATACCTTGATCACCACTACCTGAATTACTATATATAGTTACTACAGAACCGCCCATTCTTGCATCAATTGCTGCAGTCGTTAAAATCAAAGCATGAGTTAAAGCACTTTCTTGATAAATTCCGTTATTTATATTATCTTCAATAGTTCGTCCTACTTTCAAACCGTAGTCGGAACTAAGTCCAACCTCAGCAGCTATTCTATTTACTTTAGCAGTTTCTAATATAAAGCTAATTTTCTCTATATCACATTTTACAGAAAAATCATAAATATCTTTTAATTTTATTTCGAATGGATCTTCATTTTGCTTTATATTATCTTTGTTTTGTTCTAATGATTGCAAATTATCCAGAATTACTTGACCATTTTTTTCACAAAAAACAATGTTAGTATGAAATCCTGCAATAATAACTCTTGAAAATGAATCGTTTTTTTTGCATATAATTTCAATATATAATTTTTCATCAGTTTGTTTTCTTTGCAAACTAATATTATTGTTTTTTATAAATTGATTAGCTTTTTCTACATCTTCAGTAGAAACATTTTTTAGCAATTCTAATGAATCAGATGAGTTACAAGAAGTTATCCCTAATGCAACGGCTATTGGTAAACCTGTCATTCCTGTTCCAGGGATCCCAACTCCCATTCCATTTTTTAAAACATTTTTACTTAACAAGACTTCAACTTTATCAGGAAGTTCTCCCAATAGTTCTCTTGCTTTAGCAGCAGCTAATGCAACTGCTATCGGCTCTGTACAACCAATAGCAGGAATAACTTGCGTTTTTAATAAATTTATAATATAGTTTTCCATAAAAAGTTAACTGTTTATTTAAGAAAAACTATTCCAGTATTCCTAAAAACATCTTTAGCCCGGCATCAGATGACAAAGTTTTATCGGAATATCTTTCAGGATGCGGCATCATACCAAGGACATTGCCTTGTCCGTTTATAATTCCTGCTATGTTATTGATAGAACCGTTAGGATTTGCATCTTCAGTTATATTCCCATTTTCATCGGAATAGCGAAAGACTACTCTATCTTCACCTTCTAATTCATTTATTACTTCTTCATCAGCATAATAATTACCATCTCCATGCGCTATAGGCAAGGTAATTACTTCATTTTCTACATACTTATTCGTAAAAGCTGTTTTATTATTTGTTACACGTATAGAAACATCTTTGCACCTAAACATTAGATTATTATTTCGTAATAGAACACCCGGCAGGAGTTTAGTTTCCGTAAGAATTTGGAAACCATTACAAATACCTATAATATATCCGCCTTTCTCTGCAAATTTTACAACATCATGCATTATTGGCGAAAAACGTGCTATTGCTCCACAACGTAAATAATCACCATAAGAAAATCCACCGGGTAATATAATAAGATCCGTACCTATAGGTAAGATTCTTTCTTCGTGCCAAACATTTTTTACTTTCCAACCAGCTAATTCAGCAGCAAATATGGCATCATGATCACAGTTAGAACCAGGAAAAGTAATAACAGAACAATTCATAAATATCCTATTCGATTTTGTTTAAAGTGATAAAATAATCTTCTATTATAGTATTAGCTAATAATTCCTTTGAAGCATTATCAACTATTTTTTTAGCGGATTCATCATCAGCAGCTTCAACTTGCAAACTAATAATCTTACCAACTTTTACATTAGTTAACTGTGAAAATTCTAAACTACGCAATGAATTTTCAATAGCTTTTCCTTGTGCATCAAGAATACCATTACGCAAAACTATCCTAACTTCAGCAGAGTATTTGTTCATTTTCTCTAAATCAATTAATTAATATTATTTATAAATGCTATTTTTCTAAAATAGTTATTTTTGTTAATTTCATAAAATAGAAGTAACAAAAATACGAAAAAAACTTTACAAAATGAAAAAAATAGTATCTAATTAGGTAAATTCAATAAACTTTCTTCTAATTTTTCTACAAAGAAATTAATATCTTCTTCTTTAATTATTAGAGGGGGAACAATTCTTAAAACATTACCAGAAGTCGCATTTGTTATAATTTTATGTTTCTCTAACATTTCTTTTACTAAAAGAGAAGCTTCAAATGTCAAAACAACACCTAACATCAACCCATTTCCACGAATTTCCTGTATCTTATTAGGAAGTCTTTTTTGTAAATTATTCAATTTAATCTTAAAAATAATCCCTAATTTTTGTACAATATCAATCAATCCTCTTTCTAGCTCCTTTAAAACGACCAAACCAGTAGCACAAGCTAAAGCATTGCCACCATAAGTTGTTCCATGATTTCCTTTAGACCAAACACTATTCAAAAATTCTTTAGCTAAAATAGCTCCTAAAGGTAAACCACCACCAATTCCTTTTGCCATAGTTACAATGTCAGGAGTAATTCTATAATGCTGGAACCCAAAAAACTTTCCTGTTCGTCCTGCTCCTGTTTGTATTTCGTCAGCAATTACTAAAAAGTTATATTTCTCTTTCAATTCATTGATTTTTACAATAAACTCGGGATTAGCTTCAACAAGACCACCTTCACCTTGAATAAATTCTAACATTATACCCGCTGTTTTTTCAGAAACGTTTCTCTCTAATTCGTCGCAATCATTAAACTTAACAACTTTCATACCGTCGAGCCAAGGTCCCATATTCTCTTTATATGTCGGTTTGTCCATCAAAGATAATGAACCATAAGTTCGCCCATGAAATCCACCTGTAAAAGCTATCATTTCCGTTTTATTTTTATCTGCTCCCCATTTACGACAAAGTTTTATAGCTCCTTCATTCGCTTCTGTACCAGAATTTGATAGAAAAATCCTATCATATCCTGACATATCTTTTAATTTTTTTGCAAAATTTATTTGCGCATCTTGATAAAAATAGTTAGAAACATGTAGATATCTTGCAGATTGCTTAGATATAGCTTCTAAAATTTTCGGATGTGAATAGCCTAAAGCATTTACAGCGATTCCACCAAGAAAATCATAATAGCATACGCCAGATTTGTCCCAGATTAAATGTTCCCGTGCTTCTTCTATAACTACAGGCAAACGATTAAAAACTTGAAAAAACAACGTTTTTTCTTGTTCAATTAAATTGTTTTCTAAAGAATTATTTTTTTCCATTTTGTTTTCTTCCAAATATATTGTAATTAAAATCTTGCTTTTGTAACAACGCCAAATTGAATAAATTCTCTTTCAGATTGAAAAGCAACAAATTCCCCTTCGCCGCACCAAAGGGGAATTTATTCAAATACAAATATAGTAAAAAATATAGTAATATAGTAAAAAAATACAAAATATTAATTTAAAACTTGGTCATTTTAAGTATATTCCCAATATATCTAATTAAAATGAAGTAGTAACTGACAAATAAAAGCCATTTGATGCTGGAACCTGTCTGCATACTCCACCGACACATAAAACACCGGCACGTTGCTTACCATATCCAAGAGAAAATCGTGAAGAACCATATGTATAAGCTATGTTCGCATTTAAATAATGCACTTGACGCTCTTCACTTTCATTTCCATAATTCCAATCATCATAGATTGAAATAAACCAACCCGGGGAAATAGTAAGTTCTGCCATTAATCCCAACCAATTACCATTGATTATATCATGCGAAGTAATCGCCGAATCTTGTTTTGACCACATATGTTGCAGTTCACATTTTAGTGCATAAATCTGTGAAATACGATAAGTTCCATCTAAAACTAATATATTAGCATTTACTTTTCCTGAATTTGCCGCACCTTCATTTTCTAAAATATCTTTATCATAAGTTAGATTTATAAAGGACAAACTTGATTTGAATGCATTTGTAAATTTACGACTTATGTTCAAATTTATATCTTGGAAATACAATCTATCTCCTACCCCAAAAAATGGAGAATCGTACAATCTACCCGGATTACTCTTATCTTCATAAGTATGTGTTGTATCTATAGATTGTACACGTGAGAAATTAATAGCTATATCTGTTCCATATTTTCCACCTAAAGTAGTGTTTCGTGGAATTTTATAAGCTACTTCTGCTTGCATACCTGCTTCACCATTAAATTTTGTTGCATACGGATACATTGAAGCAAGACGATATGTGTGTTGTTTTGTTAAAGGTGGCACAAACCCTAACATTTGTTCAGTTCCTTGAGCATAGCGATTACTGCGGAAGTCCATATTATCAAGTTTATGTAAATTAAGTGAAGCACTTATTCCTTTCGCAAAATAAGAACCATTTACTATATAGCTATAACCTGGATTATAATTATACTCATTAGTTACGTTAGGATTATTAAATTTATAAGCATATTCAGCATCTACACTAAAGCTATTTCCAATTAAACCGAAACGTCCTGAATATGCCATAACATTTTCAGGCATTTTCAAAAAAACATCATTATCAACTTGATAATTACTGATAAAACTTGCACCTGCAAAAATATTAGTAGAAGCTTCTATGGAAAATAAGTCGTTTAGTGACATATTGAGATCGCCACCTCTGACAAGCCCTTCACCAGATTCCCAATAATTACGCTGCGTTCCTATAATTCCTGTTAAAACTAATCCTTCGACAGGACGAAACTTAACTCTAGCACCGTCCATAGCGTTGTCATATCCTAAAGCACGCTCCTCATATGAACGAAAAATTACGCCACTACCAAATTGTTCATAATAGTTGCCGGCAGTGATTTCTAATAAATCAGTATTATAAGTTACATAACGATAAGAAATTCCTTGCCCTTTATATTTCGGATCAATACCTAACAAAGGATTTAAATAGTATTCGTAGCGAATACCTGCTGAAAGTCCACCATTAGTATAGTTTAAGTTCATATAACCATTAGATTGAACTTGTTCTTTTACTTTAGGAGCATCTATAACAGTGTCTTTTTTATAAGTTTGCGCTTCTATGTTGAAACTACCGCTGAAGCTACCTCCATCAAAACTTTGAGCAAATATTACTTGTGTTGAAAATAAAACTATTATAAGTTTTATACAGTTTAATAATTTTTTCTTATTCATATCCATGTCTTTTTATTTATGAAAAATTAATACTTAACATCTATTTTACAAAAAATAATTATAAAAATAACATTTTTTTAACAAATATTTGTAAAAAATCTATTACTTTTTGTTTTTTTTTCGTATACTTAGAATAGTTTGGTTTTATTTTTAAATATAAAATCATTTATTTAAATTATTTTTTAACAATATTAAGGTTCTTTTATGAGAAAATACTTATTATTAGCAGTAATGTTTGTAGCATCACTTACTTCAGTAAAAGCTGCAACAGAATTTACAATTTCTGGTGGTATGGATACATACTATGCAACCGACAATGCAACAATAAAAGGCGTTCCAATAAGGGATTTTGCAACAAACAATGCCTTAAAGGATAGATTTGCTCTAAACAATGCTATTATAGGAGCAAATGCAAATAGCGATTTTTGGAAAGCTACTTTTATTTTTGACGGTTATCATAATTCAATAGCTAATGCTAATCTTGCATTTAATCTCTCTGAAGATTTATGGATTGAAGGCGGATATTTTTTCCAAAATGTACCGGGTGAATATGATTACTATAGCTGGAACAACTATTTCACCTCTTATTCTTTAGCTAGTCAATTATATCCTACAAGAGAGTTAGGAATTGGCTTAGCTTATAATTTTGATGTAAACACAAGATTAAATGTGCGCGTTGTGAATTCCGGTTGGCAAGATGATGGCGATAATAACAGAAGCAAATCTGTCTCTGCTCGCTTAGATATGCACGAAATAGTTCCAAATTGGAAATTAAGTATTGGAACTATAGTAGGTAATGAAGCAGGTATGACAGAACCTGAAGCATTCCAAACTTTCACTGCTGTTGATTTTCGCGGCAGATTTACAAGAGAATTAGAAGGAGCTTTCACTGCTCAATTTGGAACATGGAACGATGCTTATATTGACGATAATGGAGAACATCAAATGGGAATAATGTATGGGCTAACTGCACAAGCTAGATATCATTTCTCAAAGAAATTTAACGCAGCAGCAAGATTATCTTATTGCGATAATCAAGACTTAAATGACCTTGCAGGTCTGGAAATTGGCGCTAATATCGAATATCGTCCAACAAGTTTCTCTTTCATGAGACTTGAAGTAGGATATCTTACAATGAGCAGCGAAAATGAACATCACGCTAAAGTGTTTTTAATTGATGATAAATACGAAGCTTCTCGTATGCAAGCAGCAATTTCTGCAGGAATCTATTTTGACATATACAGATATATCAGTGAACAATAAAAGGAAATAAATTCTTTTATATTTCTGTCTGATAAAACTTGTTAAGACATATAAAAAGGCTGTTTCCATTCAGGATTTAGCCTTTTTTTATTTAGAAGATTTTTAGAAATTGTATTATAAATCTTCTTGTTTTATTATTTCTTGTGCTGCTAATTTTCCGCTTAATGCTGCAGCTTCTATAGTCGGAGGTAACTCTGTTGCAGTCCAATCGCCTGCAATAAAAAAGTTAGGAATTTCGGTACGATTATCAGGTCGTAAGTTGCTGTTTTTATATGTAATTCGATTAGTAGCTTTTTTGTTTTTGAAAATCTTATAATCCAGCAATACTGCTTTTGAAACATCAGGCAATAAACTTTTCATTTCTTCTAAAACTATTTCAAGTATTTCGCTTTGCTTCATATTCTCAAGCTCTTCAGCAGCACTTATTGTAACAGCTAGTATTGTTTCAGATAAATTTTGCAATTTTTGCAAATTAAAAACCCAATGGATTTTTGTTCCTATTGCTCCAAAAAATATTTCTTGCATTATTTCTCTATCAAATTTCAAATATAACGAGACAATCGTAGAATAATCCAAACTCTTATTAAAGTTATTAAAATTTGTTAGGCTTGCTAAATTTCTTGTTATATTTGCAAGTGCAAAAGGTGGAACAGTAGAAATAATATAATCAGCATAAGTATCAGCTTTTCCTATTGATTGAACGACAAAACGTCCATTTTGCGATAGTATATTAAACACATTATTTCTTAATATCACGTTAGTTTTTTTTTCAAAACCAGCAAATATATACGACAATGGTTTTGTTGGAAAAACAAGTTTACTTTCGTTTGCATTTCCGTTTATCAATCGCTTTATGACGTTTAGAAACAAGTATGTTGAAGCATTTTTTATATCACAATTCAAAGTAGCTATAGTTATTGGCTCCCATAAATAAAGAATTGCATTTTCACTTTGTTTCTTTTCAGTCAGAAATTCAAGAACAGAAATGTCGTTATCTTTATATTTATTGTCAGCGAAAAGTACATTTAACAATTTTATTTTTTCTGGTATAGAAAGTATTTTTATATTTATTAATCCTGCTATTTGTCCAAGTTTTCCGGGTAGTTTTTCGCAATTGAATATATATTTTTGGTTTGATTTTGTTAAGAAAGGTACATTAATAGCTTTGGGATAGTAGAATATATTTTCCGTTTTGAACCATTTTACCAATTCAAAAAAAGTTGAATATGCTCCTGCCATAATATGTTGTCCATTATCAAATTCTTTCTGTTCTTTATCGGTAAATGAACAACATCGCCCGCCAATATAATTGTTTCGTTCAAGAACAGTTATTTCAAAACGTCCTGTTTCTAACAATTCTTTTGCAGCACTTATTCCTGCTATACCTGCACCGATTATAACAACTTTTTTTTTCATATTTATGCTTTCGGATGTGCTTGTCTATAAGCTTCCTTTAGTCGTTTAACGGAAACATGAGTGTATATTTGAGTTGTAGCAACAGAAGAATGTCCTAACATTTCGCTGACAGATGGCAATGCCGCTCCTGCGTTTAGCAAATGAGTAGCAAAAGAATGTCGTAATGTATGCGGGCTTTTCTGCTTAGCTTTTGCTATTCCTTGCATTTCTTTATTTAGAACTCGCCACGCTGCATTAGCGGTAAATGGTCTTCCACTTTTTGTAATAAAGATTAAATTTGTTTTATTAGCTACAGAATACCTAATTTTCATATATTCTTTAAGAGCGCCTATAGCTTTACTTCCTAATGGCACAAGTCTTTGCTTTCTGCCTTTTCCTGTTACTTTTATCAATTTTTTAGAAAAGTCTATATCATTCAAAGTTGCTTGCAAAGCTTCGCTAATTCTCAAACCTGAGCTATACAGTAACTCTATTAAAGCAAGATTTCTTACAGCATCGAAATTTGTTTCTTCTGTCTCTGTTTCTTCTTTTACTTTCTCAATCAAATCCGTTACTTCATTTTCTAATAGATATGACGGAAGTCTTTTTTCGCGTTTCGGCACTATTATATTTTTTGCTATATTTTTTTCTGTAATATTTTGTTTATAGCAAAATTTGAAAAATGCTTTCATTGATGAAACTTTTAATCGCAAAGAATTACGCGAGATACCTTGTTCATCAAGCCAACCTAAAAAAGGTCTTAACATATCGATACTTATATCAGATATGTTTGGAACTTCATCATATTCACAAATGAAATATTGACAAAGTTGATTCAGCGCCTTGCTATAAGCAATTATAGTATGTTCAGAAAATTTGCGTTGATTTTTAGAATAATTTAGAAAGTGATCTATAGTTTCTTCAAGTTTCATATCTGTTTGTTTATAAGTTAGTTATATATTTGAACTGCAAAAAGTACGCCACTTTTTGATTTGTTTTCTATAGCTAGCTACAAACAAACGATATTTCTATAATTCCCCTTTAGCACAAAGGGGTGGCAAGCGCTAGCCTGACGGGGTAGTCTATTAAAAAATTAACAATATTAAAATCTACGGCACTACATTTTTTTCACCAATTCCGCCTTCTCTTCCTTTATTAGCATCTTCGTACATATTTTCACGTCTATACTTCTCTTTATAATCATTTAGCTTATAGCTAATATTCAGAGAGAAAGAGCGATAGCTCCATTTGCCTTTATATTCAGAATAAAAATCATTTCCGTAAGTAGTACTTTTTGATACCTCAGAATATAGTAAATTATTAAAGTTCAGCCCTATGGAAAGTTTTTTATCTAATAATTGATAACGAGCTCCTAAATTCACAGCGTAAAAATCATCTCTTTCCGATTGCATAGAAATTACTGTAGGATAATAATAAGATGTAAGTTGAACATTAAAATTATCTGAAATCTCAAAAGAAGAACTAAAATATGTATTCCAATTATAATTTGAGCGCTTGTTGAGATTAGAGCTTTCAAAATCTACTTTATAGTAATTAATGTCAAGATTTACCCGCCACCAATCTGTAATAACTTGCATAAAATTCCCATTTACACCTAAAGTTGAACTTTTAGTAAGATTTTCAGGTCGTGCAAGCAATACGCCATTTTCTAAAATTTTATATAAAGATTCTATGGCTTCGTCAGTGTTACGATAATATGTGCCTAATGAAATTGTTGTATGTGGCGTAAAAAGCATATAGCTAAATTCATACGAATTATAATACTCAGGTTTCAAATCCGCATTACCTATATAAGCATTAGCCGAATCTGTAGATAAAATAAAACGTGGGTTCAGATAAGATGTCCAAGGACGTTGCAAACGACGTGAATAATTTAACCGAAAAGAATTAGCCTCGTTAATATTGTAAGCCAAATGAACAGTAGGGATTACGCTCCAATAATTTTTATCATAGCTAGTATCAATAGCTTTTTGCAAAAATTCATAATCTGTGTTTTCCAAACGCATACCTAATTTATAAGAAAAACTTGATATTTTATTGCTAAACAGCATATAAAATGAGCTAATACGTTCATTATAATTATAATTATCACTTCGCGAAAAATCATTTTTCCAAATTTGATTGACAAGATTATCATAATCTTTTTTTTCATCAAAATTGTTCAAACGGAATTTAGCGCCTGTTTCAAAATCACCGATATATTTTATAGGACGAATATAATCAACTTGTGCATTAAATGCTTTTCGGCGATTTTCAGCAAGTGTTCTAGCTTCTAAATCAAAAGCAATAGGAACATTATATTTCATAATAGAGGAGCCCTCAGGTTGCGAATTTGTTATAGAATAGTAAATATCTGCCCACAATGTATGATTTTGTTTTCCAAAACTCTTTTTAAAATTTAGCCCTGTTGCTAAAACGTTATGATTATAATCGTTGCTTGAAATATCATTGTACGATTTTGCAATTATATTATTTTCGGTATAATTTACTAAGCTATTACTACTATATCCGCTAGAGCCACCGTTATAAGAAAGGAAATAAGTAAGAACAGTTTGTTTATCAAAATTATAATCAAGCCCTAATTTTCCACTTGTCCATAAACCACCATAATCGCCCTGATTATCTCGCAAAATATGTGTAGTATCATCTTTTTGCCAAGCCTGCCTAGTATTTGTATAACTATGATCCATATCATAATAATATGATGAAAGGTTTCCAAAAATATTGAACTTACCGAACTTATAATTGCCATCAAAACTAGCTCCACCATTTTTTGTGTCTTTAAAATTAAAAGCGACACCGCCATGCACAGCAAATAAAGCATTAAAGCCGTCATCTCGCTCTGTTTTCAATATTATATCAATAATTCCAGAAACGCCTTCCGCTTCATATTTTGCTGAAGGGTTTGTTATTAATTCAACTGAAGAAATCAAATCGGCAGGTATTGACTGCAAAGCCATATCGCTTGATAGATGTGATTCTTTGCCGTCTATTAAGATTTTAACGCTAGTTCCATTCATTTGCACATTACCTTCGTTATCCACAGACACGGAAGGTAAATTCCTTAGAACATCTACTGCTGTTCCACCTGTTGTAACTAAGTCTTTTGTAACATTGAAAATACGCTTATCTATCCCTATAGCTACATTCTCTTTTTCAGCAGTAACCATTACTTCATCAGAAATAAGAGCAGTTGGAGCTAAAGATATATTTCCGAGTTCTAACTTTTCTCTTCCTTTTTCAAGGACAATATCCGAAACAAAGCGCGTTTCATATCCAACAAATTTAACTTGAAGTAGATATTTTCCAAATGAAGTTTTGATATTAAATTCGCCGTTTTTATCGCTTACTGCTCCCGAAACAATTGAGCTATCTTGAGGATTTAACAGTACAACCGTCGCACTCGGCAAATTCTTTTGAGTATCGGCATCTATGATTCTTCCAGAAATACTAGCTTTATCTTGAGAATAAATAGGATTTGTAAATAAAATAGAAAAAATAAAAAGAAAAAACAGATTTCGTAAAGTAAAAAATGAAAATTTACTATGCACAAATAACATAATTCTATTGTATTAAAAATGTAAAAAATAATTTAGAAAATACTTAAAAATAAAAATAAAGTTACTTTCAGCATTCATATTTTTTTTTACGAAACAACAGAACTTCGTTATTTACTTATACTTTCATTCTTCTTTTAAAATCTTCTATTGTTTTTAGAAGTCCTTCTTTTCTATCGATTTTCGGCTCCCAATTCAGAAGTTTTTTTGCTTTTGTAATATCAGGTTGCCTAACTTTAGGATCATCTGACGGCAATTCTTCAAATATTATTTTACTTTTTGAGTTTGTTAGTTCAATGATTTCTTTAGCTAAATCAAGTATTGTTAACTCATTAGGATTTCCTATATTTACAGGTTCTACTTCGTCAGAAAGTAGCAAACGATATATTCCTTCAGTTAGATCATCAACATAGCATATAGAACGCGTTTGCATTCCATCGCCGAAGACAGTAACATCTTTATTTTGCAAGGCTTGCGAAACAAAAGCTGGTATAGCTCTTCCGTCTTCAAAACGCATTCGCGGACCGTAAGTATTGAATATACGCACTATCCGTGTTTCTAAATTATGAAATCTATGATAAGCCATAGTTAGCGCTTCTGCAAAACGCTTAGCTTCGTCATAAACACCACGAATTCCTACTGGATTGACATTTCCCCAATATGTTTCAACTTGCGGATGAACAAGAGGATCGCCGTATGTTTCACTTGTACTAGCTAGTAAAAAACGCGCGCCTTTTGCCTTAGCTAGTCCTAAAGTTTTATGCGTACCCAAAGAACCAACTTTCATTGTTTGGATTGGAAACTTCAGATAATCAATAGGTGAAGCTGGTGAAGCAAAGTGTAAAATATAGTCTAAATGACCTTCAACATAAATATAGTTTGTTACATCATAATTTACAAACTTAAATCTTTTATTATCAAAGAGATGCACTATATTGTCTGGAGAACCTGTTATAAAATTATCCATACAAATTACTTCGTAGCCTTCTTCAATAAATTTATCGCATAGATGCGAGCCAAGAAACCCCGCACCACCTGTAATAAGAACTCTTTTCATTTTTTATTCATTAATTATTTTTAGAATTTCAACTTGTGCATCATCTAGCGCTTGTTGTTCGCTTTTTTGTCCATAGATAGCTTCTGTAACTGCATATTCTATTATAGCTTCTATATCTAACCATTTTTTATGTACGGGTGTAGATTTAGCAAATAACAATTGCTGTGCAAAAACACTTTTGCGATTATTTTGCAATAATGCCTCATTTTTTATAAAGTTTTTATCAGCAGGAAATCCTGCTTCGTCAATATTTTTTGCTAATTCTAAAGCATTTTTTCCATCAGATAAAAATTTAATTAATTTCAGCCCTAATTCTTTTTTGTTGGAGCTCTTACTAATAGCTAAGTATTCACCGCCAAGAAACGAAATTCCCGGATTTAGCAAATAACGTGGCATCATAGCTATCTCATAGTTCAAGTTAGGATTTTCCTTTTCAATCTTTTTCATTAACCAAGCACCTGAAAAAATAAAAGCTATTTTTCCTTGAGCAAAATAAGCATCTAATTGACGTTGCGTTTCAATAATTCCCGCACGGGAAAGTTGAACATAAATACCCAAAGCTTCAACATTACTCACAGAATTAAGAACAAGATTACCATTTTCATCGAAAACAGAACCACCAAATGTCCAAAACATCGGCAAAATTTTCTTGTATAAACGATGCGGATCAGAACCATTTGTTCCAAAACCATAAATCTCTTTTAACGGATTGTTTATTACGTTTGCAAATTGTACTAGCTGCAAATAATCTTGAGGAGGTACAGTATCAACGCCACCACTCTTCATTAAATCTTTATTGCAAAATAAAACACGCGTATCTAAAACCCAAGGCAAAGCAAATAATTTTCCTTTCCATTTCGTTGGTGCTAAAGAAATTTCTACAAATCTATCTATTTGAACACTATCAGGATTTAATTCTTCTAAAACATCTGATGAAGAAAATTGCGAAACCCAATCAGAACCTAATTCTAAAACATCAGGCGCTACATTAGAGTTGAACGCTGCCAAAAGTTTAGTTTTGCCATCGTTCCAACTTAATTCAGTTAGTTCAACTTTGCAATTGTTTTGCTCCTCAAAACGTTTTATTAGCTTATCTAAAACTTTTTTTTGACTTGGTTCACTCCAAAAATGCCAAAATTTTATAGTGTTATCCGCTTCTTCATTTTTTCTACAAGAAGAAAATAAAATTAATATTGGCAAAAACAAACCTAAACATAGAAACAAATAGTTACATTTTCTTTTCATTCTCATTCCTTGATTTTATATGAAATATAAAACTTATAAATAGACAAAAATAATAACACTAGCGTTAAAATTACAACTATAATTATAATCAGTCCTGTTAAATTAAATTTAGTTTCTTGTAGAAATTCATCGCTAATCTCTTTCAAAGAAGCGCTAGTATCTATTTCTATTTCATTGACTTGGAAGAATAAAGGTTCGCTAGTTCGCGTAAAAATTCTATCCGTACCTTTTTCTTCAAAAACAAAAGTAATGGGCGGTAAAGTTATTCTTCCCGTCTCAAATGAAATAACTTCAAGAAACAAACTTGATAACAACGAATCATATTTTACATTAACAAGCTCACAAGTTCCTAAAAAAGTCGGGAGCTGTGGCAAAATAATTTTATAATCATCACTTTTATCAATATGATACTCAACTAATATCTTATCTGCTATAAAATACTCATTCTTATTGATATTTGTTGTAATTTTAATATCTTCTGCAAAAACATAATTAATACTAAGCAATAAAAAAATATATATAATATGTATTCGCATTATATTTGTGTTATTATCTTTTATAATTATTTACAAATATAAGAAAAAAAATGCTCATAGCTATCTTTTATCTATATAAAAGTGAAAAATTATTTGTTCTATAAAAAATAGAATAGAGTAGTTAATAATTGTCTGAACTATGATTTATGGGATTTGTAGGATTAGTATGATTTTTTTAATTCAACTTGCCTGCAGGTCGGGCTGCAAATTCCCCTTCGGGACGAAGGGGTGGCAAGCGCTAGCTTGACGGGGTAGTCTATTAAAAAAATTAACGACAAACCCGAAGGGAGTTTTAAAAAATACCGTTTCCACATTCAAAAAATGGTACTAAAAGCGAGGTAAATGCTTATGTAAAAGCATCTTATTTTTCAGATGAAATTTTCTTCAATCGTTTTATTTCAGCTTTAATTTGGTCAATCACTTCTTTATTAGCTATTTCTCCGTCTAAACTAAAAACGATAAATACATTTCCTTGATAATCATCTTTAAAACTCTCAAAGCTTGCTTTCATTCTTTCAGAAATAGAATAATTTCCAAAATTTGATTTTGCAGTTACAGGTTTTATTTGTACGCCAAAAGCTTTTTCTTTTGTAACATATCCAAGATAGTCAATATCACCTGCGTGGTCTAATTCAGGTGGACTTTCTTCAAAACGTACATTAGGAAATACTTTTGCTAAACCGTCATTCACTACCGATTTTTCTCTCAAATAACCGTCATAAGTCCGATTAATTGTTAAATTATAGATGTAATTATAACAGTCTTCTTTGGTTAAAGCGTTAAATGCTTCTTGCCATTCAGGAATAACCACTTCTGTAATTTTTTCATAAAGTCTTTCTCCAAGTTCTTTCAAACTCTTTTTGGTTATTTTGAAATTATTTTTTCCCGTTGTTTTTGCATTTTTAAAATACCATTGCTCCCATTCTTCAATTGTATTTGGTTGACATTCTCTAATGAGAGCCATTACTGCTCCAACTTTGTTGGGTCTTGAAAGTTGATAAGTTTGTGTGGCGTAGTTTAGCACTTTTTCTTTCTTACCAAACTCTAATGAATATCTTTTGATTTCTTTTTTAGCCATTAATCAATGAGTTAAATTTAGTTTTATATTTATAGTCAATGGAGTTGTCCACTAGTGTTAACTTTTCTTTTAGTAAATGTGCATTTATAAAAGTTTTATTTTCAAGATAAAGATAAGCCATTAAATTATTTTCTTGGTCGTGTTTTGTTTTGTCGTACCTTAAAAATACTTTTTTACCTCGAAGCTTTTCAGTTAAAAACTCAATTGCTCTTTCGTTTGATTTTGGATTTTGTTTTATTCCTATTAAACGAATAATTAAGTCATTATGCAAGCGAATAAGTTCAGGATTAATGATTTCTTTTACAGAAAAATAATCTTCTCGTTTCCCTGTGCTATTAGCATCGATTTTTGAGCCGTATTGAATTTTCTTAACATCAACTTTTTTATCTAATTTATGCGTGTCTATGAATTGGTAGGGAAGTTTTTTGATTTTTTCTATAAAATCTGTTTTAATTTCTTGTTGTTTAATAATTTTAGTCTCAACTTTCATAAAAGCATCATCACAACCTATTTTTTCTTTTATAATTGGAATAAAATCTGGATTGATTTCATAACCTACAGAATTTCTATTTAATTTTCTTGCTGCTAAAGCAGTAGTTCCACTTCCCATAAATGGATCTAAAACAGTTTCGCTAGGAAACGAAAACATTTTGATTAAACGATATGGTAATTCTTCAGGAAACATAGCTAAATGCTTGTCTTGCTTCGCACCAGCGAAATACCAGTGACCATTAAAGTATTTATTCCACTCTTCATTTGTCATTGCAGAATTATCTTTTTGTTCTTTTGTCGGTTTCGGGGCGTTTCCTTGTTTTTTAAACAATAAAATATATTCAAAATCTAATTTTACAATTCCATTTCTTGGGTGTGGATAACTTCCCATTATACTTGCTCCACCAGATGTGTTCATTGTAGTTTGTTTCTGCCATATGATTTGTCCCATAAAATCGAAACCTATAATTTCACAGAACTTGATAATTTCTGTATGAATAGGTATGATTTTATAACGTCCATAATATGTGGAACGTGCAAATTGATCGCCTATATTTACACACAAACGACATCCCTTGTGTAAAACTCTAAAACATTCAGCCCAAGTAAGATTCAAATTATTAATGTAAGTCTCGTAATCATCGTGAAACCCAATTTGATTTTCTGTTCCGTAGTCTTTTAGTTGCCAATATGGAGGTGAAGTAACAATCAAATGAACACTTTCGTCTTTGAGTTCACTCATTTGCCTGCTATCTCCATTGATTATTGTATGAATTGTTTCATCTATCATTTTCGTACTCTACAAATTAAAATATGAACTATAAAAATAATAATAAAATTTATAAAAACACAAGATTTATTTTTTGAAACATATCGCCAAAAACAAAAAAGCAGGAAAAACTCTCCTGCTTTTATTTCAAATATTTTTTGCCAAAACTACACAGCTGTAAAACTTATCTGTATAAAATCAACATCCTTAATTTACATTTCTATAAAACAGCAACACTTTAAACAATTAATTGTTTGGAGTAGTTGGTTGCTCTTGTGGCGCTGGTGCTGTTTGTATAGGAGCTGGTAATGGTTTATTTTGAGGTACTGCAACTCCTTCTGTAACAGGTTTTACTATCTCATTTGATTGACCTACAAAAAACTTGTTTGTTACAATTGCTAAAAACATAAGCGCAACTGCTAAACCTATTGTCATTTTCGTTAGTAAATCCATAGCTCTACGTGAACCGAACATTGAAGACATAGAACCACCTATTGTTCCCATACCGGCTACCATATCACCTTTACCTGGTTGAATAAGAACAACTAAAATCAATAGTATTGAAATTATAATCATCAAAATTATCAAAAAAGTATACATTATTCTCTTTTTCCATTCATTTTGTAAAATATTAAGACTACTAAAATAACATTTTTTTTTGTTAATAACAAATTTTTATTATTAATAACGAAAAAATATTTTCTAGCTAGTTAAATTAATTTTGTTTTGCTTTGATTTGTCCAATTAAATTATCAAAGTCTTTATTATCAAGAATATATTTAGAATTACAGAATTGACAAGCTAGTTCGTTTTGTCCTTTTTTCTGCATGTCTTCTATTTCTTCTCTATTTAGTAGCAATAATTTTTCTAAAAATTTTTCTTTAGTGCAACGACAGAAGAAATCAACTTGAGTTTTTTTCACAACATCGAAATCAAATGGCAAGTATTTTCTTAAAACTTCTTCAACTTGCATATTATTTCTGAAATCATCAGCAAGAGATTCAATTTTTGCAAGTGCCTCTTCTAACTCTTGTATTTCTTTTTGCGTAGCACCGGGCATAGCTTGCACAATTATTCCGCCTGATTGTGCAATTTTTCCATTTTCATCAAAATCTGTATCTAAAATTACAGCAGAACCTATTTGCTCAGATTGGGCAAAATAATAAGCTACATCGCTTGAAATATCACCTTTTTGAATAGGTACAATCCCGACTATAGGTTCTACTTCGCCGTATAAAATACGCGTAACTTTCAAAATACCTTCACCGATCACACCTGACAAAGTAACGACTCTTCGCCTTTCAGGTTCTTCTGCAAATCTAACAAAACCACGACATTCACCAACTTGCAAAGCTTCAGCAAAAATATGTTTTATAGCGCCATCGCCCGAAAATTCTAACGAAATTCGTTCTTCACCTATCAAAAAAGCAGACATCATTGAAGTAGCTGCTAAAGTTTTAGCAAGAAAATATGCAGGTATGTAATCCAAGTTATGTTTCTCTTGTGCCATAGCCGCTAAGTTGCTATTTTTAATAGCTACAGCGCGAAAATATCCGTTTTTTGACAATACTCGTACAAGTCTGTCGCGATGTTCAAATTTCTTTTTTAATTCTTCTATCATAATTGAAAGTAATGTAAAAAATTAATCAAATTAACTTTTACGATAATGAGCTGCGATGATAATCATACACAGCATAATTGCAAAAATTTTATATTCTAAAATAACGATATTAAAATTATAGTTAAATATATAAAAAGCATAGTCAGGAGCTGAGAAAATGACAACAGGAGTGATAAGGCTTGCCCAAGTATTTGCAAATAAAATATCATTTTTTATAATTTTATAAAATAGAAACCATACTGAGCACCATACAATTAAAATAAACGGATTAAAGACTAATAAAGCACCTAACGAAGTTGCCAGCCCACGCCCTCCTTTAAACTTCAAAAATATATTAAAATTATGTCCTAGTACAACAAAAAATGCAGCAATTACAGCATAAAAAGACTTTGGGAATATACAATAATAAGCAAACAAGACTGCTAACGCACCTTTCATAGCGTCAAATAGTAGAACAAGTAATCCTACTATTTTTTTCCCAGTTATTTCATAGCTATTCAATGCTCCATAATTTTTTGAACCTTCTTTGCCCGGATTTTTTTTTGCAAGTAATTTAGAAAAAATTAAGGCAAAAGGTATAGTTCCTATTAAATAGCTAATCAGTGCTGTAAGTAATAAATGCAATATCATTTTTTATATTCAGACATTCGTCAATAACACACATAACCTACAGCACTAGCTGTAGGTTATGCTTAAAACTACTTTATTTATATTTAAGATAACTTATCTTAAATGAACCTCATTTAAGAGGAAAAATTAGCGCCAATCTATAAGAAGCGAGAATCGCATCGTGTTGGCTAATGGGTGATTTTCTTCAACAGTTAGAATATAACCGAAATCTAAACGAAAGATTTTATATCTAACGCTAGCTCCTAAGTTCCAAAACTGACGACCACCTAAAGAAGAAGGCTCGGTAAAATATCCAGCACGAATTGCTATAACTTGTTCGTACCAATACTCTGTACCTATAGAAAATTCCATTCCCGGATTTTCCCAAGCAGTAACTAAGGATATCGGAACAGGGTCTGAACCGCCTGCTGAATCACGTTTTACAAGAAGCTTTTGAACATCTATAGCTAGTTTCAGATCATTGAACTCATCTTTAAATATTCTATATGCAACACCAAGTTTCAAATTAGTCGGCAATGGATCGGATTCACTTATATAAGTAATCTTAGGACCTAAATTCTGTAGGTTTAATCCTGCAGAAAAGTTATCCTTAAATATCCATAAATCTTGAGGCTTCCAGAGTAAGCCTAAATCTAATGCCACAGAGTTACCAGAACCGGCTTGCGATGTTTGCGTCGGTGGAGTTAAGTTTGAACGAATATATTTCAAACCAGCACCAATCCCTAAATCTTCTGTTATTGTAGTTCCGTAGTAAGCACCTACTGCAAACTCATTAGAAGTAAATGTACCTAAAACACGACCGTTTTGCGTTGTTCGCGTAAACTCACCCAAATTCATAAACATTAAATTAACAGCAATAGTACCAACATCTTCTATATGTTGTGCATAAATACCATAGCTATAAAACAAATCAGCGTTAAATTGGGGTAACCAAGGCGAAAAAGAAAGCATAACTTGACGATACGGCTCAGGATCAACAAAATCATCACCTTTTCTAAAATAATCAAGGAAACCAAGACCTGCCGGATTCCAATAAACTGCATTTGCATCATCAGCAATAGCAACACCTGTTTCGCCCATTCCACTCGAACGAGCATCAGGAGCTATACGCAAAAACGGTACTGAAGAACCACCAGCTTGTGCGAACAAAACACCAGTACCTAAAAAACTCATCAATAACATGGCAAATATAAATTGCCTGTACTTGGACATCATTAAATTCCTCCAATATTTTGGGTTTATATAATCAATTAATATAATAAATTTCGATATATTAAACTTTTAAAATAAGTAATTTAATACTTTTTTCTTAGAAATTTTATATTTTACGAAAAATATCTGTAATTTTTTAAAATTTAATCTAAAACAACTCCTAATTTACCATATTTTTCAAAACCTTTTCCGTCACCAAAGTAACATTTTATTCTGTAATAGTAAACGCCTGTTCCAAATCTATTCATATCTATAACACTAGCTAGGGAAATAGTTTCAATACTCCGATTAGTTAAAAGCATATTTTTTAGATAGCTAGTATCAATTGTAAGTGAATTTCCTAAAGCATCAAAAATATCAAATTCAACACTCACAGGTGGCACTAAATTATGCCTAATAATTAAATTAGCATCTGCTAAGTTCTTTTTTGAAAGCGGATTAGGAGCAAACGAAATTAAAAATAACGATCCATCATCTTCCGGTATAACAAAATTTGAAAAAGCTTCAGAAAAATTATTAAACACGTCCCAAGCACGCACTTTTATTCTATGTTTACCGGGTTTAAGATTGTATATATATTTCAAAACAGTTCCAGAAGCCGGTTCTTCTAAAGAAGAAACAAAATCATTTGTTAAATCTATAGGAATAAAACTATCGTCAAACCAAGCTTCTAACTTATGCCCTATTCCTAAGCCCGTAACATTCAACCCCGTTTCATCTTTCAAATCTACCAAAAGTAACGGAGTTTTACTAACCACGTCGCCATCTTTAAAGTATTCTCTACTGTCAAAAAATATCTCTATATCAGGTCCTTTGTTGTCATTAACTAAAGTTGTATCAATAGCATTAATACATAATTTTTTCGTTCCACCTTTTGCATATCTTTTATCTTCCGAAAAAGCATAAGCATAAAGTATGGCATTATTATCACTCAATGTAACATCTGTTGGTATAACAAATTCCGCTATAAATTCGCCGTTATTCACAGGGAAAGCGCTATTAATTAATGTAGCTCCTGATTTAGTAAAATTATGTTCAGAAACAGGAGAAGCATATTTTACATCTATACTAGCTTCATTCAAAGTTAAAATAACTCTGCCGTTGAAATCCGTTAATATATTGTTTGTTGTTATATCTCTAACAGTTCCTTTTAACTTCACTTTTGATAGCGCCTTGAGCTCTATCAAATTTTTATTCTCTTCAGATAGTTCTATATTATTTACTTCTTCTATTTTTATATTATTATTCGGAAAAACAAGTCGTAAAGTCGGATCACCCAAAATTACGTACATCAAAGCCTCAGCTGACGGCTCAACTCCATATTGCAATTTAGCAAGTCGCGCATTTTCACCTATTGTCAAATATTCTCCTTTCTCATCTCGCGAAAACATAGATTTTGCAATATATTGATGGAAAATATTATTAGCTAAAATACCTGAAACACGTGTTGCTGAAAGTGAAGCTATAGCGCCTGTCGTAGGTAGAGTAACAATTTCTGTTCCTATGCAATTTGTACCGCGTTTGTCAAAACGTCCAACTTCACAAGACGAAGCTAAGAAATAAAATAATTTATCAGAATTAGTAAACTGCGACAAAGTAGTTTCTCTTGACACAGTTTTTTCATGCATTAAAATGTTCGGATTACCATGCCCTGTATAAAATAATATAACTCCGCCTTTTACATTTGTTGAATAAAGTAAGTCTTCCGTTACTTTAGGGATACGCCTAGCGCCTGCTTGAATTTCTACAGGATAAGTTACAGAATATAATTTTATCTGATTAAAATCGTCAGGAATATATCGAGAAATTATCTCGGCATCATCATCGTGCATACCAGCTTCAGCCATACCATTGCCTCGCACATCGTCGTCAGCAAACAATATATAGTTTAATCGCCAGTTACCTGCATCAGATTCTTCCTCATATTTAGCTAATTTCGCTATATAATTCTCCCCTTCTAAATTACTTGTTATAGGAACGCGACCGACTGCTAAATCAGGAAACCAATCGTCTCCATCTACACAAACAAAATACTCGTCAGTTGCATAGCTATTTTGATCATCACTTAAAGGAACAGTGCTGCCGGGAAGTATATAACGCAATTCACGTTGAAATGGCGGAACAAAATTTGTTGTTTTCAGTTCAACACCACGCACATCGTAATGACCTAATCCCCATATTACAAGATACTTAGGTTTCACTTCCCAATTATTATAAGCATATTGAACATAGTCACGAATTGCTGTTAAATCAACACGACTATGAGAAAATTCATTGTAAATTTTATCCGTTGTAACTACCGATACTTTGTAACCACTCTTTTGGGAACGATATTTCGCAAACTTATCAGCAGACTCTAAAAGTGAACTATGCGTAATAACAAGAACTTCTGAATTCAAATTCTGACCACGCAAATTATCCAAAACAATTTTCTCAATTGAAGCAACTTTTTTTGTTTTTGAAGCTATAAAAAAATGTTTTTTATCAGTTAATTTCTTTACTTCTGTATTATCAGACTTAAAAGAAAAGACACCCGAAGATTTTGCAGAATTCGGCAAAAGTTTAGGCGATGATGCATCTGTTACATCAAATCCGTAGATTGGACCCGAAAAACCTGTAATAGTATATTCAGAAACACAAGAAGTATCTTCATCATTTGTAAAAAATGAAATCTCGCCGTCAAGTGCAACAAATTTACGTGGATAGTGGAGCTCGTAGTAATTCATATAAGGAATACCGACCGAAGCGCTATAATAATCTATATTCATCTGGACGTTTTGATTATCGGATAGCGAAGAAACCGGATAATCAAAATATAAAGTTCTTACTCGACCGGATTCATAATCACCTAACGAAGCTCCTATCTCCATTTTCTCCGAATAATCTTGTGAAAAATCTATATTAAAATTACCGGGAGTTTTTGAAGAATGAGCCAAAGAAAGCAAGTAAGTAATTTTTCCGTTTTCTACATTCCTAGCTACATTAGATAATCTATTTATCCACGGCTTTGAAAAATCTGAGTTTCCTAAAAAACATCTACCGCTGCCCCACAAAGACAACATAGTTAAATCTTCTTCAAAAAAATAAGATGCTATGTAATAATCAGGCTTATAGCTTGTAGCTTTAGAAATTTCCTCAGATGCTTTAGCACGCTTACCGTTAGACTTGCCATAAGTCAATAAGTAATAATTGCTATTATCCATATAATTCAAGTAATGAGGCGGAAATTTATGTTTATAAGAATGATTACTTTTA
Source organism: Ignavibacteria bacterium (assembly GCA_012518115.1). Classification (GTDB taxonomy): domain Bacteria; phylum Bacteroidota; class Ignavibacteria; order Kapaibacteriales; family UBA2268; genus JAAYTD01. The sequence goes on along the minus strand of JAAYTD010000004.1, from coordinate 9,350 downwards.
GGAATATTCGTAAATCCCGAACTACCTGAAGCATAAAATATAATGCTTTCTAAAGAACCGTCATTATTAGTATTGATTACAATTTCCTGCTCATTAAGTTTGTTATCCAAGCCGTCAGATACTTTTTCGCTAAGTGGCTCCCCTTTGTTTCCAAAAACTTTTATAGTAGCAATTTTATTATTTGGTACATTAAATCCACTAGCTGCTAATTCAGCCGCCGTTATCTTATAAAGACCTTCTTCTTTTATAGAAATACGTAACCATTGCCCATCACTAAGATCATCTAAATTCTGATAATTAGACAAAAGTTGATTGTTTTTTTTATGATATTTTTCAGTTTCCTCAGACGCATTAAATTTAAGAACTACATCTATACGTTTCGGAATTTCTATAAAATTACTTGCTGCATTATAACGTGCTGCTGCAAACATAATATGAGCCAAATATTGCTCGCGAGATTTTCCTGATTGCTTTACCTCAACCCAATTAGCTGAAGAATGCTGTAAATATAAATTATCATCTAAAATATATTTATCAACAGCTAAATTACTATCAATATGCGTAGTTGGAACAGGTGCTATTTTTCCATAATATCTTGCAATATCTACAACTTCGTAGCTATCTATAGTTATATTGCGAAGCTCTTTAGAAAAAATTAGATGCGCGTAAAACATTTCCATAGGCGCCCCCTGTTCCGCATGGAAATTGCTTTGCATTATACGAGGAAGTAAAACATATTCTCCTGAATTTGTAATAACTGTATCTATCCCATTAACTTCGGGGAAATATGATAAGCTTATCTGATTATCATCAGAATAATGCACTACAATATTCGCAAAAATATAGTTTATATTAGCAAAAAGAAAATAAAATAAACATAAGAAAAATAGTTTAAATAATTTATTTTTTGCGTTTTTCATGTTCTTGTTTTTATGATTTAAAGAATTAATGATTTGTGTTTGGAATTAATATTGATATAAAATAAAATTTCAAAACAATTATTTTTAAATAAAAATAATTATTCAATTTAACCAATAATAATATTTTCTAGAAATGTGAACAAAGGCATCTATTTGTTTGTTATTATAATTTTTGTTGTATTTGATAATTACAACTTTGATACAAATACAAATATAGCATTTTTTTTATTGTTCTCAAAAATATTTTGAAAAAACATATAAAAAAAGTTATTCAAAAAGAATAGTTCTGTTTTTGAATAACTTTTTTATAACTTTGTATAAAATATCTATATTTTATCTGTTTGCAAAAATCATTTCTAAATTTTCAAATTCTTCTTGCACTTTTTTATCCGTATCGATATAATCTTGAATAGCTCGACAAGAATGTAAAACTGTAGAATGATCTCGCCCACCAAATTCAGCTCCTATCTCTTTTAGCGACAAGTTAGTATATTTTCGTGAAATATATATCGCCATTTGTCTCGCCATAGCAATATTTTGTTTTCTTGACTTGGAAATCATTACTTCAGGTTTAATATTATAGTATGTTCCGACTTTTTCTTTGATTTCATCTACAGTTATAGGTTTCGGTTCGGAAGCTAGTCCTAAAATTATTTCTTTTGCAAGTTCTGGAGTTATTGGCTTTCTATCTAATGTTTTTATAGCTGTAAGTTTTATTACGCAACCTTCTAATTCACGAATACTCTTTGTTACATTTTTAGCAATTATATCAACAACTTCTTCTGATAGCTCTATACCTTCACTCTTACTTTTTCGTCTTACAATATCAGCGCGTAAATTATAGTCTGGTTGCTTAATTTCTACTGTAAGTCCTGCCATAAAACGAGAAACAAGACGTTCGTTAATATCTTCAATATCACGTGGTGCTTTATCAGCAGTCAAAATAATTTGTTTTCCCGCATGATAGAGTGCATCATGCGTATAAAACAACTTTTCTTGCGTCTTTTCTTTACCTGAAAGAAACTGTATATCATCAATTATTAATACATCTACATCTCTGTATAATTTTATAAACTCACTATTTTTACGATTTTGTGTCGCTGAAACAAAGTCTATAGTAAATTGTTCACTACTTGTATATAGTATCCGTTTTTCAGGAAAATGTTGAGCTATATGATTACCTATAGCTTGTGCTAAATGTGTTTTTCCTAAACCTGATGATCCATATATAAAGAACGGATTGAATCGCGTGCCACCCGGTTCATCGCTCACTGCTTTTGCAGCAGAAACAGCTAGTTGATTACTTTTGCCGACAACAAACGATTCAAAAGCGTATCTTTGAAGTAAATTATTATAATTTCGTCCTATATAATCAACTTTTGAAGATTTATTAGGCGCTTTTATTTGAACTGGCGGTCTCTGAGGTGGATACTTTAATCCAAGAGAATGTATTTTTATCGCGCCTGAATCAGCTACATCTTTTACAACAACTGTATCGTAAAAAAGTTGAGCTTCTGGTTCATCAAAAACTTTCTTAATAGTATTTTGAAGTAAATTATAGTAATGTTCCTCTATCCATTCTTGAAAAAACTGGCTCGGCATTTGAATTGTTAAACTTTTTTCATTCTCGTCCCAACTTTTTGCTTTAATGGGTACAAACCAAGTATTAAAAGCTTGGTCACCTATATTATCTTTAATTATATTTAGACATTCATTCCAATAATCTTCTACTGCCTTCCCTTCTACTAACTTCTCAGTTTGAACAGACTTATTCAATTTAATTTCAGATAAATCTGTTGCAAAATTTAATTCTTTAATATTGTCCATTGATTACCCCTTTTTATACAAACTTCCAACCCCCTGCAATACTTCTACTTTTCTTCCTTTGATATTATAGTTCAATTGAATTATGCTGCTAATCCAATTGATAGACTCTGTTTTTTTAAAAAGCCTAACAAAAAAATAATATAAATATCATGATTTTTGTTTTACTCAAATTTGCATTTTTTTTTTTATATAAACAAATTTTTTTGTTGTTTTTTTTCAAAAAAAACAATCTATTTTCTTCTTTGTTTGGCTTTTGTTAGACTTATTAAATTTTTATTTATTTTTTAAAATATATTTGCTTTTTTAAAAGTTTCTAATTTGCATTTTTTTTATTTGCTTTTTTAAAAATTAACATAATCTTAACTAAAACAAGTTAGTTAAACTTAAAAGTTCAATTGTTAATTTGATTATTTAAAATAGTATTCTGTTCCAAAAAACCAATATCGCTTTAAAAACAATATGATTATGTTGTTTTTTTTAAATACAAAATTATATGTTATTTTTTTCTTTTTTATTTTACTTTTTTCAAATTAATTGTAATTTTAATTTTATTTCATTATTTTTGTTTTTATTTTTAACTGACGATACATTTTAGTTATGTTTTCGCTGAATAACATATTATTATTAATAATTTTTATTAGTATATTTTTAATAATTTATATATTTTTTATTTACCCGATATTACTTTTTATCATTTCTTCTTTTAAGAAAAATGATAATTTAGCACACACTGATTTATTAGATACAGAAAATTTACCCGAAATAACTATCGTTATTGCAGCGTATAACGAAGAAAACAATATTGAAGATGCAATTAACTCCATTTTTAATGACGGTTATCCACATAATAAATTAAAAGTATTGGTAGGCATTGATGGAAAAACTGACAATACCGACATCAAAATTCAAGAGCTCCAAAAACAATACCCTGATAGAATTGAATATAAAATACTAGCGCATGGCGGAAAAAATTCCGTTCTTAATCAAATTATCCCATTAATAACAACTAAATATTTTATGGTGATGGATGCAGATTTAAGATTAAGAAAAAACACTATTGGAAAATTAGTTTCACCTATGCAAAATAAATCTACAGGAATTGTTTTAGCAAATATAAACATTTCTCATGGAACTAACCAAACAAACGCCGGAAGTTTAGGAGAACGAACATATCAAAAATTTGAAACTTACATACGCACTGCCGAAACAAAAATAAAATCAACAGTAAATGCTTTCATCTGCTTGCTATGCAAAACTGAATTATTTGAAAAAATACCAAACGCTCTTGTTTGTGATGATTTATTTTTTGTACTTTTAGCTAATTATAAACATAAAAGAGTGGTTTTTCGTGAAGATGCAATCATAGACGAAATTAGTAGCAAATCTTTACACGGTGAAGTCCGTCGACGCGAGCGAATGGTGGCCGGCTCTTTAGCTACTATAAAACATTTTTGGAAACTACTCTTACCTAGCTATGGCTGGACTGCTTTTTTTCTATGGTCTCATAAATTGTTGCGATATTTTATACCTATGTATCTTCTAATAATAGCAATTTCTACTTTATTTCTAGAAAGTTCTACATTAAAAGACATACTTATATACTCGCAAATTATTATTTACTCTCTATCTATAATGGGTGTTATAGCTGAGAAGTTGAAAGTCAGTATTTTACCACTTAAACTGTTATCTTTCTTCTTAATGATGAACCATGGATTTGTACGCGGAATTATTAGATTTATAGCAGGCGAACAAAACTCAAGTTGGAAAAGAGAATAATACTTTTACTCCTCAAAAAAATAGGTATGATTTTTGCAGTATAAAAGAAGTATAATATTTACAACTAGGAATTAATTATGAAATACTATAAAAAATCAAATAGTAGAACACAATCTTTACGTTTATTCTTTTTTCTTTCTGTAATTTCTTTTACTGTATCGCTAAATTGTTTGCAAAATTTATTTGCTAAGGAAACCGATTACTTTCCACCCGCCTTAGGACCGACACTTAGCTGGGAAGGCGGTGTTAATGGAATTACTACTCCTCGTGGACGGAAAAACGGTTTTACTATGAATAAAATACCAAACGCAGGTCTAACTTTATATCTACCTCTTAGCTTAGACTGGAACTTAGGACTAAATTTAGACTTAACCTATAACAATCATTCTTTCCTAATGAAATATAATTATAATAGCAAGAAAGAAGAATATATGGACAAAGACCGTTTCCAATTTAACTATGTGTCTATAGCTCCTACATTTAATCATTCAGGATTTAATATAGGTTTTTCTTTTGGCATACCTGTCGGCGGAATTTACGAAGGAATTGATATTCCTGCCGTTCAACTGAACAATTTATGGGAAGTTAAAGCAGGTTGGACATATCCTATATATTATGATGCAACAGGAAAATTAAACTTTTACATAAATGCTAACTATGCCTTAAATGGAGTTTATAAAAACTTTGTACAAGATGATCCTTTGCGTGATATTGTGCCAGCTATAGAGCCACAAACTATAACAAATTATTACAATCCAAGACCAGCAGGCGTACAAATCGGATTTAATTTCTTATTTAGCTTGATTATCTTGCCCGAAGAATATTACGAATAGATAAAAATATGACTACTGAAAGTAATGATGAAAAAAATAACTATAGTTTAGAGAATGAAAACACACAAGAAAACTCTCTTCTTCAAGAAATGAATTTATTAGAACATTTAGAAGAACTACGCAAACGTATCATATATGTAGTTATTTTTCTTATTATCTCTTGCATTTTTATCGGTATTTTCATTTCGGAATTAATGCAAAAAATATTCTTAGCACCCGCTTTAGAAGCAAATTTAACTCTACAAAACTTATTGCCTTTTGGACAACCATTCTTATATTTCAAAGTAATTCTTGCTAGCGCTACTATTTTAACAACTCCTTTTTTCCTTTATCAATTCTGGAAATTTATAGCACCTGCACTTTATGAAAATGAAAAAAAATGGATTGGACTAGCTACATTCTTTACAACTTTTTGCTTTGCTACAGGAATAATTTTTTCCTATTTTATATTAATTCCTTCTATGCTGAAATTTGCCGCAAATTTCGGTTCTGACCTAATTGCTAACAACATTGATGTAAACGAATACTTTGGTTTTATTTCAATAATTTTAATTGCCACTGGAAGTGTTTTTGAACTCCCTATGATTTCATTTATTTTGACAAAAATAGGATTAATAAATTCTAAAACATTGGGAAAATATAGAAGACACGCTATTATATTTATTTTAATTTTAGCAGCAGTTTTAACTCCTACCCCCGACCCTATAAGCCAACTTATTTTCGCCGCTCCTATTTTTATTTTATACGAAATAAGTATTTTTATATCTTTTTTAGCAATTAAACGCAAAAAAACATAACAAAACAACTATTCATTACGTACTTTTGTTTTACAACATTTTAATACTTAAAATATATGAAAACACTTATTATAGGCGCAAGTAGCAATCCAGAAAGATACTCATATAAAGCAGCAAAAAATCTATTGGAAAATGGTCATGAAATAGAAATGATTGGTAAGAAAGCCGATATTATCTTTGATCATAAAATAGACACCGAACAAAAAGATTTTAAAGATATTCATACTGTAACGCTATATGTTTCACCTCAAAACCAAGTAAGCTACTATGATTATATTCTATCTCTTAAACCAAAAAGAGTTATTTTTAATCCCGGAACAGAAAATGAAGAATTTATAAAAATATTAGAGGAAAACAATATTTTTACAGAAAAAGCTTGTACTTTAGTACTTTTGTCATTGAAAAGTTACTAATACCAAATCGAATTATATATTAGTTCAATGATGTTTTAAAATTCCCCTTCGAAACGAAGAGGTGGCACGCGAAGCATGACGGGGTAGTTTATAAAAAAATAACCACACCTCCCCTCACCCGCTTCGCGGTACTCATTTCAAAAGGAAAATTTGACTACTACACTTGGAGCAAATTGTTATTCAAAATGGTATAATTTAGCATTTATAAATTAATATAAATCCCCTAATTTACTGCAATAACTTTATATATTTTATAGGTTATTGCAGTTTTATATTTAATTTAATTTAATTTAATAGTTTCTTTTACTTCTTTTACTTTTGCAAAAAAATCTTTTTTTTCCGACTCTTTGCAGAACGCAATAATTATATTATATCTGTCCATTGTAGCGGCCATAAACATAATAAATACTCTATCTTCGTCATTATCAAAATATCCTTCCACTTCAATTCCGTTTTGTCCATTAATTACTGTTTCTTCAACTCGCGTAGCTAGTATTTCCCCTGGCATAAAATCGAAGAAAGTATCATTTATTAAATTAATAACTTGATCAGCAAGATTATCTTGTTGAGAACCTGAAGGTGGATTAGTAGAAGCTATGAGAAATTTACTACCTTTAGATAGTTTTGGCGGAAGACCATCTTCGCTAAAAATAGTATAAGCTAAACTACGTCTAAAAAACTTTAAATCTAAAAGAGAATAATCGAAATCCATCACCATATTTGTTTCAGGAGTAATAAGCGGATTAGGCTCAATTATAATTGATTGTAGCAACTTTTCTACTAACTTATCCATATAAACATCTTCCTGAGTAGGATAACGAAGCATAAGCAATAAACCAAACAAATCGTCTCCACAAATCACATTCCAAGTAGTCATAGTATCATTACCAATCAAAGATGAATACTTCATATACTTTATTAAAGTTCCATTCGACTTTAGAAGTTTATATTTTGTAATAAGATCAGAATAATAAGTAAGTGATCTATTCATTATTCCATCTACATATTCAAAATTATTAGAACCTTGAAACTTTAATTCTATCCTTGCATTACGCTCCTTTGACTCTAGACCAAATTCATTTTCACTATCAATTTCCTTGAAAGTATTATCAGGGGGAACAATATAAACGTAATAATTTATAGCTTTTAGAGTATCATGCTGTTTTGTTATTTTAGGATTTATAATTACAGTATCTTTATTAATATCTGCTATTGTTCTAGAAGCATTAGCTTTATTGCAGACAAAAACAACGAAAAAAATAGTTAAAAATAATTTTCTTAGGATTTTCATAATAATTATATTGTTTTTTATAGTAAATAGAGTATAAATATAAGCATATTTTTTTTCATTTTAGATATAATTTCAAAAAAACATAAAAAAAAGCCTGACATTTTATATTTAAAATATCAGACTTTTTTATGTTATTGTTGCTTTGTATTGTTTATAGTTTATTTTTCACGCTTAATTTTATCAATAACTCTAAATGTAATATCTAATTTTGCGTCAGCAAACATTACAATCGCCGCATCTTTACTTAAAACTAAACCAACTTTTTCATCTTTTGCTACTGCTTCTATTGCATTTTTTACTTTTAAACGTATTGGTTCTAAGTACTTTTCACGCATTTGCACTAGCTCTCCAGTATTAGAAAATTTTTCTTGTTGGAACATTGCCAAAGTTTGATATTCTTTTTGCAACTTTTCTTCTTCTTGTTGCTGTTTGTCAGCTGCCATCATAGATTTTTGCTTTTGATAATTTTGAGCTTTTGCTTCAAGATCTTTTTGCATTTTAGTCAAACTATCTTGATATTTTTGTGAAATATCTTTAAGCTGTTTATCTGCCTCTATTGCTTCCGGCATCTCTTTAACAATAGCTTCAATATCAACAACAGCTATAGTATTGTTTGCAAGTGCTTTGTTTTGTGTTGAAAATCCTATTAAAAAGAATATAAAAACGCCTAAGATGGCACTGTTTCTGAAAAATGAACTTTTCATTAAAGTTTCTCCATTTTTTAATAATTATACAACAAATCTTTTAATAATATAAACAACAAATATACATATTTTTTCGTGAAATATAAAAGAATATTTTTACTTTTCTTTGTTTTTTTATATTTTTTGCGTAATTTTGTATTCCATTTTCGGAGAGATGCGAGAGTGGTTGAATCGGGCGGTCTCGAAAACCGTTGAAGGATTTTGTCCTTCCGAGGGTTCGAATCCCTCTCTCTCCGCAAAAAAACTTTTATTTTTCAACAACTTATAAAAAAGGGCTAAATGTAGTAATTTAGTCCTTTTTTGATTTATCAAGTTTAGATAATATCTCTTACAAAAAAATGCATAAACCAAATACTAACTTGATTTATGCACTTTCTTTTTATGCTAAAAGTTTTTAAGCTAATTCAGCCATTTCTTTAATATTGCTTCTTTTTGTTTTGGTATTTCAGCTATTTCTTTTTCTAATGCCTCTATTTGAGTTTCGATTTTTTCTATTTCGGAAACTGTTTTTTCTTGCTCGGAAAGTGTAGGAACAGAAATCTTAATGCCTTTAATCCTATCAATAGAAGCTCTTTTTGTTCTTGAGAAACCAAAAGCTTTTCCTTCTTTTTCCAAAACAAAAGTTAAATATTTTTCATTAACTAAATTGTTTTTTACTCTTAGAACTCCACAATGATCTGTTGGATAAAATGGATAACCTTCGGGCACATAACTAACCATCCAATCTCCGTCAATTCCCCATAAAACAGATGGTTTGCTAAAATCTTCAATTAATAATTTATTTATATT
>JAAYTD010000039.1 GCA_012518115.1 Ignavibacteria bacterium | reverse complement strand
TTCACTTATCAAAACGCAAGAATAAAGGAGGCTTGCAAACATGGAATTTAGCGAGAGCCATGAGAAAATAAAGGGTAGCTATTTTAATCAAATTAGCAACGTAATGTTAGCTAAAAATATTTTTAATCATTTTTAATATTAGGAAATAAAAAAATGGACTTATTACAAAAAAAATTAATATTAACTTTCCTATTCTTTTTAGGATTTAGCAGTTTAATTTGTCAAGACGACGAACCTACTTATTTTTCTTGGCAACCTGCTCCGAATAAGTATTATGTAATTTGGAGTAAGGATGTTAGAAATAATATAGATACTTCAAAAGTTAAAATAGTACAAGAAGGATGTGACAGTTGTATATTTCCAGTTTATAGTGTACCTTATAAAGGTCATAAATTTATTCCTTATTTGTGGGCTTTTATAGAAACAGATTACATATCGGAAATAAAGACTGATTATGTTGGTAAAATTTATTATAATAAACACAGTAAAAAGGATATGATAGTTAGTCACCTTTTTAATGTAACTTTATATAAAGCTGAGGATATTTCAATTCTTGAGAAATTAGCAGAAGAAAACAAGGTAAAGATAGTTTTAGAATATTTAGAATATACATCTGATTTGCCTTCTGGTAGTTTAACATATTTATTGTCTTGTACTAATGAATCAGGTGATGCAATAGAAGTGTCTAAGATACTTTATTATACTAAATTATTTAGAATACTTCAACCTTCTTTTTGGAATAATGCAGAATTTACATCAATATATGATAATATAGAATATCAAAAAGCTCATTTATATTTATCCGCTTACAATCAAATTGATTATTTTGTTCCATTATCTGCTCGTAGCGCTAGTATTTATATTTCTGATTTATTAGGCACGGAAATATCAAGAATTGATTTAGAACAATTTGGTTCATCTTCTTTAGTTTTAGATACTAATATGTTTCATTCAGGCATTTATTTTTATAGTTTATTTGTAGATGGCGTTTGTGTTTCTACAAAACAAATGATTTATAGGAGATAAAAAATGAAAAAATATTATGCAAAATTGATATTATATGTATTTGCAAATCAAGAAAAGACAGGTTGCTAAAATATTGGCAACCTGTTTTTTTATAATATTATAGAATATGATCTTTGTGATTTATATGGTTTTTCAAATTCCTCTCCTTTGGAGAGGTTAGGAGAAGTCAAATTCCCCTTCAAAACGAAGGAGTGGCGAACGAAGTTTGACGGGGTAGTTAATCACTATTATTCAAAACAATTAAATTTATCTACAGTTGTTCAGAAATTTTACCGAAACGTCGCTCACGTGAATTAAATGATTCTATAGCTTTGTAAAGTTCATTACGGTTGAAATCAGGCCAAAAAGTATCTGTAATATACATTTCTGAATAAGCTATCTCCCATAATAAATAATTACTTATCCGCATTTCGCCGCTTGTTCTAATTAATAAATCTGGATCTGGAAAGTCTTTTGTTGATAAGAAATTTTGAAAAACTTCATCTGTGATTTCATCTATTTCCAACAAGTTATTTTTCACCTTATAAGCTATGTTTTTTACTGCATTTACAATATCTGAACGTCCGCTATAGCTTATCGCCAAAACTAAATTAAGTCCTGTATTCTTTTCTGTCGTTTCTTTGCAAATTTGAATTTGCTTTTGCACATTTTCGGGCAAACATTCTATATTGCCAATAAACGACATTTTTACATTATTTAGATTTAGTTCATCAAGTTCTAATTTTAAATAAACTTCTAAAAACAGCATTAGCGCCTCAACTTCTTCTTGAGGACGTTTCCAATTCTCTTGCGAAAATGTATATAAAGTTAAAAACTTAACCCCAATATCCGAACAAGTTTTGATAGCTTCTTTAACTGCTACAATTCCTTGTTCGTGTCCTTTAATTCGCGGCAGATTTTGAAGCTTTGCCCAACGTCCATTCCCGTCCATAATAATAGCTATATGTTTAGGAATAGTATTATTAAGAATAAAATTTTGTTGTTCTTCTTTTTCTGCTTCTGTTAAAGCTTCTATCCAAATAGGAAGGTATTTTTCTTCTTTATGATACATTTTCAGTTATATATTTTTATAAACACTATATAGTTTTACAAAAATAGCAAAAAGAAACATAAGATTTGCAAAGAATTTTTAAATAATTAGAGTGTTTGTTCATTTTTTTTTGTATTTTTGTAGTTTACGATACATAATTAACCTATTAAAATATGCTTAGCAAATTATTGATAAAACGACTTCATAGCAAGATTTCCCTTAGAATGCTATCGTCTATTTTTATATTATTTATTACTTGCTCTTATATTTATCCAATTAACGCACAACCTCAATTACGTACAGGTAATACTTTAGATAGAATTGTTGCTATTGTAGGCAGTGAAATCATTTTACAGTCAACCTTAGATGCTCAAATTATACTTATGGCAGAGCATGATTCTTCTATTGACCCTAATGATGAAAATATACGAAAAAAGGTTTTAGACGAGCTCATAAACCGTAATATACTTATAACTAAAGCAGAAGAAGATACTATTTCCGTTTCCGATGAACTTGTAGAAGAGCGTTGGAATATATATTATCAAGAATTATTAAATTATTTCGGTTCTATAGAAAGAATTGAAAGTATTTATAAAAAATCTATAAACAGAATAAAATTAGAAACTCGTGATGAAATAAAAAAGATGCTTATGTCTCAACAACTTGAAGCTAAGCTCTTAAGTGATGTTGAAGTTACTGGAAAAGAGATTGATAGCTTTTATCACGATTTCAAAGACTCTATAATGGTTTTACCGACAATTCCCGAACAAGTTGAACTATTACATATAGTTAGATATATTTATCCCGATACTGTTTCAAAAAAGAATACTTATGATTTGGCAAAATCAGTACGTGATTCTATAGTTTCTGCTAACTGTAGTTTTGCCGATGCTGCTATGAAATACAGTGCCGACATAGCTACAGCTAAAGATGGCGGTGATTTGGGCTGGGCGGGAAAAGGAATTTTTGTTCCAGAATTTGAGCGCGCTGCTTATTCTCTTCAAAAAGATGAAATTTCTTTACCTATTGAATCACCTTTCGGTTTTCATATAATCCAACTTATTGAAAAAGAAAAAGATTCTATCCATTGTCGCCATATATTGTTCAAGTTAGCACAATCCGACTCAGAGGTAGAAAAAGTAAAAAATCTACTTGACTCAATTAAATCTGTTGCAACTGCTGATAATTTTGCAGAACTTGCATTAAAATTTTCAGAAGAAAAAGAAACAAAAGGATTTAATGGTAGCTTAGGAAAATTTTCCATAAGAGAATTTCCGCCAACGATTGCAGTAACTGCAAAAAAATTAAAAGACGGTGAAATTTCTTCGCCTGAACCATATCAAATGGATCCATTAAAAGCAGGTATGCACATCATATTAAGGAAAGAAACGTTTCCTGAACATCGTCCTAATCTTGAACAAGACTATAACTTTATAAAAAGATATGCTACTGAATATAAGAGATTTAATTTACGTAAAGAATTGATTGCAAAGTTACGAAAAGAAGTATATTGGGAGATTCTTGATTAAGTTAATAATATGAAAAAATATCTTATTTTCGGCAACGAAGGACAACTTGGCAAAGAGTTTTCTCATTTATTGACAAATGCAGAAATAGAACATTATGGATACGATTTACCTGCTGTTGATTTATTTAACTATGCACAAATAGATTCCGTAATAAAGCGCCATGAACCTGATATTATTATTAATTGTGCTGCATTTAATAATGTTGATTTGGCTGAATTTGAATATGAAGCCGCTTATAGAACTAATGTATTAGGTGTTGATAATTTGGTGCGACTTTGCGAAAAAAACGATATTAAACTTGTACATTTTAGCACGGATTATGTTTTTAATGGCATAAAGCGATTTCCCGGACTTTACGACGAAGATGATATTCCCGACCCCGTAAATAACTATGGACGCACAAAATTAGAAGGCGAAAAACTTATACAAGAAAACTTAGAAAATTTTCTTATTTTCAGATTAAGTTGGCTTTACGGCAAAGGTGAACAAAATTTTATTCATAAATTATTGACTTGGGCAAAAGATACGAAAATCTTGAAAATTGCAAACGACGAGCTCTCAGTCCCTACTTCCACGCGTTTAGTGGCAGAAATAAGCTTAAAAGCAATTAATAATAACCTTACAGGTTTATTTCATTTGACAAACACAGGTTATGCTTCACGTTTTGATTGGGCTAAAGAAGTATTTGAAATTATGGAAATAAAGCAAATTATCTATCCTGCAAAAGTTCTAGATTTTGCTTTGCCTGCAAAACGACCAAATTTTTCAGCAATGTCTAACAAAAAAATTGCTGAGAAGCTACAAATAGAAATACCTTTTTGGAAAGATGAACTAGCTAGATTTTTGAAAGCTCAATTTATTGACGATAATTTACCACAAGAACATAAATATAAACGATTAAAAAACGAAATCGGTTTTCATGAACTATAAATTATTAAAAAATATGAAAAATTTAACATTAATATCTAAGAACAAATATTTCAAACTATTTCTTATAGCTAACATATTTTTTTGTTCTATAACTTTTATAAAAGCACAAGAAATAGATCCAATCGTTACGTTAGATACAGAGCTTCTATCAAGCGAACAATTACAAAATGTTGAATCATTAAAAAGTAATTTAGAAGAATATCTTGGTTCGCAAAGTTTTACAAATCAAGAATGGGAAGGTCCCAAAATTCCTGTAAGTATAACAATCCAGTTGTCAGGAGGTGGAAGCAGTGGCAGTTCTTTTTCTGCTAATATGTTTATCGTTTCAAAAAGAGGCATTTTAGGCAAGGAAGAAGGAACAAGTGTTGCAATGCAATTTATTGATAGAAAATGGAGCTTTGAATATAGATCAAATGCTTCACTATCTTATGATCCTAACAGATATAATCCTATTACAAGTGTTTTAGATTTCTATATGTTAGTGATTATCGGATTAGAACTTGACTCTTACGGAGAACTTGATGGAAATGATGCATTTCGTAGGGCAAACAATCTACTTAATGTCGCACTTAACGCAGGAGCTGCTGGTTGGTCTAGCTTGTCAGAACGTGAATTTACTCGTAGAACTTTAATTTATGAATTAACAAATGCTAGATTTGATGATTTCCGTAAATTAATGTTTGAATATTACATTGACGGAATTGATATGCTTACAACTGACAAAGAAAAAGCATTAGACAATATTGCATATACTATCTCACAAATGGCTGATTTCAAAGAAAGATACGTCAATCCTAGTCATCTTTTAGATGTATTTTTTCATGCAAAAAGCAAAGAATTAGCAGAGCTTCTAAGAGGATATAAAAAAGATATGAGAGTTTTCAGAAATTTAATATTTCTTGATACACAAAACACATCACTTTATGAAGCTGCAAGAGATGGAAAATAAATAAAGATAAAAAAAATCCACTATATTTTATAGTGGATTTTTTTATTTTTAACTGAACGGGATAGTTGATAAAATATTTTTATTTTTTAGCCTCTGAGATTACATTTAATAATCTTTCACATTCATTTTTCAATTCAGTATTTTCTTTTTCTACCATAATAAAATAATCAAAATCTAATTTTGCTGCGTCAAATTGTTTCAACTGGTAATAAGAAATTCCGCGTCCATAAAATGCCAACATATCTTTAGGATTAACTTTTAAGGCTGCTGTAAAATCTGCAACGGCACTATTGTAATCTGCTTCTAAATAGTAAGCAAGCCCACGACTATATAAAGCTTCATTTGAATTCGGATTAATATTTAGAACTTCATTAAGATAGCTTATAGCTTTGTCGTTTTGCCCTTCTTGCAATTTTATTAAAGATAGTCCTAACAAAGCATCAGAATAATTTTCTTGTAATTTTGTAGCTTTTTCAAAATCAGAAAAAGCTTTTTTGTTCTCATTCAAATTATAATATGCTATTCCACGTCCATAAAATGCTGGAGCATATTTATCGTAATTATTAATAATTTCAGTATATATATCAATCGCCTTTTCGTAATTATTTGCCTGCAATGCCTCTATAGCGCTAGATATACTTTTTTCTTCCTGTGCAATAGTTTTTATAGATGTAAAAATACTTAACAGAACTACTATTAAAACAATTTTTTTCATAACTTTAGAAATTACTCCTTATTATTGTGTCATTTCTTTCAGGACTTGTAGAAACTACAGATACCTTTGTTTTTGTAAATTCTTCAATAAATTTTATATAGTTTTGAGCTTCTATTGGTAATTGAGAAAAATCATTTACGCCTACAACATCTTTTTTCCAGCCTTTAAGTGTTTTGTATTCAATTTCCAACTTGTCATTTTCATTAAACGTTACAGGAAACTTATCGGTTTTTTCGCCGTTTATAATATATTTTACTGCTACTTTTATCTCATCACACTCGTCTAAAACATCAAGTTTAGTAAGAGCTATATCTGTAACTCCATTAATCATTAGCGAATAATTTAATGCAACTAAATCTAACCAACCACAGCGACGAGCTCGCCCTGTTGTTGCTCCAAACTCGTTTCCACGTTTTGACATTAATTCACCTATCGCATTTTTTTGCTCTGTAGGAAAAGGACCATTTCCAACTCGCGTGCAATAAGCTTTAGTAATTCCAATAATTTTTTTAATGTGATTTGGAGCTATTCCTGTTCCTGTACAAGCGCCACCAGCAGTAGTATTTGAACTTGTTACAAAAGGATAAGTTCCGAAATCAATATCAAGTAAAGCACCTTGCGCACCTTCAAGCATAATTTTTTTGCCTGAAGACATAGATTGATTTAAAAAATACGCAGTATCTTTTATAAAAGGTTTTAGCTTATAGCATGCTGAAGTAAATTTTTCCAAGAGCTCTTTTGAAACTTGTTCGCTTGAATTAAATATTAAACCTAGTTCTTTGTTTTTTTCTTCAAAACCATTTTGAACCTTTTCATAAAAACTGTGTTCATCAAAAACTTCATGGAATTTGATACCAGAACGCGCCACTTTATCTGTATAAGCTGGTCCTATTCCACGTCCTGTTGTACCAATAGCTTGATTGCTTTTATATTTTTCTTTCGCTTTATCAATAAATATATGATACGGTAAAATAATGTGCGAATTTTCACTAATTATGAAACGATTTTCAAGTGATATGCCATTTGCTCTAAGCATTTCAATTTCATCAACTAATGCAATAGGATCAACAACTACACCGTTTCCAATCACACAAATTGTATTGTCTTGTAAAATTCCTGAAGGAATTAAATGTAAAACAATTTTCTTGCCGTCAAGCACAATTGTATGACCTGCATTAGCGCCACCTTGAAAACGAACTACAATATCATAATCTTTACATAAAAGATCAACTATTTTGCCTTTACCTTCATCACCCCATTGGGTGCCTAATACGAGAGAAACACTCATTTTTTTATATATTTTTTTATTATTTCTTAAATTTGTTTTTCATAAATTCTGTAAGTTTTATAACGATTGGCATGCATAACCTGTGTTAACGCACGATTCATCATATCATTATCTTCCAAAATCCAAGAAGCTTCACCTTTTTTTATCCCAATACTCTTTGCATTTTCACCAATTTGATAGTAAAGCAAAGAATCTAAACCTAATTTCCGATATTCTGGCTTAACTCCAAGAACAATGAGACGCAATAAATCTATTTTCTTTTTCTTAGT
Source organism: Ignavibacteria bacterium (assembly GCA_012518115.1). Lineage (GTDB taxonomy): Bacteria > Bacteroidota > Ignavibacteria > Kapaibacteriales > UBA2268 > JAAYTD01. The sequence goes on along the minus strand of JAAYTD010000039.1, from coordinate 19,526 downwards.
CAACAATTGCAAGCCAGCCCCTAACATGCCACCATTTTTATTATGAATCAGAACTTGATTAATATCAGGAATACCTAAAACAAAACCTGCCGGTTCACCATGAATCTCGGCAATAAGTGTAGTTTCAGGAATACCAACCTGTTTCAATTGTTTCACAAGATGATCAAACTCTTCATTTGTCATCTTCACAAAACCCCAATTAAGCTCCCACGCCGTATTGTAAATATCGCGTATTATCTCAACGTCCATTTCAAGCTGTTTTTTATTTTTGAAATTTACAGAACGAATGCTCGCTTTGTAGCGATTTCTAATTATATCTATAGAACGAAGTAACTTATCGCTATGGAAATGATCGTATTCAACAAGATAAGCATACAAATCTTTTGCTTTATGAAAACCATAGTTATCGCAAAGTTTCAAATAATACTCAGGATTATAAGTCATTAAAATCACTGGAGGCATATCAAAACCATCAATTAGCATACCTATCTCATCATTAAAAGTAGGATTTGTAGGACCACGCATTATAGTTAATCCTTTAGAAAGCAACCATCTTGCAGCTGCATCAAAAAGAGAATTAGCTACTTTTTGATTATCTATACATTCAAAAAATCCGAAAAAGCCAACACTATCATCATGAATTAAATTATGACGACGATTTTCTATAGCACCTATACGCCCAAGAACTGTCCCCGAGGAATCTTCTGCTAAAAACAATTGATAATCAGCATGTTTATAAAGCGGATTTTTTTCTCTATCGAAAAGTTCCTTACGCTCAGCAATAAGAGGTGGAACAAAATTAGGATTATTCTTATAAAACAACCATTGAGATTTAATAAATTTTAATAAGTCTTCTTTAGTTTTCACTTCTTTTATAACATGATCCATAGACTACCTAATTTTTTAATTACTATAATATTTCTGTTGTTATCACTTTTAGCTATTCATTCCTTGTAAAGAACAAAAAATAAACACAAATATAAGAAAAAATTAACAAAAAATTATTAAAACTAATATAAAATAATTTTGTAAGATGTAAAAAAAATAGTAAATTTGTAAAATTCGCTTACAAAGAACACAATTATGGCAATGCTACAAGAATTAATTAATAACGAAAATACAAAAAAACTATCAGAAAATTTTAATAGAATTAAGGAAAAAGTTGAACTAGCTGCTCAAAAAAATGGTCGTAAAAGTGATGAAATAAAAATCTTAGCTGTTTCTAAAACACAACCAGCAGAAGTATTATTACAAGCTCTTACTGCCGGAATAAATATTTTCGCTGAAAACTACGCACAAGAATTTCGTGATAAAAATATATTACTAAGAGAATTATTAGAACAAAAACAAGATAATTCTTTCACTCCTGAAATACATTTTATAGGACATCTTCAAAGAAATAAAGCGAAATATATCGTACCATTCGTTGATATGCTGCATACTATTGATAGCATAAGACTAGCTCAGGAAATTGATAAACAGGCAGAAAGAAATAATCGTAAATTAGATGTACTTCTACAAATTAACACCTCAGGCGAAGAAGCTAAGTCAGGCATTTCACCAAAAAATGCAGAACAACTAGCTAGTGAAATACTTCTTCTTAACAATATAAAATTAAAAGGACTTATGACAATAGGAACTTTTTCTAATGACGAAAAAACAATAAGAGGTGAATTTTCTCTTTTAAGAAATACTTTAGAACAATTAAACAAGAACTTAGGAGTAAACTTAAAAGAACTTTCTATGGGAATGACACATGATTTCGAAATTGCTATAAGCGAACAAGCTACAATGGTGAGGATAGGAACAGCTATATTTGGTGAAAGACAGTATCAATAAAAATCAATAACCCCATCTCCACTGCGTAGCAGAAAAGATGGGGCAATAGACTACCCCGTCAAACTATGTAGGGCGTATGCAATACGCCCCGACAAGCTGCCAAAGGGAAATTTGCTCCCAGCGAAGAACGAAAAATATGACTTCCGACTTATGTCTCCCGACTGTGGTCAAAAACCTATCTCTTAACTTTCTGCATTGCTCTTGCAATAATAATTTCACATAAATCAGGAAATTCAACCCCTAATTGTTTAGCAGCCATAGGAACTAAACTTGTTTCCGTAAATCCCGGTAAGGTATTGATTTCTAAACAATATGGCTGTCCTTCTTCATCTAAAATAAAATCAACTCGCGCAACAGAAGAACAACCTATAGCATTATATACAGAAATAGATATATTTTGAATAAAATCAGTTATATCTGCAGGAATTTCTGCGGGACAAACATAATCAGTATGTCCTTTAGAATACTTATGCTTATAGTCGTAAAAATCTTCTTTTGGTTTAATTTCTATAACTGGAAGTGCTTGTCCGTCAATAACACCTACAGTAATTTCTCGTCCCTTTATATATCTTTCTGCCATTATATAAGGCGAATACTTACTTGCATTTCTTATAGCTTCTGCTAAATCATCCATATTTGCATCTTTTACAATAGTAAGTCCAATTGTTGAGCCTAAATCCGAAGGTTTAATTACAATATCCCTACCTAAAATTTTTCTTAAATGCGTAAGAAATCTCTCATCGTCGGCATCTTCCGGACGTAACAATTCCCATGGCGGATTAACAATTCCATTAGCAGCGAAAATACTTTTACAAGTAATTTTATCCATAGCTATTGCACTAGAGCGAACATCGCTTCCTGAATATGGTATTCCACGCAACTCCAACAAAGATTGGATAATACCATCTTCGCCATATTTTCCATGCAATACAACAAAAGCAAATTGTACTCCATCAAATAAATTTGAAGAGAAACAATTAATCATATCACGCGGATTAAACCCTTGGAGATCTTGCTGTGTTGGGAATGTTTCGATATTAGTAAATAATCTTTCGGCATATCTTTCTGGATCAGCACCTAAAGCTGGATCTATAGGTACTACTTCATGCCCTTTTGAACGTAAAGCTTCAATAACTGCTTTGCCACCAGCTATTGATACATTTCTTTCAGGTGAAATTCCACCATAAATTACTGCAATTTTCATATATTTTTATCGATTAATAATCTGTTCTGTTATTTTATAAAAAACTTCCAAAAAAACCTTTGGATTTTTTAGCAATATTTGGCGAAGCAAAATTTTCTTGCGTGCTTAATTCTGTTATAATAGATTTTTCCTTTGCAGATATTTTTTTAGGAATAACCAAATTAAGCATCACAATAAACTCACCTCGTTTATTTGAATTAAGATTCTGAATACCTTTGTTCGCTAACTTAATTGTATCATTTGGTTGAGAACCTGCCGGAATATTTATTTTTTCAGTTCCATCTAAAGTTTCTATATTAAATTCCGCTCCTAACACTAAATGTGGAAAAGTAACATCAAGAGTATAAATAACATTGTTGCCGATACGTTTAAATACTTCATGAGGTTTTTCTTGAATTATTACTAATAAATCACCACTCATTCCGCCCTGTTTTCCCGCATTTCCTTTACCTTGAACGGGAATATAATTGTTTTCTTCTACGCCTGCTGGAATACTGATTTTTATTGTATCTTCAAACGGAACTCTGCCATCGCCATTACATTCCGGACATTTTTCCTTAATAACTTCACCTCTACCGTTACAATTTTGACAAGTTTGTATATTTACAAACTGCCCGAACATAGAACGTGAAACCTGCCGAACTTCACCACTACCATTACATACAGGACAAGTTACTTTTCCTGAACCACTTTTTGCACCTGTTGCATTACATTTCTTGCATTCAACAAATCTTTTTATTTTGATTGTTTTTTCAACTCCAAAAGCAATTTCTTCAATAGTTAAAGGCATTTTTATTTGTATATCTGTGCCACGCTCACCATAAGTTCTTCGGCGTCCTTGTCTTCGTGAAGAAGCCCCGCCAAAAATATCGTCAAAAATAGAACTTCCGCCAAAAATATCACCAAAATGTGAAAATATATCGTTGATATTAGTAAAATGAGAATAATCGGCACCACCACGCAAACCATCATGCCCAAATTGATCATATCGCTGGCGCTTAGTTGGATCGCTTAAAACTTCGTAAGCTTCAGCAGCTTCCTTAAATTTATCTTCCGCTTCTTTATCATCAGGATTTCTATCAGGGTGGTATTTTAAAGCTAGTTTTCTATATGATGTTTTAATTTCTTCTACGGTTGCTGACTTGGATACACCAAGAACTTCGTAATAATCTCTCTTTGACATCTTTTATATTGTTTTTAATTTTCATTAATAATAAATTATTGCTTATTGCCTGTTGAAGTTATAACCTTAGCATATCGCAATATTCTATCTCTATAAGTATAGCCTGTTTGCAAGATATTGACAATTTTATTTTCTTCTAACTCCGAATCTTGTCTCATAAGTGCTTCATGAAAATCAACATCAAAATCATCACCTATTTGCGTGTCCATAGCTTTAACTCCTTCATCAGCAAAGAGCTTTACCGCTTTTTGATAGATCATATCTAAACCTTGTTGAACAGAAGCTATATCTGTAGTTGCGTTTGAGGCTTTTTCTGCATTTCTTATATCATCAAGCAATTCTACAAACTTAGATAAGATATTAGAATTTCCATATTCTATCAAATCCATTTTTTCTTTAGAAGTTCTACGTTTATAATTTTCAAATTCAGCCGCCATACGCTTTAATTGATCTTCTAATGAATTTTTCTCTGCAATAACTTTATCTAATTCCGTTTCATTATTAGAGTTACGAGAAGTTTCTTGTACGTTTTCTTCTAAATTCTCATTTTCCGCAGATAAATCTTGATTAATATCAGTAGAGCTAGTATGTGTCTTGCTATCTTCTATAGGAATTTCCTTAGTGCCTTTCTTGCCGTAAGTAGCATTAATTTTGTTCATAAAATTTTTCGATGATTTTTTGTTGCTATTTTTCTTTTCCATATTTATATTTTTTTCCAATTTTTTTCAAAATTAATAATACGTAAAAATTAATAATACGTTTTTTCTACTAAATTTTGATACGAATTACAAATATACAAAAAAAATATGGAATTATAAAAAATCTTTTGTTTTTATATAATTTATAATTATTTTGCATTTATTAATTTTTTTATGAGAAAATATGCCTGAAAAACGAAAATTTGTAAACGTAAGTCTAGCGATATTAGAAGAAGATTTTGAACTTGCTTACTCTGTTCTTATAGATTACGATTTTCTTGGAATGGAAGAAGCTTTAGATAAAATTATTCTTTCTTTTGAAGAAAAAAACTGGAACGAAGAAGTAAAAAACGACTTAATCACTAGGCTCAATGAAGTTCTGCCCAACAGTGTGAAAATTATCAAAGAAGAAGTTTTAGAAGAAAAAAACTGGATTGAAGAATGGGAAAAAAATACTGAACCAATCAAAATTAGTGAAAATATCTGCATTACACCCGAATGGAAGAAAGATCAAATTGATGCAAATATCAAAGTAATAATTAATCCTAAAATGTCTTTCGGAACGGGACAACATGCTACAACAAAATTAATGGCACAATTTATAGAAAAAATTATACATCCTGACCAAGTTTGGATTGATGCCGGAACAGGAACAGGTGTATTAGCAATTTTAGCTGCTAAAATGGGAGCTCAAAAAATATATGCTTTTGATAACGACGAATGGTCTTTTGAAAACGCTTTAGAAAATGCAGAGCTCAATAAAGTCGCTGATAAAATTGATATAAAACTTTCAACAATTGAAGAATACGATTTTCCAAAAGCAGATGTAATTGTAGCTAATATGTTTTTGAATCTAATAATTATATCATTAAATAAGTTCTATAAATCACTTTGCGAAACAAAAGGTAAGCTACTTGTTTCTGGCATATTAATTTATGACAGAGATAAGCTCCTATCAAAAGCTAAAGAAGCAGGATTTATATTAAAAAATGAAGCTCAAGAAGATGAATGGTGTGCTTTCCTTTTTGTAGCTAGCTAGTAAACTGAAATTTATTACTAATCACTTGACAGCAAAAACAACTAGCTCCGTAAATCCATACTTAGTAAAGCTAGCTAGTCTTTCAAAATTCTATAATTCGTTGTAGTTGTAAAATAATTAATGTTTTTAACTTCAAATTCATATTTTTTTATTATTTTTTAAAAAAATTTTATTATTTTGTACTATTTCGTGCAATATAATCGTATTTCAAGAGTTATACTAAAAAGTTTCTTGAACATTTATTAACCTAAACAACTATTTATATGAAAAAAACTATTTTACTCTTTTTTATTCTTATTTGTCCAACGGCTTTTGCCCAAACAAATAGCGAAGCAGAAGACAAATCTTCTAAATGGAAAATGATTGGCAATGTTCAATACGTTACCCAACACCAGTGGCGCGGACTTGGTAGAAGTCAATTATTTGGTAGAGCTCCGGCTTTTGAGCCAAGCATTAGTTTCTTTAATAAAAACTGGAATCTTGGAGTTTTTGTTGGGAGCTCTTTCGACGATGTTTATAAAGCCATATTACCTTGGGTTTCGTTCTCACCTGTAAAAAACTTATGGATTGGCGTTTGGGACATTTATTCTCCCGGAAAAAAATTGTGGACAAGCGAAGCTAAACCATTCGATTTTGGACTTACCACCTCAAACCATTTTGTTGATGCAGTTATAAGCTATAAACTGCCATGGTTTCCCCTAACTTTGAAATGGGCAACAATAGTTGCAGGAAAAGATCCAGATGCCGAAGGGAAAAGAAATTTCACTACCTACGCTGAAGTTTCATACGCACATAATTGGGACGACTTTAGTATTTGGGGTGGCGTTGGCGTTACACCTTGGGGCGGACTGTACTACAGAGATAAAGGCGGCATCAACAACTTAGAGATGAAATTGCAATACAATTTCCGACTTTACGAACCAATAACAATGCCTGTGTTTACAAAATTCACATATAATCCGCTTTCGGATCAATTTCATTTTGTTGCAGGCGCAAGTATAATAATTCCATATTCATTCAAATAAATAAAAAATTAAAACTATGCAAACAACATCTTACAAAGGAACAGACAAAGTACTCGTAGGTTTTATACTTGCAGTATTAACTTTTTGGCTTTTTGCCAACTCCATGATGAACGTATCACCTGTAATGATCGATTCATTATGGATAGACGCCAATACAATGAACATCGCCGTGTCGCTTGCTGCTCTATTTTCAGGGATTTTTATCGTTGTGATAGGTGGATTAGCAGACAGTATTGGACGTGTAAAAATTTTTAGAATCGGGCTATATTTAGCTATCGCAGGCTCGCTTTTGGTGGGATTATCACCCAAAGGAAGCTTTGCCATACCAATGTTGCTCGTGGGACGTGCCTTGCAAGGACTTTCTGCCGCTTTCGTAATGCCCACAAGTTTGGGAATGATTAAAATTTTCTGGGAAGGTAAAGAACGTCAGCGTGCTATCAGCCTTTGGTCTATCGGAACATTTGGCGGCTCAGGATTAAGTTCACTTACAGGCGGAATTATCGCATCAAGTCTCGGCTGGCGATGGATTTTCTTTTTTGCAGTAATAGTAGCAATCATAGCTCTCTTGATGACCAAAGAACTTCCTGAAAACAAACGCGAAGAAGCGGGAAAATACAAAATCGACTGGGGCGGAATAATTGTCTTTATGATTGCAATGATTGCCTTGCAGATTTTCATAACAAAAGGAAATGATTTAGGTTGGACAAGCTGGATAACCATTGTTTTAGTAGCCATCACAATTGTATTTGGCTACCTATTTATTCATATCGAAAAGAGAGTACCATTTGCTTTTGTTGATTTCGGTTTGTTTAAAAACAAAGTATTTACAGGAGCTACTCTTGCAAACTTTTTTATCAACGGAACGGCTGGGTTACTTATTGTTTCACTTACATTAATGCAACGCGGAGCACAGTTTACAGCTATGGAAGCGGGACTGCTCACATTAGGTTTTGCTATCACCGTGATTTTATTCATTCGCGCGGGTGAAAAGCTACTACAAAAATTCGGTGCAAAAAAACCGATTATCTGGGGCGCATTAATAATTAGTGTAGCAATTATATTGCTTATGCAAACACAAATAATGACTGGTGATTATGTTGTATTAGCAGTTATAGCTTATTCGCTTTTCGGATTGGGACTAGCTTTCTTCGCAACTCCCGCCACCGATGCAGCTTTATCTAACTTGCCCGACAATCAGGCAGGTAGCGGAGCCGGAATTTTCAAAATGGCATCATCGCTTGGAACAAGCTTCGGAGTTGCCATAGCAGCGGGAATTTACACAGCGGTAGTAACCAGAACCGAGCCAATAGCTTGGCTTAGCGATATAATAGGTTTCGTAGGCAGACAAGACAACGTTCTTGTACGTCAAGGCGCAATGTTAGGCTTGGCTTTCTGTCTGCTTTTGGCAATTTTAGTAATTATTACAGTAGTAGCGTTAATACCTGATAAGAAGAAACAGGAATAATCATTTTTAGAAATCGTTGAAACGACTATTGGGGCGATCCTTGTGGTTGCCCCAAATAATAAAAAAATGGACAACCAAAAATGATTGTCCAACTATTAAACAAAATCTCAAGATGAGTAACATCTTTGGATAAAAAGAAAACAAAGTCAACACTAATTAATTATTTTCTTCTCCTGTCCAACGATATTTCCTAACTAAACCCTCTTGTTTTGTTTCAAAAATTCTTTTGTCATCACTTATAACTCTTTTCAACAACCATCCTGCATATTTTCCTGCTTGCTCAACATCATTATTTGACTTTTCATATAAAGCAAACATAGGTGTGCCTTCCCAATGATAGTTTTCGCCACCAAGCAAGTCTCTCGCTGCAAACCACTCATCTTTTCTATTTTTACACCAGCAATAAACTGCTCCTTGCAAGAAATCTTTAATTCTTTGCATTTCACTATCAGATATTCCGTGAACATCTCTAATTTCTGATTCTTCTTTTAACATAATTAATCATTTATTTATAGTTTAACTTATCGACATACAAATATAAAAATAAAGTAATAACTATACAAAAATAATTATCAACTTTTTATTTCAAATACTCTTCCGCTAGAGCTACCCAATAAGCTGCACCGCGACTAAGCATATCTTGGTTAAAAACATACTTAGGATGATGCACCATAAAGGTATCGCCATTACCAATCATGCAGTATGTTCCAGCTTTCTCTTTTAGCATAAAAGCAAAATCTTCGCTGCCCATATATGGATGCATATTTTCTACCACTTGATCTTCACCGAAAGTAGCTCTTGCTACATTTGCCGCCCATTGTGTATTTTCAGGTGTGTTAATTAATACCGCTCCAGCTACGCCCTCACGAATTTCGTAACCACAGTTAAAAGCTTCAGCTTGTGCTTTGGTAATGGAACGGATTTTGTCAAGCACCATTGTGCGAAGCTCAGATTCCATATTGCGAATACTCAAGCGTAAGATAGCTTTCTGCGGAACAGCGTTGCCCGCCACGCCCGATTGAAAAGCTCCCACGTTTACCACCGAGTTTTTCCATGGCGACACGTTACGACTTACAATAGTTTGCAAAGCCATCACAAGCGATGCTCCACATACTAAAGGATCTATACTCAGTTCAGGCATTGAGCCATGAGACCCTTTACCTGTTAGTTCAATTTCCCAATTGTCCACAGCAGCCATAGTTTCGCCCTCGCGAAAATGGAATTTACCTAAAGGTAAGCCTGGCATATTGTGCATTCCATAAACTGCATCAACAGGAAAACGCTTGAACAAACCATCGGCAACCATTGCAGGAGCTCCTTCCATAGTCTCCTCTCCCGGCTGGAAAATTAGACGTACCGTTCCATTAAAGTTTTTAGTTTCTGCTAAATATTTTCCTGCACCAAGTAACATCGTAGCATGTGCATCGTGTCCGCAAAGATGAGACCAGCCCTCTATCTTGCTCTTATATGACAAATCGTTGTCTTCTAAGATAGGTAGTGCATCAAAATCAGCACGCATACCGATAGATTTTTTCCCATCGCCCACAGTTAGAGATGCTACCAAGCCTGTACCACCAATGCCTTCCACAACATCGTATCCCCACGATTTTAGTTTCTCAGCAATGTATTTCGCTGTATTTGGCGTGTCCATATTTAGCTCGGGATTTTGATGCATATGATCCATCCACTCTTTCATTTCTGGTTGAAGTTTTGCAACTTCAGATAATAATTTTTCGTTCATATTATTTACCTTTTATATTTTTTATTGTTTTAATTTATTTATATCTAATTTTCCTCATAATAATAGGAATAATCAATGCCTTTCATAAACATTTCACGACTATTAATTTCGTCTGTAAGTGCATTTTTTAGCAAATCATTTAATATCTTGCTGTTAGTAACACTTTTTTCCATAGCTTTCATATAGTCGTTCTTGTTGATTTTGCTCCAGTCCACGCAACGTTTTAAGCTTTGTTTCAACATCATATCTAACCAAATGCGAGTACTCCTACCGTTGCCCTCCATAAAAGGATGAGCAACATTCATTTCAACATATTTTTCTACAATTTCATCAAATGTGCTTTGAGGCATTTGCTCAATTTGTTTCAATGTGTTATCTAAAAACTGAGCTGCAGCAAACTGAAATCCACCTTTTGAGATATTTTTCTGCCTAATCTGCCCTGCAAACTCATAAAGTCCACCGAATAAATAAGCGTGGATTTGTTGCAAACCTTTTGTTGTGCCAACTTCAAATTCATCTATCAAATTGCTTTCAAAAAGAGTGTAGGCTTTTTTCTTGCTTTGCCCGTCAATAGTATTGTCGCTATATAAAAACCAATCCAAAAACTTCATTGCATTGGTGTTTGGAAAGTTCTTTGCTAATTCAACAATTCCCTCGCTATCAAGCGTGTCGGATAAGCGTTTTTTACCGTCTGCAGCTACAAATTTGAAACCGTGAGTGGCGCTCACAAGTTGATTGTTTTCTAATTTAAGTTTTCGTTTTAGCCAACGCCAATAATTATTTGCTTTGGTATAGTCATCTTGTTCGTTCAGAATAGCAACTATATCAATAACATTAAACCACCATTTGTTGTTTTCTTCGTCCCAAACGGCACGTACTTCGCGGTCGTCAAAAAAACGGATGGATATTTTGGTGTTGCTCATAAATTATTTTTTCTATTTTGGTGTTATTTTTTAAAATTTCACGTCTTCTATCTCTAATACAAAACCTATTTTAGCACATATTATTTTGCAAGCTTTTTCAACAGTTGTTCTGCTTTCTTTTTTGTTGAGTTCCTTTCTGATTTTGTCGCATTCTCTATAAATGTTAAAACAGATTTGTTATTTTTTATATCTGCAACAAACGGTTTTAACGCTTCTAAAACTTTCCCTGTTGCTATATTTTTACATTCATTAGTTTCAAACTTGTCTTGAGAGATTGCAATTAATTCGTTGATAATTTTTTCTTTAAAGTTAGGTTTGTTTTGGGCAATAAGTCCAAGTGCAAAAATAGAATGATTACAAGTAATTAAGACGCCTCCGTGAAGAAAATTAAACAAATCTGACATTAAACGATCTATTTTATTATCTTTATCTACAGCCGAAAGATAGCCAATTATATCAATTGCTGTCCATTTTAGAATATTGTTATCACTTGTCATCAGTTCAGCCCAATAATCAAAGTGTTCATAGAGTTGTTCAGGTTTTTCGGAAGCGATTTTCAGTAATTCTTTTGCAAATCCATATTTTATTTTGGGATCTTTAGAATTTAATTTGTCAAGGTCTGTGTTTGTAATCATTGTTTGCCTTCCAAATTTTACTTTTTTTTACTGTAGCTTTGTTTTGACTTAAATAACGTATGCTGACACTTGTACGAAACTATTAGCAAGTAATGCAATAAAGTCAGCAATTGTGCAACACCTTGCTGTCGTGAAACGTTATTCAACTAATAAACCTACTTTGAGCTTAATCTTTTCTTCTAATTTTTCAACAAAAGAATCAATATCTGGTGTTGGCTGGTGTGTAAAAGCCGTAATTAAATTTGCCACAGTAGTAGATTTCTTTTCAACCAAGTTTAAATTATATAAATTACCATTTTTTTCTAAATCATAAATATGATACTGAGTTTTATGCTTTTTATTGTACATCATTTGCTCTAGATTGAAACGATTGACCATATTGTCAAAAACAAATTTTTGCAAGACCCAAAAAATATTTTTATTCCATGACTCCATTACCTGTCCCTTTATTAACATTTGGATGTATGAAAGCTTAATAGTGTTATAAGTATTCATACCAAATGCATATGACTGGTTATTTATGTTTTTATTATTCATAAAATCTTTTAAAGCATCGACTAATTTTCCTGTACCAGTAGTCGAATCTGATTGAAATTCAACAACACAAAAATCATCAACTTTGTTACTTATTGGTTTATGTTTAACCAAAACAAAATCAAAAGTACCAACACTATTTAGTTTAACTTCAGAAAATAAAAGGATATTGTCTAATGTACCAAATGCACTTTTACTTATATTCTTAAAAACAATATTTTCTTCCAAAAATCTATTAGGACAGATTATTGGTTTGCTATTGCTATGATTAACAGAACAAACACCCATAGGATATTTTATTATTCTACTCTGCTTATCACATTTTGCATTAATAAATTTGCAATAATATGTTTTTTTGGAATTCAATGCTCCTTTTGATTTATTATCAATAGGAAAGCCGAATATTTCGTTTGGATTATTCATATACATATATATTATTTTTCAAGTATAACAATTTCTTCTGGTAAAATAGTATCATGCCCTGTACTCCTTCGATTTCTAAAAAGTTCCTTGGTGCATTTCGAATAACCTATCTCATAACCCATTTCTATTAAAATATCACTAACAGGAATATATACGCCTTTAACTGTTTGGTCCCCAACAACCAGAAGAAAATGTGCACCTTTTTTCATTAAAGGATAAAACTCTTCCAAGCATAAAAACATATCACCAAAATACTCTCTCACCATTCTTGGGTAGTCGAATCCCCAATTCTTATCTTTTGTTTGCGCGTATATCTCGTTCGATACTTTAAAAACACTATCAAATTTTTTTATGTATTTTTCAGAATTGCTTTCTTTATAAATTAGTTTAGTACTGCCTTTTACCATTATTCGCTTTATTTTCTGTACATCATTCATGTTTCTAACAAAATCAAGCATATACATTTCAAGACGCGTTTGTCTCGTATATTCTAAGTCATTGGGATACGGCGGAGATGTTATTATAAAATCAACAGAGTCTTTTTTGATATATTCTCCAGCATTTAAACAGGAATCATTAATAATTTTAGTTTCATTAAATTGACTTGATACATTATTGATTTTTTGTAAATCTAAATACATATCCACAACTTTATTTGTAAATAAATTCCAAAATTCTTCTTTTTCACGAAAAGGATAAAAAGTAGTACCAGGACAAAATGAAACGAATGAAGCATCAAGAGCAGACCTTGACATAGCTAATAAAAGTAAATCTCTAATCTTTTCATTTTTGACACTATTGATTATTTTTTTTAATAGAACAACTTCTTTTTGTAACCCTAGACTTAACCATTGATTTATTTCCTTTTTAGGCATTCTATCAAGAAAATCTCTATCAATATTTAACTTGTCAAAATCGTGTATCTTATTTAAAAATTCATTAGCAACTTTAAAAACTTCTGATTCGAATTCTTTAATATTAATATCCCATGTAGTCTTTACTCTACTAATAAAACACATTAACGGATTTGCATCAAAACCAATGGAATTGATATTAAACATTTTAGCAGAAACATTTGTAGTACCGCTACCTGCAAATGGTTCAACAACTAATGAATTTTCAGCAATACTATATTCTTTAAATTTTTCTTCAATTAATTGATAAGGAAAATCTTCTAAATAATCATACCAACGATGACATACACCTTCACTATTGTAATCACTTATTGATTTAATTGCTTCAAAAAGATTACTACTATTTTCGTTAATTTTGTTTACATAGCAAAAAGATAAGATATTTGTTGAATAGGTTTTATGTTCATAATCATTTTTACTAATAACAGAATTATATAGTTCTATTCTATTGTTTGGAACTGAGAAACCATCTTCAATACTTCCAGAAAGAAATTTTTTTTCTACAAGAGCAGTAACTGCATCATTTAGTATTTTGCTATCTCTTTTATAATCTGTTAGATACGCAATTTCCTCAATATCAGTTTTTTTGTTTTTACTTAAATCAATATAAATCTTTTGTAATACTTGCGACTGCAAAAAGGGTAGTTTATTTGGACTAATCATTCTTTCCTTTAAAATGCTCATTAATATAATCTTTCTGTTTTATAAATATCAAAATTAATCATTTTTCAAATTCATATCTTTATAATGAAACAAGTGCTTTTTACAATTTCTCGTTAGTTGGTACCTCATAATAGCTCAAACGTTTTCGTATTCTGCGTTCGACAGAAAACGTGCCATTTTGAAAAAATCGCACAAAACAGAAAAAATAATCAAGATATATTTAACAACAAATATACTGATTTTTCTTTAATTATTAATTAAGAAGTTTTTATTTTTTGCAAATTTTAGATTATTCAGTTTAATAAACGTGTTATTTTATTCCATTCTTTTTTCGAAACGAAAAAAATCTTCCATTTCAACTTCCTCGTTTTCAGGAAAATGTGTTTCTTTATGAAACGAATTAAAAAATTCTACAATCTGAAAACCACATTTGTTTACATAAAAATGAATATTTCGCTTTTCAAAATATGGCGTATAAGTTTTCCATACTTTTGTATTGGGAAAAAGTTTTTCTACTTCCTGCCAAGCAAGAGCTCCCACTCCTTGACTATGTGTAACGGGATTGATATAGAAAAACTCTATCGAATTGCACCCACTTTTCTCATCAATCGAAAGCACTAAACCGCCCACCCACTTATTGTTATAAATTATGCGAAATGCCTGCGATTTATCGTCCCTTAATGAGTGTATAACATCTTTTTCAGACAATACTAACTCATCTCTATTTCCAAATTCCTCAGCTACAGTTTTTTGAAAAGAAATCTGCATATCTTTAATAAACTGTTCTTTGTGTTCCTGTCGCAAAGGCTCTAACTGAATGTTTTGCTCAATGTTATTCATATAAATTTATATTTAATTCTAATGTTTTCCTTCTAAGTTACATATTTTAATGTTAGTTACAAATTATTTTCTTCTTTTCCTTCTTTTATAAACCTTTCTAAGTCAAAGCTCAATTGAGTTACAAATTCAGTAATTCTTTCCTTACAATCTATTATTTTACAATGCTTACAATACTGTTTAAAACATTCATCTTTGTGCAGATTTAAAACAATATCTTCTTTGAAGTTTGAAACTAACAACTCCTTTAACTTTTCTCCTTCCGCGTGAGCATCTGATAAATATAAATTCCGAGGCAAAACTAAATCACAATCTATATGATAAAGATCACCATATTTAATAATCTTAAAATTGTGTACATCAATCCATTCATCAGGTTTATTGTTTTCAATTAACTTTCCAAACTGCTCAATCAATTTAAAATCAGCTTCGTCCATTAGATTTGATTTAGTTTTTTTGAGGATTTTTATGCCTGTTACCACAATTATAGTTCCGAAAATCATAGCTATTGCACTGTCTAACCAAGCTAATTTTGTGTAGTACAATAAAACTAAACCAATCACTAAGCCAATTGATGAATATGTGTCGGAATGTAAGTGTTTTCCACCTGAAATTAAGGCAATTGAATTGCTTTTTTTACCAATTTTTATGCTATACCAACCGATTAAATAATTCAAAAGTCCTGCAATTGCAACAATAAAAATTCCTATATCTAATTGATAAATTTGCACAGGAACAAAAAGTCGTTTGATCGCTTCAAAAATTATTACTAATCCAGCAATAATAATTAAAATTCCTTCAATTGATGCAGATAAAAACTCTATTTTTCCATGTCCAAACGGATGATTCTCATCTTTTGGTTTTAAGGAATAATAAACGGCATACAAAGTAATAAAACCAGTTGTAACATTTACTATACTTTCAAGGGCATCTGTTAGTACAGCTACTGAATTAGTCAAAAAGTAAGCAACTAGTTTTCCTATAAAAATTAGAACTGATAAAGTTGCAATAATTAGTTGAACTTTAAATTTCAGATTTTTATTGTCTGTTTCTTTTTTTATTACTATCATATTTTTACTATCCTCATTATTTTCAACTATCTTCAGTGCTACTCTCCATAAAAATATTTAATCCATTCCTTATACGTATCTTGAGCTGAAAGACAAGTATCAAGCAAATAGCCTCTTACCGTAGCGAATTCTTTTAATCCTCTATAATAAAATTGTTTGTGCCGCTCATCGATAATAAAAGGAACTATATCGTTTCGCAAACATTCACGAAACATAATCAAACGCCCTACTCTGCCATTACCATCTTGGAACGGATGAATTCGCTCAAAGCGATAATGGTATTCTACAATAGTTTCAAACTCAATGACAGATAACTTGTTATACCAATCATTAAGTTTTTTCATTTCAGAGTCAACATCTTGCGGTAGAGTGGTTTTCATACCACCCACTTCGTTAGCTAGTTTTTTCCAATCGCCCAAACGAAACCAAGATTTGGTAGCATCGGCAGTACCTGACTTTAAAATTCGATGAAACGTTTTTATTATCTCATTAGACAAAGGTTCGTCTATGCTGTCAAGTAAGAAATCAAAAGCAACAAAATGATTTGATGTTTCTATAATATCATCTACCGGTAGAGCTTCTTCCTCTTTAAATCCTATGGTACGTGTTTCGAAAATGTAGCGAGTTTGTTCCTCAGTTAGCCGACTTCCTTCAATACGGTTAGAGTTATAGGCAAGGCTCACTTGCGTTTTATGATATAAACTTCCCTTGCACTTAGCTTGCTTTTCTTCTATAAGTTGCTTTTTAAAATTCATCATTACAACACCATTATAAAACTCCGTTATTCTCTTCATTCCAATTTACTTTGAAGACTGAAGATTTTATTTTTAAATTGCTAAAATACTATTTTCTTATAAATTATCAAAAGTTTTTTGTTATTTTTTATAATTTTTTACAATATATAAATTTATATAGCTAGTATTGTTAAATATTCCAAATACATTTTTTAGAAAATCTAGCTTGTCAGAAAAAAAAGAGTGAACCAATGGAAATGAGTATTTACAAAATAATGCCGAAAACTGAAAGGATTAGATTTTTGATTTTTGCTAATAGCTATTTAAAGCCGGATAAGAAATAGAGTTAAAAGCATATACCGCTGAGCTGACAGGCATAAAGCCAAATACACTAGCTAGCTTAGCTACCTACTTTAATTACTCCTTCATCAAATAATATTTCATTTTCTTCGCGTGGGTCAATTAAGGTAATCCGCCAATAATATTCCTTGTTGGATAAATTATTAAAATAATGCTCAAAAGTATAATAACAACTGCACCGACAATAACAGTCTTGGTATGGATCAGGACATACGTCTATAATTGACACAAAAATAGAATCGTTTATAATGTTGCAATCCGTAACAAAAGGAGCACAACAGATGTAATTCAAGCCAACAAAAATACTTAAAATATCTTGCTGAATTTGGATAATTACAGTATCGCTTTTCTCTTCACCATGCTTAATGTTTTCTTCTGTTTTATTATTGCAACCACCTAGTATTGATCTTAAATAAGTAATGTTTTTATTTGTATCAATTGGAGTTTTATTTTCTACTGTATCGCAGGCAATACAAGAAAACAAAATGCTTAAAACAATAAATAAAATACTGATGTTTGTTTTCATTTTAATTTATCTTAAGTTAAACAATTTCAAATGATAATTTCTTATTCATTATGTCTATTTTTGTTACGCATAACTTCCCTACTAAGTCTGCTAAATTATCACAGTTGTACACGCCCAAACTGCCGGCACTCCTATTCCAAAAATAATAAAAAATTGTTTTTTCATTGTGGCAATTATAGCGATACAATATAATTTAGATACTTATAATGTTTTTATTGTTGCTTTTTCTTTTGTTCTCGATGTCGGAATTGCCATTTTCATCCTTAGTTAGATTGTTTTTTGCGTGACCCACAATAGCCAATGTTAAAACTGGACAGGTTTTCGCACCAATTGCAATGCCCTTTAGTTTGTTTTTTTATTTTTATTATCAATGTGGAGAAAGCTCACTTAGTTTTAGCGTTTTTTATGTGCTGTAGTTTACATAATTCTATTTTTGTTTTGTTATTTTTCAAATCAATATTATCAGATATTCTCAAATCACCATCAGTAATGTTAAATAAAATTATAGTAAGAATTGAATTATCTTTCCGTTTTATCTTTTTTAAATCATTAATAGCATTCTGATATTTATTTTTTATACTTTCTAATGTTTTTCCTTTCGATAAATCTTCTCTCTTTATAATGTTAATATAAAAATTGTGTAGTCCATCAATATCAAATAGTAATTTAAGAAAATCCTTTTTGTAAGTATTTATATTGCCTTGTTTAAACTCAATTAAATGTTTTCTGCAAAATCCATTATTTTCTTTTGAATACAATGTAACATCAATACTTGCAGATTGACCTTCACCAATTTTTGGCTCAATTTTTTTTCCATTCTCACTAAATCTATAGATATTATCTGTTGGTGTTTCAATAGAATAATAAAACGAATGATTGTTTTTATTAATCTCCAATTCTCGAACGAATAAAAACCTTGCTTCTTGTTCACTTATCCTAATCAATCCTGTTTCTTTTGTTCCTCTTGTTTTTGGAAAAATTAATCTACTTTCTTGTTCTTGATTTTCTTTTCGATTTTGATTTCGTTTTTGTATTTCATATTCACAATCAATACTTTTCAACTCTCGCAAACTTTCTTCGATTATATTTTTAATAGTTTTCATATTTAATTATATATTTTAATTTTTTTGTCTTTTAATCTAGCGTATCAGTTCTCCGAAGTTTCTACCGCACATAACGTTTGGTGTATGAAAAGTACCGATTTTGAAGTATTTTCTTACTAAGGTACAACCAACATATTGTGGGCCGGTTGATTTTTATATTATGTCATTATAAGATTGTTCTATTAAATTCACAACATAATCAAGTTCATCAATGTCTTTAATGTAAACCCCTTAACAGCTTCTAATGCCACTTTTGATTTAAAAGAGGATCTAAACTTTTTTCTTGAACTTCTTTCCATAAGACAACTTTTAATTATTTATACGTTAAATTTTTAATTTTGTTGTCCTAAAAAAGGGGACCATTATAACCCTCTAAAATAAAAGTTGCACCGATTGTAATTTCTGTCTCTCCTTCTTTTATAGCATCAATATTTAAGTCAGAAACTTCCATTTTGACTTTGTCATTATTGAAAAATATTTCAAGTGCATCTAGAATGGTAGATTTCCCAACATCATTTCTGCCAATAATGAGATTTAGGTTTTCATTGAAAGGTATTTTTATATCACGATAACCTCTAAAATTCTTAATTATTAAGCTATTTAATTTCAT
>JAAYTD010000038.1 GCA_012518115.1 Ignavibacteria bacterium | reverse complement strand
CTTTTTTGTTGCGTTCTTCAACAATTTCTACAGAAGTTAAAAGCGTGTTACCTTCATTTTTTAATGTTGCAGAGTTGCCAGAAATCCCAATTATATTAGGCTTTTCAACTTTCCATTTATATTCATCGTTCAAAGTGTAAACTTTAAAGTTTTTTGTTACTTCTTCTACTGTTTCATTACCCGCAAGCAAGACAACAGAACTTCCATTTTGAACAATCTTGTTTTCTGTAGGAGCTCTAAAGTTCAAACGCGGATAAAGATTTTCGGCAAATATCCAATTATCAGCAGATATTCCCTCTAACTTAGGTGAAAGACCTACTAGCTCTCGCGTGAATTTAGCTACACCATATCCAGAAACTTCATCAATAGGACAAAGCTGCTTGTCGTAATAGCAATGTGATGCCGCATGTGCAAATGTTTGCCCTACTATTCCACCTAAGTGTGTGTTATCAATTGTCTTAGCTAAAGGATTAAATGTAGATATACAACTTGTAATATTACCTTTAATATTTTTACCGCAAATCCCACCAATAACTAGTTCATCAACCACATCAGGCAAATAACATAAACCACCCGAATAGCAATTTGTTATTCTACCATCATCTAAGAAACCACAAATGCCACCACAAGATACATATTTATTAATTGGGTAAAGATTTCCGATACTTGTACATTCCGAAATTACACCTCCACTCAATACTTGCCCACAAATGCCACCGATAAATAATAAGGAATCAGGTAAGTCGTTATCAATTTGCATAATATCGCCTGAATTATGACAGTTAGTTATTGTATGTTGTCCTGTTAGTTTTCCACAAATACCACCGATACGCATTGAATAATCTGTTTCAACTAAAGAGTCATGTTGCCCGACTATTTTACCATAATTACTTGAATTTGAAAGAACAAAAGAACACTCAAGACTATATATTAATCCAACTATACCACCTAAATGAAAACCGGAAGAACTAATGATGTTGCCATAATTTTCACATTTTGTTAGAAAAGTATATTTATTAGTATTTCCTGGTTCTGATATTATTACGCCAAAAATTCCACCTATATTCCCTGCTCTTCCGCTCCCTACAATAAACTGTATATTCGCTTTATTTACAAATGTTCCAT
Organism: Ignavibacteria bacterium; assembly: GCA_012518115.1. Classification (GTDB taxonomy): domain Bacteria; phylum Bacteroidota; class Ignavibacteria; order Kapaibacteriales; family UBA2268; genus JAAYTD01. Next base: position 6,059 of record JAAYTD010000038.1, on the reverse strand, counting down.
AGATGTCTAAGTGCATTGTTTCTGTAGTAGAAACATTACAAATATATTGTCCAAATATACCACCGGCTATCCCAGCTTGGAGGAAAGTTGCTTCCTCTTGATTAATCAAAACAGCTCCTTCTAAATTTACTGTATTGTGCATCACTCCACAAATACCACCAGCTACTCCTCCTATAGTAAGTCTTATGTTACCATAATTTTCAATCGTCTCTTTCATCTCACCACCCATAAAACTCCCACAAATGCCACCAGCATAAAATCCTCCAAAAATGTTACCATAATTTTTACATTTTATTATACAAGTTCCACTCTCTGCCCTACCTACTATACCACCAGTACAATCACCATTAAGTGGTATTTCATCTTCGATATTACATAAGTTATTACAATCTACAATAGATGTTGCACTAGCTAATCCTATAATTCCTCCTCTATAACTAAAATAAGAACCTTCTATCTTTGAAATTTTACCACTAACAGTTAAGTTACTTATTTCCGCATTATCAGTATATCCAAATAGACCTTGATAGGTAACAGTAAGTGTATTAGTAAGTATTATTTGCATCTCGCTAACGGTAAAATCATTACCATAATAAATACCACAAAAAGGAGTATCTTTATTACCTATAGGCACCCAATTACCACCAGAACTAACATCTATATCAGATGTTTGTGAAAAATATAATGCTCTAGTGTCTGCTCCTAAATTGACTTTCTTAGCTAAACAACGTAAATGATCTTCATTCTCTATTAAATAAGGATCTGCTTGCGTACCTTTGCCAGTAAAATTGTTGAAGTTTAATTCATCATCACAAATAAATTGTTCAAATTCACCTTTAACAACTACAAAAACATCTTTTTTGTTCCGTTCTTCAACAATTTCTACAGAAGTTAAAAGCGTGTTGCCTTCACTTTTTAATGTTGCAGAGTTGCCAGAAATCCCAATTATATTAGGATCACCAACTTTCCATTTATATTCATCGTTTAAAGTGTAAACATTAAAGTTTTTTGTTACTTCTTCTACTGTTTCATCACCAAAAAGCAGGACAACAGAACTTCCATTCTGAACAATCTTGTTTTCTGTAGGAGATCTAAAGTTCAAACGCGGATAAAGATTTTCAGCAAATATCCAATCGTCAGCAGATATTCCCTCTAAATTAGGCGAAAGCCCCACTAACTCTCGCGTAAATTTAGCTACACCATACTCAGGAACTTCCTCAACAGGACAAAGCTGCTTATCGTAATAGCAATGTGATGCCGCATGTGCAAATGTTTGCCCTACTATTCCACCTAAGTGTGTGTTATCAATTGTCTTAGCTAAAGGATTAAATGTAGATATACAACTTGTTATATTACCTTTAATATTTTGCCCACAAATGCCACCAACAAATAACTCATTAACTGGAAATTTATCAGGCAAATAACATAAACCACCCGAATAGCAATTTGTTATTCTACCATCATCTAAGAAACCGCAAATCCCACCACAAGATCCATCTCTAGTAAATGGATAAATATTTCCTATACTTGTACATTTTGAAATTACACCTCCCCACTCTATTTTACCACAAATGCCACCAATAAATAATAAAGAATCAAGTAAGCCTTTATCAATTTGCATAATATCGCCTGAATTATGACAGTTAGTTATTGTAATTTGTCCTTTTAATATTCCACAAATACCACCGATACGCATTGAATAGTCAGTTTCGACTAAAGCGTCAGGTTCGCCGACTATTCTACCATAATTATTTGAATTTGAAAAAATGATAGAGCTCTCAGGAGTATTTATTGCTCCAACTATGCCACCTAAATTATAACCAGTAAAAATAATATCACCATAATTTTCACATTTTGTTAAAAAATTATATTTATTAGTATTTCCTTTTTCTGAAAATATTACGCCAAAAATTCCACCTAAATTGGCTGCTATTCCAAATTCTTTAACAATATGTATGTTTGCTTTGTTTATAAATGTTCCATAGACTTCTAAATTCGGTTCTTTTATAGAATAAAGGTAACAAGCATATACGCCAAATATACCACCTACGTATGTAGCTTCGGAAAAACTTGCTTCCTTGTGATTAATCAAAACAGCTTTTTCTAAATTGACCGTGTTGTTTATAAATCCACAAATGCCACCAGATGCTATTGTAGAACTTATCCTGCCATAATTTTCATTCGTACCTCTCATCTCACCTAACTCGAATTTACCACAAATCCCACCGGCAGAACTATGATTAAAATTATTATTTAAAAACGGATCAGGAACGCCAAATGCTACAATTCTAGATACAATCTCACCACGATTTATACAATCTTCTATAATTACATTAAGATCACTATAATCATATTCGTTTCTAGTTACTAATCCACAAATGCCACCAACATAAAATCCGCCATCAATTTTACCTAAATTCTCACATTTTTTGATATGAGTTCCACTCTCTGCCTTACCTACTATACCGCCATTACAACTATTCTCATCTATCTCATCTTCAATATTACATAAGTTCTTACAATTTATAATAGATGTGGCACACGCTAGTCCTATAATGCCACCCCTATAATTAAGAGCTTCAGATGAACTTATTCTCCTTACAATTTTACCACTTACAGTTAGGTTTTTTACTTCCGCGCTATCTGTATATCCAAATAAACCTTGATAATTACTATTAAGTATTATTTTCATCTCGCTAATTGTAAAATCATTACCATTAAAAACACCACAAAAAGGTGTATTTTCATCACCTATAGACACCCAGTTAGATATAGCACTTAAATTGATATCATTCTTTAATTCTACAACAACTCCTTTGTAATTATTACCTGCATTAACATCATCACGAAATGCTTCTAACTCTGCAACAGTACTAATATTTACTATTTGGGCAAAAGACATTTGCAAAGTAACAAAAAATAATAATATACTCATAATAGCATAATTATATTTTCTAATGTTTTGTTTCATTTTATACCTCTTTTTGATTTTTCAATATGATAATAAAGTGATAGTATAAATATAATAAAATTTTAATTAAAAACATTCATAAATCAAACCTATTCTTTTTAATATTTTTCTAATAAAATCAAATATTTAATTACCCTATTTAATTTTTTTCAAAATAAATTAGTATATTAGTAAATTATTAATTTTAATCCACTAAATTAAAAATGGCTTTAGAACAAACAATTAATGAAGCTTTAAAAAAAGCTATGAAAAACGGAGATAAAATCCGAACAACAACATTACGCTCAATACGAGCAAGCATAATAGAATTTAATAAAAGTGGCGTTGCGCGAGCAATGACAGAAGATGACGAATTGAAAATACTAAACTCTGCTGCAAAAAAACGAAAAGATGCAATAGAAATGTACCAAAATGCAGGAAGAACTGACTTAGCTAATAATGAACAAGCAGAGTTAGATATTATTCAAGAATTTTTACCAAAACAAATGACCGAAGAAGAAATTACAAATGCTATTAAAGCTATTATCGAGAAAATTGGTGCAAAAGATATAAAAGATGTCGGCAAAGTTATGGGAAGTGCTATGAAAGAACTCAAAGGCAAAGCCGATGGAAGTATTGTCCAAAAAATTGTAAAGGATTTACTTGCTAACTAGTTTAATTCCATTAAAAACAAATAGTTATATTTTAATTGCTTCAATTTCAAATTATGCTAAAATATATTTGTCTTTTTCTTTTATTTCTGTTAATATCAGGCGCTAGTTATTCTCAAGTTTTTATAAATGAATTTTCAGCTTCTAATAGCAATGTTATCTCTGACGAAAATCAATCTACACCTGATTGGATAGAACTATATAATGCAAGTAATAATGATATAAATTTAAAAGGTTGGCGTATAGGAAAAAAATCTAAATTTTCTTCCGCTTGGGAATTACCTGATACAGTTTTGAAATCTAAAGAATATATGATTTTGTTTTGTGATAAACAAAATTACGTCTCTTTAAACTATGAAATTACAGCTTCGGGTAATAGTTTTCCTGTCTATCAAGAAGATCAATTCCGCTTTTTATATTTAGAACATTCAGGCGATTTTGAAGTAGAATTGAAAGTTACAGCTATGGCGAATTATAATTTTGATTCAAAAATCGGCATTATGTTGAGTGAAGATTTATCAAAAGATGCTTCTTCTACAAGTTTTTTTGCGGCTTCCCCATTATGTAAAAGATACATTCATTCTTGGAAATTTAACTCCGAAGACCCTATTCAAATTAATCGTTATATAGAAGCCTGTAGATTTCCTTTTTCTCATATGGTTATTAAACTTAAGGATGATACTTTGAGTTACTTTAGATGTGTAAGCGAACGACGCGGTGAAATTGCTAATAAACTTTACCTTCCTTTTCATAACAAAAAATACCTTTTAGGAATTGCCGCAACAAGTAGCAGTAATGACCTTCTTACAAGTTTTTTTATAGATAGATTCAGAATTAACGGTGAAGATGTTGATATTACAAAATTAAAAGAAGAAGAATTTGGAACTACACTAAAAGGAAGTACAAGAAAAGCTAAGGTATTACATACGGATTTCAAATTAAATAAAGATAAGGATAAAATATATTTATTCAATAAGTCAAGAGAAAAAATTGACTATATAGAATATAATGAACAGAAAACAGATATAAGCTTTGGGAGATACCCTGACGGGAGCTCTAATTTAGTGTATTTTGAAAAACCGACACCGGGACTAACTAATAGCGGAGTAAGACGCCCTAAAGCTTTAGAACCCATCTTTTCTATTCAAGGCGGATTTTATAAGAATGAGATTTCACTAATACTTACAAATCCTAACAAATCAGAAAATATTAATATTTACTATACTACAAATGGCGATGAACCGACCTTGAATTCTAATTTATACCTTTCACCGATTTCTATTTCAAATACAACTGTTTTAAGAGCTAAAGCCATAAGTAACAACAAAGATACAAATGATAGTAGAATAGTTACACATACATACTTTTTCGGTGAAAATTCCAAATTGCCTATCGTTTCGCTTGTTATTGATTCTCTACTTTTATGGGAAGAAAATGAAGGTATTTTTACTGCTAGAAGAGTATATTTTAACAAAATAATTCCTGCTAATTTCGAATATTTTGCTAATGATATTCCCCCATATAATTCAGCTGTCGGCTTACGTTTACAAGGTACAGGCTCACGCAATTTTCCACAAAAATCTTGGCGACTTTACGCAAAAGATTATTATCAATACTCAACATTTGAGCATAGATTTTTCCCCGATGAATATAAAAACAACTATGAAAAATTAATGTTACGAAACGGTGGAAGAGATTGGAAAAGAGCTCTTATGCGAGATCAAATTGCACATAACTTAGCTGAAAATTTAAATGAAAACTTATTGTGTTCACCTATAAATAATGTGCTAACTTTTTTTAATGGAAAATTTTATGGTATAGCTAAGCTAATGGAAAGACAAGATGATAACTTTATTGCAGAAAAATATAATATAGAAAAATCATCTATAACTGCTTTAGAAAAAAATTATTACTATACTTTGGATGAACTAAAGTATGCTCCAAATTATAATTGTAGCAAAGAATGGTTTGATTTAATTGATACATTAGAACTTTTAGATATGCAAAAAGATGGGTTCGAATATTTGAACAGTAAAATTGATTTCGATAACTTTATTGATTATATAATCTTAAATACTTTTCTACAAAATGTCGATTGGCCGCATAATAACGTGTTATTTTGGAAATCTACAGAACTTGACAACAAATGGCGCTGGATAGTTTATGATGTAGATGATTCTTTTTCTCAATATGATATAGATGAAAGATATAATAATTATTATGACTTATATCTAACACAAAGAAATGAGAGTATATATCTACTGTTTCAAACTGCAATGAAAAATAGTAGATTTTATTGTAAATTTATAAATCGTTTTGCGGATTTAATGAATACGGAATTTTCATCTGACAACATCGTTTCTAAAATAGATAGTCTTGAAAAAGTACTAGCGCCTGAAATAAAAAGACAACAAGCTACTTATGATTCTTCTTGCGTT
>JAAYTD010000003.1 GCA_012518115.1 Ignavibacteria bacterium | reverse complement strand
TAAACTTCTAGTATATTTATCTTTATATTTGTGCCATGTTTCTCTTTTTATATTGCAGTAGTTGTTGGAAGGATGTTGAACGCAAAATAAAAAGAGAAACATGGCACAAATATAAAGATAAATATACTAGAAGTTTAGAAAATCCTGCAAACCTGCATGAATAGCGGATTTTGAGAAAAAATAAATTTTTTATATAATGAATAGAATTATAAACAAATTAAAGAATTTTTGATTATAAAATAGAAAATCCTTGAAACTTGCATGAATAGCGGATTGTAAGAAAAAATTGAATTTTTTATATAATGAATAGAATAATGATATAATATCGGTTAATTACCATGCTAGGGTTTCAATACATTATCTGAAGTTCTTATGATATTGTATAAATACGTTCCTTTCGTTAAAGGGGTACTGCAAGCAAAGTACCCTTTTATATTTATTTTTTTTTAATATCAAAAAATTGATTACAAAATATTTTCAAAGCATCAATCCCTAAAGGGTTGATATATATTCTCCTTTTGTGGCAGCTATGCCAGATGAGAACAGTTTATTGCTTATAGGGGAAGTTGATTTGACTTCCTCTTTTTTATTTTTTCGGTATCAACAGCTATATGCTGATGATATATAATATAGACCAATGTTTTACAAATTCACCACCCTATAATATAAAGGAGGAATAATTAAATATGACACTTAAACTAACAAAAGAAACCTATACAAAAGAAGAAGTTGAACAAATGCTTTCAGAGTATGAAAGCAAAATTCAAGAACTTGAAAAAAGTATTGCCGATTTTGAAACTGTGAAAAACCAGTATGCAGAACTACAGAAAACTAATCTTTCAACTGCTATAAAAAATGAGATGCTCAAAGCAGGGTTAGATGAAACTTACTTTGACCTTGTAGAAGCCGAAGATGTAAAAAAAGCACAGGAAAAAATTAACAAATTGATTGAGTTGAAGAAAAAGCAGGATATAAACAACAGCTATAAACCAAATGACCACAAAGCAGATGACAACTATTCTGTAGCAGAAAAAGAAAAAAATGTAGAAGGCATGATTTTTTCAAAACTATCAAAAATTTTCGGATAGTGGAGGATGATTAAATATGATAAAAACAAGTAATTTTACAGCACATGAAAATATTGACTTATCAAAAGAAATTGCTTTAGTTGCACCTAGTGATACACCATTTAGTACGCTTTTAATGAATAAAAAACTTGTAGAAACTGCTGGAAGCGTAACCATAAACTGGAGAGAAAAGACCCTTGATGATACAGAGGATATAAGCAAGGTAGAAGGGCATACACCTGACACATTTACTTCTAGTGCTAGAGCGGAAAAATCTAACGTTATGGAAATATTCAGCAAGGCGGTACAGGTTAGCGGCTCAGCACAAGCAAGTAATATTGTTGGTATCAATGATTTGTTTGCAAGTGAAATAAACGATAGATTGACAGAAGTTAAAGTTAATATTGAAAAAAAAGTGCTTGCACCTACTAATTACAACGATGGTAGCACAGAACCTTTCATTAGAAGGATGAAGTCAATATTTGAGCAGGTTCATCCTGATAACGTGGTAGAAATTGAAACAGCACCAACACAGGCAGATTTTAAAGCAGTTGTTAAAAAGTTGTGGGATGCTGGATTAGGTTCAAATGAATTCTATGCTTTTGTAAATGCAGATTTTAAGGAAATTATAGATGGTTTCTATGCAAACCAGATTAATTATAATATGCCTATGGATACTTTTGGTTTTGTTGCAAACAAGGTTATTACAAATTATGGAGTTGTAAACGTGGTACTAAATAGACATATGCCAGTTGACAAGATATTGGTTGTTGACCCTGCTTATTTGAGGTTGGTTTACCTTAGAAAACCTGCTTTTGAAATGCTAGCAAAAGATGGAGACAATATCAAAGGAATGGTTATTACCGAATGTTCATTAAAACTGCTTAATAGTAAAGCAGTTGCAGTTGCACAGTAATTCATCTTTAAATATCTGAAGGAGTTGGGTTTAGAGAGAAGGACTGCTTATGCGGTTCTTCTCTATTTTATTTTTTTTATATCAAAATTTTTCTAATAAGAAGGTGAAAATATGGAAAACAATGATTTTTTCTACACAGTATGGCGAAAGCAAAGAGAACTCACACTTAAGGATGTATCTGACTATATTCATATTTCAGTTGCTAATTTATGCAGGTTTGAACGAAAAAAACTAAAAAATCAAAAAGCATATGAGGCTATCAAAAAAAAGTATGACAGCTATATTCAGGAATACGACACATTAAAAAAGAACTAACACCACATTAACAAGAAAAAATCAGGAGGAATAAAGCATGAAAAATGATATACCAGTTTATTCAAGTAAACTAGCAAAAATACTTTGCAACAAAGGGTATCACATTATTGATTTGGCGATTAATAAAACGAACAACAAGAGTTTAGTATTCTTTTTTGAGAATAAAGAAGAAATTTGGCAAGCAATTAAAGATTATGAAACTATAACGAAACAATACAAACAACAGATTAAAGAACAACTAAAAGGAGTTGGTTCTAATGTCCCAAAAAGAGATAATACAGAAAATCAATGATTTATATATCCTATATCGCAAAAAATGGCTTAAACTTGATGAAACAGGATATAAAACAATAACAAGCATATCAATTTCAGATAAAGCAGAACAAGTTAAAAACCACCTGGAGAAACATTATACACTAGGAGTTTTTGCAAGTGAAATATTTACAAAGTTTATATGTTTTGACGTTGACGTAAAAGACCCACAAATGGCTAAATGGACAGTATATAAACTGGTTAATACTCTCCAGGAAATAGGGATACCTGGGGAGTTTATTTATATTAGCACATCAGGAAATAAAGGTTATCACGTTGAAATATTTTTTAATAAACCTGTATTCAATACAGACATAAAACAATTTTATCTTATGGTACTGAATTATGCCGAATTGCTAAATATTGACTATGGCAAAGTAGAATTAAGACCGACACACACACAAGGCGTAAAGTTACCATTAGGAAAACATTTTACAACAAATAGAATATGTTGGTATGTTGATTATGAAAAAGGACTTAAACCAATAGAAGATATAAATTATATACTCACTATTCAACAAATGGATAGTGAGTATTTTTATAATATCCTAAACAAAGCAAAGGATTTTATTAAACATTTGAATAATAAAGTACCTAATACTAAATGTTCAAAAAGAACTTTTAGCACAACAACATCTAAAAAGTTAAATATAGATGTTTCTAATGAACATATAGACGCTATACGCAGATTAGATGTTGCTAAAATGAAAGAATTACTTGTAAATATAGATATTTCTAATGTTAAACATATAAGAGAGAAAAAGGGGACTGATATATCAATATATAATTATATTGATATATTAGTCCCCCAAAAACCCCCTACTACATTTAAAACTGATGAAGAATTTTATAAATTTATAGATACAATAGATTTATATAATTTTTTAGGTGTAGAAAATAAAACATTTAATTGCATATTACCATTTCATGATGATAAAAGACCAAGTGCAGGAATTATAATTAATGAAAAAGGACATTTTGTATATAATTGTTTTGGATGTGGTTTTAAAGGTGGAATTATTAAACTAATAGAAGCAATTAGTGGATGCACAAGATACCATGCAATTAATTTTATTAAGCAAGTATATAATATTGATTTAAAAACAGAATGGCAAAAAGAACAACAGGCAATTTTAGAAGAAAATATAAAATATTTAACAAGTGGCAAAATGGAAGAAGATTATCCTACATTATGGACTTATATTAAACCAAGATTAGATAAATTAATTTTATTAAATGTTTATGCTAAAAATAATATTATGAGTGAAGATTATTCAATTAGTGATTATCCAATATTTTTTGGTAGTTTAAATTATTTTATGAAGTTATTCGCAACAAATTCTAAAAAAACAACAAATAATACAATACAATTGTTTGCTTTATTAGATTTAATAGATAAAGTACCATTAGAAGATATACCAGATAAAATATTATCAAAAGCAAAACAACAAAAGAAAAATGGATATATTACAGAACAAGAAGTAATAGAAGAATTAAAAAATGAATATGGGAAAGTATTAACTCAAATTCAACTAAAAAGAAGTTTACAAGAAATATTAAGTAATTATTGCCTTAAACGAATTAGAGCAAATAAAAAACTAAAAGAACAATATGGGGTAACCACAAAAGGTTATCCTTTTTTGATACTCAAAGAAACGGAGGAATAGATATGGCTAGACAAGTATCATTGTTAAATCAAGCACTAAAACAATATTGGAAAAACACGACTAACTATCCCAAATACGCTTATTTCATGTGGCGAAATAAACTTGCTAATTCAAATAGAAATTTTTCAGATTTTACAGAACAGGATATTATTGACAAATATTGCAAGGGTAGTTTAATTAAATATGGCAATCTAAAACAATGGGAAAATACGGAAGAATGCGCAGAACTTATGAATCTGTTGTTGTTAGAAAAAAGCAATAAGGATTTTGTAGAAATTTATAATGCAGTTTCAGAAAAAGCTAAACAAGGCGATGATAAAGCAATTAAGACATTTTTAACACTTCAAAATGAAATCAGAAAATCAGTTAAAACTAAAAAATCTAAAAAAGCAGAGCAGGAAGAAGTAGAAGAAGATGATGATTTGATACTTGAATAGAACACTTGTACGCTTTATTTTGGTTTTAAAGCGTTTTTTATTGGCAGGTAATGATTTTATATTGCCTGCTTTTTATTATGCCTTTAAAACTAATTTTAAACAAAAATACAAGTATAAAAAGAAGGTGATAAGATGCCAAAACTAACTAGAGAAGAAAAATTAAGAAGAATAAATGCTAATCCTGCTTTATGGCTAAAAAACTTTGTGAAGATAGATTCCAATGGGGAATTAGTACCTTTTGTAGTTAATCCAGAACAAAAGGATTTTTTGGATAATATGGATAGGTACTGCTGTACGCTAAAGTCAAGGCAACTTGGGATTAGCACCTTATCTTTAGGGCTTATGCTTTATTATGCATTTCAATTGCCGAATTCTAATTATCTGATGTTAGCACAAAGCGAAGATGCAACGCAAAACTTATTTACGAGATTGAAACTAATGTACGAAAGTATCCCTGATAAATACCGAATTGGTTTCCGCAAAAATAATGAGATGGAATTACTTTTGGAGAATAATTCCAGAATTGCAGTAAAAACAGCAAGCAAAATGAAAGCCGAAAGTGCAGGAAGAAGCTATTCGCTGACAATGGTACATTTATCAGAGTTTGCTTTTTACGATGAAAAATTCCAAGAAAAAGGATTATTAGCGTTAGAAAATGCCTTAATAAAAAATGAAAATGCAAAAATAATAATTGAATCCACAGCAAATGGACTAAATTATTTCTATTATCTTTTCAAAGACGCTATAGCAGGCAATTCCAAATATAAAGCATTTTTCTATAATTGGCTAGGTGAAGGTGCTAAAAAGCAATTCAAGTATGAATATCAACTTGCTAAAAATTGGTATAAAAAGGGAAGTTTGATAAGACATCTTTACGACGATGAAATGAATGATACAGAAAAGAAATTATATGGATTAGGTGCTACAAAGGTTCAATTAATTTGGAGAAGGTGGAAGTTACAAGACATTACAGAAGAACAATTCAGGCAAGAGTATCCCGCAACATGGCAGGAAGCATTTGTTAGTACACAAGAGAGCGTATTTGACCAAAAGCAATTAAATGATAGATTACTATTTATTCCAGAGCCATTAAAAGCAAAGGAAGTAAATGACCTGCCAGATGTATTATATCCATACTTGAATAAAAGTTTATTTATATATAAATTGCCTAAACCTAAGGAAATGTACTTTGCAGGAGTAGACACAGCAAGCGGACTATCAAAAGAAGGGGATTTATCTGCTATGAGTATACTTGATTCTTCAGGTGAACAGGTAGCAGTATTTTATAAAAGTGGATTACCTGTATATAAATTTGCTAATATAGTTAACGCTTTAGGAGATTATTTTAACTATGCTTGTCTTATG
>JAAYTD010000037.1 GCA_012518115.1 Ignavibacteria bacterium | reverse complement strand
TATCTTAAAATTTTTGTTATCAAATAATTGATTTAATTCTTCCTGTGATTGAATAGTCGCAATTTTTCCATAATCTAAAAGTTGTAAACCCCTTATTAATATTTCTTTTACCACTTTTGTTTCTACAGTATTATTATTTACATTATTATCATCTTTACAGCTAGTAAAACTGAATAAAAGCAACAACAGCATAAAAGATGACAATATATTTTTTGAATAAGGTTTCATTTTAATTTCTCTGTAATTATAATAATTTAAAAAATATTTTTAGCTAACATTACGTTGCTAATTTGATTAAAATAGCTACCCTTTATTTTCTCATGGCTCTCGCTAAATTCCATGTTTGCAAGCCTCCTTTATTCTTGCGTTTTGATAAGTGAAAAAAAATATTATTTTGACACATTATTATTCTTTAAAATAACAAAAAAGGACGAAGTAAAAAAAGTTTTTAAATATATTTGTAAAAAAAAATATTATTCAAAGCATCTATAGCTAAAAAAAAAAGTTTTTTATTTTTGTTATATATACAGCAAATTTTTAATTATATTTTTGTATATTTGTATGTTATATTTCTTACTAGTTATTAACATAAATATGCAGAACAATAATCTAAGATTGATTTTGCCTGTAATTCCTAATTACAATGTTTTATTGGTATATCTTGCTAATGGTGGATTTGAGCAAGCGAAGAAAGCATTAACGAGATATGTCTTCAGATGATCTTATAAATATTATCAAGCAATCTGCATTAAAGGGACGTGTTGATATTCCGAATGGTAAGAAATTAAAAGCTGGTGGTATTTCTATGCCATCTCTTTCTGCAGATGAAGTTGAAAAATTAACGCTAGCAAAACGTGAGTTTATTCCTTTAAATGTAGTTCATAAGAATCGTCGGGAAAGTGCAAAAGAATTATATGTTTCACAATAAAAAATAATGGTATGCAGTTATTCATAATTTTGACAGTTTTATTATAAATGGAAATTATTGACAGCAAAGTTGATATTGAAGAAACTCAATTAATAAACTTATTCAATGATAATACTAGTTATTTAACTGAATTAGAAAATCGTTTTGATGTAGGAGTGTTTATTCGTGGTAACACTTTAATTTTGAAAGGCGGATTGAAAGAGCTTTCTGTTGTTGAAAAAATCATTCGCGAATGTGAATATATGTTCAGGCGTAATGCAGCATTATCGAAAGAAGATTTTTTAACGGTTGTAAATTTATTTAACACACAAAGTTATTCGGGAAAAAGTACGAAAAAAATAGTCAATAGTATAATTTACAACGGACACAAAACAACTTCTGTGCGAGCAAGAAATCCTAAACAAGAAGACTATTTTCAAAAAGTAAAGGAAAACGATTTAGTTTTTTCAATTGGACCGGCTGGAACGGGTAAAACTTATCTTGCAGTAGCTATGGCTTTAGCAGCTTTACGTAATGACGAAGTAAATCGAATTATTGTAACGCGTCCGGCGGTAGAAGCTGGTGAATCTTTAGGGTTTTTACCCGGTGATTTGAAAGACAAAATAGAGCCATATTTACGTCCTATACAAGATGCAATGTTTTCTATGTTACAGCCTGAAACACTTAAAACATTATACGACAGACAACTAATAGAAATTACGCCACTTGCATATATGCGCGGTCGTACATTAGACGATGCTTTTATTATTTTAGATGAAGCCCAAAATGCTACAATTACACAAATGAAAATGTTTTTAACTCGTTTAGGAAACAATTCAAAAGCTATTGTAACCGGCGATGTTACCCAAATTGATTTAAAAGAAAACCAGCAATCTGGTCTTATTCATGCGGTAAATATTTTAAAGAAAATTAAAGGCATAGGATTCGTTTTTTTTGATAAAAAAGATGTTGTAAGACATAAACTTGTCGCAAAAATTATAGAAGCTTACGACAAAAAAAAATAAGAAAAATTTACTTTAACAATGACTGAACTGTTCAATATCGGATTTATTTCTTTCACGCTCTTTGATTTATTAGATATAGTTTTAATTACTATAATTTTTTATTGGGTATATAAAGCATTAAAAGATACCTTAGCTATTCAAGTTATGTTTGGCTTTGGAATCATTATGGGACTTGCTTTAATTGCTGAAGCTATTAATCTAAAATCTATCAATTGGCTACTTCGTTTATTGTCGGATATTTGGATTTTAGCTTTTGTTATTCTTTTTCAACCAGAAATTCGTAAGATGCTACTGCAGTTAACTCAAAGTCCTCTTTTCTATATTTTTATTAAAAACAGTACTGTAATAAGTGAAAGAATTGATGAAGTAATTGATGCAGCATTGGATATGAGTATACAACGTATAGGTGCTTTAATTGTTCTCCAGCAAACGCAAGATGTTGAAATGGCTGCAATTGACGGTGGTATTGAGCTGAATGCTGCAGTAAAAAAAGAACTAATAATTTCTATATTCAACACTAAATCACCTCTTCATGATGGTGCACTTATTATTACAAAAAAAATGGAGATAGTATCTGCAAGATGTATTTTACCGCTTTCAGATAAAAAGCAAGTAGGAAAAAGATTACTTGGAACACGACACCGCGCAGGATTAGGCTTGACAGAAAAAATAGATGCTGTTGTATTGATTGTTTCAGAAGAAACGGGTTGGATTTCTATCGCTAGCGGCGGAAACTTACAGTTAGACATACCCGCAGATAAACTAAAAGAAACTTTAATAAATAAACTAACAGAAAACAAATCATTAGAAAATAAATTAACTTCTCATACATAATTTAGAAATTAATTAAGACATATTATATCCACTAACTAAAATAGACTATAAAAACATAATTATATTTTTAACTTATCAGATAGGTGAAATCATGCTATTTAACAAAAATTTTAACAAGAAAAGTATTTTTATACTATTCTTCCTTTCTTTATTCATTTCGAATAAAGATTTACTTTCTACTCCTTGGAGTGGTAATGCTGACGAAAGTTGGTACAATTCAGTCCGAACACATTTTGTATTGGATTCAGCATCACAATTAGCAGGTCTTGCAGATATTGTCAACCGTGGTGATGATGATTTTGAAGGTAAAATTATCGAGCTTAGGAATGACATTGACATTGCCAAACGCAATTGGATACCAATCGGCACAGATAGCAATCCGTTTCAAGGAGTTTTGGATGGTACTGGTCATTTTATTATGAATATGCGATTCGATTCAACAAATGCTTTTTCAGGTTTATTTGGAGTTGTTGGTAATTCTGCATTTATATGCAATTTAGGAATAACCTGTAATAACATTATTTCCGGTACTGATTATGTTGGTGGCATAGCAGGAAAGAATGAAGGAACAATTAGTTTATGTTTTAACGCGGGTAAAGTTTCAGGTGGTCAGAAGTCTGGCGGTATTGTTGGTTATAATAGCGGGCATGGAGGAATTAATCAGTGTTATAACACGGGTAAAATAGAAAATGCAACTATTGCTTCCGGCGGTATTGCAGGTGATAATAGAGGAATGATTGATAATTGTTACAATATTGGTAATGTATCAGGCAGTAGCGATATAGGTTGTATTGTAGGACAAAGAAGTTCTGCGGCCCTTCTTGAAAACTGTCACTATTTAGAAGTAACTTCTATATCCGGAGTTGGTAATGGCTCAAGTACAGGTACAACAGCACAAACATCGACCGCTCTTAAATCAAATGGGTTTATAAATGTTTTGCAAGGAAGTTGGCAAGTTGACCCAAATAATTTTAACTCTGGCTATCCTGTTTTTCTATGGCAAACACGTAATCCAAATCCAAATTATATTATAAATGCCACAGTAAAAAATAATGCAGGTGGAACAATAACACCTTCAGGCAATGTTTTTGTATGCTTAGAAGAAACTTTTGTTTTTACTCCTGACGAATGCTATACTGTTAAATACGTTATAGTTGATGAAAATACTGTTATCAAGGATATAACAAACTATACTTTCTCAGATATAAGCGGTAACCATTCTATTGAAGTAGAATTTGAAACATTAGCTAACGATAGTATATTTGTAGAAGTATCAAAAGGTGGAAAAGTAGTAACAAACAACAAAAATATCGCTGATATCGATACAGTTATTATATGCGACAGTACAACTTTTACTATTATACCTGACGAATG
>JAAYTD010000002.1 GCA_012518115.1 Ignavibacteria bacterium | reverse complement strand
TTCAGCTCAGAATATAGGAGATATAGCTACAACAGCAGGTGAATTAGCAAGGATGACGGAAGCTTTAACATCTTTAGTTAATCAATTTAAGATTAAAGCAGATAGTTCAAGAAGTAGCAATTATGCTTTAACTTCTCATTAAAATAGCATTTTAATCTTCTAATAAATGCATTAATTAAATACATCATAAATACTATATCCTTTCTTATAAGTAAAAATAAGAAGGGATTTTTTTGTGATGTTATATAAAAGGATTTTTTTTGTTATATTTGTATTTATATTTATTTAAATTATTATAACATAAACTGAATTAATTAGTAAGAATTATGATTAAAAGATTTGGAATTGTTAAGAAAAGTATATTAATAGTTGTTTTATTTATATGTTTCGGATTAATTTGTTTTTTTAATATAAGTAGGGTTTATACTTCAAATGTTCCCGACAATAATGAAGAATCTGCTAGTACCATATTTTCTTGGATATCAAAGATCTCTTTGCCTAACAAACTTGATTTTTGTGGAGAGCGTGTTCCTTTAGAAATTCCAGAAGTGCGTGAAAGAGCGGAGCGTGAATTTTACTTGCTTTTGCAGCAGCCCGGTCAATTATGTCTTTATTTGAAACGTTCAGGAAAATATTTTCCTATTTATGAAAAGCTTCTTGCTGAAAATAAAATGCCTGATGATATAAAGTATCTATCTGTTGCTGAAAGTGCGCTTTATCAGTCGCGTTCTTCAAAAAATGCTTTAGGTTTATGGCAATTTATGAAGGGTACAGCGAACACTTATGGTTTAATAGTAAATAAATATGTTGATGAACGATGTAATGTTGAAAAAAGTACTGCTGCTGCTTTAAAATATTTAAAAAATGGTAGAGAAAGTTTAGGTTCTTGGACATTAGCCGCTGCGGGATATAATATGGGAAATGCTGGCGTAAGGCGGGCTATGACAAGGCAGAATCTTAGTAATTATTATGATTTATTTTTGAATGAAGAAACATCACGTTTTGTTTTTAGAATAATTATTATAAAAGAATTAATGAAAAATTCTCAAAGATATGGATTGAATTTTAATGAAAAAGATTTATATAGCTTAGGTGATGTTAGTACAAGAAAAGTAAATGGATCTATACAAGATTTAGAAAACTGGGCAGTTGAGAATAAATATTTATATAAAGATATTAAGTTGTTAAATCCTTGGATATTAACAAACGAGTTACCTAACGGTAACTGGGAATTATTAGTTCCTAATAAATAAATGTAAGCTATGAATTGTCTTAATATGCAAATAAATAATTTATTTGTTAATTATATAATAATAATCAAAGTTAAAAATATTATATGTTCTTATTATGTTGATTAGATTTTTTTTTTGTAAATTTGTCTTTTTATAAATTAACGTAAGATTTATTTTGAGTTTTAACTGTCGGAAACAGCTATAGCTCTTGTATCCCTAGTTTGGACAGTTTTAATTCCTTTGTCGATTTTAAATTTAGTTATTACGGCAATTGTAGTATATTTCTTTTAGTTTTTGTAAATAATATTAAAAAATAAAAATATGAAAAGTATAGTTGTAATACCGACTTACAATGAATTAGAGAATATTAAATCTATTATTACAGCGGTTCTTGATGCAGTTAAGGATATTAATATTTTAATAGTTGACGATAATTCTCCGGACGGAACGGCGGCAGTTGTTGAAGAGATGATGAAAACAGATGATAGAATACATCTTTTGAAACGTGCAGGAAAAATGGGGCTTGGTACTGCTTATTGTGAAGGTTTTGCTTATTGTCTTGAAAGAAATTTTGATGTAATTTGTCAAATGGACGCTGATTTTTCGCATGATCCTAATGATTTGCCACGCCTTATAGATGAGTTAAATAAAGGTTATGATTTAGTGATAGGTTCGCGCTATGTTTCCGGAGTTAATGTTGTTAATTGGCCCCTACGTCGTTTGATTTTAAGTTATGGCGCTAGTATATATTCACGGATAATTACAGGTCTAAAAATAAAAGATACGACAGGTGGATTTAAGTGTTTTCGTGCTGATATGTTACGAAAAATAGACTTAAAGAAAATAAATTCTAACGGATACGGTTTCCAAATTGAAATGAATTATAAAGTTTGGAAAAAAGGTGGAAAAATTAAAGAATTATCTATAATTTTCATAGATAGAAGAAGTGGAACTTCAAAAATGAATAAAAATATAATTTGTGAAGCAGTATTTTTAGTATGGAAACTACGCTTTACACCTAAAAGTAAATTATAGATAGATTTTTATATGCAAGAAAGACACAAGAATAGAAAACAATACTTTGACGAACAAGCTTATACTACAGAAAAATATGTAATTCCTTATATTCAAAAGCAGTATGAGATTACTAGCGCTAGTCGGATATTGGAAATAGGTTGTGGCGAAGGTGGTAATCTAAAGCCTTTTTTGGATAGAGCTTGTTCTTGTGTTGGCATAGATTTAAATGAAAAACAAATCGAAAATGCTAAAGAATTTTTCAAAGATCATATTAATGTATCAAAATTAGAATTAATATTTGAAGATATTTATAATGTAAAACGTGATTTCCAATTTGATGTTATTATGCTGAGAGATGTTATAGAACATATTCATAATCAAGAGAAATTTATGAAGTTCTTAACACGATTTTTAAGCGATAATGGCATAGTGTTTTTTGCTTTTCCGCCTTGGCAAAATCCATTTGGTGGACACCAGCAAATTTGCGAAGGAAAATTATCAAAAATCCCTTTTTTACACCTCTTACCAACTTCTTGTTATTCCTCTTTGCTTTCTAAGTGTGGCGAAAACAAAGAAACTATTCAAGAGCTCTTAGAAATAAAGGAAACAGGAATTACTATAGAACGTTTCGAGAAAATCTTAAAAGAAAATTATGTTATTAAAAAGCGAGACTTGTTTTTTATTAACCCGAATTATGAAATAAAATTTAATCTAAAGCCGAGAAAAGTTTTTTCTATATTACAAAATATCCCATATTTTAGAAATTATTACACAACGGTTGCATATTATTTAGTAATGAAAAAGGAATTGTAAATTCATAATAGCTAGCTAGTAAATTTTTTGTCTGAACTGTGATTTTTAGGATTTGTATGATTACCGTGATTTTTTTCAATTCCACTTGCCTGAAGGTCGGGCTACAAATTCCCCTTTGGGACGAATGGGTGTCAAGCGCTAGCCTGACGGGGTAGTCTGCAATTGTCTGAACCGTGATTAACAGGATTGTGCCGTAGGCACAAAATATCGGTAAAAGAAATAATCTTACTCATCTCGTCCCGTACGGGACGAAACATAAGCAAGTATAAGTTTTTACCGATATTAAATCCCTACGGGATTTTTAAGGATTTATAATTTATAACCTTCTCCGACTCCTCCAAAGGAGGAGATTTTTCAAATTTCTCTCCTTTGGAGAGGTTAGGGGAGGTCAAATGCGAGTTGGTAATAATGTAGGTAAGTTTATAATAGCGAGATAGCACGTGTTGAAAGAATTAGAAAAATATGAATTTTAGTAAAAAATATCTAATGGAATATCAAAAAAATGTAAAATAATATAGAAAAACAGTAAAATTTTATCAAAATAATAGGAAATTTCTAAAAAACAATAAAATTTTGATGAATTTTATAGTATATTTGTAAGAAACAATTTTTATCTTTACAAAAAAAACTATAAATTCGCAATTTTGTTTTAACCGGAATTTCCTATTATTTTATTTGTAGATATGGAAAATTATATAAGTAATAAAAATATTTGGATAACAGGCGCTAGTAGTGGCATTGGCTTTGAAATAGTTCGTGAATTGGCACAATTTCATACAAATTTAATTTTATCGGCTCGCAATTTTGATAAAATTACACAAAAAATAGCTTCTCTTTTTACTGAAAAAAACAATGCAAATTTCTTTGCTTTTCCATTAGATTTGAGAGATGAAGAAAACATAGAAGATAGTTTTGTTTCTATTTATAGTGAAGTGGGTTATCCTGATGTTTTAATCAATAATGCAGGAGTTTTTAAGGCAAATAGTTTTTTAAAAACAAGCTATGAAGAATTTAAGTCTATGGTAGATACGAACTTATGTGGTGCTTTTGTTGCTACAAAATGTGTATTGCCAAAAATGATAGAAAATAAAAATGGGCTTATAATTAACATATCTTCGGTTACAGCTGAAAAAGCTTTTCCTTATTGTGCGGCATATTCTGCTTCAAAATCCGGTTTATTAGCTATGATGCGTAGTTTGCGAGAAGAAGTTAGGCAATATGGGATAAAAGTAGTCAATATTTCGCCGGGCGCTACAGCAACAGAACTTTGGGGCAATAAATTAGATGAAAATCGGGAAAAAATGTCTATGCCGAATGATATTGCAAAATTAGTAATGTATGTTTTAGAAATGAGCCGTTTATCGCCTCAATCTATGATAGAAGAAATTACTATCAGACCGCAGCTAGGTGATTTATAGATAAAAATTATTTTTAGAGTTAATAAAACGAAAATACGAAATGAATATATTAATTATTGGTAGTGGCGGGCGTGAACACGCTTTAGCATACTGTCTTGAAAAATCTGAAACTTGTGAAAAAGTATTTTGTGTGCCGGGCAATCCCGGTATTTCGCAAATTGCCGAATGTGTAGATATTGATACTACTCAACATGATAAGCTAATTGATTTTTGCAAGTTACAGAAAATCAATTTGGTAGTTATTGGACCTGAACAATTTTTAGCTGATGGTTTAAGTGATCAATTGCGTGCTTCGGGTTACGCTGTTTTTGGACCTTCAAAATCTGCTGCTCAACTTGAAACTTCAAAGGCTTTTGCTAAGAATTTTATGCAAAAATATAAAATTCCTACAGCAAAATTTGCTATTTTTGATAAATCTCAATATAAAGAAGCTATTGATTATTTGGCTCATCAGGATTTGCCCATAGTTCTAAAAGCGGACGGACTAGCGGGCGGAAAAGGCGTTGTAATTGCGACTTCACAAGAAGAAGCTATGCAAGTTACAAAAGATTATTTAGATGGAGCTTTAGGCAGTGCGAGCGAAAAAATTGTAATTGAAGAGTTTATGCAAGGTGAAGAAGCTTCAGTCTTTGCTATTTGTGATGGCGAAAATTTTATTACATTAGCACCCGCACAAGATCACAAGCGGATAGGTGAGGGCAATACAGGAAAAAACACGGGCGGAATGGGAGCTTATGCACCTGCAAATTTAGTTAATTCTAAAGTTTTAGAGGAAGTTAAAAGCAAAATAATAGAACCAACTTTGCGGGGAATAAAAGAGGAAAAAATGCCTTTTATTGGTTGTCTTTATGTAGGATTGATGATAAAAGATGACGAAGCAAAAGTTGTGGAATATAATGTGCGTTTCGGCGATCCTGAAACTCAAGCCGTATTAAGTATTTTTGAAGGAGATTTTGCAAAATTACTTTACTCGGCAGCGATCGGTAATTTAGATAAAAATGCGGTGAAATCTATTTCTAATAAAGCAGCTTGTTGTGTAATTCTTGCTTCTAAAGGTTATCCTGAAAAATTTGAGAAAGGAAATAAAATAACAGGAAATTTGAAGGAAGATGAGCATACTTTTGTTTTTCATTCGGGAACTAAGATGTATGAAAATAACTTGGTTACATCGGGTGGACGTGTGCTTGGAGTTACAGGAATTAATGAAAATTTGTCTTTAGCTATAGCAGATGCGTATAAAAGAGTAGATGAAATAGAATTTGAAGGTAAGTATTTTAGAAAAGATATTGGTAAAAATCAAAAATAATTTTATGTTATCAAGAATGAAACTCAAAAATATAATAGCTAGTACAATTGTTTTATTGACGTTATTTATTTCTAATAATGAATTATTTGCACAATCTCATATAGAGCAAAAGTTTCGCTTAGCCGAGACTTATGAAAAAGGTGGCGATTTAGAAGCAGCAACAGAGCTATACAAAGAAGTTTATGCAGCTTCACAACAAATTAAATACTTTGAAGCGCTAGCTAGGGTGCTGAAAGAACAAAATAGATTTCAGGAATTGCAAGTTATTGTTGAGGAAAGATTAAAACAAAATAAAAATATAGAGTTACTTTTGTTAAGTGGCGAGTTGAATTGGCGACTTGGTAAAACTGATGTAGCGAACACTATTTGGACAGATGTATTAAAAGCAAATTCTGAAGATATTAATGTTTATATCAAGTTATCACAGCTGTTAAATTCTTTGCAATTGTTTGATAAATCTATTGTGATTTTAAAAGAAGCAAAAAGTAAATTTCCTCAAAATCTATCTTTTTCGGACAACCTTTCACGACTTTATATAATTACAGGTAATTATTCAGATGGAATAAGTGAGGTATTTTACATTTTCAAGCACGATAAAAATTTGCAAGCGGCACAAGGAAAGATTTTTGCTTTAATGAATACGCCTGAATCTATTGATTTTATAGACAAAGCTTTCAAAAAAGAGTTAAAAAGTAGTGATGAAACAGAATTTCTATCGCTTTACGGCTGGTATTTAAGAGCTAATAAACGTTTTGATGCAGCTTTAGATGTTTTTATCGAGTTAGATAAAAAGATGACTAATGACGGCTATCAAATATATAATTTTGCACAAGCATCACAAAGAGACGGCGAATATGATATAGCTATAAAAGCATTCCAAAAAGTTATTTCAATGGAAAACTCGCGCTATGCTAATTCTGCATTGTTTGCTTATGCAAAAACGCTTGAAGAAAAACTTCGCCATTCTTCTCAATTAACACAAGAAGAGGCTAAAAAAATTATTTCAAGTTATCGTGATATTATTAAAAAATATCCTAAAAATCAATATGCCGAAGAAAGTAAATTAAGAATTGCGTACTTAGAACATCATGTTTTTAAAAACTATAAAACAGCAATTTCGGAGTTAGAAAACGTTGTACAAACTAATTTAAGTTCTAAATATGTGGCACAAGCTCTATCGCAATTAAGTGAGATCTACTTAGAAACTAACGACTTAGATAAAACAAGAGAAATGACAGAGCAAATTATACAACGTTTTTCTAAGCAAACGGTAAATCCAGAAATTTCACTTGAAGTTAGTAAAGCATTCTTTTTGCAAGGTAAGATTCATTATTATTTAGGTCAGATGGATTCAGCGCTTGTTATTTTCCAAAAATTATCATTTCAAACTGATAATGATCTTGCAAATAATGCTTTGGAACGTATTGTGTTAATAGAGCAAAACAAGGATTTCATTGCACCTCTTGCAAATTTTGCTAAAGCGGAACTAGCTATGAAACAAAGTAAAATTAATGACGCAAGGAATTTGTATGCTGATGTTGCAAAAAGTATGCAAGGTGAACAACTTGGGGAACAAGCTACAATAGAATTAGCAAAATTAGAAATTTCAGAGAATAATCTTGAGCAAGCTAAAAGCGTTTTAACAACTTATTTAGCAGAAATGATATATCCGCTATATGGCGATAACGCTTTGTTTTTATTAGGAAATATTGCTGAAAAAGAAAATATGAAACAGCAAGCAATAGAAAGATATACGGAGATTTTAGTAAAATATCCTCGCTCTTTGTTCTTATCAGGAGCTCGTGAAAGAATACAAGTATTGCGAAAAGAAATATAAATAAAAAACAGTACCAAATTGAATAAATAGTTTCCCTTTGTTAAATGGGTGGCAGATATGTGGTAGTCAATTAACCACACCTCTAGCGCGGGTACTCCTCTCAAGAGGAGAATTTTAAAATTCCCCTTCTTAGAAGGGGTGGCAGGCGAAGCCTGACGGGGTAGTCAAATTCAAAATGGTATTACATAATTAAAGAAAATTATTTTTTCAACATAAAATAAAAGGTAAAATTTATGAACAACCATAGTGATGTAATTATAATTGGTTCGGGACCTGCCGGATATACTGCCGGAATTTATACTTCTCGTGCCAATTTAAATGTAAAAATTTTTGAAGGATACCAACCCGGCGGGCAATTAACTATTACAAATGATGTTGAAAACTTTCCGGGATTTCCAAAAGGAATAACGGGTCCAGAGTTGATGTTTGAAATGAAACAACAAGCAGAAAGATTTAATGCGAAATGTATTAATGAAAACATCAAAAAAGTTGATTTTTCAAAACGTCCATTTACAGTTTACAATGAAAATGATGTGGCATATACCGCAGATTCTATAATTATTGCAACAGGAGCTACAGCAAGAACATTAGGAACTGAAAGTGAAAAGAAATACTGGGGCTTCGGAATATCAGCTTGTGCTACTTGCGACGGATTTTTCTATAAAGGGAAAAATGTTTTTGTTGTAGGTGGTGGCGATACAGCTATGGAAGATGCAAATTATTTAACGCATTTTGCAAACTCTATAACTATTGTCCATAGAAGACAAGGTTTTCGCGCTTCTCAAATTATGCTTGATAGAGCTAAAGCTAATCCTAAGATTAACTTCATATTAGATAGTGTAGTTGAAGAATTTTTAGGTGAAACGAAAGGAGCAGTTAAATCTCTTACTGGTGTGAAATTAAAAAATGTAGTAACAGGTGAAATAACTGAACACGAGCTCGACGGAGTATTTTTAGCTATAGGACACACGCCGAATACTGGAATTTTTAAAGATGTTTTAGAATTAAACGAAGAGGGATATATTATTACAAAAGGTAAAAGTAGCTATACAAATATCCCCGGTGTTTTTGCTTGCGGAGATGTACAAGACAATGTTTATAGACAAGCTATTACTGCAGCAGGTAGTGGCGCTATTGCAGGAATTGATGCTGAACGTTGGTTAATGGAAAATAAATAATTGGAGAAAATAAAAATGAGAAAAATATTAATACTATTAATGATGTTAGTGTTTGCAGGAACAAATGTTTTTTCGCAAACTCCAAATATAAAAATTACTGCCTTGCCACAAAAAACAGAAGTAAAAGCAGGCGAAATTATTAACGTGCAAGTTACTGTAAATATACCGAAACCTTGGTACACTTACAGTACAAAAGAACAAATAGGTCCTGAGGGCATTGGTCCTACTCAAACTGAAATTAATGTTATTACGGAAAATTTAGCAACTATTTCCGGGAAAATTAAAGCGCCAAAACCAAAATCAAAACATGATAGCGGTTTTAATATGAAAGTTGAATACTATGAAGGGACTTTCGTGTTTAATGTTCCTATAAAAGCGAAGAAAGACCTTAATTTTTCAAAAGATAAATTAGTGATTGCAGTTTATATGCAACTTTGCGATACTGCGCGCTGCTTGCCTCCTGAAGATTATAAAGCTACTGTTGCTAATAAAGTATATAAAGGAGCAGAATTAGAGCAAGACAATAGCACTGCAAATGTTAATATTGATTCCGCTGCAGTTTCAAATGTTATTGACACAAATGCAGCTATTTCTGATACGAATGCAGCTGCTGATAATGCTTCTGAAAAGCTTGAAGCTGAAAGTACCATAGCAAAAACAGAATCTCAGCAGCAGATTGAAGATAAACGAAAAGAAGGAGTTTTTTCTTTCTTATGGTTTGCTATGGGAGCGGGTGCTTTAGCACTTCTTACGCCTTGCGTTTTTCCTATGATACCAATAACTGTTTCATTTTTTACAAAGCGTGCTGAAAAAACAGGCTCAAGTTCTGTAAAAGATGCTTTTGTTTATGCTATTGGTATTATGTTCACTTTTACGGGTTTAGGAATTTTACTAGCTGCGATTTTCGGAGCTACTGGTATTCGTGATTTTGCAGCAAATGGCTGGGTAAATATGTTTATTGCAGCTATTTTCATTATTTTTGCTCTTAATCTTTTCGGTGCTTTTGAAATTCAATTGCCTACCGGTTTGATGAACAAACTTGATAAAAAAAGTGGCGAAACTTCGGGAATTATAAGTGTTCTGCTTATGGCATTGACTTTCTCTATAACTTCATTTACTTGTACAGTTCCTTTTGTTGGTTCAGCGCTTATTGCAGCTAGTGGTGGCGAATGGTTCTATCCGATACTTGGAATGATAGGTTTTTCAGGTGTTTTTGCTTTTCCATTTTTCCTTTTAGCTATTTTCCCGTCATTTATGAAAAAACTACCTAAATCAGGCGGTTGGATGAATAATATAAAAGTTGTAATGGGATTTTTAGAAATTGCAGCAGCTATTAAGTTTATTTCTAATGCTGATTTAGTATGGAGTTGGGGGATATTATCTAAGGAGTTGTTTTTAGCTATTTGGGTTATAATCTGTCTTCTTGTTATGGTTTATATTTTAGGTTTCTTCAGATTCAGTCATGATTCCAAAGTAGAAGGAGTGTCGGCAAGTCGTGTTATTTGGGCTATATTTTTTGGTTCAATTTCTTTCTATCTTTTAACGGGAATGTTTGGCAAAACTTTAGGCGAACTTGATGCTTTTCTACCACCGGCTGAATACCGTGAAATTATGGAAGCTTCAGCTTTGAGTAGCAGTGCTCTTGCTGTATCTAGTGCTAAAGATTTGAATATTACTGAAAATGATGTTGATGAATGGTTGAAAGATTATGATCAAGGAATAGCTGTTGGAAAAGAAAAAGGTCTGCCTATATTTGTTGATTTTACAGGATTTACTTGTACAAATTGTCGCTGGATGGAACAAAATATGTTTAAGCGGGCAGAAATTGAAAATAGAATGAAAGGTTTTGTAAAAGTTAAACTCTATACAGATAGGCGAGAAGAACCTTATATTTCACATAAAAAAATGCAACAGGAGCTCTATGGTTCAATAGAACTGCCACTTTATGTGATAATCACACCAGACGGTGAACATCTTGGAACTAAAACTTTTACAAGAGATATGCAAGAATTTGTTGATTTCTTAGATCAAGGATTAGCAACAACTAAAAAATAAGGTTTTGTTTATTTTATAAGGCGATATTTTTATTAACAATAGAAAATATCGCTTTATTTTTACAAAACTTTCTTTGTTTTGAAGTGAAAAACTATTATTTTTATAAGATATTTTTAAATTATTTAAAGAAGAAAAAAACTATGCGATTAAAAATTTATTTAACAAGTTTATTTTTAATGTTCGGAATTACTATGCTAACAGCTAAAGATGTTCCAACAAGAGATCAAATTGATGATAAGTATAAGTGGAACTTAAGTGATTTGTATGAATCAAAAGCAGATTTTGAGAAAGATTTTAAAGATGTAACTGATCTTTCTAATAAATTCAAAAAACATGAAGGAAAAATTACAAAATCGGCTGATAATTTACTAACAGGATTACAGGAGTATAACGAGCTTTGGAGACGTTTTGCAAGGCTTTATATGTATGCTTCTTTACTTGCAGATACTGATGTAAGTAATGGTGAAAATCAAATATTGTCAGACCGTACAAAGAAATTGGCGAGTGATATTTCTGCAAAAACTTCTTTCTTTTCGCCTGAACTTTTATCGGTAGATTATTCTGCGGTAAAGAAATTTATTACAAAAAATCCAAAACTTGAAACATATAGATATTATTTAGAACAAATGTTCCGAATGAAGCTGCACACACTATCGGCAGAAGCAGAAAATGTTATAGCCAAGATGGGACCTGTTATATCTATTCCTAACAAAGTCTATGGAGTTATAAATGATTCAGAACTACCTTTAGGTAAAGTAAAAGATCGATTTGGCGAGGATATCCAATTATCTCACGGAAGATATAGAGCAGCACTTTATTCTACTGACCGTCAGTATAGAAAAGATGTATATAAAGGGATATATAAAGCGTATGGCGACCTTATAAATACTTATGCTGCACTGTTTAATGGGAGAGTTGCAACGAGAATTGCATTAGCTGATATTCGTAAATTTAAATCACCACTTGAGGCAGCACTTTATGAAAACAACATTCCTGTTGCAGTTTATGACAATTTGATAAAAAGTGTACAAAATAATGTAGGTACTTTGCACAGATGGGCAGAAATTAAGCGCAAGGCACTGAAATTAGATAAAATACATCCTTACGATACTTATGTTACACTCTTTCCAACAGCGCCTAAGCAATATACTTATGAAGAAGGTGTTGAGATTTTGAAAAAAGCTTTAGCACCACTTGGAAAAGAATATATGGAAGCGGTTGAAATGGCACTAAATAATCGTTGGATTGATGTTTATGAAACAAAAGCTAAACGAAGTGGAGCTTATTCAAATGGATGTGGTTGCGGAGTGCATCCGTGGATACTACTTAACTGGGGTGGTACTTTAGATGATGTTTTTGTACTAGCTCATGAAATGGGGCATAATATCCATTCATATTTTACAGAAAAAACACAACCTTTCCATTATAGCGATTATTCTATATTTGTAGCGGAGGTAGCTTCAACTACAAACGAAGCACTTCTGTTAGATTATTTATTAAAAAATGCAAAAAATAATGAAGAAAAACGTGCTTTATATGAGACTTTTTTAACAAATGCACAAGCTACTTTTTTTAGACAAGCGCGTTTCGCAGAATTTGAAAAGGTTATTCATGAGAGAGCTCAGGAAGGCGAATATTTGTCGGCAGAAGAATTATCAAAATTGTTTGCTGAACGTTATCAATTCTATTGGGGAGAGGATATGGAAACAGACGAAGAAGAAGGTTTATCTTGGGCAAGAATACACCATATAACTCAATATAATTTTTACGTATATCAATATTCTACAGGATTTGCTGCTGCTCAAGCATTGTCAGAGCAAATAATTACAGAAGGCGAGCCTGCGATTAAAAGATATCTTGATTTTTTAAGTGCTGGTAATTCCGATACTCCGATTAATGTTTTGAAAAAAGCAGGAGTTGATATGTCAAAGCCAGAGCCAATAAATAAAACAATTGAAAAGATGAATCGTTATCTTGATGAAATTGAAAAATTGATGTAATAAACTATGTTCAAATTAAATTAATACATAAAGTACTCTATATGAATTTAAAAACTACCTTTTTAACAAGGTAGTTTTTTTTTGTTCTAAAGAATAGTTTGAGTTTATTTTTTTGTTATTAGATTGTCTTGTGTTTCTAATATAGATTTTGTTTTAACTTTTGAAATAATAACTTCAAATTCTTCTGCTTTTTCACTTCCATCAAAATAGTAAGCCGATATTACTAACTTTTGCTTTGTAGAAGGCGTAAAGAAAGTAAGATTACTATTTTTAGTGTACTTAGAATTTGTTATTTCTTCAATATTTTTATTATTGGCAGAAAAAACATAAGAAACAGCATCTTTGACCATTATAATTCTAAATTTAACATTTTTATTCACAAAAGCTTTTTCGGAATAAACTTTTTCTATTTCTTTTGAATTGGTATTTATGGAATAATACTTAATTGGTGATGCTTTGCTTGAATTTTCATAGCTAATAGATATTCCTGTTTCAGTCAATCCATTTTTAATAATCTCGTTTGGATTAATTGATCTGAAACGTAATTCCACATTTTTAGGTAACTTAGCTAAGTCGCTAGCGATTTCAAAAGTAAATTTTCCTAAATCAAAAAGAGTATCGGCAGTAATTTCCGCCCCATAAAATCCACCGCTTTGTTTAGTCATTCGCAAGTGTAATCTTCCGAGACTATCTAAAAAGACATTGTCAGCTTTTGATGGAATAATTTCATCGTTTATACTTCCTTCTGTTTCGCTAATACGCCACATAATATCAGAGAAAAACAAAGTGTCATTGCTTTTAGAATCAGTAGAAGCAAGCGATATCGTTTTTGCTTTCGGTGCTTGTTCAATTTCTTCTTTATTTTTAGAGCAAGCTGTAAATAATAACAAAGTGATTGGTAATAATAATAGTTTATTCATAGTTTTTTTTATTTATTAAAGTTGAATATTTTTCTTTTTCATAGTTTTCCGTTGCAATACTTATAAAAGCAATTGCTAAGGCAGTAACCATAAGTCCATCTTTAAATAAGAAACTTGAGGTTACAAAATTTGTTGCAAATAGCATAAGCAAGGATAACATTCCGCAAATTGCTAAAGTTTTATGTAAATACGAACTTGTTCTTATAGAAACAAGAAATCCTTGTATTAAATATAGCAATATAGGTAAGTAGAATGCGATAGCTAATGGAATGCCTGTTTTATAAGCGATACCTAAATATCCGTTATGTACAAAAGATGTTCGCGCTGAGGTTTGGGATAAATTTGAATAAAACATAAATTCATGTCTTAAACCGTTTCCCCAAACAGGACTTTTTTCTATACCTTTAACGACTTCACGATATTCATAGAGACGCGCTCTTATTGAAATATCTTTCTTTCCTTTACCTGTAGAAATTAATCTTTTAGAAAGATATTTATAGAACATGTTAGCTTTATCAGGCATATACGTGTTCAAAGTTACGACAAAAATGCTTGTTGCAACTAAAACAAAAGTAAGTAATTGAACAACTTGTTTTATTCGTAAGTAGAGTATAAATATGAATATTATGCCAAACAGTGAAACCCAAAAAGCACGAGATAAAGTTGAAACTAAAGCAGCAATAGTAAATCCTGCAACTAAAGCAGAAAATAGTTTATATCGCCATTTCTTAAAATAAAAGAAAAACGCTATTCCGCCTAAAGCAACAGCAACATAAAGTTGTTGATTGATACGTATAGTACTTGCAAATTGATAGGCATAAGTTATATCTTTAAGAATGTTATAATAATTATAAAAAGCGTAAAAATCAAGAATAATTGTTACAAAACCAATTAAAAATAGCAAATGAAGAATATGCTTTTTTTCTGTAAAATACTCACGTATCGGGAAGTAGTAAAGTATTAGTGAAATAGAAAAATATTCACGTAACCAATCAATTAATTCTACACCATGGCTTATTGAAACTATAGAGTGGAATAATAAAACTCCATAAAAAAATAAAATTATTTGATCGTGAATACCACGAGTAATTTTTTCGCGTCTAATGAGCAACTTGTTAATAAACCAAACTATTAAGAATAAGTCATAAAATAGTGCTGCTAAAATATGTGTTGCATTAAGTTCTGTTTCTCCGCCGCGGAAAAAAACAATAAACATAATAACAATAAAGTAAATCCAAACGCGAGGATAATTGACCATAGCCCACATTAGC
Source organism: Ignavibacteria bacterium (assembly GCA_012518115.1). Lineage (GTDB taxonomy): Bacteria > Bacteroidota > Ignavibacteria > Kapaibacteriales > UBA2268 > JAAYTD01. Next base: position 73,347 of record JAAYTD010000002.1, on the reverse strand, counting down.
GGCAAGGCAGTTACCCCTAAAAAAACATATAACTCAATATGAAAATAAATTCCTAAAGCAAAAAATCCTGAAAATAATAAAAGAGTTAAGATAACTATAGCTGGTGAAAGTTTGGAATCTATTTCATATAATTTTTGTAAAGGCATTGTTTTTTATAAATGATAAATTTGTTAGATAATGTTGCAGAAAAACTAATTTTTCGTATCTATTTCTTTCATGTTTTTTTTCGCAAGCTTAAAACTATTTACAAGTAATAGAATAAACACAGCCAATACAAAAGCACCTATTGTTGAACCAGCTACGATAAAAGCACGTTTAGGTTTGTCTTTTTTATCAGCGGGAATAGCTTTATCTATAACAAAAAAATTACTGATATGTTTTCTGCTATCAATAATAGTTTTTTCTAATGTTGTTACTAACAAAGCTTTAGTTTTTGTAAGTGCTTCAATATCTGCATACTTAGTTAAATAATCAACAGCGATAGGAGTTGTTTCTTGCAAAGAAAAATTTCCAACTAATCCGGGTTTATTAAAAGCATCATCAATTTTGCTATTTGCAGCATCAAACATTTCTTTAGCTAACTGAGTAGTTGGGTCGTCTTCACCATAATTTTTTTTGTAAAAATCATAAAAAATTTCATATTGAAAAGCATAAGATTTCAATTCTGCTAAAACTTTACTTGCTGATTGTGCTTGTTCTTCAGGTGAGAACATTAAATTATCTTTAGAAATTTTTGATAATTCGGCAGATATTACAGTGATCATAGAATCGATGGAAGAAATACGATTGTTTATATAGTTTAAATTAACTTCTAATTCTTCTTTGTAAGTTTTATTTGCTACATGATTAGTAATTTTTATATAATCATTAGCTATATCAGCAGCACGTTTTCTATCGGTATCCCAAATTGTAATCTCAAAATTGCCTTCATCTGTATATTCAATACTACGGTTGTCTAGAAACTCTTTTCGTACCTCTGTCATCAATGAATCGGGAATATCATATACTTTAGCTAAATCATATTTTTTGATTACAGAATCAATAACGGTGCGACTTTCTAGGAAAACAAACATTGTGTATTCTTGAGTAGATTTTCCACCAATTCTAGATAATCCAAAATCTTTCATTACGGAACTCAAACCAGACAGTCCACTGCTAAAGTTACTGCCTGATTCTTGTGGTGGAACACAATTAACAGTTGAAGCATACCAGACCGGTAAAAGCAGCGATACTATCACAGAAACAATAGCTGCTACTAAAGTTACAACTGTAATAAAAACTTTATGTTTATAGATAAGTGCAAATAAATAAGAAGCATCTGATTTTATGTTTTTTTGTTCTATTTCTTTCATATTTATAATTAATATTTTTTAAAGTTTAAATAATCGTTCCAAAACTTAAATAACTCCCAAGTTGCAACAACATCACGCATACAATATTCAGAAATTTCTTCTATTTTTCCTTGTGCAAAAAATTCAGGAACTAAAGAGCCATCAATTCCTTGTGCTTTAGGTGAGGTAATACCGAAGCTATGAGCATAGAAATCAAAATTAAATCTTTTAGTAGCTCCATACTGTGTCGGAGAAAAAAAAGTTAATTCATCAATCAAGTCAATATGATTTGGATAGTTAAATTTTGTTCCAGCCATTAAGTTATATTTAGGACGAATTTTATAATAAGCAGAACGCAGCATAACAAACGGCACATCAAAATTTCTACCATTAAAACTTACTAAAGTAGGATTTTTGTAATAAATAAGTAATTTCCAAAAATCTTCTATTACTTGTTTTTCGGAACATAGTTTCATCTTAACATCATTTACAAGAATTTTATCATATTCTTGTAAATCCTCTAAATTTGGATTAGTTGATAAAACTCCTTGCTTTAACATACTCCAATCTTGTCCTACTTTTTGCATAACCATACAAGCTATACATACAATTCTTGCCGTTAGCGGGGTAAGAGAACGCAAAAACATTCTTTCTTGAATTTCTTCGTCAGTATTTGTGCCACGTAACCAATATTCTTTTTGGCTATCGCTTAAAGCGTCCCAATCGGTAGGAGCAGTCTCAATATCGAATACAAAATAAGTTTCTTCAGCCATAACATATAAATAGTAAATTATAAGAATAACAAAAATACTAAAAATACTTGATATTATTTATAGGTTTTATGAAAAAATTATTAAATAAGATATATTTTTATATTTATATTCAAATCTTTTTTGTATTTTTGTAATTTATATCAATATTATACAAATAATTAGATAAAAGAAAAATGAATAAAATAGAAGAAGCGCTACAAGACATTAAAGATGGAAAAATTGTTATTGTAGTTGATGATGAAGACCGTGAAAATGAAGGTGATTTTATAATTGCAGCAGAAAAAGTAACTCCTGAGAAAGTTAATTTTATGATGAGATACGGGCGTGGAGTACTTTGTACGCCTATAACAGAAGAAAGATGTTCTGAACTTAATTTAGAGATGCAATCTGCAAATAATACTTCGTTACATGAAACACCATTTACTGTAACTGTAGATTTGCTTGAGCATGGTTGTTCTACAGGAGTTTCAGCATTTGACCGTGCTTCAACAATAAATGCTTTAGCTAATCCTAAAATGCAAGCAAAAGATTTTGGCAGACCCGGACATATTAATCCGTTGCGTGCAAGGAAAGGTGGCGTTTTAGTTCGTGCAGGACATACTGAAGCAGCTGTTGATTTAGCACGTTTAGCAGGACTTTATCCAGCGGGAGCGCTAATTGAAATTCTAAATGACGACGGCACAATGGCACGTTTGCCTGAATTAAAAGAATTAGCTAAAAAATATGATATGAAAATTATTTCAGTCAAAGATTTGATAGCCTATCGTATAGCGAAAGAAACTCTTGTTAAATGTGTAGCTAAAGCTAATTTACCGACAAAATTCGGAACTTTTAAACTTCTCGGCTTTAAAAACTTACTTGACAATTTAGAGCATGTAGCTTTGGTAAAAGGAGAAATAACTCCCGATAAACCAACTCTTGTGCGTGTTCATTCCGAATGCTTAACAGGTGATGTTTTTGGTTCTTTACGCTGCGATTGTAGTAGCCAACTGCATAAATCTATGGAAATGATAGAAGAAAATGGTTCGGGAGTGGTACTTTATATGCGTCAGGAAGGTAGGGGAATAGGACTTCTAAATAAAGTGCGTGCATATCAATTACAAGATGAAGAAGGTTTTGATACTGTTGATGCAAATTTAGAATTAGGTTTTCCCGCTGATCCAAGAGATTACGGAATTGGTGCACAAATTTTGCGTGCTTTAGGCGTAAGAGAAATGAAGCTTATGACAAACAATCCAAAAAAACGTGTCGGATTAGAAAGCTATGGATTAAAAGTTGTAGAGCAAATTCCAATTGAATTACCGACAAATAAATATAATTGCTTTTATATGCAGACTAAAAAAGAGAAAATGGGGCATATTCTAAAAAATATTTAGAAGTATAAGCATAAAATAAATAAGGCTGTTAGAAATTATATGTTTTTCTAGCAGCTTTTATTTTATATCATTTTGTTCTGAAGGGAATTTTTCTAACTTCGCTGAGCGAAAAATTCTCCTTTTGAGAGTTCTAGATGAGGGTTTTTGCTTTCATTTTAGTGAAACAGGGGAGGGTGTAGTTGTCTTTTTACAAAAAGTAAAAAGTTTTAAAAAACAAAAGAGCCGAAAACTCAGCTCTTTTGCGGATTTTTATAAAACTTTAAGGAAAAATATTGATATGAAACATATCAATATCAAATTAAAATGAAAAAAAATAAATATTTTTTCACTACAAATATAAGCAAAAATAACAAGAAAAGCAAAAAAAAAAACAAAAGAGCCGAAAATCTAGCTCTTTTGCAAACATTTTTTTTTACCAACTAAATACGAGGTCGACTGAAATACAACAGCCAAAAGAAACAATTTCTTTTTCGTACTACAAAAATATGGAAAATACTTCTCTTTTGCAAATTTTTACAAAAAATGTTAGTAGAAAAGCAGAAAATAGAAAAGATTTTGCATATTTATACCATTTTGAATAACAATTTGGTATGGACGTAGTAGAGACAAATTCCCCTCTGCTATTTTTGTCTGAACTGTGATTTGTTTGATTTTTGTGATTTATATGATTTGGGAAAATTTTCCTAATTCTTTGTGTTCTTTGCGGTTACAAAATTATTGTCCATTGTTTTCGATATATAATTTTATTTTAACTTTATAGTCGTATCATTTGCTAAACCGATTAATCCTAAATAAAATAGTTTACTTATATCTTCCATTATTTCTGGAACAAGAGTAGAAGGAGTGTCGCCTAAATCATGATGATAAAAAACTTTTTTAACAGCATTTGGCGTTATTGCAGCCATAGATTTATAGCCGGCGCGTCCGAAGACCATACCATCGGTACGAGCTCTGCCACCAGCATCATGATATTTAGAAGAGTGAAACTTTCTATGAATATATTTGTCGTTTGCTTCTTTGAAATGTCTATTAATTTCAGGATAGCTATCACCGCCCCAAACACCTAAATCACGTCCATTTCCAACCATATCAAAATTGAACATACAAACAACTTGATTTTTGGCAATAAGAGGGTTTGAAACATAATAATCGCTTCCGCGCAATCCGGTTTCTTCAGCACCAAACATAATAAATAAAATACTTCTTTTTAGTGTAACTTTAGATTTTGATAAAGCTTGTGCTATAGCCATCAAATCTACGCAACCTGAAGCATTATCCAAAGCACAAGGGAAAAAAGCGCCAGTGTTGCCAACTCCATCTAAATGAGCTCCCAAAATAATAACTTCATCTTTCAATTTTGGGTCGCTACCTTCAAGTAATCCTAACACATTACAGCAAGTACCATCAGGTGAATAAGTTGTCTTTGCAGAAATTGTTGCAGTTTTGCATAAATCAAAGGATTGAGGCGATAATTTAGATTTTATTTCTTGTAACAATTCTTTTCGCTTTTTGCTAGTTCCTAAAAAAAGGTCATTTGTTGCTTCTTCTTTCATATAACAATAAACAAAATTATCGTGATAGGGAATAGAAGGATTTGCTAATTTTGCAATAAAAATCAAACCGATAGCACCATGAGAAATAGCGTTTTTTACTTTTGAAGCTGTACTGGAATGTTCCGACCATTGAGCATAATCTTTATGCGTAGAATTTACAGGGAGTTCCATCTCTATTACGACAATTTTTCCTTCTACATCTACATTTTTATAATCGTCATAATTAAGCTCTGGAGCGCTAATGCCGAAACCAACCCATACAAGAGGTGCTGTTATTTGCCCACTTGCAGAAGAAGAACCCGGAAAATAATCGTCAGGAAATGTATAATGTTTGATTAATGTGTCATTGTTAATAGGGAAAGCAATACTCAAAGTGCCGGAGCTCTCAACTTCAATCCGTTCGTGTGGAAAGGTTTGAAACCAACTATCGTTAGGCGCTATAGGTTTTAGTCCCCAGCTAGCGAAACTATCGGCAACAAATTGTGCTGCTTCCATATATTCAAGTGAACCTGCACGTCGTCCTTTCCATTTCGGCTGACATAATGTTTCTGCAAAAGATTGAATTTCTAAAGAAGAAATTGAATGAAAGCCATTGAGTAAAGTTGTATCACAATTCTCTTGAGCATTTACAAAATAAGTAAAAACAGCAAAATAAAGAAAAATAGTGAAAGTTTTTTTCATAATACTAACACAAGTAAAATAATAAATTTGTACTAGCTAACTAGTGTGAAATATATCAGTAGAATATTAAAAAACTACATTTTTTCAGGTGAAGATACACCTAAAACAGACATTCCGTTTTTTAAAACAATTTTTGTTATATTTGCTAAAAAGATTCTAGCGTATTTTATTTCATCGTCAGTGCCTATAATGCGACAATCGTGATAAAACACATGAAACGCAGCTGCAACTTCTCTTAAATATTCACATACGATATGCGGTTCAGCTTTTTCAGCTGCAACTTGTAAAGTTTCAGGAAATAGCATCAGTTGCTTAATTAAATTGATTTCTGCAACTTCATTTAAAAATGTTAAATCTATTTTTTCAAAATCAATATTTTTGCCCTCAGCCGCTACTTTTTCCAATATGGAACATATTCTTGCATAAGCATATTGCAAATAAAAAACAGGGTTTTTGTCGCTCTGTTCTCTTGCGATAGATAAATCAAATTCCAAATGCGTATTTACGCCACGCATAATTAAAAAATAGCGAACAACATCAGCACCAACATCATCAAGTAAATCATCTAGCGTATAACTTTTTCCTGTCCGTTTTGACATTTTTACTTGTTCGCCATTTTCCATAAGTGTTACAAATTGGTGAATAATAACTTTAATTTTACTATCATCAAGTCCTAAAGCGCGAACGCCCGCAAGCACATCAGGAACTGTTGCAATGTGGTCAGCACCAAATAAATCTACAACTAAATCATAGCCACGATTTAATTTTTCACGATGATAAGCGATATCCGGTAAGCGATAAGTTGGTTCACCTGTTGATTTTACGATAACTCGATCATCTTCCAAGCCAAGTTTTGAGAACGCAAGCCATGTAGCTCCTTCTTTCTCATAACTCAAATTCTTTTCTTTAAGTTCCTTCAATACAGCTTCAATTTTACCATCTTTATAAAGAGAATCTTCATTATAAAAAACATCTTGAAAAATATTCATTCTTGCGAGAGTTTTTTTGATTTTATCAAAGCACCAATTCTCACCAAATTTTCTAATAATTTCTAAATCTTTTTCCGTGCCATTTATTAATTCTTGCGAATATTTTTGCAAGAGTTCTTCAGCAATTGTAATAACGTATGAACCGTGATAACCGTCTTCAGGAAAAGGGAAATCGGGATCACTAGCTAGCTGCATATAGCGTGCATAAATGGAACTAGTCAAGTTCATCATTTGGTTGCCCGCATTGTTAAAATAGTATTCGCGAGTTACTTCCCAACCTGTCCATTTATAAAGATTTGCAAGTGTATCACCAATTGCAGCATTGCGACCATGTCCAAGATGTAATAGCCCCGTAGGATTAGCGCTAACATATTCAACATTGACTTTTTTCCCTGCATTTAAATCAGTGTAACCGTATTTAGAACCTTCTGAATAAATTTGATATAACTGCTTTTGATAATAGTTATTTGTAAACTTGATATTAATAAATCCTGCACCTGCAACAGAAATCTCACTTATTAACTCTTTGTCATATTGTAAGTTAGTAATAATTTCATTAGCTATTACTTGTGGAGATTTTTTTAATGGTTTAGCAAGTTGCATAGCAATATTGGTATATAGATCACCATGATCTTTGTTGCGTGGAATATCAAAAATCAAATTATATTCATGCTTAACTTGCATTTTTTCTAAAGCATTAAGAAATATTGTTGTAAGATAAGAATTAGTCATTTTTTTGTATGCCTGATTTGTAAATATAAGTTTTAAAGTTTGTATTTATTAATAATATTTAAAATTTCCGTTTGATTAGCTTTGTTTAATCTTGAAGTTTTGTAGTTAAATTTGTAAAACACAGCATCTGCCCAAAGTTTTTCAATATTATAAAAACTTCTAATTTCTGCAAGCATAATGTGGACAACAACGTCAAAGTAGTCAATTAAAACCCATTCTGCTCCTAATTCACCTTCTGTGCGTGGTCTGTCTAAATTGGCTTTTTTTGATTTTTCCATAATATTTTCAGTTACAGCTCGCAGTTGAGGTTCTGAAGTACAGCTACATATTACAAAAAAATCTGTGGGAGCTGTTTCTATATCGGTTAAATCAAGTATGATTATATTTTCTGCAAGTTTTTCAGCTGCAAGTTTTGCACAGAACAATGATAACGATTTAGAATTTTTAGGAGTTTTAAGTTTTGACATTCAAATAAATTTATAGGTTATTAAAATAATAAATTTAAAAATAACATTTTTTTTTGAATTTCTTTATAATAAGAGCAAAAAAATGTATATTTGTGTAAAAGTAACAAATAGAAAATAATAAGGCTTGAGAAAATGAAATTAGTAGTAGAAGTAAAGCGTATTTCTAAAGAATTTGAAGACTTACCATTGCCTCAATATCAAACAGAAGGTTCAGCAGGAATGGATTTATATGCTGCAATTGCAGAGCCACAAAAAATTGCTGCTGGTGCGGTTTGTTTGCTACCGACTAATTTGGCTATAGCTTTGCCACCGGGATTTGAATGTCAAGTGCGTTCAAGGAGTGGACTAGCTGCAAAAAACGGTATATTTGCTCTAAATTCGCCCGGCACAATAGACAGCGATTATCGTGGCGAAATTAAAGTTATTTTAGCAAATTTCAGTAAAAAAGATTTTGTTATAAATAGGGGAGAACGAATAGCACAAATAGTTGTTGCAAAATACGAAAAAGTAGAATGGAAAGAAACCGCAGAACTTGAAGAAACTGAGCGCGGCGCTGGTGGATTTGGTAGCTCGGGAATGTAATTGAAAACAATACCATTTTGAATTTGACTACCCCGTCAGGCTTCGCCTGCCACCCCTTCGTGCCGAAGGGGAATTTTAAAAACATCTCAAAATCACACAAATCACAGTTTAGACAATATAATTAACATTTATTTGACTATTAATAACTTATCAGAAACAATAAGATAAAACGCATTATTGATTTGTAAATTATAAGTTCCTGTAGATATTTTGTCCATAGGAAATGTGAAGTTGTTTTCGCCTTTTTTAAGAGATAAGGTCTTAAAAAATACGCATTTACCTGTCAAGTCCATTATTTTTATATTAACAAAACTATTTTGCGTTGCTGAAAAATTAATATCAAAATTATCCGAAATTACATTGCTGTAATTTGGAGTAATTTCAGCTAAGAAATTAATTCTACCGTATAAACCAACTGAATTTCCACAGTAATCGGATAGCTTAAACTCACCATTTTCTTGAGTAATTTCATATAATTTATCTGTTGTTATATCAAAATTTTTAAATGAAATTTTTGTTGAATTTGGATTATATAAAAGAGCTAAACCTTCTATTTCTAAAAACTTACCTTTTGTACTTAAAATAGAATTTGCGTGTTCTTCAGAAATTTTACTACTTATTCCATCAGCTAAACTAAAATTAAATTCAATTTCTTCTTTAATGTTTTTATCTATTAAAAACATCTTTTTAGGAAAGAAAAGATAATTGTTCATATCAATTGTAAAATTAATTTCTTTAGCCAATAGCTCGGTTACTGGGGAAACTATAAATGCAGAAATCGTTGTATGTTTACCCGGCAGAGCAGATGTTGAATCAAATTTTAATGTAGCAAAATACTTTTCAACAGGTACAGAAGCAGCTAAATTCAAAGTATCATTTAAGTTGCAACTACGTTTAGCACTTAAGAAAACTTTTGCTGTATAAAAATCTGATTTGTCAGCTATAAAAGATACAGGTATTTTAATGGAACTTTGACTTTTTATAGCTAGTGGTAATGTAGCATCAATAGAAAAATTATTGTCAGGTTCTAATTTTATTTCAACTATTTCAATATCAAATAAACTTGTATTTTGAATTTCTAAGTCTATAGTTTCTTTAGTATTTATCCAAACTTCACCAAAATCTAAGTTTTTATTTTCTATTTTAAGTTCAATAGAGTTAGTATGAGATTTTATATTTGTTGTAAAGTTTTTCGGACAAACTGTACTTCTGATTTTTAGTGGTATAAAAGATTTGTTTGGTAAACTTTCTACAAGTTCGGGATAAAATTGAACTTCAACAGAATCTTTTGTTTCTGGCAAGATAGTTAAACTATTTACATTAATTTTATAATAGTTAGGTAAAACATCTCTATCAAAATACAAAGTATCTGATAGAGTTCCCGAATTGCGAAAACGTATATATAAAGTTTTAGGTAAATCACAAGTTTCAACTAAACCAAAATCTAAAATTGTATCAAGCAAAGTAATGTTACTTCTGCGATATTCATTGTGAAAATAAATTGTGTCAAATCGTGTTTCTTGAGTAGCGCTATCAAGCATTTTAAAAATAAGAGAGTTAGAGAAGTTACCTTCAAATTTTGCTTCAAAAGAAGTAACAATTTGAATTTTACTTTCAGCTTCTACTTTCATCGGTAAATTAGGAAGTGAAATTATATTGTATTCAGGAGTGTTTTTATCAAATTTTACTTCTTCAAAAGTATAAGCTTGTGTGTTTGAAACAAAAATTGTATCGTAAGATTTTGTATTTTCACAAGTTAAATTATGATTAAACTTATAAGCAATATCGCCTTTTGTATCTGTATATTCTAAATTATTATTTATAAATTCAATATCAATAGGGACATAGATAGTGTCAAGACATTCACTTTCTAAATAAAGTATTAAATTTCCCGAATAATGAATTTCTGAATTTGATTCAATTGTAAGTTCTATTTTTTCAGTGTGCTTAGAAATTAAATTTAATGGAAAATCCGTTATAAAACTAATTTCGGTTTCAGGCAAAATCGGGACTATTTTTGCTTCGCTTATTTTAATATCTTGTATAGAATTTGATTTAACTGCAACTTCATAATTTTTAGCAATATTAATATTGAGTTTATCTGTAATTTTTTCTGGTTCTATTTCAACATTATTCAAAACACCACAACCTTTAAGTATTAGTACTAATTTAGTGTTACAAGGTGAAACATCTACTTCAATTGTATCATTAAATCTTCCTATCTTGTTTGGTGAAAATCTAACTTTATAGTGAACTTTTTGTTTAAAGTTAGCATTTTTCGGAGCTTCTATTATTTCAAATATATTGTTTTCTTGCTTTACATTTTTAAATGATACAGTAAGATTACTTAAATTTGTTAATTCTCTTGTTTCTAAAGCACTTGAGCCGACACATACATTTCCAAAGTCAATGTTTATTGTATCTTTATCTAAAAGTGTTTTATAGAAAATTGCAGTAAATTTTACTGTGTTAGGGTGAATAGAACTAGGTCTTTTATTATCATTGTTTACAATGACAATATTTCCTTTTAATGTATCTATTTCTGTAGAAGTTAATCTTAAAAGTAAGGTGTCAGATTTTAGAGCTTCTATAGAAAGTGGTAAAGTTTTCTGGCTTGTAAATCCTAAAATATGAGCTTTTGAAGCTAAATCTTGTGAAAATAAACCTGCCGAATCTACTAAATTGATACTATAAATTTCTAAACTTGCATTTCCAGAATTATATATAGGAATTTTAATAGTTGTGTCATTTATACAACTTATAGATATGTCTTCGTAATCATTAGTATTTATAATTGGCGAAATACCGCGAACTTTTAGAACAACTGTTCTTTCCTCATCGCAAGTGCTAAAAATGAAAGTGTAAGAAACATAAGTTACTCCAGTATCTTGTGGTGATATTTTGAACTGCATAGAGCTAGCTTCGTCGTTCGTAATAACAAAAGGTTTTTTCATAGTTACGTCAGTAATATTAAGATTATTGACGCTACAGCGGTATTTTAAGATAGTATCAGTTTCTTTTGAATACCAATTTAAGTTTCTGTAACGGCTTGTTTTAACAGGAACATCGCCGAAATCAATAGTATCTTGTTCTGCCCAAGCAGTAAATTCTTTTAAAGCACCTTTGTAAAAAACAGTATCGCTATGAGTTATATTTTCATTATCTGGAGTCATTTTAACAACTATTGAAAAATTATGTTCACCAAAGCTTTTAGGAGAGTATTTGACGATAATTCTTGTTACATGACAAGCAGGAACAGGAAAATATAGATATTCTGGAGCTAGTATGGTAAAATACGGACTATTTTGTAAAATAGAAATATCAAGTATAGATCTGTTGAAATTCATATTTTGTACAAATAATGTATCATATAAATTTTGAGCAGTACAGCTATCGCCAAAATCAACAGTATCTTTAGATACAAACAGTTCAGAAGGAGCAAGTCTATAAATATTGTCACCAACAACCCAACCATTTTCAGGAGTTATAAAGAATATATCATCTAAATTATCGCCAGCTTGTATTCCACAATTTTTCAAAGCCCATGAAATACCGCCATCGTTTGTATAAAAAATTCCACGCCCTGTACCGCAAGCCCAACCTTCCGCCGGTCCTAAAAGAAAAGAACCGTACATAGGTCCTGAAGTTACTGTTTCACGCCAGCCCATTGGGTTTGTTATATCTGTTGAAAAACGCATTCCACCGACATTAACTAAGCCACCAGCACAATCAATACCAGAAAATGGAACTAAAACGGAATTTGTACCCGGATAATTTGTTATTTCTTCTTGCCAAGATAAATTTTGTCCCGATCGTGAAGCTAGTTCCCAAGTATCTCCAAAATTATTTGTTTTCCATATTAATCCGCTACTTGAAGCATAGCCCAATCCGTTTGGATAAACCATTACATCTGTTAAGCCCGAAAAATAATCTGTAGAACCTTCAAGAGGGATATTAGAAAGGGAAGTCGGTGTCCAATTAACACCACCATCAGTTGAACGCCAAATTATACGATGGTCATCTAAAGATGTTGTACTCGGAGGTAAACAGCCGCCGCCAGCAACATAAATAGTGTCGGTATTCAACATAAAACAGCCCCAAGTATCAATGCTGTAACTAGCAACAAGTGAGTTCAAATAAGAAACAGGTTGCCAAGTAACCCCACCATCTGTTGACTTAAACACACCACTTGGTCCCGAACAAAAACCATTCTGAGTATCAACGAAATGAACGCTTTCTAAAAACCAACCTGCAACGAGACTTACTTGCCAAGTCGCTCCACCATTAACTGTTCTTAAAACACGTCCAAAATTGTCATTATAGCTTCGTCCGCAAATCCAGCCATAGTTAGAATTTAAGAAGAAAACATCTAACCATTGAACGTTTCGTGCTTCTTTGGGTAAATTTTCTATCTTACGCCAGTACTCTGCTTGCACCTTAGATGAAGCAAAAAAACTGAATATAAAAAATAATATAAGAAGTGGAGCTCGTTTCATTTTAGTAATCTATTTTTATTGTTACTTAGCAAACGTCTATAATATAATAATTTTTTTTCTAAAAAATGTTATTTTTTTTTAATATATCAAAAAAAAAACCGTTTCAAGCATAAGAAACGGTTTTGTTATTTTTATTTCAGAGGTGTTCTAACTTCAATTTGGACTGTTCGTGAAAGCGCACGTCCTTCGGGTAAGTCGTTATCTAAGATTAACTTACTACTACCTATAGATTTTAATTTAGCATTTTTTACATCTAGAATCTTAGATACTTCTTCACAGCGACGTTGTGCTAAATTTTTATTATATTGAACATCTCCTGTTCTATCTGCAAACCCAGAAATAATTATTCTTACTTCTGAATTAGGTTCTATATTTGATTTTATTTCTTTAAGAATTTCTTTATCTACATATGAAATATCAGACTTATCATAGTCAAATAGAACTAAAGAGTATTTATCAATTTTCCAATCTTTTTCAATTCTTTCTTTCTTTTTCTTAACAGTAACTTGTTCAATATTTAATTCTTTTTGTACTGTTTTTTCTTGTCCGGTTAAATCTTTAGCTTTCAAAGTAGCTATAACAGGTTTCTCTGTAATAGGCAAAGGAGTGTCTTCGATTTGCCATTGTATTTTTAGATTTTCATCTTGAGTAGTACCATTAATTTCTCTAATTTTTTCCTCATCTTGAAGAAGAGTAAGTGTATAGTTATCTAAACTTGCTTCTGCTTGAATGTCGATATTAAATTCAACAAGAGGCGGATTTGATTTCTTTTCAATATATGATAATTTTACAGGCATATATAGTGGTAAAGATTTTTCAAATCCATTAGAAGGAATTAGTTCAACTTTTGAATTTTCAGCAGTTATATCTGCATTTCTCATTTGTAAATTTTGAGGAATTGAACGAGTTTCAACTTGTAATTGAGAGTCAGGAATTTCCCAAACATCTGTAAAGTAACTTTTGACTGCTTGAGCGCGCTTATTAGCTATGTTAGGATCTTTGTTATCTTTTCCTTCTCCGCTTGAATATCCTGCTATTGTAATTTTGATATTAGGATTTTCTCGCAGTCTTTTTCCAAATATATTTAGTAAATTATGATATACATCTAAAGCATCCATTTCCATATTTTCTTCATTGAAATCATTTGCTTGATTTTCTGAAAGTAAAACCATTCTAGTCCTAGCTAGTTCGGCACTGCCATCAGGAAAATATATATTCGGCAAAATAGGGAAGCTTTCGGTCATGTAGAATTCTTCTATAATGATTTTTGGATTTTCTTGTTTTACTCCATTTGTATCAATTCCAAATGCAGTAAGATTTATATCTAATCGTGCATCGGCTTTTTTATAGTATTTATATTTTTCAAAGATTACATTATCTTCTTCGATAGTTTCAATAAGTTCAACATATTCTTTTTCAAGATGAAAACTTTTCTCTATAATAGTATCGCGTTGATAAATTTTTTCTATTGTTTCTGATTTATAAATTGGGAACTTAATTGCCATACCTAATTGCAGATAGTTAGGTTTCCAATTAACAGCAGCAACATTTGTAAAGAAAAAGTTATAACGAATTTCAGGAGTTAGAAAAGAGTTTTTTCCTATAGGTAATTCGTAGCCAAGTCCTAAAGATAAACCGTATTGAAACTTATTGACATTTGGTATTTCTGCTTCAGGATATACATTTCTTACTCTTTGTCCGTCATATTCACCGCCAGAAAAAACTACATAGCTAGGATTAGTTAGCTCTTCATATTGATTAAATGAATTTTTTAACAAAAAGTTAAAGTTCAGTCCTATTGAGCCAGTAAAACCTGCAAAAAATTTATCAGCAGCATAAATATTTAAACTTAAAGCACTTAATTTAGATTTAAGAAAATGAGTTGCTTCTGCATTTATAATTTTTTTCGTTTCAAAAGGAGCAGTTGTTTCACGTAATTCTATATTTCCTATGTTTTCTAATTCAGCAAAATCAGCACTCATATCAGCATAACCTAATCTAACGCCGATAAGAAATTCTTCTAATACGTTAGGCAATTTCTTTTCAAATAATGCTCCTACCGAAAATTTGCTGCCTCTCGCCGACTCATAGACTGGACAGCATCCCACATAATCTGAGGATAACTGATTAAAATTCGCTGAATGAACATTATAGTTAAAATGTGCATAAGCGCCCCAAAAATAAGAAGGAATTTTTACTTCAGAGCTAGTATTTCCTTTGTCATTTGTTTGCTGTGCTTCAGTAATTAATATGGACAATAGAAATAAAATTGGAGTTAATATTAATAATTTCTTTGCTTTAAAAAACATAATATTTTTTACTTTACTTTTTTTACAATATATTGTTATCTAATATAATATTTTTTTATTAATTTATTAACAAGAGAATATAAATAAATCGATATTTTCTATTTTATTATTATAATCAATATTTTATATAAAAAGCATATTTGAGTGTATGAAAAGACAGTAAAAAATTATTGTTAGTAATTATTGTTTGTTATTTACAAAATTTAATGTTAATTTTAAATTTTAATATTTATTTACAAATAAGTTAGGTAAACAAAAATAGAATTAGTTTTTTTATTTACACAATTTAATTAATATAAAGACAGGAGTTTATTTTTATGTCAAGAGCATTTAATTTTAGTGCAGGACCAGCTGTGTTGCCAGTAGAAGTTTTGGAAGCAACTCGTGAAGCTGTTTATGATTTTAACGGACTTGGAATGTCCATAATGGAAATGAGTCATCGTTCTAAAGAATATGATGCAGTTATTAAAGAAGCGCAGGCTGATTGTTTGAAACTTATGGGATTATCACCTGAAGAATATGTAGTATTGTTTCTTGGCGGTGGCGCTAGTATGCAATTTTATATGTTACCTTTTAACTTTTTAAACAAAAAAGCTAATTATATTGATACAGGAGTTTGGTCAACAAAAGCTATTAGAGAAGCTGAAAAAGTTGGTGAAGTAAATGTTATTGCTTCTTCAAAAGATAAAAATTACAATTATATTCCTAAGAACTTTACTGTTGATAGTGATGCAGACTATTTGCACATTACTACAAACAACACAATTTATGGTACTGCTTGGGCAAAAGACCCTGAAAATGTAAAAGTTCCACTTTTAGCTGATATGTCATCAGATTTATTTGCTACTCGTCGTGATTATAGCAAATATTCTGTAATTTATGCAGGAGCTCAAAAAAATATCGGTCCTGCTGGTGTAACTTTAATTGTTATGAAAAAATCTCTCCTTGAAAACGCTCAAAGGAAACTTGATAAATTCCCTTCAATGTTGGATTATAAAGTACATGTTAAAGCTGGATCTATGTTCAACACACCGCCTTGCTTGCCAATATATGTTGTTGGTCAAACTTTCAAATGGATTATGAAACAAGGTTTGGAAGGTCTTGAGCAGAAAAACATCAAGAAAGCAAATGTTCTTTATGATGCTATGGATGCAAGTAATGGTTTCTATGTTCCTGCTGTAACAGCAAAAGAAGATAGATCTTTGATGAACGTTACTTTTAGAATAAGAACTGGCGATACAGAGTTAGAAGAGAAATTTGTTAAAGAAGCAAGAGCAAAATATAATATGGCTAACCTTAAAGGACACCGTGATGTAGGTGGATTGCGTGCTTCTATTTACAACTCTTGTCCTATTGAATGGGTTGAAGCATTAGTTAAATTTATGAACGAATTTATGAATGAAAATAAATAGTTAAATTTAACTTTTAGTTAGTTTTTTATTGTATTTTTAAAATTCTATTTCCTTGAATTGTTGGGGCGTATTGCATACGCCCTTTTTTTGTCTGAACTGTGATTTAAAATTCCACTTCGGGACGAAGGGGTGGCAAGCACTAGCTTGACGAGGTAGTCAATAATTGTCTGAACCGGGATTAACAGGATTGTGCCGTAGGCACAAAATTTTGGTAAAAGAAATGTAATCTTACTCATCTCGTCCCGTACGGGACGAAACATAAGCAAGTATAAGTTTTTACCGATATTTAATCCCTACGGGATTTTTGAGGATAAATAATTCATAACCACACCTCGCCCGCTTCGCGGGTACTCCTCTCAAAGAGGAGAATTTCCGTTCTGCGAAGTTAGCAAATTCCTCTTTGGTACGAAGGGTGGCAGGCGCTAGCTTGACGGAGCAGTCAATAAAAAAAACTGCTTACTGAAGAAATCAATAAGCAGTTTATAGAAAGTGAAAATTAAGTAAAAATTATTTCATTGTTAATTTTTAACAACTTTTCCTATTCTTCCTTTTGTTATTACTAGATATACTCCCGCCGGCAGATTTGAAATATCAATTTCTGTTTTTTCAGAATTAAGTGTTGCTTTATATAAAACTTCACCTGCTAAATTTAATATTTTTATTTCATCAGCAAAGAATTTACTTTCGATAGAAAATTTATCTGCAGTAGGGTTAGGATAAATATCTAACCATTCTATTTCGCAAATACTACCGTCTTTTTCTTTAAGTATAGCATTGCAATAGTTTTCCTCAGTAAATGTGCCTTTTTGTGCATCAGTCAAGTACAGAATAAACCCTTCGGCTTGATTACAACAGTTTAGTACCCATAAATTTGTTAACGGACTAACATCCAAGCTACTTAGTTGATTATCAGAACAAACTATTCCAATTAAATTCATATTATTTTTAAGGTCTAAGTTACTTAATTGGTTTCCAGAACAACCTAAGGACATTAAATTTATATTATTTGTAAGGTCTAAATTATTTATTTGATTTTTAGAACATTCTAATATTTCTATATTGATATTTTTACTTAGATCTAAGTTGTTTAATTGGTTTCCAGAACAAAGTAGAAATGTTAAGTTTATGTTATTTATAAGATCTAAGTTACTTAATTGATTTTCAAAACAAAGTAGAAATGTTAAATTTATATTTTTAGTAACATTCAAGTTATTTAGTTGATTACTCCAACAATACAATTTTTCTAATATTATGTTTTTGCTTATATCTAAATTAGTCAATTGATTTTCAGAACAATCTAGATTTATTAAATTTATATTGTTTGTAAGGTCTAAATTATTTATTTTATTTTTAGAACAATATAAGGAATCTAATATTATGTTCTTGCTTATGTCCAAATTAGTCAATTGATTTTCAGAACAATCTAACAACATTAGTTCTATATTTTTGCTTACATCTAAGTCAATTAATTGATTACTCCAACAATACAATTTTTCTAATATTATGTTTTTGCTCATATCTAAATTAGTCAATTGATTAGCATGACAATCCAAAAATTCTAATTCTATGTTATTACTTATAGTTAATTCATTTAGTTGATTATCATAACAATCCAATTCAATTAATTTTATATTTTTGCTTACATCTAAATTACTCAATTGATTTTCAGAACAATCTAAGTGCGTTAATTCTATATTTTTACTTAAATCTAATTCATTTAGTCGATTATCATAACAATCCAATTCAATTAATTTTATATTTTTGCTTACATCTAAATTCATCAATTGATTTTCAGAACAATCTAAGTACGTTAGTTCTATATTTTTACTTAAATCCAATTCAATTAAAGAATTATTATTACATATTAACGTATTCAAATTCGGCATATGTCTAATTAATTCATTTATACTAATAAGCTCGAAAGAAGAGCATCCTAGCTCTTCTATTTTTGCTAATGCTTCTAAGTTTGTTGTAGTACTATCTATTCCACCATCGTTATTTATAATAACTTCAGATAATTGACCTTTATTAGATTTGATCCATTTTTTTAATTGTGAATCGGTGATTAAATCAGGTGGAACTATTTCAAATTTAACAAATGAAATAAAATTATTTGTATTAACAAGAGCAAATTCTCCTCCCTCATCTTTACTTCTAAATCCAATAAAATAAGTGCCATAATCTAAATCTGAAATCGCATTAGAAAACTCTATATCTTTAATATAAGTATTAGGAGCAAGTGCTTCCGTAACATTATAACTAGCTAGTTCTTTAATTATAGTTCCTTTTTCATCATAAATTGAGGCTGAAATAATACCCTTAAAATCTTCTTCACTGGTATTTATAAAACTTGCAGTAGTTTTAAGATTACTTTCTTTTTCTTTATCAATTTTATATGCCGAAAGAATAGGTGATGAGTATAAAGAAAGTTTATTTTCTGAACTTAAAGCTTTTTGAATGTCAATCTCTAATTTATTATCACCCGAAGCAAGCAACCATTTGTATGATATATCATTTTTATAATATAATTTAATATAGTATTTACCGACAGATGTGTTAAATAAAGGATTAGTTTCAAATGGTATTTCTGTTGGTTTATTAATCTCTAAATTATCTATTTTTTGTTCAGCAATAGTCATTAAAAAATTATTTTTTGCATCAAACAAACGTAATGATATTCTACCCGAAAAACTTTCTGATTCATTGTTTACTATATTTGCATTTATTTTTACACTACTGTTTTGATAAACAACTTCTTGTTTAAGTTCTAATGGTTTGAGTAAAGATATTTGTGCATTAAAATTCTCAAGAGGTTTTATGTTGATAATAGCATATTGCATTAAACTATAATCATCAGAATTGAGAGTAACATTATTAATATAATAATATCCATTACCCATACCATCCCAACCAAAATTAAAATGAAATCTGCCGTCAGTATCATAACCATCACAAATAAAAGAATGACCAGAAGAAGCATCTCCTCCTGAATATGCCATAGGTTGATCATTATCTAAGTTTTCCTTTAACATATCTGTCCAAGTATTGTCGTTGTAATTAGAACGTTTCATTCTTCTAATAGCGGGATCATACATAAAATAAGTTTTCAAAGAACTTACTATGTAAAATTCATGAGTACCACTGGCTTCTACTCCATAATACATTTCTGAAGCAACTCCACAATGATACATAAGAGTAGCTACTGCTTTTCTTTGTTCTTTGGTTGAATTGTAAATGTATTCATTTGTCATGTTATCCCAATCATAAGTTGTGTTTTCAAAATCAGCAGATAGTTTACCGTATTTAGGATGAGTATAAGTTTTTTCCCCTTTTCCGTTTTTAGGAAAATTCCAATACTTCATTATTTGTGCCATTGTTGTTGCTACACAACCTGTAAGTGTTCGTCCTATCACCTCTTCATCAAAAGGACATAAATTATTATAAGGTGCTTTTTGTCCCCATTTTGTTTTTATTAGTGGCGGCACAACTTCAGCTAATAAAGAATTTCTTTTTTTAGGATTTCTTGCCAACAGCCATTCATTAGCTATCTTTTCTGACTGCGAAACTCCTTGTTTTATAGCTTCTGAAATGGCACTATCATATATTTCTAACCAATACTTAGCAGCATCAGGAAGATTTTCTAAGCCATAGCTATCTTCTTTTGAGTATGCTAAAATAGGGCGTGCTATATCATCGCCCGCAACAATAACCCAGCCTTTTTGTGGGAAATTATAAATATAAAAAGTAGGATTTTGAGTAGCTTTGCTGAAAATATCATGTGAAGAAGCTATTAATTTATATGCTGAAGGATCTTGCAGTTCAATAGAGTATTTGTTCATCTGCAAATTATGCTGCATAGCTATCTCTTTTGCTTCTTCTAAACTGATAGGTTTGGCAAATGCAGCATAAGAAAGTAAAATAAATAATGCCAAAGGCATTAGTACACGATTACTAAAAAGCTTAATCATTTTTATTTCTCCAAAGGTATATTTATGAAATTATTTTCTACTAATTTTTTACAACTTTTCCTATCTTTCCTTTTGTTATTACAAAATATACTCCTGCAGGCAGATTTGAAATATCAATTTCTGTTTTTTCAGCGCTAAGTGTTTCTCTATATAAAATTTTACCTGCTAAATTTAATATTTTTATTTCACCAGCAAAGAATTTACTATCAATAAAAAACTTACCCGCAGTAGGATTAGGATAAATATCTAACCATTCTATTTCACAAATACTACCGTCTTTTTCTTTAAGAATAGCATCGCAATAATGGTATTCATTAAATATGTTTTTTTGTTTATTAGTTAGATATAGAATAAAACCTTCTGCTTGATTACAACAGTTTAGTACCACTAAATCTAGTAGTGGGCTAATATTTAAGCTATTAAGAATGTTGTCCTTACAAACCAATTCACTCAACCTTATATTTTTAGTCAGATCTAAGTTAGTTAGTTGATTTTCATCACAATACAAACTATATAACTCTATATTTTTACTTAAATCTAAGTTAACTAGTGAATTATTTGTACAATACAATCTTTCTAACTCTGTATTTTTACTTAAATCTAAGTTAATCAATTGATTATCAAAGCAAGTTAAGTACGTCAGTTCTATGTTCTTGCTTAGATCTAAGTTAGTTAATTGGTTTTCATAACAAGATAAAGATGTTAAATTTATATTTTTACTTAAATCTAAGTTAGTTAATTGATTTTTAAAACAAATTAATTGTATTAGTTCTATATTTTTGCTTACATTTAAGTTATTTATTTGATTATTATTACATTGTAATGTAATTAGTTCTATATTTTTACTTAAATCTAAGTTATTTATTTGATTATTATTACATTGTAATGTAGTTAGTTCTATATTTTTGCTTAAATCTAATTCAATCAAAGAATTATTGTTACATTCTAATATCTTCAAATTCAGCATATGTCTAATTAATTCATCTATGCTAATAAGCTCGGAATTAGTGCAGTTTAAATTCTCTATTTTTGCTAACGCTTCTAAATTTTCTGTAGTATTATATATTCCACCATCTTCATTTACAACAACTTCAGGTAATTTGTGTATATTAAATTTTATCCATTTTTTTAATTGTAAATCTGTTATTAATTCAGGTGGAACTATTTCAAATTTAACAAATGAAATAAAATTATTTGTGTTAATAAGAGCAAATTCTCCGCCTTCATATTTACTCCTAAATCCAATAAAATAAATACCACAATCTAAATCTAAAATAGTGTTGGAAAATTCTATATTTTCAATATGATCACTGGGAGCAATAGCTTCCGTTACATTATAACTAGCTAGCTCTTTAATTATAGTACCTTTTTCATCATAAATTGAGGCTGAAATAACACCTGTAAAATCTTCTTCACTGGTATTTATAAAACTTGCAGTAGCTTTAATATTACTTACTTTTTCTTTATCAATTTTATATGCTTCAAGAATAGGTGATGAGTATAAAGAAAGTTGACTTTCTGAACTTAAAGCTTTTTGAACATTAATCTCTAATTTATTATTGCCCGAAGAAAGTAACCAATTATGTGATATATCATGCTTATAATATAATTTAACATAGTAGTTACCGACAGATGTATTAAATAAAGGATTAGTTTCAAATGTTACTTCTGTTGGATTATTAACTTCTAAATTATCTATTTTTTGCTCGGCGATATTCATTAAAAAATTATCTTCAGCATCAAATAAGCGTAATGATATGCTGCCCGAAAAACTTTCTACTTTGTTATTTACTATGTTTGCATCTATTTTTACAGTACTATTTTGATAAACAATTTCTTGTTTAAGTTCTAATGGGTTGAGCAAAGATACTTGTGAGTTTAATTCTTTAATAGGTTTTATATTAATAACAGCCTCTTGCGATAAATTAAATTTTAATGTGCTAATACTATCTATATAATAATATCCATTAGAATTACCATTCCAGCCTAAATTGAAATGGAATCTACCATCAGTATCATAACCGTCACAAATAAAAGAATGGGAACCAAAATTTCTGTTTCTTCCTCCATATGCTATAGGCTGACTATTATCTAAGTTTTCCTTTAATATATCTGCCCAAGTATTGTCATCATAATTAGAACGGGTAATTATTGTATCAGTATCATACATAAAATAACTTTTTAAAGAACTTGCGATGTGTCCGTTAATAGAACTACTACCTGCTACTCCATAACGCATTGATAAAGCAATTCCACAATGATACATAAGAGTAGCTACTGCTGTTTTTTGTTCATCTGTTGAATTTTGATTGTATTCGTTTGTCATATTATCCCAATCATAGGTTGTATTTGCAAAATCAGCATATAGTTCGCCGTATTTATTATCAGTATATGTTTTTTCTCCTCTTCCACTTACAGGAAAACTCCAGTACTTCATTATTTGTGCCATTGTTGTTGCTACACAACCTGTAACTGTTCGGTTGTTCGCTTTTTCGTCATAAGGACATAAATTATTATAAGGTGAGTATTGTCCCCATTTTGTTTTTATTAATGCCGGTACAACTTCATCTAATAAAGAAATTCTTTTTTTAGGATTTCTTGCCATTAGCCATTCGTTAGCTATCTTTTCTGACTGCGAAACTCCTTGTTTTATAGCTTCTGAAATAGCACTATCATATATTTCTAACCAGTATTTAGCGTTATCGTTAAGATTTTCTAAGCTATAGCTACCTTCTTTTGAGTATGCTAAAATAGGACGTGCAATATCATCGCCCGCAACAATAACCCAGCCTTTTTGTGGGAAATTGTAAATATAGAATGTAGGATTTTTAGTAGCTTTACTAAAAACATCATGCGAAGAAGCTATCAATTTATATGCTGAAGGATCTTGCAGTTCAATTGAGTATTTGTTTATCTGCAAATTATGCTGCATAGCTATTTCTTTTGCTTCTTCTAAACTGATAGGTTTGGCAAATGCAGCATAAGAAAGTAAAATAAATAATGCCAAAGGCATTAACATACGATTGATTAAATTTTTCATATTCATAAGAAAATCTCCATAGTTATTATTAATTTGGTTGATTAATTTCAGCTGTTTAAAAAATACAGAAATAATACGAATTAAAAAAATAAATTAAAATTAATGTTACATTTTTTATCAAAAACAGTTTTTTATCTCTAAATTGTTATACTAATTTGACAACTTCGCTGAGCGGAAAATTCTCCTCTTGAGAGGAGTATCTGCGTAGCAGGGGAGGTGTGGTTTGTTGACTATCCCGTCAGGCTTCGCCTGCCCCTTCTGGGAAGGGAATTTCAAGATCACGCTAATCATATAAGTTATAGTTCAGACAACAAAATAACTACTTCGTCAGTCTAACGGCAAAGTCAAGCAAAAAAAAGGCTGTATTCCGAAAAATGGAAACAGCCCTAATTTATTAACTTATAAAAGATTTATACTTATTTAACAACAGTTAAATTAGTTTGTAAAGTAGTTTTGCCCGAATTAATTTGTAAGAAATAAACACCTGATTCAAGATTATTTACATTTAATGGGAAAGTTGAATAATTACCATCTGTTTTAATGCTGTAAATGATATTTCCAAGAGCATCTATTACATTAATTTCAGGATTTATTAATTCTCTGTTAAACTTCAATTCAGCTTCATAAGATGCAGGATTTGGTGAAATAGTAATATTATTTACAATTTTATCAACATCAATGCTACCGGGTGTATCAGTATTATATATAGCGATATCATCAACAAAGAATGTAAAATATCCTGAGGTTGAGTTGCCGAAAGCTACAAATCTTACTTTCATATTACTATAATTTGGATTTTCACCTGCAAATTTTCTTATATGAATAAAATCACGTTTCCATGTCCAAGCTTCAGGGAAATGTACTTGTTTACTGTATTCTTTAGCTAACACCCAAGTTTGTCCATTATCAAAACTAAATTCAATTTTTAATGAACCACTATAAGTATTTGTATTCAATAAATAGTAGTAATATGAAAATATAGGATATTCACCTGAAAATGTAATAGTAGGTGACGTTAGTGTTGATGTACTATGTAAAGTTTTTATAGCATAATTTACTACTTCATATCCGGTTCTCCAACATTTTCCTTGTCCAGTTGTATGATCTACTATGGGGCTTAATAAAGCTTCTGGTGAACTAACAAAAGCATAAGTAGGTTCTTTGTTTATCCAACCTCTTTCAGTGTTATTTTCATTAGTTACTTCCCAATTTGCTATAGTTTCACAATTGTTTTCATAGAGTTTTTTATAACCTACAAATGCAATATGATTTCTTGGACTTCTTATTAACTCTCCGTTATAAGGATTTTTCATTGTAAAATAATAGTAATATCGTGTTACTTTATCCGGTTTAGGTAATTTTCCTTCATATGTATCACCATTTTTTGTCAAAGCTATTGTTTGTACTTCACTGTCCCAATTTGTATAGTAATTTACAAAAACTTCTTCAACTTGTTTTGGCATATAGAGTTCAGGCAATTGTGCAACGATAGGAAGTGATATTAAATCTTCACTATCGTCTGTTCCTTTATGTTCAAAACGAGTTTTTGCTAACAAATTGAAACCGATTTTATGTCTATCAAAAGCTTGCAAAATTTCATCAAAATATAGGAATTCGCCCATGCCACCATCAGCAGCTTTTACAACTGCTTCAAACCAATTTGCTAACGCTGCATCTAATGTAAAAGCGTCAGGAGCTTCACGACGTGCAAAATGTACAATTAATTCTGCCATTTCTATGCCTATAGCTTTACGTAAATCCCATAATGCTCCAGATAAAACTTGACTATCGTGATGACATTCGTGAATTAATATTTCAGGATAGGTATAATCATTATCAAGATTTCTTGTTAAATTATATCGAGATAAATATTGTTCGTAACCAGGAGCTACAGCATTTTCAAATATATCAGGGCTATCAAGAGCAAAAGCAGCAGTAATATCAGCAAGTGCTTCATTACATGTTGAACTTATCATTCTACCATGTTTACTCCAATTAGAATACATTACATAATTTATGGAATGTCCATATTCATGGTATATAACAGAAGGAAGTCGTCCTATTAATATAATATTATGGTTAGCAGCATAAAAAGATATTGATTTGTCGCCACTTGAAAAAGCATTAAAAGTAATTCCAGTAATTTTTTCCAAACTACTTGCAGGTAAAAGTTCTACAATGCAGGGAAATTCTGTTAAATATGCATTAAATTGTCCATCAATATTTGTTATATAATCATGAATAAAGTTTGTGTGGTAATATAAAGTTCTTACAACTTCATCAAAATTATCTGTCTTACCTATCATATTTATACCGTCATCATTAACTGTTCCAGTAAAAGAATACGGTTTTATTTGTGTACTTCCGTCTTTTGCTAATTTATCTGTAGTGTACATCTTAGCAAATTTCCCCGACAAATTAGTTGTAAACTGTTTGTTTGCAGATCCAGCAGGTAAATCTATACTGCCATTTCTATTACTTATATAATTTTTGCCAGCTATTGAAAATGTAGCATTTCCTATAGGTGAATTAACTAATGGGGCATTAGGGTTATTATAAACATCACCCTTAGCAAAAGCTTCATTTGTATGATTGTAACGTGATAAAAGCGCGCCTGTTTTAGCATCAACAAGAGCAGTATAAAATTCAATCATATTCGTAACTTCATATTCATAAGCTAAGCGATAGGAGTATTTGCCATTTAATAAATATGGAACTATAACTGGGCTATCATTGTTTAGTCTCTTGAAATTATAATTTTCTTCCGAAGACGGTAAGCCTATAATAGCAGCTTTTTTACATTCTAAAGTTGATACAGAAGGTTTATCGGCAGATAAAGTAATGTCATCAAAATAGGTAGCTTCAAAAGTTTGGATATTTCCATTTTTAGCTATAGTAAAACGTACAGAAGAAGATTTTACTGAAATACCATTATGTATTTGATTAAATATAACATACCAGCGATTACCTGCAAATTCTGCTTTCTTCAATTGTAAATTGTTGTGATCAATAGATAATTGATCGTAATTTTTCTCTAAAAAGTTACGGCAAACTGTTTCAATATCAGTATTTTCATCAACAGCACCTATATTGACAAATCGTCCATTATTTTTACGTACTTGCGAAAGAGAACGAGTGTATTTATCGTTAAATTTAATGTCTGCATTAGATATTGATATTATTTCTTGTGGAAGAAATACTTCATTTCTTTCTTGAATCTGGATTTTTTGAATTCCGTCTTTTGTTTGCAATTCAAATATTTTCATATTAGTTTCTGCTATAGCAATATGAGAGAAAAAAGATAATAATGTTATCAGTAAAAAGTTGATATAGCGCATGTTCATACCTCTTTTTGAATAAAAAATTTATAAAATTTTAAAATTAATAAAATTAGAAGTGCAATATAATAAAAAAAAATGATTAAAAATAATAATTTGAAAAAACTCACTTGAATTTTTACTTCAAGTGAGTTTTTGTGTTTTTAATTAAGAAGTGTAAAATGACTTAAATATCACCACAAGTTCTTACAACTTCAACAGTAATCCTTCTGTTTTGTTTACGTATATTTTCAATTTCTTCTTTAGTCATATTACGAGCTTCTTTCTTTGTTGGCTCTTGTACTTTTGGTTGAGAAGAACCGTATCCAACTCCGCCTACAATTTTACTTGGAAGAACGCCTTGCATAAGTAACCACTCAATAACTTTTTTAGCTCTTTGTTCAGAAAGTGTTTGATTTCTTTTAGCGTTTCCTTCTGATGAGGAGTGTCCTTCTATCTTTACTTGTAAACTATCACATTGGTTAACATATTGAAGAAGTTTAGCAAGATTTAATGCTGTTGCTGGCTCTTCAAAGTTAAATTCAGCTTTACCTACAACAAATAAGATGTCAGGGAAATCCATTTTCGTTCCAACTTTTACGACAGCTGGACAACCATTTTTACCCGGTTCATCACTTACAACACCTGGTGTTAACGGACAATCATCTTCGCCGTCAATAATTGCATCTTTATCAGTATCAGGATCTAATGGATTTGTTTTTGTTACGTTAACTTCATGCCCATCTGTTAATTTATCTTTATCGGTATCAGGATCTAATGGGTTTGTTTTGTATATATTTACTTCTTCTCCGTCAGTTAATCCGTCATTATCAGTATCTTTATTAAGCGGGTCAGTTTTATATTTATTTATCTCATCACCGTCAGATAATCCGTCACCATCAGTATCTTTATTGAGCGGATCAGTTTTATATTTATTTATCTCATCACCGTCAGATAATCCGTCATCATCAGTATCTTTATTGAGCGGGTCAGTTTTATATTTGAAAATTTCATCGTAATCATTTATTCCGTCTTGATCAGTGTCTTCTAATAACGGATTTGTTTTATATTTGAAAATTT
Organism: Ignavibacteria bacterium; assembly: GCA_012518115.1. Taxonomy (GTDB): domain Bacteria; phylum Bacteroidota; class Ignavibacteria; order Kapaibacteriales; family UBA2268; genus JAAYTD01. The sequence continues at coordinate 45,241 of JAAYTD010000002.1, read as the reverse complement.
CGTCGTAATCATTTATTCCGTCTCCGTCAGTATCGGCAACCAATGGGTTCGTTTTATAAATATTTACTTCGTCACCGTCTGTTACTCCGTCTCCGTCAGTATCGTGATTCAAAGGATCAGTTTTGTGGCGGAAAATTTCATCGTAATCGTTTAATCCGTCATTATCTGAATCTGCTCTGTTTGGATCAGTTTTATATTTAAAAATTTCATCATAATCATTTATTCCGTCTCCGTCAGTATCAGGATTTAACGGATCAGTTTTATATTTATAATACTCATCACCGTCCGTTATTCCATCTCCGTCAGTATCAGGATTTAAAGGATCTGTGCCTAATGTTTTTTCAAGCGAGTTTGAAAGTCCATCTTTATCGTAATCAGTTTCGCCAAAGATATAGTATGAAAATCCAAGTCCAAAAGTTAGAAGTTTGTCAACACCATTTTTTCCAACTCTAGTTGGTTCAGGAGCATTAGAGTTTTTCCAGCCAAAACCATTGCCAGCAGCTTCGTCAGGAATGTCGTCAATGTAATCTGTTGTCAAAATTCTATAAGTACCCTTGATGTTCATTACTAAATCGTCAGTTAGATAGAACTCTATTCCTAAACCTACAGGGAAAGAAATTCCGTTACGTTCTTTTTCTTTTCCAGCATCAAATATATTTTTAGTGCTATTATTTGCACTGCCCGTTTTGTCGGCTTTAGGATCATGATTTAAGTAGCCAATTCCACCAAATAAATATGGAACAAAACCTTCGCTAGGGAAGATATGTATAGCTGCCATTAAATCAGCAGTAATCAATCTGTTAGAAAAGTAATCTTGCAGACCAACTCCTTCAGGATAGTATTTGTCGAAATAATCAGGATAATCTTTTTTTATCGCATCAGTTTTCATTCTAATTTGATTAACGCCGAATGTTCCATGAAGAGAAAGAAATTCTGTTATGTTCCAACGTACAAAAAGATCACCACCCATCCAAAATTGATTATCAGATAGTTCACCCCAGTATTTTGTTCCATTATAATGACCACCAACTGCTAAACGATTTGATTCAACTTGAGCATTTAACTCTAAATTAGTGCTAGCAACTATTAAAATTAAATTAAAAAATATCAATAGGAAGAAGTTTCTCATTGAATATCCTCATAAAAATTATTTATAAAATTAAAAAATTATCAAAAATAAAGCGATACTACTGTACTGTTTATATAAATAAAAGTTTCAGAAACAATTGATTTGTTAACTAATTATTTTTTATAAATTAACTGTTTCATTTAATGCTTGAGCTGCTGCTTCCATAACAGATTCACTTAATGTTGGATGAGCATGTATAGTATCAACAATTTGTCTAGCTGTTAAGTTGTTAGCTTTTGCTAGCGATAATTCGCCTAAAAGTTCAGTAACTTCAGGTCCTATTAAATGAGCTCCTAAAAGTAGATCTGTTTTTGCATCAAATACTAATTTTACAAAACCGCGTGCCTCGCCGATAGCATGTGCCTTTCCGCAAGCTGTAAAAGGAAATTTCCCGATTTTTACGTCAAATCCAAGTTCTTTTGCTTTTGCTTCACTTATTCCGACAGAAGCTACTTGCGGTTGGCAATAAGTGCAGCCCGGAATGTTTTTATAATCAACAAATTTATTATTATTTCCTGCAATAATTTCTGCAACAGCAACGCCTTCGGCACTAGCTTTATGAGCAAGCCAAGGAGCTCCTGCTATATCACCAATAGCAAAAACGTTAGGAACGTTTGTGCGTAAATCTTTGCCGACAGGTAAGAAACCGCGTTCAATGTGGATACCAATATTTTCTAATCCTATATTTTCTATATTTGCTTGAATTCCAATAGCATTGAGTGCTAAATCAGCAACTAATGTTTCTTCTGTCCCGTCTTGTTTTTGTACTACAACTTCTACTTGATCTCCAACAGTTTTTGCCGAAATAACTCGTGTTTTAGTTAGAATTCTAATTTTTTCTTTACGGTAATTTCTTTCTAATTCTCTAGATATATCAGCATCTTCTATAGGTAAAATGCGGTCTTGCATTTCTACTATTGTTACTTGAGTTCCAAAAGCATTGTAAAAATAAGCGAACTCTACGCCGATAGCGCCCGCTCCCATTACAACTAAAGATTTTGGTATTTGCTTTTGAATCATTGCTTCGCGACTTGTTATAACTTTTTCGCGGTCAACTTCTATACCCGGAAACATTCTAGGTCTAGAGCCTGTAGCTATGATTATATTTTTTGTTTCAATTTTGTCCGTTATTTTTCCATCAGCGTCTTTAACTTCAATAGTATTTTTGGAAGTGATTGTGCCATGTCCGCTAATACTTTCAACCTTATATTTTTTAAATAGGAAAGCTATGCCTTGCGACATTCTGCTTGATACGGTGCGACTTCGTTCTACAACTTTACCGAAATCTACATCGTAATTTGGAATAGTAAAACCGAATTCATCAGGCTTTTTTAAAAAATGCATATATTCTGCACTACGAAGTAAGGCTTTAGTAGGGATGCAACCCCAATTCAAACATATACCTCCAAGATGTTCTCTTTCAACACAAATAGTTTTTAATCCAAGTTGAGAACAACGAACCGCAGCAACATATCCGCCCGGTCCAGCACCTATAACAACAACATCAGCATTATGAGTATTCATTGTAATTATTCCTTTGATTATTATTTTTTCTAAAAATTATATTCACAAATATAGTAAAAATAATTCAATATTTCCTACTTCATTTATTTTTTCGATTTTCATTTTAATTAATTCGTAGAAGCTTGTATTTTTTTATAAAATCACGAGAGGAAACTGTTAAAAAATATACGCCTGCAGTTAAATGTTTTGTAGAAATTGTGCAACTCAAATTATCTATAGCTTCCAAACGTTCTATTGTGTTGCCAAGATAATCTTGTAATTCTATACTAAATTCATCATAATTAAACAATTCATTAGAATTTATTTTAACAGTTATTTTATCTGTAAATGGATTAGGAAATATCTCCAATTTATTCAATTCTTCTTCGAGTGCGACATCACCGTAAATAGAAATATTTTTTTGATTGTCATTTCCAATAATTAACTTAGGATCCGTTGAAATAACTCGCACTCTGTATTTAGAACCGTTATTTGCTTTTTGTGAAATTTTAGCTAGTATTGTGCCTTCCGTTTCCCAACCAGTTCTTTTTCCTATCTCTAAAGGATAACGGAAATTACCAAACGGGTCGGAAAGTTGCACGATAAAAGCTGTTTCATTTTTTTCTAAACAATTCGTGTTGAATGGAACATAAATTGTATCATTGCGAGATAGAGCAGTGCGATGCAAATTACCTGTTAAAATTTCTGGTTCAGAGACAATAAAAAGTAAATTATCGTTATCAAAAATTTTCGCAGGTGAAGTACTACGAATTCTCAATTTATAGCTATTGCCCGCTGGAACATCTTCAGGTAAAACGGCAGTGAAAACACCTTCACCAAGCGCTGAACTGTGAGCAATTATTCGAGATAAAGAGAAATTTCCTGTGTTATCAGATATTTCTAAATAAAAAGTATTATCTTCATTAAAGCAAATTGTACTTAAATATTCAAATTTAGTTGATGCGTTTTTACAAACAGATATAGGAACGAAGTTAGCAAATTGGATGTCGGGTTTAGCAAACTTAATATCAACTCCGTTATCTTTGCTTGCAACTTTAGGATTAGTAGAAATTACACGCATTCTATACGGTAAGTCCTCTAAATCATTTGGGAAAAAACATTCAAAAAAACGTTCATTCCAATTGCAAGTATCTATGTTCATAGCTTGCGTAAAATCATTATTTGCAGCTAGTTGCAAAATAAATTTTGTTGTGCTGTCAAAACAATCGCTTGCGAAAAATGGTATTTTTATAGGAATTTCTGAATTTAAAACAGATTTTCCACCTTTTTTTTCTGTATTTATACAAATCTGTAAATTTTTCAGTGAATCTATTTCTATTCTTGGAGTTTCTAAACTTAAATACTTATCAAAAATGAAAGTGTTCTTTGGTGAAGAAGAAGTAACTTTTAATTTGTATTTATCGCTTGGTGCAAGAGTATTCGGTATTGTAATAATTAAAGAACCGCTTTTGGAAGATATAACTTCGCCAACAATTATAGGTTTTGAAAGATTAAATTCACCTTTTTCATCAGAAATTTCAAAAGTGAAAACATTGTCAAAATTAAAACAACCATTTGCAGTATAATCAAGTTGTATTTCCGTTCCTGTACAGAAAACTTTTGTATCCGATATTTCAAAATCTAAATCAACTTTTGCTTTTTCAATTTTTATTGAGAATTCTTTAGAAGTAAGTTTTTCCGATCTCAAACGGATTTTATAATCACTAGCGCTTAAATTATCGGGAATGGTAACGGAAACAACAGTATCTGTTGTGCTAAATGTGAAACTTCCTATTTTTTTTACAGGATTTTTGAACTCACCTTTTTCATCGGATAATTCAATATGAAAAATATCGTTTCCGAGAAAGCATTTATTAGATGAGTATTTTAGCTGTACTATTCTGCCAGCACAAATAATATTAGGAGATATTTCTTCAATTTGAATATATGGAGTAGCTATTTCAATTGTAAAATCTTCGGTTTCAGTTGTTGGAGCAGATGAAGATATTTTCATTAGATATTTTCCTTGTTCAATTTCTTGTATATCGGGAATTGATATTTTAGCATTATTATTTTCTATACTTTCGCCGATCTTTTGCCAGTCTTCACCAATTTTCAAGAAGAAAGTAAACTTATTGTTTTGCTCAAAACAGTCGTTTGCCTCAATTTCAATATCAAAAGTAAAGCCTTTGCAAAACTGTTTGTTTATTAATTTAGTTACAAATACTTTAGGGGTGCCGAGCTCTATTTTTGTTGTTGAAATTATTTCAGTTAAAGGGCTCGTAGCTAGTAGTTTTATTTTATAATTTTCGCTACTAATAATGTCTTCGGGAATTTTACAAATAATTGAAGGAATTGAATCTTCTAGCGCTTCGTTACTAGCTACACCAATTGTATCAATTTCATTAGGATTATCAAAATTACCATTTTCGTTAGAAAGTATAAGATAAAAATTGTTGTCAGATTTAAAACAGTGGTTAGCAGAAAAATTAAGTTCAAAAACTTCATTAGCGCAAAATACTAAATTTTGATCTGTTACAATATTAATTTCAGGCTTAAATAATTTAATACTTCTTTCTTCAGATGTTATTTTTGGATTAGTAGAGGATATTCTGATTTTATAATCACCACTTTTAGTAATCTGAGGTATTTCAACAATTACTGTATCTATGTTTTTGTCTATATCTTTTTCTGCTATAATAGTCGGCTGACTGAAATTGCCGTTTTCATCAGATAGTTCAACTTGAAATTTATTATTTTTTTCAAAACAATTATTTTTCAAAACGACAAGCTGGACGTTTTCCTCCGTGCAAAATCCTTTCGTTGTGTCAATACTTTCTAAATGCAAGAAGCTATCTCTAATTTTAATATCTTGTCCGTTGTCATTACTTATTGAGCGAGGTCTAGAGGAAACTACACGAATTCTGTATTTTTCACTTTTAGGTAAGTTTTTGGGAAATTGAATACTTACATCTGTAGTTGCCGTAGCTTCTACCGTTCCTATTATTGTCGGTGAGTTAAAAGTACCTGCTGAATCTGAAAGTTGTACTGAAAAAATATTTCCGGGTAAATAAAAAGAATGTGGTGTAAAAATCCGTATAAGCTGCGAAGTTCCCGGACAAAATTCGTTTCCAAAACTATTGATATTTGTTTCCATCTCACCGGGATAAGGTTTGTCCGTTGCTTTGAACACTACTGCATCATAGCTATCTAAAGTACGAATTTGATTGTTTATAACTAAAGTATCAGTAAAAATTCTAGAGTGTGGAAAATCTTGATTTGAAGTTGTTGTTCCTACAAGATATGCAGAACCTGCTTTATCTAAAGCAATTCCATAGGAATAGTCATAATTTTTCCCACCAATATAACTTGAATAATTTAAATGTGTGCCAGATGAATCAAAAACGACATAAACTATGTCGCCATATTTGGAATAGTCTATAAAAAAAGCATCTGCAGTAGTAGGGAAATCATTTGATTTTGTATAGCCAGATATATGTATATTTTTATTGCTATCAAGCGCTATTCCTGTAGCGTAACTATGTGAATTTGAAGTAATTGTTGTAGAAAAAAGTAAGTCCGAAAAAGTTGAATTCAATTTGAAAACTATAATATCTGTGGAATCGCTAGATTGAGTACAATATGCACCGTTAGTAGTAGGGAAGTTGTTTGATATTGCATAACCTGTGCAATAGATTTGATTAAGATTATCAATACTTGCATCTTTAACAATATCGTCATCACTTCCGCCAATAAAAGTTGAGTAAAGAATATTTGTTAACGTAGAATCAAATTTTGTACAAAAAATATCTGTTTTACCACGATGTAACTGCTGATAACTATTAGGAGTTATCGGCAAATTTGAAGAAGTTGTGTTGCCGACAATGCAAATGTTTTTATAAGAATCTATAAGAATAGCGGTAGGTGCTTCTTCTTTCGTTCCACCAAAAAGAGTAGAATAAAGCAGCTCATTACCACTTTGATTAATAACGGAAATAAAAGCATCATTATTTCCGCCTTGATAAGTTTGCGAATAAGCGCCTGTAGTTGTTGGAAATTGTTTTGAAGAAGAAGCTTGTGTTTGACCAGCAACATAAATTCTATCTAATGAATCAATAGCTAGAGCTCCTGAAATATCATAAAGATCAGACCCAAGCAATATAGAAAAAATTAACTCACTACAAGAATTATTGAATTTAGCTATAAAAACATCCCAGCCACCATTATATTTTGCAAAATTAGGATTGCTGCTTTTTAATGGAAAACCTGTATGTGGCGAAATAGTATCTGCCGATTCCGTCTCACCAACGATAACAATATTTTGCTCTGAATCCAATGCTATGTGATTTGCGCGCTCTCTTTTACTTCCACCAATAAAAGTAGAATGTAGAAGCTGTTTGCCATCAGGAGAAATTTTAGCAACAAAGCAATCAATACTACCATGCTGACTATAGTTTTGGTTGAAATACGACTCATAAGCTCCTGAAGTTATTGGGAAACGTGGTGAATAGGTTTCACCTGTAATATATGCTGCATCTAAAGTATCTACAGCTATAGAATAAGCATAATCCGCATTAATACTACCAATTAAAATGGAATAAATTAAGGGATCAATAATCAAGGGATAAGACTTATCGTAATCATCTACTTTAAATCCAATTGCACCATTGTCTTTTCGCAAAAAATAACATGGTACTTGTTTATTGATATTGTCAATACTTTGATAAGCATAAATATTCTTGTGAGAAAAAGTGTTTTCTTGTGTTATGATAATTAACTCATTGTTTTCATTAATAGCTACACTGTCGGCACCTTTTATATTGAACTCTATTTGTGTTAAGTCGGCATTTTCTTTGACTTCAAAATCATAGCGTAAATGTTCGGGGAAATCTTTATCTAAGTAGTAACGTAAATTAATCTTATCGTAAATGTTTTCAACAAGAACTTCTTGATAAATAGATACATTTGATTTCCATTTATTTTGATCGTTTCCAATAAAATAGTTAAAAGTTGTTGTTTGCTTTTTGGTAGGAGTAAATTTACTTTTAGAATTTGTTCCTAAAATGTGCATTGAAATAACATTACCTTTAACTTTGTCAATGCTTTTATTATCTTTATTGAAATCTAATGAATAATAATCATAAATTAATGCTGAATCTGTAATCCACGCATTAAAAGATTTTGTTTTTAGCAGATATTTTACTTCTTTTTCCCATTGTCCACGATTTTCAATAAATTTAAGTAAGTCTTGTTGAGACAATAAGATAGTTGGATATATAGCAAAGAAAGCAAGTAAAATAAAAATTCTTTGGATAAATAATTTCATAAATTATTAAAAATATATAATATTCCTAACTAGTTTCGGATGAAATATAGCAAATATTGAGAAAATAAATACCATAAAAAATTAAATTATTGTAGATTTTATAGTATAATATAGTGTTTTTTTAGAAAAAATACATTAATTTTGACTTTTTAATCATATTGTATAAATCATTTAAGGAATAATTATGAAAGGTAAAAATGTTGTTATAACAGGTGCTTCTGCAGGTATAGGAGCAGCTTGTGCGGAAGTTTTTGCTCAAAATGGAGCAAATTTAGTTTTAACTGCGCGTAGAATAGAAAAACTTCAAAAGAATGCTGAAGCTCTAAAAAAATCTTACAATGTGAATATTCATACAATTCAAATGGATGTAAGAAATTACGAACAGGTAAAGTATGAATTTGAAAATTTGCCTGTAGAGTTTCAAAAAATAGATGTTCTTATAAATAATGCTGGTAAAGCGCTAGGTATAGAAAAAATACAAGAGGGGAAATTAGATGATTGGGAGGAAATGATAGATACGAATGTAAAAGGATTGCTATATGTTTCAAAAGTTATTATGCCTATGTTAATCAAGCAAAACTACGGCACTATAATCAATATAGGTTCAATAGCTGGACATGAAGTTTATCCGGGCGGAAGTGTGTATTGTGCGACAAAGCACGCTGTAAATGCCATATCTAAAGGTATGGGAATGGATTTAAATGGCACCAATATTCGTGTTACTTCTATCGATCCGGGAATGGTGGAAACAGAATTTTCTCTTGTGCGTTTTCATGGTGATGCCGAAAGAGCGAAAAATGTTTATAACGGATTAGAGCCACTGACGGGAAAAGATGTAGCAGACATTGCTTTATTTGTCGCAACAAGACCTCCACATGTAGATTTACGTGAAATTATAGTAACGCCGACAGCACAAGCTTCAGCTACAGTTGTATCTCGTAAATAAATCTTGTGCTTATATTATAAATGTTAGAATTTCAAACGCCTTACTTTATATTGCTAGGTATATTTTTGCCAATACTTTTTTTTTATATAAAAAATCATAAAAAAAATGAGCAAGAATTTGTAATTCCAATAGTTAGCGCTAATATAGATAAAAACAGTAAGAAGATTTATTTTGTATATTTCAGTTTTTTTCTGAGGAGCATAATAGTTGTAATGCTAATAATTTCTCTTATGCAACCGGTTATAACTGTAAAAAATAAAGATACTTACGTAGAAGGAATTGATATTGCGATTTGTTTAGATGTTTCTCAATCTATGTTGGAAGAAATTGATGGCTTTATGCAAAAAACTCGTAGTGTTAAAAATAGACTTGAAGCAACTAAAGTAGCAGCTATTGAATTTGTAAAAAAACGTGAGAATGATAGAATTGCACTTATAGCTTTTGCAGGGGAAAGTATAGCTATGAATCCTTTGTCATTGCAACATAGTTCAGTTATAGAAAATATTAGTAAATTAAGGACAAATAGATTAGCTGATGGAACTGCTATTGGTTGCGGGATTGCTAGCGCTGTTTCACGATTAAAGCTTTCAAAAAATAAAACCAAGATTATTATTTTATTAACTGACGGCTTTAATAACATTAACGAAATTACGCCTGAAGAAGCGGTTGATGCAGCTAAATTTTATAATATCAAAATTTATTCAATATTTATTGGAAAAAGGAAATATATAAAAGATAATAATCAAGAAGTAGTTGAAAGTACGCAGATGTTAGAAACTATTTCTCAAGAAACAAATGGAACTTATTTTCAAGCGAGCTCATTAAAAGATATTGAGAAAGTTTATACAGAAATAGATAAACTTGAAAAAAACGAACATAATGTTACTATAGAAAATAAAGAAATATATTTAACTTATTATATATTGTTAGTCTCTGTTTTATTATTAATTATAGAGATATTTGTAAGAGTTTCTATATTAAAAATGATGTAACTTTAATTTTAATAAAGAGTTATTATGAATAAAAAAGAAGTGTTGTTGGAATTAGAAATTGAAAGCCTAGGTTTTGAAGGAATATCTATAGCTAGGAAAGATGGACAGGTTTATTTTGTAAAAGGTGGTTTGCCGGGCGATGTTGTTATAGCACAATTACGTAAAAAACATAAGACATATATAGAAGCTAGTATAAAAAATATACTTAAAAAATCAGAAGATAGGATAGAACCATTTTGTAAATACTTCGGTAATTGTGGAGGGTGTAGCTGGCAATGCTTGACTTATCAAAAACAACTTGAATGGAAAAAAAAGCAAGTTATTGATGCTTATGAAAGAATTGGTAAATTGGAAGTCAAGGAATATAATGATGTTATGCCCGCAGAGCAAAATTTACATTATCGTAATAAAATGGACTTTTCTTTTTCAGCTTCTCGCTGGCTAACAACGGAAGAAATAAATACAGGGGATAACTTTGATAAAAATTTTGCTTTAGGGCTTCATGTTCCCGGGCGTTATGATAAAGTTATTGATATTCAAGAATGTAAAATTCAACCTATAGAATGGAATGAAATTTTAGATGCAGTACGCAGAAAAGCTAAAGAATTAGACATAAGCGTATTAAATACACATAAAAATGAAGGTTTTTTAAAAGGATTATGTTTGCGTAATTCATTGAAAAACAATGAAACTATGGCTATTTTAGTAACAAATCCACCTGCGACACAAGAAGATACAAAATTTTTAGATTGGTATAAAAAACAATTTCAAGAAGATTTTCCAAATATTATTTCTATTGTACATGCAGTTAACCCTAATAATTCTGTGAACGTAGGCGAAATTGTTTATATTGGTGGCAAGGAATTTATTACTGAAAGTATTTTAGGGATTGATTATAGAATTTCGCCATTTTCTTTTTTTCAAACAAATTCTTATCAATTAGATAAATTTATTAATTTGATTTGTAATTCTGCTAAGTTAAATGAAAATGATATAGTGTGGGATTTATATTGTGGAACGGGCTCTATAACTTTGCCTATGTCTAAAAAATGTAAAGAAATTTATGGCGTTGAATTAGTTGAAACTTCTATTTTAGATGCCAAGAAAAATGCTAAATTTAATAATATAAATAATGCTGAATTTTATGTAGCTGATTTACATCGTAAAGAAATAGATAGCTTACTTAACTCATTGAAAATACCTGATGTTGTGATATTAGATCCGCCACGCAGTGGAATAAATAAAAATCTAATTCTAAATTTATTAAAAATAGCACCTAAAAAAATAGTTTATGTTAGCTGTAATCCAACTACACAAGCAAGAGATTTAATGATTCTTGCAGAAGATTACAATATAAAAGAAGTCTTTCCTGTGGATATGTTTCCACATACTTATCATATTGAAGTAGTAACAGTATTGGAAAAAAAGTAAAAGTATTATCTTTATAACTTATTTTTATAATTAGAGATACAATGAATTTTTTAGAAATATTATCAAAGTTTAATTGGGACGAAATTGGAGAAAAAATTGATAAAATAACTCCGCAAGATGTTGAAAAAGTTCTTGAAAAAGAAGTAATTTCTGAACAAGATTTCTTAGCATTAGTTTCAAAAGCAGGAGAAAATTATTTAGAAATTTTTGCTAAAAAAAGTAAAGAAAGAACTCAACGACGTTTTGGCAAAACAATACAATTATATCTACCTCTATATTTATCAAATGTTTGTACTAATCAATGTGTTTACTGCGGTTTTAATCATACTAATAAAATTAAAAGAATAATTCTTAGCGATGAGCAAATCCTACAAGAAGTAACTGCAATAAAACAAATGGGATACGAACATATTTTGTTGGTAACAGGGGAGGCAAGCAAAAAAGTAGGAGTTGATTATTTAGAAAATGCTATTAAATTAATTAAACCTAGCTTTGCATCAATTTCAGCAGAAATTCAACCTCTTGAAGTAGAAGAATATAAACGACTTATTGCGGCAGGTTTGAATTCTGTTTATATTTATCAAGAAACTTATAATCAAGAAAAATATCCTTTTTATCATCTTAAAGGAAAGAAACGTGATTTTGCTTATCGACTAGCTACGCCAGAACGTCTGGGAGAAGCAGGTATCTATCGTATAGGTTTAGGAGCGTTGTTAGGCTTAGAAAATTGGCGAGTTGAAGCATTTTTTATGGCTCTACATTTAAGATTTTTGCAAAAAAGATTTTGGAAAACAAAATACTCTTTGTCTTTCCCAAGAATGCGACCATACGAAGGGCAATTTCTACCACCTAACCCAGTGTCTGAAAAGGAATTAGCACAACTTATATGGGCTTTTCGTATTTTTGATGAAGATGTTGAAATTTCTTTATCAACGCGTGAAAGTCAAAACTTTAGAGATAATATGATGACTTTAGGAGTTACTTCAATGAGTGCAGGTTCTAAAACTGAGCCGGGCGGATATGCTAGCTGTGTAACTGAATTAGAACAATTTGAAGTTAATGATAATCGCGAAGCTAGTGAATTGGAAGCAGCAATCAAACAACATGGCTATGAAGCAGTATGGAAAGATTGGGATAAGGTCTTTAGTTAAATATGGTTATAGAAAAAAATCAATTAGAGGAGCTAGCTAAAATCAGCGGCGGAATTTTTGCGGTAAAGGGCATAGATGAAGCTTTTGATTTTTGTAAAAAAATAGCACTCGGACATTATGAAAATTTTCCTGTAGGCTCAATTTTAATATCTAAAAAATTGAGAAAACATTTTTTTTCAATTTATGCCTTTGCAAGAATAGCTGATGATATTGCAGATGAATTATCAAAAATAAAAACTAAAGAAATAGCGTTGCAGGTATTAGACGAATTTAACTCTTCATTAAATTGGATATATGATAATAAAGATGCAACAGTAACTAATCCTATTTTCTTTGCGTTAAGAGAAACTATACATACATTTAATATCCCGAAAAAAACGTTTGAAAAATTAATAATCGCATTTAAAAGTGATATTAATTTCACACCTTACAAAACATTTCAAGATGTGCTTGATTACTGCGATAATTCTGCTAATCCTATAGGCGAGTTACTTTTGCGACTTCATAATGAATATAACGAGGAGAATTTAATCCTATCTAACTATATTTGTTCGGGCTTGCAGCTAATAAATTTTTGGCAAGATTTGTCCATTGATTTAAAAAGAAATCGTTCTTATATTCCTTTAGAAATATCTCAGAAATACGTGAAGTTAGAAGATAATGAAATGTTGAAAGAACTGATAGTATTTACACGGGAAATGATGAAAAAAGGAGAGAAATTATTGCAAAATATATCTAACTTCCGTTTTAGAGTAGAACTTGCGATGATAATTTCAGGTGGAAATTTTGTTTTAAAAGAAATTGAAAAATTAGAAAAAAATATATTTGAAAAGCGGCCGAAAATAAGAAAAAATGATCTTATAAAAATTTTCTATAATGCAATTGTTTTATTAATAGACTACCCCGTCAAACTTCGTTTGCCACCCCTTCTTTGAAGGGGAATTTGCGTCGTTCGCTGAGCGGAAAATTCTCCTCTTGAGAGGAGTATCTGCGGTAGCAGGGGAGGTGTGGCTATGAATTATATATCCTATAAAATCCCGTAGGGATTAAATATCGGTAAAAACTTATACTTGCTTATGTTTCGTCCCGTATGGGACGAGATGAGTTAGATTACATTTCTTTTACCGAAATTTTGTGCCTACGGCACAATCCTACTAATCCATAATCACATTAATCTGCGGTTCAGATAAAAAAAGGGCGTATGCAATACGCCCCGACAATTCACAGAATGGGAAATTTTAAATCATAATTCAGACAAAAAACACTAATTGATTTTCATATAGAATGGTGGACTATTCAAATTAGCCATTCTTATATTTTTTAAAAAATTAAATTCATTTCTGTAAATCTCATCATTATTTATTTTGTGTTGATTAGTTTTCAAAATTTCTATTAAAGCTTGTTGTTGCCAAATATAAGTTTGAGTTTCTTCAGGAAAGAATTTATATAAACTAGTGTATTTGCAAACTGTTTTAGCATTCCAATACCAATCTAATATATTTTCTTTTTGTGAGTTATTTGCAATGCAAAAAGAAATAGGTAAGACTACATTAACAAATAATTCCGTTCGTAAATGTTTGCCTTCATTTAGAATTGATTTAGCTAATAATTTAGAAATTTCATCTTGAGAAAGATTTATTTTGTTAGAGTAGATGTTTGTTAAAAAATATGAAAAATTTGAACTGGCTATGTTCTTAGTTAAATTTTGTATCTCTTCTAAATTATAGAGATTATATCGTCTGCGTCTATGAAAATATCTTGATAAAAAAGAATTTGTATTTACAGAAAGTACTTCTTCTATAGAATTATTTTTTAACAAATAATATGTTTCTATAGTTTTTTTCAAAAGGCGTAATAGGGCAAATTCTCTTTGTGTTATTTCGTTTGATTTAATTGAAGTGTTTGGTTTGTGGAGCTCGTTCCAAAGAGCTTTTTCGTCTAGTAGTAAAGTATCAAATTTTACTTTAATTTTTTCAGTTAATTCTATATCGTTTTGTAAGATTATGTGTAAGATGACTTTATTGTAATTTGGATTTGTATGATGATTATGTTTAATCCATTCCGAACTTTTCTTATGAAATTCAACATCGCCTATTTTAATTTCATTGTCAATATAAATGCAGCTATTGCGAAAATCAGGTCCAAAATCTGGGTTGAAATCACCAATAGAGATAATCTGTAACTTCTTTCCATTAGTAGTTGTAAATTGTTGAGTGTTGTTTTGGAAAAAAGTTTCTATAGCTTTTTGCAATATAATTTCGTTATACTTGAAAATGTTATTTCCCATTTAATTGACAATTAAGTTATAGAAATAGTTTGTACTTGCGTACATTATTTGTAGAAAATAGACACCTGAAGAAACATCATTTGGTGATATTTGTATTTCACCACTTATAAATGTTCCGTCTTGTTCATATAGGTAACCATCAATTCGTATGTTTTTCTCAATAGGTATATTTTCGCCTAAAGTATTTTTTAATGAAATAAATATCGCATTTTCATCAAGACTATTATTTTGTTTATCAATAAAAACAATAAACTTAATAGAGGTTTTTGTTAAAATAGGATTAGGAAAAGGATTTTCCGTATGAAATCTATTTTTTCTAATAATTTCTTTTGTAGAAATCTTTATAGGAAGTCCGCAATGAATTATACTGCTATCTTTGCGAGGAAGACCGCAGCCCGAAAGTCCTATTAAATGCTCGGAACAAATATCATCAAAAAATAAAGTATCATATTCACAACTCAGAGCTTGAGGTGAATAGCAAATAGTTAAATTTGCTTTACTGTTTGCAGGTATTTTCAGTGGAAATTGCGTCATTGGTGCAGTGAAAGAAATTTTATGGAAGAATAAAACATTTTCAAGCACAAATTCTTTGTTACTATTGTTTGTTATAATTAGATCTTTGCAGCTCATTTGTGGAAATGCAACAGAATCTATGAAGACAGGATTGTCATTTAACTCAAAACTTAAAGTGTTTTTTTCATATATAACTTCAATTAACACTGTGTCGGAAAAAGCGTAACAGTCATTGTTTTTTGATACATAGACGTAGTATTTGCCTTCAGTTCTAGCAGTGATTTCATTTTTATTTCTGTCTATTTCTTTGTCATTACAAAACCAAATTATATCAGAGTATTCATCAGGATTTTCAATAAAAATAGTGGTTGTTCCACCTATACAAAATTTCTTTTTCCCGCGAACAGCTAGATTAGGTGATTCTAGTTTAGTAAAGTCTAAAGAAAATTCTATTTTCGTTTTGCAACCGTTTGTATCAATAAAATCTATCCAATAATTACCGCTTTCTGTAATTTGAATAGTATCTTTTTTTGAGTTGTCATACCATGTAAAATCTAAAATTTCATCGCTCTTTTCAAATGTTACAAAAGCAGTATCACCTGAGCAGTATTTTTGCTTGTCGGTTTTAATTTCTACTTTAATACCCGGTAAAAATGTAACTTCTAAAACTTTAGAAAAAACTTTATAGCAGTCAAAATCAAATCCTTCAACAAAATATTTTCCTTCTTCTGATATATGTGCAGTATCTTCTGTACTGATTAAATTTGTATCATTATCTTTAATTTGATACCAGTTATAATAATTAAATTTTTCGTTTGCCTTTAAAACAGTATAGCTATCTTTATCTTTGCAAATATTTAATTTGCCTGATGTAGTTAATACTTTGTTTTTTCTTTTGAGTTGGTAAATTCCTTGCCCGACAACAAAACCTGTAGTATCATTGATAAAGAATAAATCATCAAGATGTCTATTTGGCGGGATTCCACAATTAAAGTCTTGCCACGTTTTTCCAGCATCAGTTGTATAATAAATTTCGTTGTCTTTTCCGCAAGCAAATCCAGTTTTTTCATCAAGAATAAATGTACCGAACATGGAAGCTTTGGTGTTTTTTATGTTCCAAGTCTTGCCATTATTTTCGGAAAAAGCTATGCCACCAGGTGCGTGAGTTGAACCGGGACAGGTCATAGAAACGGGAATGATGAAAGATTGTTTATAGTTTTGTATATCTTCATGCCAGTTAAAAGAAGAGCTAATTCTTACCTGCATGTACGGATCAATCCAAGAAAAAACAGGAGTAGAAGCAAATAATTCCCAAAATTTACCGCCGTCTAAGGTCCTAAAAATATAGCCACTTCCTATAGCGTAGCCAAGTCCGTTTTTATCGTAAATTGTAATATCGGTAAGGCGTGAGTCGTCTACATAGAAGACAGTGTCCTGCCAAGTTATTCCGCCATCATGGGAGCGTGCAATTTGTTGCGAACCGCTCTGACAATCACCGGCAACTAACCATACATTATCGGGTCCTATAATGTAGTGTCCCCAATTTGTATAAGGTAATTTTTTCCCAGATTTATCAACTAAAAGTGGAATTTTTAATTTATTCCAAGAGTTTCCACCGTCTGTAGTTTTGAATATACCTTCTACTCCGGATACGTAGCCTATGTATTCATTTGCAAAAAAAACACTTTCGGCATGGAAGTACTCTGTTGTAATTTGACTAGCTTGCCAAGTTTTTCCACCATCTGTAGTTTTAGCAAATGAACCGTAATCTCCGCAAACAAAGCCATATTGAGGGTTTTGAGGCAGGAAATATATTTCATACCAGTATATACTATTAAATGCTCTAGGAGTAATTTCCATTGCTTCCCAATAGAAATCTTCGACGTAAGTTGCAGATTTAAGTTGAGATAGTAGTATGAAAAAAAACACGATTGATAAAGTTTGCTTCATATTTTTAATATTCTACATTTTTATAGATATATTCAACTTTAATAAGAACGAATATACAAATATACAAAAAAGACATTTAAAGATAGTATTTTTTTCAAACTTTTTCAAATAGTAATACTAAAATAAGACTATTTAATTTTTTTTTTGTATCTTTGTATATAAATTTGTTTAATTTTTTTATATAAGGTGGTTATGGCTATGAAATTTAAATCAATTTGTTTGTTTTGTATATTTTATTTATTTGCAAGTTGTTTTTTGTCTGCTGATACTTGGACTACGCTTGTTACTACGAAGGGTGTTAATAATTCAGGTTCATTCGGGAGTTATGTAGCTAGTTTACCTAGCGGTGATTTAGTTATTGTTGGGCAATATAAGGCAGATGAAGTTGTTTTGGGCGATATAAATTTGAGCTCTATTACAGATGCTTCAAAATTAGTTTCGCAAGATAGAAGTAAAATCTATTTAGCAAGAATTTCTGCCGGTAAATTTATTTGGGCAAAAACTTTCGGTTCGAAAGATGATGCTGATAATCCAGTCATTCGTGTTCGTACTGATGCTGAGGGGAATATTTATGTATTAGGTGCTTCAACATCGTCGGTAACTATTGACAACACAACAATACATAAAACAGGAAAAGATGCTTTTGCTTTTCTTGCTAAGTTCAATGAAAATGGTGAGCTTATATGGGGAAAATCTATAGAAGCTTTTAACAATGTTGAAGAGACTGATTTAGTAGTAAGTCAGGCAGGGGATATTGTTGTTGTAACTTCAGTAACTCAAAATATCCGGAGAATTAAGCAAGATAAAATTACTTATAATCGTCCGGGCAGCTACTCATCAGCTATTATAATTCGTTTTGATAAAGACGGAAATGCTTTATGGATAAAAGGCACGGTAAGCGAAGGCGCGGGAAGTGCAAGTATTGCAAAAAGTGCCGTGTTGGATAAAGAATCTAACTTGTATATAGTTGGCGAATTTTCGGGCGGTAAATTAAATTTAAGTGGCGCTAGTTTACCTTTGCCAACGGGAATTACTTCTTCTCCAGCTTATGGTTGCGTTTTCTTAGCAAAATATGATGTTGAAGGAAATTGCGTAATGGCGGCAAATATGGGGTCAAATTTATCGGTAGCACATTCTCGTCCCAAAGCTTTTAAGGTTTCATTATCGGAAGATGAAAGTAAAATATATGTAACAGGAAGCTTTTCAAAGAGCTTAGCTATATGGGATAAAGCAGGGGAGAAAGAACTAAATAAATTTGAAAACAACGGAAGAACAACTTTCTTTATTACACAAGTAAGTCAAGAAGGGGAAATTGAAAATACAAAAACAGGAGAAACTAGAAACTGTTACGTAGAGATTGCAGGATTTCAACAAGTAGGGAATAATTATGTGTTAATTGGTAATTTTGCAGGAAATATGGACATAGGAGATGGCAAAAAATATGTATCTACATCAAATAGAACTATAAGTCGCCAAAAATACTTTCCGTTCATTATAAAATATGATGCTAATTGGGAAGTTTCCTCTTGTGATATTATTGAAGCAAATGGAGAAACAAAAATTAAAGATTTTTGTGTAAGCAATTCCAATATATGTGCAATAGGAACATTTGTATCGGAAGTTAGTGAAGCAACTCTTGGAACAAATAAAATTGAAATGGATAAAAAATATTCAAAATCATTTGTGTATTTTTTCAAGTAATAGCTTTTATATTGTAGTTGCAATAAAAAAATCTGTCTGTTTTATAAGTAAATAATAAAACAGACAGATTTTTTACTTTTGTATTGAAATTAATTAAAAATCATCATCGTCGTCGATTTCAAACAGTTCGTCATCATCAAAATCATCATTGAAAATAAAGTCATCGTCGTCAAATTCAAATAGCTCATCGTCTTTGAATTCATCTTCGTCTTCATTTTCAAAATATCTGTCATCTTGAAAGTCGTTATTATCATCAAATTCATCGTCATCAAAATCATCAAATTCATCTACATCTTTTTTCTTCTTAGAAGCTATAGAAAAGTTGTTAAAATATGTTAAATACAAAAAATATAGATTATTTGATTTAGTATTATTACTAATAATAACTTGTAGTATTTTTTGATATACTAATAATAAAGCGATGTCTTTTTTTAACATAGTATTAAGTTTCATTTTATAATATAATTTAATTTAGTAAAAAAAATATATGTATAATAAAAATAATTTTGCAAAATAATAAAAATATTTAATAAAAATGTAATTATTTTATAGATTTTTATTTCTAAAAAAATCTACAGTTTCTTTAATGCCTTGTTCTAACGAAACCTTAGGTTCCCAATTTAGTTCTTGCTTTATTTTTTTATAGCTAATACAGCTACGTCTTTGTTCGCCTTTTTTAGCTTCACCATGGACTTCAGAACAATCTGCATTGATAGAATTTTTAATTATTCTAAAAATTTCATTTGTTGTAGTCTCAATTCCTGTGCCAATATTGTAAATATTAGGCTTATTATCATTTAAAGACAATATATTTGCGCCAACTACATCAGAAATATGAATATAATCACGAGTATAAAGTCCGTCGCCGTTGATAATCGGTTGTTCGCGGCTAAGCATTTTATTGATAAATATTGCAACCACTCCCGCTTCACCTTGTGGATTTTGTCTTGAACCGAAAACATTTGCATATCTTAAAATAGTATAATCTAAATTGTAAACTTGATTGTAATAAAATAAGAATTTTTCGTTTGTAAGTTTTGAAATTCCATAAGGTGAACAAGGGCGGAGCTCCGTTGTTTCTGGTGTCGGAATTATATCCGTTTCGCCATAAACAGCGCCACCTGTTGAAGCAAAAATAACTTTTTTTACACCTGTTTTTACTGCCGCTTCATATAGATTTAAGCTACCTAATATATTGATATTAGAATCAATAATAGGATTTTCAACTGAAAAACGCACATTCATTTGGGCAGCATGATGCGAAATAATATCAAATTTTTCTTTTTCAAATACTTCTATGATTTCAGGTGAAGTAATATCTAATTTGTAAAATTTTGCTTTAGGATTGATGTTTTCTTCAAAACCTGTGCTTAAATTATCTATAATTACAACATCGTGTCCAAGTTTTATATAAGCATCTGCTATATGAGAAGCAATAAAACCAGCTCCTCCTGTAATTAAAATTTTCATATTAATTTATATTCTTTATAAATTATGACGTGTTTACATTAAATACTTCATACAAAAGTACAAAATTTATATTTTTAAATACAACTTTATTTGTGTTTTTTTTAAATTTTATTGAAATTTTATAGAAATATTATAAATACTATGTTTTTTTTGTAAAATTGTGAAATAATAAACTTTGTTATTTGCAATTATTTGTTTTATTATAAATAAGTAAAAAACGACCTATAAATATGATTATTAAAAGTCGTTTTTAAAGTTTTTAATGCAAATATAATTAAATAGTATTGTTTGCTTTTTTATATTTTTCCTATTTCTATAATTTCAAATTTGTTTGTTCCCGCTGGGGTTGTTATCTCTACAATATCTCCAACTACTTTTCCTAACAAGGCTTTTCCTAAAGGGGAACTTACAGCTAATTTGTTTTGTTCAAAATCTGCTTCAGCAGCACTTACCAACGAATAAGTTTCTGTAGATTTAGTTCCTAAATTTTTAATTGTAACTTTCGATAAAATATATACCTTATCTGTTGGAAAATCACTAGAAGATATTATTTGAGATTTTGCAAGTAATTCACCTAACTGACTGATTTTTAATTCTAATAAGCCTTGTTCTTCTTTAGCTGCATCATAATCTGCATTCTCAGACAAGTCGCCATGAGAGCGAGCATCTGCAATTTTTTGTGCTATTTCTTTTCTTGCTACTGTCGTAAGATGTTGATACTCATCTTCTATCTCTTTCATTCTTTGTTTTGTTAAATAAACTACATCTGACATTATATAAATTCCAAAAATATAATAAAAAAGAGAAACCTCCCGCGGAAAATCCCTCAGGAGATTTCAAACAATAAAATAATTTAATAAAATATCTATGAAAAATTTAATTTCAAAAATAACACTTTTTATTGAGAAAAAAAATAAATATTTTCAGAATAAATATTTTTTGTTTGATTAATAAAAAAAAAGAAGTATTTTTGTAGTGCATGCGTAGCTCAGCTGGCCAGAGCATCTGACTCTTAATCAGAGGGTCGCGGGTTCGAGCCCCGCCGCGTGTACATACTAAAACGACTTTATATTCATTAGAAATATGGAATTGAATGTAAAGTCGTTTTTTTTATAAGATACTTATTTATAATATATTTATAGACATTTAAGATGGCAACATTTTTTGTATTTTATTTTTATCAAATAATTCTACTTTCCAGTAATGTTCTATAAAATTTTCAGGTACTTCAAATATTTGTGAAGCAACTTTTACTGTCTCTGCATCAAAATCATTGCAACTAATTACTTGACTACCTAATTTTTCAAATGCTTTAAAGATGTTGTTTTCTTCAATTTTTAATGCATTTTTTCTATCTAAAAATTCTAACAAGGAGAATTGCTTTCGTAAAATAGGTGTCATTAATGTTTTTCCAAAAATATCTGCTGTTATTTTTATTTGTTTTATTGCTGTATCGGCTTGTTTTTGGTTGTCTAAATCTGAAGTCATAATTGTTGCAATTTTACCCGGTCGGCTTGTTTTTGGTTGGAAAAGTGGTTCTAATCTATCGAGTAAGTTGTGAAAATTCTTGTAAGTTATAGGCGAAATAAAGTTTAAAATGAATACCCAAATAGTAGATTCTCTGAAAAATTTATATAAATCTTGCATAGAGTCGTTAATTTTACAAACTTCTTTTGGCGTGAAATTTATATCACTTGTACAGCCTTGACATTCTTGTATATCTAAATCGTTCATATAAAAAATGTTAGTTCTACCACCTTTTTCTTCAATGCCTTTTAAAAAAGCAGAAGTAATTTTTTTTGTAATACCAATTTTGTCGCTCCGCGATTCCGAACTAATTATTGTGATATTCATTTGTTATTTAATTTATACTTACTTACAATTTTTTATGACGAATAAGTAATGATTTTATTTTTATTTATTTTGTTTATCAAGCCAATTTGATATTGAAATATGTAATAAAAGTGTTATATTTGTTAAAAAAGTGAGATGTTAAAAATATCTTGAACTAAAATTTAATATAAATCTAAAATTAATGTAATTGGAGATGGAAAAAATAATAAAATTACCCGAACCTAATATGAAAGGTGGAATGCCGATAATGCAGGCGTTGGCAGAACGAAAATCAATTAAAGAATTTTCTGATAAATTAATTTCTATGCAACAATTGTCAGATTTACTTTGGGCGATGTTCGGAATAAACCGTGTAGAGACAGGGAAGAGAACAGCACCTTCTGCTAAAAACTGGCAATCTAATGAAATGTATATTATTACAAAAGAAGCTACTTATCATTATAATCATAAAGAACATTCTTTAATTCTATTGAAATCTGGTGACTTAAGACATATTGCAGGAAAACAAGAGTACTCGCAAAAAGCTCCGCTTAATATCTTGCTTATTTCAGATTTAGCTAAAGTAGATAAAGTTAATGAACTTGATAAGAAAATTACAGCTAGTGCAGATGCAGGATTTATATCACAAAATGCTTATTTGTATTGTAGCTCCGAAGGACTAGCTTGTGTGGTAAGACTTATGATAGACCATGATTTAATTGGCAAGACTCTTGAACTTTCTGAACAATGCTGGGCTACATTAGCCTTAACTATTGGATTTGCTAAATGATTTTTTAAGAAAATAAGAATAGAAAAAAGCGGATTTTAGATAAAAAAATCTGTTTTTTTTATTGTCTGAACTAGGATTAATAGGATTAAAGGATTAGCAAGATTTTTAAAATACAACTTTTCTGAATGTCGGGCTGCAAATTCCCCTCTGCGAAGGAGTGGCAGGCGAAGCTTGACGGGGTGGTCATTTGGAGACGGAAGACAGAAGTCGGAAGTTGGAAGACAGATTTTTTAACCGCAAAGAACACAAAGACTTACGCGAAGGACGCAAAGAAGACGGAAGCTAGAGGAGAATTTTCTACTCTTCGCTGGGAGCAAATTCCCCTTCGGGACGAAGGGGTGGCAAGCGTCAGCTTGACGGGGTAGTCTATTACCACACCTCCCCCGCTGGCGCGGGTACTCCTCTCAAAGAGGAGAATTTAACAACAAACCCCGTAGGGGTGACATTATTATAGAAAAAATAATGCACACCAACAAATAAACCCCGTAGGGGTGACATAATATTTTTTTTGTCAGAAGTGTGATTTATGTGATTAGATTAACAAATTAAATCGTTAAAGTGTTTGATTATGGCTTTAGATTTGCCAATTTTGTATTCTTTTTCATTACTCTATAACAAAAACGATTATGATTTATGGATACATTCGCGTAAGTAGCGATAAACAGACGGTTGAAAACCAACGATTTGAAATCAATAATTTTTGTGAAAAGAAAAATTTAATTATTGACGGTTGGATAGAAGAAACTATAAGCGGTACAAAATCTTACGACAAGCGAGAACTTGGCAAATTACTTAAAAAAGTAAAAAAAGATGATTTAATTATTTGTGCTGAACTTTCCAGACTTGGAAGAAACTTGTTTATGATTATGGAAATTTTAAATATCTGTATGAACAAGGAATGTAGGGTTTGGACTATAAAGGATAACTACCGACTTGGCGACGACATACAAAGCAAGGTGCTTGCATTTGCATTTGGATTGAGTGCCGAAATTGAACGAAATTTAATAAGCCAAAGAACAAAAGAAGCGTTGGCGAGAAAGAAAGCAGAGGGTGTGCTTTTGGGACGTACAAAGGGTGTACGTTGTAGATTAAATTCTAAATGTGCTCTAAAACATAACTGGATTGTTAAGCAGTTGGAAAAAGAAGTGCCTAAACAAAAAATTGCAAAAACCTTGAAAGTGTCAATTTCAACACTTTATCGATATTTAGTTTATACGGATTTATTTTATCCAACAAATTGCAAACGAAAGTCTTGGGTTGAAAATAAAATATTTTTATAAAAGAAATTGTTAAATAGGGCGTCAAAACAAGGTGGTGGCTTCGACATTGTAATCGGAAATCCGCCGTATGGTGCAAAACTTGATGAAAGTGAGAAAAAATTTTATAACAAAAA
Organism: Ignavibacteria bacterium; assembly: GCA_012518115.1. Taxonomy (GTDB): domain Bacteria; phylum Bacteroidota; class Ignavibacteria; order Kapaibacteriales; family UBA2268; genus JAAYTD01. Next base: position 20,826 of record JAAYTD010000002.1, on the reverse strand, counting down.
TTATAAAACAGCAAAAACTATTAGAGGAGTACAAAAAGGTTCTATAGATACTTATACGCTGTTCATTGAACAGGGTTATAATTTGCTTGTAAAAAATGGAAATCTTATTTTCATTGTGCCAATTTCGGTAACTTCAAGCGATGCTCTGACCGGTGTTCATAGGTTACTAGAAAGCAATTGCCGCACAATACGCTTATCATCCTACTCAGTTAGACCTCAACCTGTTTTTGACAATGCATTTGTAAATACTTCAATTATTCAATTTGTCAAAACGCTTACACCTTGCGAACAAATTTTCTCCACTAAAATGCATCGAAAAGGTAAGGGCTTTAATTTACAGAGATTGATTGAAAATTTAAAGTTTGCAGAAGTAAAAAACTTGAAACTATACGGTAGAATACCTAAAATAAGCGAAGAGATGGAGAAAAGTATCCTTGAAAAAATTTTCCGCCATAAACCTATTAGAGATTTTATTCGAGAAAAAGGTGTACCTATCTATTATCGTTTTGCAGGAGGACGATATTATAAAGTAATTACTAATTATTCAACAGGTTCTTCTGCTGAAAGAAAAATTTACTTCGATAAAGATATCGCAAACGTAATAGGTTGTGTGTTAAGCAGTAATCTTTCATTCTGGTTTTATCAGATTTTTTCAGACAATCTAAATTGGAAAAATTATGAAATAGAATCATTTACAATTCCGTTTAAACAACTTACTCCAAAGAAAATTATAGAAATTACAAAATTATACGAAGAGTATTTGATAGATATTGAAGAAAATGTCAATGAGCGAATTTCGTCAGGAAATTCCAGTTATAATGTTGCATCCTTCAAAGAATACAAAATTGGCAAATCAAAGTCTATTATTGATAGAATTGATGATTTAATTTGTCCTCTTTATGGGCTAACACAAGAAGAAACAGAATTTATAAAAAATTATGAAATAGAATTTAGAATATCAGAGAGTTAAAAGCAATTGAAGTATATAAAATATAATAAGTTTTAAGCCCCAAGTATGCCGTTAAAGCAAATATGAGGTTCGTTATTAATTTAGAGAGAAATTTCTCTACTTTTCCTCAATCACTTTTATTTCTTCATCCGTAAGTCCATAAAGCTGATATACCAACTGATCGATTTCTTTTTCCCATTCGGAAGTGTCAGCTTGTGGGTTTTCTTGTTTGGCATTTAAAATTTTGTTAACAAGAGAAATAATTGGTTGCTCGTTTGATATAATAATAGGTAAAGCTTCTATTGTTGCTGCTTTTAATGTATATGCACCTCCAGCTGTCATAACTCCAATAAATCCAAAATAATATTGTAACAACTTGCTGTTTAACAATCCTAATAAATACTTAACAGAGACATTTTCTGATGTTAAAATATAACCATTACTCGGCAAATAGTGTTGTTTGTCATCATATGCAAAAGCCCATTTATCAGCTGTCAATCCCCAAATAATTTTTTCTGATCTTTCGAAATGTTTGTAGTATGCTGTATTATCTAAAATCTCGAACCATTTGTAATTACCAGGCTTTCTGCCCTCTTCCTCAGTTGATTTTGTTTTAGGTTTTAATTTGTTAAAGAATTGGCGCAAATAACTCTCTATAATTGGATAATCTGCAATTTTAATTCCTCTTCTTGTAAGTATTAGATTTTCATCACTTTCATTATAATACCATTTTCTAATATTTCTACCTTGCAACAATTTTTTTATTACTTGTGCATTATTAGTGTCTTTTTCAATAAGTTCATCTCTCTTTTTATCTGAAATAATAAAGGCAGGATTGAAACCAGTTGTCACACCACGATACACAGACACACCATCAATATTTTTTAAATTAATCGCATTTTTTTCAATTTTTTCTTTCAAAAGTAGCTCTGAAACATCAGCAAAAGACCACTCGTTTTTATCAAGATACTTTTGCCGATAACTACCAAATGAATTTTGCCTCTCCAAAAACTTTACTTTAAATTCTTTAGCCTTAAGTTTGTAAAATTTTTCATAAATAAACTTATTGTTTTTTTCAGAATGACAGTTTTGAATATTTAAAATTACACTTGAAACTAAAATTCCTTCAAAAACTTCAACCTGTTCAAAATTTATTATATGATTAATGTTTTGCTTAGACAACAGTTCTCTTACAGGTTCACCATATATGGTGTTGAAGAATTTATTTGTTGTGATATAACATAAAACTCCATTTCTTTTCAGAAGGTCTAAACCTTTTTCAATAAAGTAAATACTTAAATCGGCTGTTCCCGAATAGATTAGAAAACACTCTTTAAGTGTACTTGCAATATGTTTTAATTTTTTCGCTTCCACATACGGCGGATTTCCAATCACTATATCAAACCCACCTTGTTTTGACGCCGGATAAAACACATCGGCAAACCAAGTATGCCAAAGGAAAAATTTGTCAGTTGCAGAAACATCTATATTTTCAAGTTTTTTTAGAACATCTTTTTTATCTGTTTTTGCTCTTATAAGTTGTTTGACATTATTATTTAGTTCTTTCTTGATTGATTGCTTTTTATAATGATTCGTTTCATTAAAAAAGATATCTAAGTTTTTTCGCAGGAGTTTAATTGCATAGTTTTCTTCGTCAAACATCATTTTCATTTGTTTGCCTTCCGACTGTTCTTCGAAAATATTACTTAAATCTATGTCTTCAAAGTTTTCTATCAAGCTATTGCCTTGCATAAATTTATAATCAAAGTTGGGAAGTGGTTCAGGTACATCGCTATCCACTACTATTGCAAGCCAAAATCTCAATCTTGCAATATCAATTGCACCTTTTTCAATATCTACACCGTAAATATTGTTTTGAATTATTTCGCGTTTTATTTGAGCCAAATTTGGAGTGTCGCCTTCTAATGCAGTTCTACAAGCAAAAAGTTCATTGAGCATTCCCATCGGAAAAGCACCGGAGCCAATAGCTGGGTCGCATATTTTTACATCTTTTAGTTTTTGGATAAGGTGTTTTTTTTCGTCTGTAGTAAAATCTTCAGTGTTATGAGTAGTAACAAACGAGCGTATTTTTTTATCGTCATCTTTACTTTCCAACAAATAAGCAACCAAAGATTCTTGACACATATATTGCACAATTTCTTTTGGCGTATAATATGCTCCTTTATCCTTATTATCTTCGAGCAGGTTTTCAAAAATTTTTCCTAGCATTTCGGGATCAATACCTATTTCTAAGTCATTAGGGTCATTTTCGTCAATGGTAAAATTATATTCTCCCAAAAATTCAATCAAATTTTTAAAGTACCTTTTAGGAAAGACTACCTCTCTTTCATCATCAATATCTTTTTCAAATAAACCACCATTTAAATAAGGAAATTTGCCGTTAGTTTCTGGAATATTTGTAGCTATATCATTTGTTCTTTCTTTGTTTAATACTTTGAAAAAAAGAGGTTCTAATACTTTTTCAAGAAAATTATCTTGGTGCTTACTGTTTTTAAATAAATCTTGAAGATAATTTTTGTTTCCAACTCCCCAGTCTTTGTCAACAGGAACATCTAACCAACCTTTTTTCTGCAAAAATTGTAGAAACACAAGCCGTCCCATCATTTTTTTTACATAGTCTCTAACCGCTTTTTCGTCATTGTTAAAAGTATCTTCTAACAACTTTTTGTTAGGTTTTCCAACAAGTTTTTCTTCCCATTTTGAGCCTTTTTTGATGTATCTTTTTCCGGTAATATATTGGACAAAATCAGCATATATTTCTTTGTATTTTTGAAAAAACTCGTTGGAAAGTGTCTCCACAGAAAAAGCTTCAATTATATCTTTTAGTTCTTTATTACTTGCTTTTAAGATTTCAAATCTTTCATTTGCTGTTCTGCAAGGATGTTTTTCTCCAAAAAGATAGGTATATCGTTTCGCTTGGGTAGCATGTTTGGCATAAGTAGCTTTATCATCAAAACCTTTGGTTTCACTCAAAAAAGAAAATCTCCATTCATTTTCTGCAGGTTTATAGCTTGCAATAAAAGCACCATCGTACAACTTCCATGAATTCCTTAACAAGTTTCTTATGCCCACTCGGTTGCGAGATAAATTACAATTTGAAGATAAAACAGTTTCATATACAGCTATTTCTTTTCCACATGCTAATTTTATATCTCCAAGTTTATATGCTTTTTTCGCTAGAGAATTGTTAATTTCAGTTATCTGCTCAGGGTTTGATAACTCCTCATAGTGTGGAAACACATCACGTATTATTGTTGTATAATTATCTCTTGTATATTTATGTTGGAATAAATAATTCATAATTTAGGGTTTTTTTAGTTAAAAGATTCTGATAATATAATTATAGGTTCTACAATGTCTTCTTTTTTGACTTCATTAAAATAGTAAGATTCATATTTTTCAGCAAGATTTATAACTAACGACAAGCAATCTTCCTTAGTTATTTGTTCTTTCATTAATTTTTTCTCTGTTCTATTCAAATCTACAGCAAGGCTTGTTATTGTTCCCCATTCAACCATTTTAGAAAGTCGCTCTAACTTGATTTTTGTTTCTGAAACATCAATAAGTCTAATTAACTCTCGTATTAAATTTCTGGCACTACTTACGTGTTTTCCTGCCGCGCGTACAGCAGATGTTTCTTGAAACTCAATTTGGCGTTTAGATTTAAAGCTTTCTTTTGCTCTATTTACTTGTTCATGGTGTTCTTCAATTCTATCCACAGATTTTTCTTCTGGTTTAGCTTCAAAAAATTCCATTGCTTCTAAGGACGATAATTCTCGAGTTTTTTCTGTATCAACCAAATAAAAATTATTCCTATCGTTTGTTTTTAAAAATACTAAAGAAGATTTATGAAGTTCTGTGTTATTTACTTCTCGTCGTTTTCTTCCGGTTCTACTTCTCAAGTTCATTTTTTCAATTCTAATAAATTCTTTCGGGTTTTCTTTTTTGAAATCTCTCAGTTTTTCCAAGTACTCCAATTCCTTGTTGACTTCTTCTTTTTCAATAGATGCTTCAAACAATTTATCTAAATTAGTGTCGATGATTTCATCAGGTGAGTAAATTTGATTGTCTCCACCCAAAGCAGTATGGAACGATTGTATTTTAATAAGTGATGTTCCTATTAAATTTATTTGTAAATTTCCTTCTGCTGAAGGATAAAATACGTAATTGTAAATGTTTTTAAATTTAGATCCTATTCGGTTTACACGTCCAATGCGTTGCATTAATCGTGTCGAATTCCAAGGTGTATCATAATTGATGATAATATTACTACGATGCAAATTTACTCCTTCTGCAAGTACATCAGTAGTAAGAATTACATTAAAGTCATTCTTTTGCTTCTCCTTCGGATAGTTTGCATCAAAATTCTCCTCTATTGTTTCAAAACTTTTACTTCTGTTTGATGCAGAAATAGTAAGCACATCGTCTCTTGTTATTTTTTCATTGAGATAGTTAATTGTATCAGTAGATTCTGAAAAGACAACAAGTTTTTGCCCGGGATTTAACTGTTTGTCAAACAACTTATTGTTTAATAATTCAAGAAACTTATCTAACTTTGGATCAGTCGTAACTTCTTCCCATTTATTACAAAGATTATTTAACAGCTCTTGGTCTGCTTTTAGTTGTGGTAAAAAGTCATTTACAAAATCATCAGACTTAAAAACTCCATTTTTAGGATTGTCCTCTTGAGCCTTATTTATTTCTTTTTCAATTTCTTCTTCAGAAAATCCTTTTTCATAGAATTTATTTATATCTAAATCTGGAGCTATAAAGACCTTATCGTTTTCAAACATTTCAATCATTCGTTCATTAGCAATCCTAAATCGGTCTAAAGAGTTTTTGAATGCATAAAAACTACTTTCAAGTCGTTTGACTAAAAGGGTTTTCATAATGTATGCCAACGATTTTGATACTAGCTCTGCCTTTTCGTAATACTGCTCTCTAATTTCAGGAATTAATCCCACAATAGCTTGGTATCTGTTATAAGTTAACTTTTCTGTTAAAACATCAATAGTTTCTTGAAAAAGTTTAGCCTGACTGTCATCCAATAGGTAGTCGATTTTTTGCGGTTTTTCTACTTTTGGAAAATCACCCACATCTTTTCTATATCGTTCAATTTTTTCTATATCTGTACGTGTACGTCTAATGGTTAACGGTTTAACAACCTTATTTCTTATTTCTTCATATAATTTTTTCACCGCTATAACGTTTAATTTAGGTTGAGACTTAAAACGTTTATACTCAACTGTTTTTGGTGAAAAGAAAGCTGTTAAATTAGAAATTCCATCCAAGTTTGATCTTCTGGGGTCTTGAAATAGTAAGATTTGATTATACAGATCTTCTGGAGAATTGTTTAATGGTGTGGCAGAAATTAATATTACTTTCTTTTTGTAGCCTTCAATACTTCCTTTGTTGATACGCGGACTTTTACAAATATCTTGTAGCTGTTTAAACATCCTTGTTTCATGATTTCTAAATTTATGACTTTCATCAACCAAAACCAAATCATATTCTTCAGCATTCCAATAATCAATATTATCAGTATCAAGCACTTTCTCAAGACTTCCGTTTGATACAAATTTTACATTAGTAATTCCAAATCTGTCAAACGTTGTTTTCCAGTTTTTCTCTACCGCAGGTGGATATACAACTAGAATTTTTGTTCTATCCCTACCATTTTCAATACTGAAGCGCTTAGCTATCATTGTAGCAATAACTGTTTTTCCAAGTCCAACCACATCGGAAAGGAAAAACCCGTCATACCGTAATAATTTTTTATAACCTTCGTCAACTGCTTCAATCTGATATTCCATTTTTTTAAATCCTTCAGGAAAATCATAAAAACTCTCAGTATCATAGCTAATTCTATCTCCAAAATACTCAATAAGCATTTTTATATATAATTCGAACGGAGTAATATCTTTAGCAAGATATGTGTTATCTTTCGCTTTTTCAATTTCTTGTGGCAAAATCATACAGCCTTCAGCTTCTTCCCACAGTTTGTTAAATTCAGATAAAGCGAAACTTACATCAGAATTATCATGAAGTAGTACATTAAATTCGTATTGCTTTTGTTCTGTTAATCCAAGTCCAGTATCTGTAAAGTTACTTGAGCCTGTAATAACTCCTGCATTAAAAGTATGTTCATTAAAATTGTCAGGATATAATATGTATATTTTTGCATGTATTCTTTTACTCGGATGTGCACGGACTTCAATTTTTCCCCTTTTAATATCTTCAATAAACTGTAATATTCCGTCTTCTATAACTTTGGTGTATTCAGATGTTTCAATATCTTTTTTAATATATTCTAAAAAATCATTCTTTACTTGCTCATTATTAGCATAATAAATTATTCCTCTTGCTTGTGCTTCGGCTAAATATTTGTCAACGTTTATTCCTACAAGAATTCTTATTTTCTTAATATTATTCAACAATTCACGAGTTTTAAAGTATCCAGAAGCTCTCAAATAACCTACCACTGCATCAAAACAGTTGATTGATGGATTATTGTTAAATACTCCTTGAAACTTGTTAAATAAGGTGTTGTCTTGTTCATTGGTAAAAAATTTAGTGCTCATATTTTATATTTCCAAATAATTTAAAATCAAGAAAATAGTTTTCTATATAAAAAAACGATTAACAATTAAATTAAAAATAGTTGTTTTTAACTTCTACACAAAAATATAAAACTTTTTTTGCTTTTGCAAGTGTTTTTGAAAAAACTTCTAAAAATCATAAAAATCACATAAATCATAGTTCAGACAAAAAAAATATTATGTCACCCCTACGGGGTTTGTGGTAAATTTTTTCATAGACTACCCCGTCAAGCTAGCGCTTGCCACCCCTTCGTCCCGAAGGGGAATTTGCTAACTTCGCTGAGGGGAAAATTCTCCTCTTTGAGAGGAGTACCTGCGAAGCAGGGGAGGTGTGGAACTACCCCGTCAAACTTCGTAGGGCGTATTGGGTACGCCCCAACAATTCAATGAAGTGGAATTTTAACAACTTCTACACAAAAATATAAAACTTTTTTTGCTTTCTGAAATCATTTAAAAAAACTTCTTAAAATTTATCAAATAATTATAAAAAACATCGTTTTGAATTTTACTTACTTTTTCTATAGTGTCAGTTTTTTTAAACTATTGGAGCTCTTGTCAGTTTAAAATTCGTTTTAATTTTAAAATTTTATAAATTTATTTTCAAAAACATTTCAGAGATTGGCAACAACACATTATATTATATACATGATATACATGCAATTTTTTTTGTTATTAATTTTCTCTTAGTAACAGTTTTTTTATTCATTAAATTTTATAAAGTATTATGACAAACATAAAAAATGAAAGTCCTGAAATAGGCAAAGAAAAACAAGAACTAGTTGAATTAGACAAATATAATCGAAAGACATTGAAAAAATATGTGAAAGATGGTAGGTTTACTGTCAAATTTCCCGAAAAAATAAAAGGTAATTTTAATTGTTATAAATTAGGGTTGGAAACATTAGACGGCTGTCCAAAGATTGTTAGCGGCTCTTTTGATTGTTCTTCTAACAATTTAACTTCGCTTTCTGGTTGTCCTGAAATAGTTGGAAAAGATTTTGATTGTTCGTTTAACGAGATTACTTCACTCGAGGGTTGTCCGCAAGAAGTCGGCGGAAATTTTGACTGTTCAAGTAATAAACTTACTTCGCTTGAGAACTGTCCACAAGAAGTCAGCAGAAGTTTTGATTGTTCATGGAATGATTTAATCACATTAGACGACTGTTCTAAGATAGTTAGTGGTGATTTTGATTGTTCGTTTAACAAGATTACTTCACTTGAGGGTTGTCCGCAAGAAGTCGGCGGCTCTTTTGATTGTTCTTCTAACAGTTTAACTTCGCTTTCTGGTTGTCCTGAAATAGTTGGAAAAGATTTTGATTGTTCAGGCAACAAACTTACTTCACTTGAGAACTGCCCGCAAGAAGTCGGCGGAAATTTTGATTGTTCGTTTAACGAGATTACTTCACTTGAGGGTTGTCCAAAGGAAGTCGGCGGAAGTTTTGATTTTTTATTTAACAAGATTACTTCACTCGAGAGTTGTCCTAATGAAGTTAATGGCGTTTTTAATTGTTCATGGAACAAATTGACTTCGCTTGTGGGTTGTCCTGAAATAGTTAGAGGTGATTTTGATTGTGTATCTAACGAACTCACTTCGCTTGAAGGTTGTCCAAAAATAGTTGAAGGCTATTTTGAGTGTTCTCAAAATGTTTTAGTTTCACTTGAAGGTTCTCCAAGGGAAGTCGGTGGCTATTTTTGTTGTGCATTTAATAAATTAACTTCGCTTTCTGGTGGTCCTGAAATAGTTGGGGGATTTTTCGATTGTTCAAGAAACTATCTCACTTCGCTTGAAGGAGCTCCTAATGAAGTCAGTGACGATTTTCTTTGTTTAGAAAACGAGTTAACTTCACTTGTGGGTTGTCCCGAAGTAGTTGAGGGTAAATTTTCTTGTTCATATAATAAGTTAGATTCACTTGAGGGCTGTCCAAGAGAAGTTGGCGGAGATTTTTACTGTTCAGGAAATAATCGTGAATTTACAAAAGATGATTTACCAAAAAACACTAATATTGTAGGCAAGTTTGAATCGTAATTTTAAGAATAAATAAGTTTCTTTTAGTAACAGTTTTTAATAATTTAATAAAATACTATGGAAAATATCAAAAATGAAAGTTCTGAAAAAGGCAAAGAAAAGCAATATGAGCTAGTTGAATTGAAAAAATATGATTCATTTACATTGAAACAATATGTTAAAAACGGTAGATTTACTGTAAAATTTCCTGAAAAAATTTATGGCAACTTTGATTGTTCTAGCTTAAACTTGGAAAGATTGGAAGGCTGTCCGAAAATTGTTAGTGGCGATTTTAATTGTTCATATAACAAACTTACTTCACTTTCGGGCTGTCCTGAAATAGTTGAAGATGCTTTTAAATGTGAATGTAACAATTTAACTTCGCTTGCTGGTATTTCTAAGGAAATTGGCGGAAATTTTTCTTGTGCAGGTAATAATTTAACTTCGCTTGTCGGCTGTCCAACAGTAGTTAAAGGAAGTTTTTCTTGTGCAGGCAACAAACTTACTTCACTTGAAGGTTGCCCTGAAATAGTTGAAGATGCTTTTGATTGTGAAAGTAACAATTTAACTTCGCTTGTCGGTATTCCTAAGGAAATTGGCGGAAATTTTTCTTGTGCAGATAATAATTTAACTTCGCTTGTCGGCTGTCCAACAGTAGTTAAAGGAAGTTTTTCTTGTGCAGGCAACAAACTTACTTCACTTGAAGGTTGCCCTGAAATAGTTGAAGATGCTTTTGATTGTGAAGGTAACAATTTAACTTCGCTTGTCGGTATTCCTAGGGAAATTGGCGGAAGTTTTTCTTGTTCAGGTAATAAATTAACTTCGCTTGTCGGCTGTCCTACAATAGTTAAAGGCGATTTTACTTGTTCGAGTTGCTATTTAAATTCTCTTGAGGGAGCTCCAATAAAAGTGGGTGGGAGTTTTGGATGTTGTTATAATTATTTAACTTCTCTTGAGGGAGCTCCTAAGGAAGTTGGCGGAGTTTTTAATTGTGCATTTAACACACTTACTTCACTTGTTGGTAGTCCCGAAGTCGTTGTTAGTGATTTTATTTGTTTTTTTGAAAGAGGCAAATACATTTCAGTTGTTGGTGATTACAGAGGAATAAGATACTACTATAAGAGTCTTTTTTCTAATAATTTAACTTCTCTTGAAGGAGCTCCTAAGAAAGTCGGTGGCGACTTTGATTGTATATGTAACGGTTTAACTTCACTTGTCGGTAGTCCCGAAGTTGTCGGTGGCAATTTTTCTTGCGCAGGCAACAAACTTACTTCACTTTCTGGTAGTCCAAAAGAGATAGGTGGCAATTTTAATTGTTCGTCTAGCAATCTTACTTTGCTTTCTAGTAGTACAGAAAAAGTCGGTGGTGATTTTAATTGTTCATTTAACAAACTTACTTCACTTTCTGGTAGTCCAAAGAAAGTAGATGGAAAGTTTATTTGTGTTTATAATAATTTAACTTCACTTGTCGGTAGTCCCGAAGTCGTTGGTGGCGATTTTACTTGTTTTAAAAATACTCGTCAGTTTACAAAAGATGATTTACCCGAAAATACTGTTGTAAAAGGTAATTTTTTATCATAATTTAATAATTTTATCAGTTTGTTTTCAAAATGTTTTTAAGTACAATATGGTTTTATATATGCAATTTTTTTAATCATAAATATGAAACAGGGAAATAGATATAATCAAATATATGATATACTTAATGATGATTTGGAACATATAATAAATTCAATTGTTTCAAATCTGAATGAATGGATAAATAATTCTGTTGAAAACAAGTATTCATTTTTTATGAACATATATAATTCTGAAGCTAATATAATGAATACGAGTATTTTTACAATGCGGAGATTTTATGATAATTACAAATATGATAATGTACTAGCGCCTGATGAAAATGATTTCCCTAATAATTTTGTTGTTCGTTATTGTAATTATTACCTTGATGATATTTCTTTTTCTCCAACAGCATGGGGGAATTATATTTCATACGATAGATATTCTAATAAATATGAAATTAATGAACAAGGGAAAATATTTATTAAGAATTCAATCTCTTGTTATATTAATGAAGCCGCATCTTATAATTATAAGGTAAATGTTTATAAGAAAGATATAATCAATGAAGTTGATATAAATAAATCAATTAGTAAAATAATTGACACGCTTAATATCTATTTGAAGACAGAGCTAGGAAATTTTCCGTCAAATAAAAATACTAAACATATTTCGATGTATATAACAATCAAATCAGATGAGAGAAAAGATGATAAAGTAATAAGAATTTCATCACACGAATCTGCAAAGGTAAATACTAAACAATACATTAAAAAAAATATCAATTATGTAGAATATTCTATTTCAAAATTAACAGGGAAGTATTTGACAGCTGAAGAGCTTGGTGGCATTTATACAAAAAGTGGCATTGTTCCTATTGAATTAGGAGCGGAGTATTTTAATTATGATGATGAAAATCATCTTGCAAATGAATCAAAATTCAGAAAATTGTTTATTAACAAATTGAATGAAAAAATATTAGTTCAAACAGGTGTAGTTTTTGAAATTTTGATAGTTGCAGATTAATTATATCAAATTGATAACAATTTGTCCAAACGTAGTAAGCAAATTCTTCTTTGGTGAATTGTTGGGGCGTACCCAATACGCCTTTTTTGTCTGAACTATGATTAGCAGGATTGTGCCGTAGGTACAAAATTTCGGTAAAAAAAATGTAATCTTACTCATCTCGTCCCGTACGGGACGAAACATAAGCAAGTATAAGTTTTTACCGATATTTAATCCCTACGGGATTTTTTAGGATATATAATTAATAGCCACACCTCCCCTGCTAGCGCAGGTACTCCTCTCAAAGAGGAGAATTTTCCGCTCTGCGAAGGGCTGCAAATTCCCCTTCGGGACGAAGGGGTGGCAAGCGCTAGCTTGACGGGGTAGTCTATTAAAAAATTTATTCAAAATGGCATTATTTTCTTACTCCCATATCAATTAAAACCAATCTTATGATTTTATATTTGGAGTTCATTTCTCTTAACATTCTTGTTATTTCGTCTGTAGTTGAACCTGTTGTTAATATATCATCTATAATTAATATAGTATCAAAACCGAAAACATTCATTTTGTTTACTTGCTCGTCAGTAAATTTAAAGAATTTTCTGACAAAAGGTTTAAATGTTATAGGTATAACTTTTTTCATTTCAAACCAAGTGTTTTTATTATCTTTAACAAGATTTTTAAAACTTTCTAATGCAGTCAATCTCATAATTTCTGCTTCTTCTTCGTCATATCTCATCTTGCTATCATTCATCAACCAATCTTTATAAGCAATATCATCAAATATTACGTCATTCCATTGTTCTTTGAATAAAGAAAATGTTGCTAATGTCTTATTATTATATTTAGATAAAAATCGTATATCTACATCAAATATTTTTTCCACTATATCATCAAACAAACTCGATTCACTATCAGGAAAAAATACAGCATCTATATGGTTTAATGTTGTTCTTTTTGCAAGAAACTCTATAGGTTTTCTAAGAAACCTATTATATTCATCTTTTTGATTTATTTTGAGCTTTCCACTTTTTAACGCTTTTCTGAATTTCTCAAATTCTTGATATTTTTCAGAATTTATATTATATTCATACCCAAACCAATATTCGTTTCCCCCGTGAGTCTTTTTTACTTTCAGTTCTGGATGAATAATCAAAAAATCTTCGAAATCATCATTTCTTTTATAACCAAATACATATTTTCCTTGTTTACCTGATTTGACCCCCTCATTCATTTCTTTTATTTTTTCCATATAGTCAGTTATTCTTTCTTCTAATGTTTTATATTTCATATCAAATCCTTTAATTTTTAATTGTTAAAAAAACAATCTATAAATTATACTAAATTGAATTATAAAATTCAACTTGCCTGAAGGTTAGGCTACAAATTCCTCTCCTTTGGAGAGGTTAGGAGAGGTCAAATTCTACTTTGGAACAAATGTCAGGGCGTGTCGCGACACGCCCTACAAAGTTTGACGGGGTAGTCCCACAAATCACAGTTCAGACATTCATTTTTTAGTTTTCCTCAATAACTTTTATTTCTTCATCGTTTAGCCCATAAAGCTGATAAACAAGTTTATCAATTTCCTTATCTATGCCTTCTGCCTGCTGTGTTAAAAGCCTTTTGTCGTTTGACACTTTCGCTTCAGCTAGTTTCTTTTTTAATTCAATAATTATTTGGGCAAGACTAGCTAGCTTTTCTTGCTGTTCAGGTGTTGCTGTGGGAATAGGGAGATTTTTTGCATTATCAGGATAAAAATTTAAACCATCACTTAAAAACTTCAAAAAGTACCAATTTATGAAAGATGAATTTAAAATAGCTAAAATAAATTTTGTATCATATTGCTGTACTAATTCTAAATCGGCATTTTTAATTGCTTTTTTTGCAGAAATATGCTTTGCATTTTTTAATTTATCAAGTCTTACGCAATTAATTACCGTATGACTATTATATGTATTGTTGTTATCATAGGCAAATCTAAGTCTATCAGAAACTATTCTAATGAACATAATCTTTTCGTTTTCAAAGAGCTCTGGAAACATTGGGTTATAGTGTTCTTTTGGCTTATAATTTAACCAACCATTTTGAGAAAAATAATATCGTTCAATATTACGTCCTTCAACAAAAGGTTTATAGCCATCTTTCTTATTTTCCGACACGTAGAAACTTTTTGGTTTTGAAGAAACAGTTTTATTGTTTACACGCACTCCGTATGCAACCAAAAATATAGATTCAAGTTTTATAGTGTTTCTTTCAATTTTTTCTTTTATTGCAATATCTTTTTCAAAATCTTTTGTCTCAAGTCTATAGTTTTTTAACAACTTAAACTTTTCAGTTTTAATTACTTTTTGTTCAAACGTGTTTGTATCGAAATCTTCTTTCTGGTTTGCAATTCTAATGACCGTATTTTCATTTTTTGTATTTGCAACACGCAGAATAATATTTTTCACATTAGCTGTTTTAAAAACTTGGTAGTTCGCTGTATCAACGATTTCTTGAACAGAATATTTTTCAATCAATAATTTTCTAGATAGTTCCGCATAGTTTTGATTTGTATAAGCATATGGTATAATAAAAGAAAATTCTCCGTTTTGTTTTAAAAGTGAAAGTGCTTTTTCTATAAATGCAATATACATATCAGTTCGTCCTTTACAAGTTTTATAATTTGAAAAAAGATAAGTCTTTGTATCACTATCTAATAATTCCACATTAACATACGGCGGATTTCCTAATATTACATCAAAACCACCTGCTTTAAATATTTCTGGAAATTCTGTTTCCCAATCAAAGACATTTATTTTTCGCATTGCTTCAAGATCTAAAAGAATTAAATTATTGTCATCATAGTAATCATTTCCCACCAAGCTATTTCCCGATTTTATGTTATTAGATAAATCAGGCAGTACTTTTAAATCAGAATATCTGAAAAGCATATTTCTTGTTTCGCTACTTTCGTTTTCTAAAAGTTTTAAGCAAAGTGAAAGTTTTGTTACCTCAACCGCTTGTTCGTCAATATCGACACCATAAATATGACGCAATAAAATTTCTTTTTTTTCTTCAATTTTAAGGCGATACTCTTTAATTCCAGCAGTATTTGGCACTTCGAAAATTTTTTCTTCTTTTAAAGCCTGTTTTACATTTTTTTCGTCAGAATAAAAGTTCAAATAATAATCAAGCAAAGTTTCGTAAACCTGCACTAAAAAGCTACCACTTCCGCAAGCGGGATCAAGTACAGTTAAATTTTTTATTTGTTTTGGAGTTTTTGACTTAATCTTTTTTAAAAGTGTTTGTTCAATTATATAGCGCACAATATATTGTGGTGTGTAATAAACTCCACCTGCTTTTTTAACTTCGGGTTTTTCCTCTATAATTGCGGTTTGTCGTCCACCTCGCACTCCTCTAAACCTGATTGTTTTGCCTAAAAATTGCTCATAAATACTTCCTAAAATTTCAATTGGCAAAACAGAAAATTCATAAGGAGACTCAGGGTAGTATAAACCTTTGATAATATCTTTTAAAACATTGTCATCAATAGATAAATTATCAAGATATTCAACAGGCATAAAAAGCCCTGCGTTATATTTTTTATTCGCTTGAATAAAAACCGCATTTAGATTTTTATAAATATTTTCATTTTTTGTTGCATTTAGAAGTGTTTCGTAATCTTCTATTTCTTTATCTTCAGCTATGCGTAGGAAAATGATGCGGTCAATAATTTTCTGAACTGCTAAATTTATTTCGTGTAATTTTAAGTCGTCATTTCGCAATGTAATATTTTTTGCAAGTTTTTCGCGCCAGCTTTCGATTGATTTTAGAAGCTCCTTATCAACTTCACTTGTGCCTTTTTTATTTTTTATTTCATCGGTATATTCATCAAAACTACCACCTTCAATTGCAGCTGGGGAAATATTCTTTAAGAGTTCCGCAAACTTTTCTTCATACTCGTCTAATGTAAAGTAATCAACTCTAGCAACGCTTGTATCATCATTTTGATTTGGTTTTATTCTCGTATCATAAATTGCAAATTCCTCAAAATCAGTTAGAATAGAAATAGGCAATCTTGCACTATAGCCATAACGTCTCACTTGAAAAGCGGGACCCACATCATATTTAATATTCACACTTGGCTTTTTTGCTTCCACAAAAAACCTTAGTTTTCCTTTTATGTAAAAACCATAATCAGGTGATTTTTGTTTTCCGGAAATCGAGACCTTATCTTCTGACACCACCTGACGTTCTTCTATAGGACGTTTTTTCTCATTGTCCACGTCCCAACCAAGTAATTTAAAAAACTTATTTATAAATTCAATTCGAGTATCCGTCTCATCATATTTTTCAATTTGTTTTTCTTTAACGTTGTGCTTAAAATGTTCAACTAATTCTCTTAGTTCTCGTTTTTTTTCTTCTAAATTTTCCATATGTACTCACTATATAAAAATTAAAATAAATATAATACCATTTTGAATAATAATTTACCTCGTCAAACTTTGTAGGGTGTGTCGCGACACACCCGGCATTTCAACGAAGTGTAATTTTCAAAACTTCTACACAAAAATATAAAACTTTTTTTGCTTTTGCAAGTGTTTTTGAAAAAACTTCTTAAAATCTATAAAATAATTGTAAAAAATAAACCTCGCAGGCGAGCCAATTGGCAGCATACTTGCGAGGTGTTCTTCATTTTAATTTAATCCCTAACTCCGCCTTTTTAGGTAGTCTATGTTTAATTTTTCCAATAGATCTCTTGTTTTTTTAGTTGTTTCTGTAGTATGCCACTGGTCATTAATTTTAATTTTGAATATGCTTTTAGAAATTTCTATAATGTCTTTTGGTGAGTACTTGCTCAATTGTTTTGCAATCATAAGTTTATCATATAATTTGTAATAAGCAATCATCGCAATAAAATTAGCCATGAGCCAACCTTCAAGCACCATTCTGTTTTGCATATACATGCGGTCGGCTTTTAAGAAATTTTTGTATGAATCAAACATTACTTCTATTTCGTTTCGCTGTTTGTATTTTTCATATAACTCTTGAGGCTCAACTTCTGTATTTGTTGTCAGCGTGATAGTTCCAAAACTATGCAATTTGTTATCAAATCCTTCTTTGTCATATTTTTCAGGATGTGTGCCAATTCGTAAAATATAATCGCGTTCTTCTTCCATACGTAGTTTTTCGTCTAAAAAAGTAGTAAACTTTTGACCCTCTTTTTGATATGAGTAATACCAAATTACCCGATTTTGATAAACAAAGAATGAGTTATTTTTCTTGAAATCTATATGTTTCAATGGTGAAAAATCGATTAACTTATTGTTACGATAGAGCGGAATAATATACTTTAAGTTATTGTCATTTAGAATTCTTATATTTAATTTGCTATAAAATCCTTTGTCGGCAATAAAAATCACTTTGTCTGTCTTAAACTCCTCTAAACAAAGTTTCATTGAACTAACATCGCTAATGTTACCATTTATTAAGCGATAGTAAACAGGCTGTTTAAGTCCACAAGCAAACATGTACATAAGACGGATTTGTTCGTCAAAATTTCTATCAGGGTTATATCCAGGAGCATTGATGTGCAGGTGATTAGATGTTGTTGTTACGTGTGTAGAATCTATCATCACAAACTCTTTTGCCGTACTATTTTCATTCCCAAAAATACGTGATTTCATCCAATCCAATATCAACTGACGGTTTTCTCCGATGTATCTTAGCGTGTCAGTTATTATTTTGTCGGTCAATGCTCTTTTATGCCAAAACAACGAACAATAATCTTGATGATGTAAACGTTGCATTCGCTTTATAGGTGCTTCATGAGCAAAACGCATCATGGCAACTGAAAGCAAAATTTCCAAGTCTTTAGAATCGAAAAATGTTTTCATTCCCTGAATCTCTTCTTCTAAAAGTTTACTAAAAAGACCATATACACCGAACATCTTGATATCTACATTTTCAGGAGCAACGCTTCGCTCTGCACGTTTTTTAAGCAAGTGCTTTTCTGATGGAATAAATCCTTCTTTCTCGGTAATTTTTCCGAGCAGTCCGACTGTTATTTTATCAGTCCTTTTCTTTTCTTTATTATAGCGATATTCTACTTGATACTTGTAAAAATAACCGCCTACTTTTTTTATTTCTGTTCTTGGTTCTTTATATTTTTGAACCCATTCTGGTAAATACATAAAAATAGATAAAATTAAAACAAAACCACATAATTAGGTAGTCTAAAAATAAGCAAAAAAAATGATATAACCAAAAGATTATATCAATTTGTGGAAAATTAAGCTAGAAAATTAGACGGAGTTAGGGTTTAATACCATTTTGAATTATATATTAGTTTTCTCTTATTGTCTGAACTATGATTTTTATGATTAATATGATTAGTGTGATTTAAGGTATTTCTAAAATTCCCCTTTGGAACGAAGAGGTGAAATTATTATAGAAAAAACAATGCACAAAAAAATAAACTCCGTAGGAGTGAAATAGAAATTAATAACTAACAAGCAAAAAAAGAGAGCTTACTTTTCTAAGTAAACTCTCTTTTTATTTAAAGGACAAAAAAACGAATGCTTTATTTCTTAATAAACTTTAAAGTTATGTTGTTAGTTTTTCCAATAAGATTAAGAACATAATAGCCTGCGCTAAGATTTTCGTTTATATCAAGTTCAAAACTATTGTTAGATACATTTACATTTTCAATGATTTGAATCTTGTTTCCAAGTAAATCTAAAACTTCTACGTTAATAGTTTCACCTAAGCTAGTAGGGATATTTACAATAGCTTTGTTTTTTATAGGATTAGGGAACAAGCTAGCTGTTTCTTGTGTAGAGTTAATGCTTCCATCGTTTTGATAAACAACAACAACCTCATCGTTTGGTGTGTATGTGCCGACACCTTTATATATATTTGTAAATGCAAATTCAACTTTTGTAGCATTGTCAGGGTTTTCAGGAGCTGTAATACTGTCAGGAACTCCTTCGTTGGCAACAACTATTTCAGTTGCTTGAGCTCCAGTTTTTACAGGTGAAAATTTATAAATTTTTCCATCGTAAGCGGTAACATAAAATTCAGCTTTTGAATTTGTTGCAAGTTCGCGTGGTCCATTATATCCTTCAGTTGGAATTGGATATTCAGTTGGTATTCCAGCTAATGCAAAGATAGGAATATCAGTAGATAATGTATTTGCGTCAATAACTTGAACTTTATGTTCTCCATTAATAACTACTGTTAATAAAGGTAATTTTATAGTGTTATTACCGCCTAGTTTATATTCTAACATAGAGAACAATAAGAAATTGCCCGTGTTACCCAATTCAATACTTTTCTTTAATTCTTTTGTTGATAAATTGTAGAATTCCACTGCCGAGCCTTTATTTTGCTCGCCTTCACAAAGAACAGCTAATAAATTTTCGTTTGTTTGTTCATTAAAGTAAGGTAATGTTTGTTGAACGTTTGTAGCTTGTGTTTTTATTGTATCTTCAACTTCTTTTGTTTCAGTGTTATAGATGAGCACTTGATTTTCAGTAGGTGAGTAAGGGTTTTCAGGATTTCCATATATACGAATACTTAAATAACGATACTTTCCAGCGGCTGAAACAGCATTAACGTTTGCAACTTTAATTGTATCAATAAGTTTTGCACTTTCTATTTCGTATAGCAAAATATAATTATCAAAAATTATAGGAAATTCGTTATCAAATTCTGAAGAATATGTGCGTGCTGGAAATCTTCCAAAGCTTTCCCATTCGATAACCTTTTCAGCTTTGAGCTCGTCTGGTGTAGTATTATTAGGATTAGCTTCGGCAACATTCTTAATTTTCCACCAAGACATTGCTATGTCGTCTTCATCGAGATTTCCATTCCAATCAAAATCTTTTCCGATACAAAATACATTTAATGTGCCATAATCTTGATTAGGATTCGGAAATATTGCTGCAGGTTGAGTTCCAACTTTAGCAGTAGCTGTTGGAGTATTTGATAAAAGTTCTGCACTTATTGCATTAAGTGAGAAAAAACTGATAGCTATTAAATAGCTGTAAAAAATAAATTTTTTCATTTTATTTAAAAAGTTTAGTTAAAAAATATATTAATTAATTAAAATGGTTGTCAAAAAGCTAATTAGTCTTAAAAAATTACATACAAATAAACAAACAAAGTTAACTAATTAGCTAAAAAATATAACTTAATGGGTATAGTTTAAGAAAATAGAACTGTAAAAAAGGAAAGTTGATATTTAAACTTAAGGAAAATGTAAATATCTACTTCGCTTTTACACCCGAAAGCTATAGAAAAATACATTTGGCAGGTCTTCTGACTTCGTTTCAATTTAATCGCCTTCCCACAAAAAATTGCAGTGACAAAATGATTAAATTTTTTTATGAAACTTACAGCTACGGGGATAGTTTTGGATTTTCACCAAATTCCCTTTTAATCTAAATAAGAACCAAATCTAATCTAAAATGATCTTTAGATTACAAACATAATATTTTTTTTTGAGATAACAAAAGAAAAAATATTATTGTTGATAAAAAATCTAAAGTTAAGCAGTAGTTATTAAAAAATCTTATCTTTCAATAACAATTTTTTTACTTCTTGTTTTTTCTTTACTTTTCACGATAACAGTATAAACTCCACTAGCTAGCTCTTTTGTATTTAGAAGTAATTCATTACTAGCTAGTTCAAATTCTTTT
>JAAYTD010000036.1 GCA_012518115.1 Ignavibacteria bacterium | reverse complement strand
CCTAAAAACGGAAGCTATAGGTTTAATTGTCAAGCAGCAATATGGCGAAAAGATAGGCTTATTGATTTTATAAAAGAAGATGAATCTCCGTGGGATTGGGAAATATTTGGAAGTATTCGCAGTAGAAAGTATAACGACGAGTTCTACACCATTGGATACAATATTAAAGAGCCAATAAATTACAATATGTATGCAAACGGCACTGCTATATGTAGAGGAAAATGGGTTGAGAGTATCGTTGTGCCTTTGTTTAAAGAGTTAGATGTTGATGTTGACTATTCTATAAGGGGCTTTTCTCCACCAAATATAACTACTATTGACAATAGAACTTTTATGCAGAAAGTTCAAACAAAGCTAAAAAAGGCAAGGGCTTATTTACAAAGCTTAGATAAAAGAGATGTATGAAGGAAGTAAAGGCTTGAGAAAAGAAAATTCAATTAAAAATTTTATAACTACATTTATACCCTTTATAATTATTGCTATATTGGGCTTTGTTAGAGTGCGAATATACTTAGATGGATTGGGCGAAGTTATATCATCACTTAATCAAGTTTTTAACAATATAATTTCCTATTTAGCTATAGCCGAAAGTGGAATAGGGCTGTTTATAGGTCAAAAGTATTATAAACTGCTTGTTGAAGAAGATCAAAAAAAGATAAATAGTTGTTTTAAAGCGTCAAAAGTCTTTTTTAACTCTTTAGGCATTTTTATTGTAATTGCAGGAATGATTGTATCTTTTTTCTTAAATTATTTAACTAATAATGATTTAGATTTGATATATATGCAACTTGCGTTATTTCTGTTTTTAGTAAAGAATGCCGTTGATTTCTTTATGTACGCTCCAAGAGTTTTAATAAATTCAGATCAAAAAATGTTTAAAATTAATATTTTAATAAATTTAACTAGAGTTGTTGAAATAGTAACAGAAATATTACTTATTAAGCTTGGATTTAATTATTTAGTAGTATTAATACCTGGGATTTTTATAAGAATTTTATTTAATTTAATTATAAATAATAAGATATACAAACTTTATCCCTGGTTAAATAACAAATCAAAGTTTAACAAAGATGAGCTTAAAGGATCAAAAAATATTTTTGCTCAAAAAGTTGCTGGATTAATATTTTATAATACTGATACATTAATTGTGTCCGCATTTTTGACTCCTGCCTACGTAATTGTTTATACATCTTATAATTTTATAACAAAATATTTAGCAGACATTTCTTTTATGCTCGTTTCTGCTATTCAACCTAGTCTAGGAAATATTTTTTATTTAGAGAATAAGGATTATAGTTATAAAGCTTTTAAAAAAGTAAATACATTGTTCTTATATATAGCATCAGTTTTTACAATACTAACAATATCCTTAATTGACCCTTTTGTAGGTTTATGGGTAGGTAATAAGTATATTTCAACCACTATTGTTAGATACTTATTTGGCTTGATTTTATTTATAAGTATCTCTAGCTTAACAATCTTAAGTGCCAAAGATAATTTAGGGCTTTTTAAAGAAACTAAAGTTGCAATAATGACTGAGGCAATTTTAAATCTAATCTTATCTTTAACCTTAGTTTCTAAATTTGGTATTAGTGGAATTCTTTTTGCTACTGCATTTTCTAGATATGTATCTACATTTTGGTATGTGCCAGTTGTAGTTTTTAGAAGCTTTTTTAATAAAAGTTCGTTGCAGTATTTTATACAACATTTTATTTGTCTTTTAAATGTTTGTTTGATTTCATTTTTGCTAGATCATCTTAGCATATTTGCTATATCTAGCTTTTTAAATTGGTTTTTATTAGCTTTAATATATGGTGGGTTTGTAGTTGCAGTTGTAAGTATTGAATTTTATTTTTTATTTCCTGAATTTAGATCTTTTTTGAAAAAATATAAAAATAAATAATGTTATTCATATAAACTAGTACAACTTTTAATAAAGATTAAAGGTTGTACTAGTTTAATTTTATAAAAATTTTTAAGTATAAAATACCTGTGTTTACAAACAATAGTTTTACAAGCATTTTTTGAAGCTAATTATTACAAAAAGGAGATTATATATATGAAAGCCACAGGTATTGTAAGAAGGATAGATGATTTAGGCCGAGTCGTTATTCCAAAAGAAATACGCAGAACTATGCGTATTCGCGAGGGCGACCCTCTGGAAATATATACAGATTCAAATGGCGAAGTAATTTTTAAAAAGTATTCACTTGTGGGAGAGCTGTCTTCCTCTGCCTCACAATATTGTGAAGTGCTAAACCGAAGCACTAATCTGCCCGTTGTGATTTGCGACAGGGATCACGCTATTGCAGTTTCTGGGATTTCTAAAAAGGAAGTTTTAGATAGGCGAGTTTCTCCCGAGCTTGAGAGAATTATGGAAAATCGTGAGTCCTTTATCGCTTCTCAAACAGAAAAACTAATCCCTATAGAGGGGGTCGACAGAAACGCTCTTGTCACTTGCCCTATCATTGGTGCAGGGGATATTTTGGGAGTTATTATTTTTTTCTCTGGAGATAACTCTGATGTTTCTATTCCCTCGCAAACAGAAATTAAGCTTGCACAAGTTGCCGCATCTTTTCTCGGAAAACAAATGGAGGAGTAGTTTTAATTAGCCTCAAATTTTCAATAAAATATGCTTTGCAAAACGATGATGACCTTTAAGCTTTTATGTATCGCTTACTTGGCATCGTTGTTTTTTGTTTGAGAAAGGCATAAAACAAGTTTGTGCTTGTGTTAAAAATAAACGCTAATGCTAATAATTATTGAATATCGCTCTTATTTAAAACTAAAGTTATAATACCGCTAATCATAAACCTACACATTTATTACCTGTGTTTTAAATTTAACCATACCCAACAAACTTATTCCATCGTCTTGAACGGGAGGAAAACAGGTTATTAGTATTATGGTAATTAGAATTCGTAAATTATTTTTAATCTCTAAAAGCTATTATAACTCTAAAGTTTATTCCATCGTCTTGAATGGGTCGGGGAAATATAAGTTATTAATATTATGATAATTAGAATTTGTAAATTGTTTTTTAAATCTCTAAAACCCACCTAAACATAAAACTTCCCACATCGTAGCGGATGGGGGTCACGGGGGAAAACCGACTGAAAGGGTCGCAGAGGGTTTCCCCCGTGTCGCCTTTCTTTGATTCGTTTCTTTGGCGAGCAAAGAAATGAATG
>JAAYTD010000091.1 GCA_012518115.1 Ignavibacteria bacterium | reverse complement strand
TGTAGTTACTCCTAATGACTTACAGATGTCTAACTATTTAGCAGAGATTTATATCGGTTCCAAAGAACCTTGTAAAGTTTATGTAGAACAACCTGCTGGTGATGGCTTAATAGCAGTTTATGATATAGTTAAGCCTTATGGTATAGCAGTTCATCGTATGAGTACTATAAAATATGAAATCAGGGGCAAAGAAGAAGCGCCTGAAGATTTACCGCTTCGTATTTATTCTGACAAAGAAATTATGGTATATTTCGGTACTCATAGACAGATGACAGCCGAAGGTTATATGGCTCTGCCTGTAAATGTACTTGGTACTCATTATGTTCATTGTAGTTTTAAAAATAACAAAGAAGGTGCTGACTATTGGCATACAGGTTTTATCATAGGTGCTATTTCAGATAATACAAATGTATCTGTAAAATTGCGCGGTAGGCATTTAGGTCCTAACTCTGGTTGTGTAACGGATGGTGCAGGTTATAAGATAGGAGATAATATTAGATTACGTCTTGATGCATGGCAAGCTATAAATATTTGGGACGAAGTTGAAGATGCAAGTGTTGTGAGAGGTGTTTGCGATTTTACTGGTTCTACAATAACTTCAGACAAGCCTATAGCGGTTTTTTCTCATCATGAACGAACCTCTATACCTCTTGGGGGTAGTCGTGATTGTCTTGCGGAGCAGTTGTTACCAGTTAATTTATGGGGTAAAGAGTTTGTTTCTGTTCAATTAAAATCAAGAGGTCTTATTGGTAATGATCCGGATGTACATCCTCCTTTGTTTGTTGGTGATTACTTTAGAGTTGTAGCAAGTGAACCTGATACTAGGCTTGATGTAACTTGGTGGGATCCACGTACAGGCGATGTTATAAAATCTCTTCAAAATCAGCCATTAAATCCCGACGGTGATTGGTGGGATTACAATCCAAATTTAGTTCTTCCCCGTCCTGCAGGTGTATTTAGTGTTCAAGGAGTAGCTTCATTTAGAGCCAATAAACCTGTTCAAGTAATGCAATATTGCTATTCAACAGAGTTTGGTATGGCTGGTCCATTTGATCCTCTTATGGTCTTAGTTCCTCCGATAGAACAATATGGTTATGAAACAGTATTCCAGACCTCTTCTTATGTTGGTATGGAAGAGCATAATTTTACAATATTAGCTAAGGGCGATACTAGCGATATAGTTAAAAATGAAGAACTTTTATCTACAGTAACAATATCTGAGAAAGGTGGTAACTTTGAGCGTATAAAAGATAAAGATGAGAAGTTTATAACTAACAGGATTCCTACTACAGAGTATTATTACTCTACCTTACCTCGTAATGCTGCTTCTTCTTATGCCGTTAAAGCACAGACTAAAGTAGCAGCTTATATCTATGGTTTTGGATATGCAATTTCATATGGTTGGGTAGCTTCTATGGCATTGATAGAGACTTCAGAGAAAGACACCTTATGTCCAGAAGTGCATCATGTATCAGGTTGTTACCGTGATCAAGACAATTATTTAGATGGTCTTCCAGATCGCATAGGTCAGCAAGGTCGTTATAAGTTTGTATCATTTTATGCAGATTCAACTAATTATCCATCACCTGATGAGTTTCATGATCCTCAAGTAGATTTAGGTTTATCATATGCTCCTCGTTTTTTAATTCCTGAAGAATTATCAGAAGAAGAGCAAGCGAAATTTGATAATATCGAGATAACTCGTTATGTTTATATTAAGCCTCGTCAAGCTCCGACAGCTGATTGGTTTTATCGAGAACCTATTCATGAAGGTGCTGTAGAATTTACAGTATTAGATATGTACAAAGATGCCTTAGGTTTTGTAGAATATCGTGATAGGGCAGGTAATATAACATTAGAT
Source organism: Ignavibacteria bacterium (assembly GCA_012518115.1). Taxonomy (GTDB): domain Bacteria; phylum Bacteroidota; class Ignavibacteria; order Kapaibacteriales; family UBA2268; genus JAAYTD01. Next base: position 931 of record JAAYTD010000091.1, on the reverse strand, counting down.
ACACTGATTTATATAGCTGATAAATTAGAGTGGCGAGATGCTTCATCAGTCAAATTAGACGAATTAAATTTTGGTTCTAAGACGATAGGTGGCACATATACTTTATCAGTAAGATTACATAATGTTTCACAAAAGGAAGTAACAATTAATGAGATCTTTTTATCGGGTGCTAATCCAGTTTATAGTTTAACCAAAGGAGTATCAGGTTTACCATTGACTTTAGGTCCAAATCAATCAGAGGAGATAGAGATCACTTATATTCCTGAGGTAGCTGTTACAGTAATAGATTCTATCATGGTTTATACAGATTGTCTTAAATTTTCCATACCTTTATATGGCGGCAGTGGTATAGCAAAGATAGAGGTAACAGATATAGATTTTGGTCAAGTTTTAGTAGGTAATAAGACTAATACTCAAACTTATTTACAAATAAGCAATAAGGGTAGTGAAGAATTAATAGTCACAGGTTATCGTTGGGAAGATCCTCAAGATGCAACAACAGGTCCATTTTTCTATGAGCCTAATCCTGTTGGTAGTGAGCCTACTTCAAGTTCTCCACTTACGGTTGCAGCAGGCGATAAATCGGGACTGATACGTAGGTTTGCTTTTTTACCAGACAAGACAGGTCCGTTTGAAGTTAAATTATACTTTGAAAGTAATGCAGCAGGTTTAAATTTAGATCCTAATCGTAAGGATTATGCTATTTTGCGTGGTTATGGTATTCAGCCAGGTCCTAAGGTAACTTCATATGATTGGGGAGAGCGTCGTGTTAAGACATTAAACGGTTGGGACATAGAATTGACTAATGATGGCAATACTAAATTAACAATTAAAAACATCTCTAATGTATTAGACAATTGGAATGTAGATGTTAATGGCGATTTAGTATCACCAGATGGTTCGTATCGTGTTTTTAATGTTTCTCAATATG
>JAAYTD010000035.1 GCA_012518115.1 Ignavibacteria bacterium | reverse complement strand
TCTAACAATAGACAACATTTTACTTCTTATTTCGTTGGCATTTTTTACGCTTATGAAATAAGCTCCGTTATTTATAGAGTTAGGAATATCAAAAGTTACTTCAAAAGTTTTATTGTAATCAGAATAGCGTCCTAAATGTGTTAAGTCTATAAGCTTTTGTCCTAAAATATTGTAAAGTCCTACGTCAAATTCTTCACTACCAAAAACGCCACCGGGCGGATAATACATAATGTTTGCTGTTACTCTCATACTTGCAGGGTTCGGGGAAATACTACGTATCCAAATATCAGGCAGTAAGCCTGCTTCTGTTGGTTCTTCAACGGAATCGTCGTTTTCGTAAACATAAACACACTTGAAGTTCTTCGTTACATATCGTTTGCCGTTCCACATAAATGTTATACTTGTAAGACCTGGATTGTTTTTTATTTCATCGGGGGGAACTACTTCTTTTCGCCATTGTTTAGTTGCAAGATTGTAAATTAAATAAATTTCATAAGCATTTTTAAGTATTCTATAATTATTTATACAGAATAAAACTTCATCTTCCGTCCATTGCTTTAAAGAAGTAATATGATTACACCTAATAGTGTTTCCATTAGGATCTATTGAATCTAATAGATGGTAAGGAAATGCTAAAGTATCCCATTTTTCATTTTGATAAATAGCAATAGTATTCAAAATACTATCAGCATAATGTACTCCATCGTTATAATAATCATCAGGACTACTGACGTTTTTATTAGCAAACAAGCTGTGTGTTGCTACAAAAATAGTATTATGTTTCGGCATAATTAATGAAGTAGAGACTGTGCCTGTATCACCTTTGTAGTTTGTAGATGTACGATGTGGTATTACATCTGGTCCAAAAACCTTAACTTCACCTGTTTTTGTATCTATGCGAGTTAATAGTATTCTTTCAATATTATGCTGATACCATATATATTTTTCATTTTCCATTAATGCAAATATTATAGGACAACCTAGTCCGGGAGCGACCTGATAGCCATCTATATCAGTTAGTTTTTTTGTCTGCCATTCAATAGTATCCGGATTGTCTGTTCGCATTTTATTGAGAACAACTCCTGAACCTATGAAATAGACAAATTCTTTTTTCTTGTCAAAAACAAAATTATTAACTATTTGTACAGATCCAGTATCAGAATACTTATAACCTGAATAGCCGAAGCCTTTAACATTACTGGCATTATAACGCTTTATACATTCAAATTCTTCACCGGGTTTAGTAATTACTCTAAAAACATAAAAACCTCCTCGCTGAGTAGCTACCCAAGCAGTTGTATCATCAAACATTTGAAAACCACGTATTACACGATTAAAAAAAGATGGAACTTTATATAGTTCTTCAAAATTATCTTTGAAGTCTAATGGAAAAACTTCTTCACACTCATGTTGCCATACTAGCCAACCGGCAGTATAAAATTTAGTATTATATTCTTTGTCTATTAGATAGAAACCATCATCTGAATTTACTGCATACAGATAATTTTCGGAAACAGGAGTAAATACTTGTGTTGCTGTGCATATCGAAGAGTATTGGAGTTGATCTAATACTTTTACATACTTTCCTGCTCCTGAAAGTAAAGGCATAGCTAATATGAATAATGCAATTAATAGGGTAATTTTTTTCATTTTTTTCCTTAAATTTATATGTTAAAAATAATTAATTTCTAAGGTTTTCTTTATTCTCTTTCTCTAACAATAGACAACATTTTACTTCTTATTTCGTTGGCATTTTTTACGCTTATGAAATAAGCTCCGTTATTTATAGAGTTAGGAATATCAAAAGTTACTTCAAAAGTTT
>JAAYTD010000034.1 GCA_012518115.1 Ignavibacteria bacterium | reverse complement strand
AGTTCAAGGCAATAAATATCAATTAACGAAATTGATATTTACAAAATAATATTTTTCATAGTAAAAACAAAAAAATTGAAAGGAGTAACTAAATGTTGCTCCTTTTTTTTGTTCTTATATAAAGTTTGATTTTTTTTTAGTATTTTTGTAATTTATAAAATTTAATTATAATTCAAGTATAACAAAATGAGTGGAAAAACAAAAAACGATCAAGAACTTAGGCGTGAAGAAGAACTTCATTATTTTGAAGATGCCGGTATAAATCCTTATCCATATTCTTTTGACAAAACACATAAAAATCAAGTAATTTTAGAAAAATTTGATGATAATAATGCAGAGCTATTTGCCGATGTTGCTGTTGCTGGTAGAATTATGAGCATAAGGCGTATGGGGAAAGCAAGTTTCTTTCATATTGTTGATGATACGGCAAAATTACAAATTTATTTTAAGCGTGATGATTTGCCTGATTTTTATGATAATTTGAAAATGTTAGATATTGGCGACATTATTGGCGTAAATGGATATGTTTTTAGAACAAGAACAGGTGAGATTTCCGTTCATGCTAGAAATGTTGTCTTGTTATGCAAATCTTTAACTAATTTACCTATAGTTAAAGAAGAAATTGATGAAAACGGAAATAAAATTATTTATGATGCTTTTTCCGATAAAGAGTTGCGATATCGTAAAAGATATATTGATTTAATAGTCAATTCTCATGTGCGTGAAACTTTTATTAAACGCTCTAAAATGATTTCTTTTATTAGACGTTATTTTGATGATAAAGGTTGGATGGAAGTTGAAACTCCGGTATTGCAGCCACTTTATGGTGGAGCTAATGCGCGACCATTTGTAACTCATCACAATGCTTTAGACATACCGCTTTACTTACGTATTGCTTTAGAGCTCTATTTGAAACGTTTAATTGTTGGTGGATTTGAAGGAGTTTATGAAATAAGCAAAAATTTTAGAAATGAAGGAATTGACAGAACTCATAATCCAGAATTTACTATGTTGGAGATTTATGTTGCTTATAAAGATTACAAATGGATGATGGAAATGGTTGAGGAGCTTATTTCTAAACTTGCTATTCATATTAATGGTAGCAGTAGTGTTGAAATTGAGGGTAAACAAATTTCACTAGCTAGTCCTTTCAAAAGGGTGAAAATGTTTGACTTATTTAAGGAATATACAGGTTTTGATTTACAAGGGAAATCACGTGAAGAACTTTTGAAAATAGCGGGAGAATTGCGAGTTCCTATAGATCCACAGGCGAGCTCTATGAAAATACTTGATGAAATTTTTGGAGCAAAAGTTGAAGAACATTTAATTCAGCCAACTTTTGTTATTGATTATCCTATTGAAATGTCGCCACTTGCTAAAAAACATCGTGAAGAAAAAGGATTAGTTGAACGCTTTGAATTATTTGTAAATGGCAAAGAATTATGTAATGCATTTTCAGAGCTAAATGATCCACGAGACCAAAGAAATAGATTAGAAGAACAAGCTAGAAATAAAGCAGCTGGAGACGATGAAGCTATGGTTGTAGATGAAGATTTCTTAGAAGCTTTAGAAGTAGGAATGCCGCCGACAGCAGGACTTGGTATAGGAATAGATAGACTTGTTATGTTGTTAACAGGTGAAACTTCTATTAGAGATGTTATACTGTTTCCAACAATGAGACCTGAAAAATAATATTTTTAGTATTCTTGACTATAATTTAACAATTTTTCAGTAAGTTAGATAGGTGTTAGTGAATGCCACTAATTTATTAAATTGCAAAAATAATCACAACTGGTATTTTAATTTAACGGAAAAATCATATGAACTCAAAATATCAATGTCCAAATTGTTGGTCAAGTGAATTTATTACAGATCTAAATCAATATGATGTCTTAGAATTTTCAAAAGATGGTTTTGAGACTATTTCAACAGAAAATATTGATGAGTACAAAATATTTTGCAGGGAATGTGGGAAAGAAGTTGATGTGAAAAAATCAGATAAAAAAATTATCTTAAGAAAAACATGATGAACTATTAGATATGAACTTATTTTTAATTTAAAAAGAGGTTCATATTTTTTGTAAGCAGATAGTCATGAAGACAAACTAAAAATAATTATCAAAAATAACACTTAGAATTTTATAAGCTGAAGCTAGATAAAGATTAAAAGTAGAAAATTACAAATCAAACAATATTATAAACATTAAACTAATTTAAAGTTATGGCACTCTTTGAAAAAATCAAACAAAAAGTATTCAATGAATTTATAGATATCATTGAATGGACAGACGAAACAAGCGACACAATGATTTGGCGTTTTCCACGCTATCAGTCGGAAATTAAAAACGGGGCGCAGCTGACCGTGCGCGAAACTCAAATAGCCGTATTGGTAGATGAAGGGCAGTTTGCTGACGTGTTCCAGCCGGGACGTTACGAACTAACCACTGCCAATATGCCTATACTAACCACCATAAAAGGTTGGAAATACGGTTTCAACTCACCTTTCAAGGTAGATGTTTATTTCGTGAATACCAAGCAATTTCTTAATCAACGTTGGGGAACAGCAAACCCAATAATGCTACGCGATCCTGAATTTGGTCCTATTCGTATGCGTGCATTCGGTTCTTACAACTTCCGAATTCAGCCTGACCCAATACCTTTTATCCGTAATGTAGCGGGAACAAGTGGCGAATTTACCACTGAGGGAATTAGTGATCAATTGCGTAATTTTGTTATTACTAAGTTCACCGATTATTTAGGAGAATCTAAGATTGCAGCACTTGATCTTGCCGCTAATCTCAATGAATTTTCTGACGGACTTACCGTAGCTCTGAAAGATGATTTTGCCGAATACGGTATCGAACTTACCCGTTTTTTAGTAGAAAATATTTCACTACCTGAAGCAGTGGAAGAAGCTCTCGACAAACGTACAAGTATGGGCGTTATCGGTAATATGGCAGCTTACACTCAAATGCAATTTGCTGACTCGCTCAAAGATGCAGCTAACAATCCTGCAGGAGGAGGAAGTCTGGCAGGCGATGCTATGGGTGCGGGCATGGGATTTGCAATGGCAGGACAGATGGCACAACAAATGGCAAATCCGCAAGCTGGACAATTCAATCCTGCTATGCAACAAGGAGGAGCTGTTCCGCCACCTATTCCACCGCAACCAATGTACCACGTAGCAATAAACGGCGTACAACAAGGTCCGTTTCCTGAAGCACAATTACAACAGATGGTTCAGCAAGGACAACTTACACCTGATACTTTGGTATGGACACAAGGAATGCCGGCTTGGGCAGCCGCTAGCAGCGTACCGGCGCTTGCAAAATTATTCGGAGCAGTACCGCCACCGTTATAAAATTTGACAAGTACAATAAATAATGAACCTTAAAATTTTTAATTTGTTAACTAATCAAATATGGACGAAATAAAACAACCTATAAACGATGCACTGCAAACTAAGTGTAAAGCATGCGGTGGCATTATGCAGTATTCTCCCGCCGACGAAGATTTGAAATGTATTTACTGCGGGAACACCGGCGGATTAGACAAAACACCTGCAAAAATTAAAGAAAATGATTTTGAGTATTGGAAAAATTGTGCCGATGAAAACAATACCGAAGATGTAGTGGAAATTCCCGAAATAAAATGTCGTCAATGCGGAGCTACAACTACTTTGCCCGAAAATACATCAGCTGCGAAATGTGCTTTTTGTGGCACACCGCTTATTATGAAAGAAGCATCGGTAAAACGCTTTTGGCAGCCGGAATATTTATTACCATTTAAAATTACTGAAAAAGTCAGTAGAGAAAACTTTAAAAAATGGTTAGGGAAAAAATGGTTTTTACCTTCACAACTCAAAAAAAATGGTGTATCAACCGATGGTTTCAAAGGCGTGTATTTGCCATTTTGGACTTATGATGCTAATACACATACTGAATATACAGGTCAGCGAGGCATGCATCGTACCGAAACATCACGCAACGAAAAGGGTGAAGAGGTAAAACGTACAGTTACCGATTGGTACAGTGCTAGCGGTAACGTGAATGTAGATTTCGACGACGTTATTGTTCCGGCATCTAAAACTCTTCCTGAAAGTATTATGAATAGTCTTACAAATTGGGATATGATGAATTGCGTGGGATACAAAAAAGAGTTTTTGGCGGGATTTATTACAGAAGTTTATCAGAAAGATTTTCGCGAGGCGATAGAAGATGCCAAAGAAAAAATGAACATCGTGATAGAAGATACTATTAGGGAGGATATTGGTGGCGACGAACAAAGAATCACCTCAAGCCATACGCAGTTTAACAATGTGAAGTTTAAACATCTGTTGCTTCCAGTTTGGATAAGCGCTTTCAAATTCAATAACAAACTTTATCAATTTGTGATAAACGGGCGCACTGGACAAGTAATTGGTCAGTATCCGAAAGACAAGGTGAAAATTGCTATGCTTGTTATAGCTATTATCGCAGTTATTGTGGCACTAAAAATGATATTCGGACAGTAAATAGTACGAGAGCGGGAATAGAGATGTTTTTATAATTTTAATTCCCGCTTCTGATTTTTAATTTTATAACTTTAAAAAATATAATTTTACAAATAATGAGAACAAAATTAATAATATTGTTTTCCGTTGCTATAGCATTATTGTTGATAGTTTCCTTTTTCTGGGGGACTTACAATGGTTTGGTAAAAAGGGACGAAAGCGTTCAAATGGCTTGGTCGCAAGTGGAAAATCAATACCAACGCCGTGCTGATTTAATAATGAATTTGGTGGAAACTGTGAAGGGATACGCCAAGCACGAGCAGGAAACATTTGCACAAGTGGTAGAAGCACGTACCAAAGCTACTCAATTAACGGTTGATGCAGAAAATCTTAATGCAGAAACTTTGCAAAAATTAAACAATGTACAAGGCGAGTTGTCGCAGGCTTTATCACGTCTGATGATGCTAGTTGAAAACTATCCCGACCTGAAAGCTAACGAAAATTTTATAATGCTGCAAGGACAATTAGAAGGCACTGAAAACAGGATTGCATTTGTACGCAGGAAGTTCAACGAAGCGGTAAATAATTATAACAGTTATCGTCGTCGATTTCCTAAAAATATCATCGCTACTATGTTCGGTTTTACACAAAAAGAATATTTCAAAGGCAAGAGCAATAGTAGCTCCGTTCCGGACGTGAAGTTTTGATATGCAAATAAGTTACTTAGCATTTTTTGTTATGAACTTTTGCGCTCTTTGCGGTTAAATAGACTTGGAAAAACCGCAAAGTACACAAAGAGTAAAGTTAAACACAAAATAAGATAATGAAAACATCAATAAAAATAAGTGTAATAATACTCGCACTGCTGTTTTTTTATGCAGACGTAGAAGCACAGCACAGATATACGGTAAAAGACGTTCCAAATGTGCAATTGCAGGATTATACTCGCTATGTAAGCGACCCGGAAAATGTCTTGAAAAAAGACAATATAGTTATTTTAGATAAACGTATTGCCTATTTGCGCGATTCAATTGGTGTGGAAACAGCCATTGTAGTACTTCCGGCAATAGACACGGGGCGCTACGGCTCAGCGAAAGAGTTTGCTACCGAGCTGTTCAATACTTGGGGCATCGGCGATAAAGAAACACATAACGGTTTGCTCATTCTGCTACTTACAGCGGATGGCGAGCGTGAAATAGTTTTTGAAACTGGACTAGGTACAGAGGCAACGCTTACTGATGGTTTAAGTAAACTTATTCAGGTGAATAAAATGGTTCCTTTTCTAAAAGAAAATAAATATGGTGAGGGACTTATCGCAGGAGTGGAAGAAGTGGAAAAAGTGTTTGATGGAACTTCTGAGTTGCTTATAGAGGAGCCCTTCTTAAATGATAGCGAAAAATTAGGTTTGCTTTGGTTCTTGGGCGGTTTTATTATTATTCTTATTGTAGAGTATATAAGAAAGAGACGTGTAGTCCGAAGTGAGGATCCATTTGTAGCAGCAGCTAAGTATGAGTCGCTTTCGGGCATTGGTTGTGCTATCGCAGTTCTCTTTTTACCTTCCTATCTATTCTATATGATATATAAAGAAATAGTGAAAAAAGATGATATTCCGCGTCTTAATTGCAAAAAATGCGGTGCAAAAGGCAAGGTAGTATTGAAATACAAACCGCAAGTAGAACAAAAAGCTCTACCGGGACAAGATGGGTTGAAGCGTTATCATTATATTTGTAAAGCGTGTAATTACGGACATAAAGTGTTGGTGCCTTACAAGTACGAGCCACCTAAACCTAAATCACGTGGCGGTGATGGCAGTTCTTATAGTAATAGCAGTAGTAGTGATAGTAGTTCAGGTGGTTCTTGGGGTGGTGGAAGCAGTGGCGGTGGCGGAGCCAGTACGAAATTTTAATCTTGTAATCTGAAATTAGGAATTAGAGATTAGAATGCTGGATGCCTGTTTATTTATCAGTGCTTTATGCGATTTGTGGGAAATGACAGAAGACTATATCAGTAAATTTTAGAAAAACGGGAGCTCGTAGAGGCTTTTCGTTTTCTCAATTTTAAAACAATACAATGAAATAATGAAAGTAACAGTGAATAGAATAGAACTAATGATTTTTCAAGGCGCTACCGTTGCTGATGCTATGCGTGCATATTATACTCAAAAAAAGGAAAAAGTACCGTCGCCTTTGCCCGAAGCGGAAGATGCTTACGGCAACAGCGTGGCACACGATGGAGCACTCACAGACGGAAGTCACTTAATAATCAAAGAATAAGAAAAAGGAAAATATGATTTTGCACAATCAATCCTATCTTAATTTTGTTCTATTTTTGTTTATTGGTTGAATAAATAAAATAACAAAACAACAACAAAAATGGGCTTTAGCCCAATAAGGAAAATTAAAAATTGTTTAGATAAATAATAATTAATAATATATAATTAATAAATATGAAAAATAGAGTTTTATTAGCTTTATTTGTGCTATTTGCACTAACAAGCTGTGGAACAAGTAAGAACGTAACTCAAAAAACAGTTACAGACAGAGAAATCGTTATATTGGCAGTAAACGATATTCACGCCAATATCGACAATTTTCCTCGATTTGCATTTATGGTGGATAGCCTGCGCGCTATTTATCCTGATATGCTGTTGGTATCGGGTGGAGACAACCAAACGGGAAATCCCATTAACGATCAGTATCAAGAGAAGGGACGTCCAACTATCGAGCTGATGAATGCTGTAGGTTTCGACCTTTCGGCAGTAGGTAACCACGAATTTGATCACGGAGCCGAGAACTTTGAGAAACACACTCAAATAGCTAAATTTGATTTTTTATGTGCAAATATGAATCTGCCTAAAGACATGAATTTTAAGGTTAAGCCTTATAAAATTGTTACTATGAAAAATGGCTTAAAAGTGGGTTTTGTTTCACTACTTGATCTAAACCCAAATAATCAGCCAGCCTGCCACCCTGACCACCTAACAGGCTTCAGTTTTACCGACCCGTATAAAACTGCACCAAAATATCTTTACTTGAAAGACAGTGCCGATTTATTGATTTTTCTTAATCATTTAGGATTTGAAAACGATGTGAAATTGGCAAATAGTCTGCCAGAAGGTACAGTGGATCTAATTATCGGTGGACACTCACACACGAAAGTGGACAAAGATCAAATCCACAACGGCATAATGATTACCCAAGCCGATAGTAAGTTGAAATATGCTACGCTTATTAACCTTATAGTAAAACCTGATGGACAAGTGAGTCGTTCAATGAAATTGCTTACTGTAGACAGAAAAGGTAATGAGCAAGCTGCTACTCGTTCTATGGTTGATAAGTACAATGATAATCCTGTAATGAAAGAAGTAATTGCTAATGCTCCTTTTGAATTTCGTTCAAAAGATGAGCTCGGCTACTGGATGGCAGATGCGCTGAAAGCAACGGCTAAAACCCAAATAGCATTTATAAACAAAGGCGGTGTACGCATCAATCATTTAGCCGCAGGGGATATCAGTCGCAAAACGATTTTTACTATCGATCCATTTGGCAATCAAGTGGTAACGCTGAATCTCACAGGACACGAAATCAAGGCGTTTATCACAAATATGTTTGGTGGTCAAGGTTATTATAAGATAATGTACCCATCAGGACTTCATTTGAAATACACCGTTTCAGAAGATGATTCTAAGTTAATAAATTTAGAATTTCTGAACGAAGACGGAACGCCGTTTGATATGGATAAAACATATAGTGTAGCTACAAATTCCTATGTTATTGCTACTGCCGATTTTCAGAGAAAAGATCCGGGGAAAACCCTATCTATTACAACCGCAGAAGGTTGTATTAATTGGCTTATGGAAGAGAAAACTGTAAAGAATTATCAGAACGTAAAACGAGTATTTGTTAACAATAAATAATTGAAAATTGATTTACAACTTTATAAACTTCAAAAATATGAGAAATACAGTCAGAATTATTATGCTTGTGTTGATTGTTATGGCAACTTCAAATGTGAATGCACAACAAGAAGTGAATGTGAAAACACTGTTTCATTTGCTACCTGGTGATGCTTTTCGGTTTTTATCGTCGGATAAGTCTGCTGATTTGGAAAAACACATTAAGGTGTGTGATTATAAAAACGGCTACCTTCGTTTAGAAATTGAAAATCAGTGCATATGGGAAATGTGCCATTGGGACTTGAAAAATGGCGACAAATTAATTGCAACCACTCAATTTGGTGCATATTCTTTCTATCTCTACATCAACGGAGAAATAGTACCTACCGCAAAGTTTGGAATAGAGGAATTGGATAATGGGGTGGAAAACAGCATTGCTATAAACTGCTGTGACAATTGGGTTCAAGTTCATCTTCCTCGATATGGAACTTCTGTTTTTTTGATTGTGAACGGATTAGAGACACATATTTATAAGTGGCAAAACGAGCAATTTGTGCGTCTGAATGAGTATCCTACTCAAAACAGCACTCATCAGCAGCTAGTTAAAGGCTTTGTCGCTGCACTCAATGCTACCGATGCCGACCGTTGCTTACAGTACATATTGCCAAGTTATGTATCAGAGCAATGTATGCAATTTTTTGAAGGAAATAAAGAACAATTTTTGTGCGATTTAATTTCCGGCGAAGATGAAAAAGGTTACACAAAACCAACTAAATTGAGCGATATTAAAAAAGCAACATATCGTTATACGCCTGATGACGGATTTGCCAATCATACTGTTTTTATCGAACTTAAAAACGGACGTTCCTATACGTATTATCCGAGTTTGGAAACGATTGAAATTTTTGAAATACTACATGAAGGAGAAACAGGCAAACTATTAAGAACAACATCATATATAGTTGGCGGAATGGGTTGAGGTATTAAGTTCAATTTATAACTTTATAAAAACGTATAAAATGAAAAGAACAATTTTACTTTCGATATTTGCAATAGCAACTATCGGTTTGTCAGCACAGACAAAAACATTTAGAGGCAGTTTTTTTGAAATAAAATACCCTGCCACGTTTACAGCCAAAGGCTCTCTTGTTTCCGAAACTGCCGGAGATGGTAGCTTCGATAGCGTTTTTTTTACATCGCCCGATGGAGACGTTGAATTTTATGTTTATTCTCCGCAATGGTCGAGTAGTGCAGACGACATTGAGGTGCAACCTAATGAAACCAAAGGCAAAGAAGAATATACTAATGGCAAGAATACAGTAGTAATTCATTATACCATTTCGGCAAAAGATGGCAGTTATGCACGTAGCTATCAGGAAACGCGCAATAGAATAGAAAAAACTACGACTATAATTGGTATAAAATATAAAAACATGAAGGCTTATAATAAGTATAAGAAAGAGTATCTTGCATTTAAAGCATCGCTTGTTCAGTTTGCAGACAATTAAGGTAATAATACACAATGGACAAACAAACTGACAAAAACAAAGTTGATGTTCAACTACTTGGGTTCAAAATTAAATAATTAAACCATTAAGGAGTTAAGATTAATTAAGAACTTAATGTCCCTTAATGCCTTAATGGTTCAAAAAAAACTACAAATATAAAGAATTAATGATGAAAAAACTGATTATTATGACATTAGTACTTTTTTATTTTTTTGGATGCACAAATACAAATGCAGAGAAAAAAGAACTTGTATCGGTAGATTACCACCGTTCGGGTATGCGTAGTGATGACCGTATTAATATAAGAGTAAAAAAAATAGCGGGAACTTATGCCGTAGAATTTGAAGAAGGCAGCTACAAGGAAAACAATAGTACTAGTTTTGAGATTACGCAAAGCGACTTTGATGAGTTAGCGAATATTCTTTTTGAGATGAGCAAACCACGCAGAGAGCGACGAGATTATATCCGCGATTTATCGGAGCATCTCGATGTGAAATTTATTAAAAACGGCAAAGAGATTGTCCGTAGTTATTCTATCAATCAACGCAAGGACAAGAAAACGTTGAAGTTGGAAAGCCAAGCGATTGATTTGATGTATCAGTGGATTGATAGGTATAAGCGGCAATTTGAAATTCGCGTTAACTACAGCAAAGGTATTGCCACGCCTACAGAAATTTACACACATGCCGAGCCTGCCGATTTGGTAGAGGATTTGGGCACATTTATCGAACGCCTCGACCCAAATCGCGATAACCAATGCGGCGGAAGTAATGATTACTCTCACCGTTGGCGTGCCTTAAAACCTGGTGTGGTTACCGTTTGGTTTGAAGAACTTATGGGAGGATACGATGCAAGCAGATTGACCGAAGAGTTTGAACCTCATGCGTGCTATATTATTGATGAAAATCTAAATGTGCACTACTCGAAAGAGAAAACAGAAGCGGCACGAGAAAGATTTAAACAACAAACTCAAAGATAAAATATGAAGACTAAATTAATGGTGTTTTTAATTGTGGCATTTATGCCGATAACGTTGCTTATAGCATGTAATTCAGGCAAAAAGAGTAATGCAAAAAAATCTGTAGAAAAAGAGTTCTATTCAGGTGGGCTAAAGTATGAAACTCGTGTAAAGATGAGTGTCGCAGCAGATGGAAAAGTAACAGGAACAGTCAAATCAAACGAGTACGGCGTAGATGGCGATGCGGTTTCTTTCTCGGGAACATTTACAAACGGAGAGATACAGGTTATATTCGATGGCGAACCACCTGTGATAGGTTCAAACTCAAATTGGACAGATAAGCCGTGGCGTATTGAAGTAAGAGAGGGCGAAGAAGTACTGATCATTCCATTTTACGCGAAAAATTACGAAACCAATGAGTGGGAAGATATGGAGTATGAGTTTGAAGCGGCAGAGGTACAAGAAACGGAAAGTGAAGGAACTATGGCATTGCGTCTTTTGCAGGAAAACGAAACACTCTGCTATGAAGATGAAACGCGTCGCGTTAGCGGTAGCTGGGAAGATGGTTATGACGCTTTTATAATTCGGGTAGAAGCAAAACGAGAAGATGTGAAATCATTCACAATTCAAGATGCCACGGCATTTGAGTGTGTAGTGGGTAACGCCTTGGTCTTAAGCAATGGTACAAGTAATGTGCGGATGTTGGATATATATGACTTAAATACTGGTAATGAACTTTTGTCCATTGAGGAAAATTTTATGGGTAACGTAATACTCGACGACAATCAGACCGGATTTACATTTTACCGCTATTCCGAAGATATGCCTACAGTTCGCTGGGATGCAGATGCAAGCGATTGGCAAGAGGTAACCGATGTTCCGAACGAGCTGTTTAATGCCGATTTTGAGAAAACAGTTCAAGAAGTAAGTTCCAATCTTTTCAATGGGATGCGACTGGCTGCGTTGCAAAAAGTACATGTAAGCATCAAAACTAAAAAGGTAAGTTACTTGAATGAATATAAATGGAATTATATTGAATAATTCACTGTTTAACTTTTAATTTTTTTAATATATAAAAGATGCTTTTATTAGGAGTAAGAGAAGAAAATGGTTGGCTGGCGTCAACTTTTAATCTGACGTATCCAGTTGGGTGGGATAAAATTTGTAAAGCTGTAAGCATGATTTACGGTTTTTATGATAATGTGGAAATTCTAGTCGATAACAGAAAAATAGACATTTCTTCTAAAGAGGAAATTTTAAAACTTGAGGAAGCCGGAAATATGACAATTCGCGGAATATCGACAATAATAAAAGTCCCAATTATGATAACGTTCTTTAATCAGCTTAAAAAACCGTAAATGTCGCCGTGCCATGTATGGCAGGGGAGTTTGAGAAGGCTGATTATCAGAAGTTTAATATGTCGCTTGGAGAATATATGGATAGTTTGGAGTTGGCAATGTATCGTTAATCGGAATAAAAATTAAGCCATTAAGAAGTTAAGGATAGTTGAGAACTTAATGGTTCTTAATGCCTTAATGGTTCAAAAAATAATATTATATAAGGATGACAGTTAAATGATTAAACAAACCATTAAGAAGTTAAGAATAGTTAAGAACTTAATGGTTCAAAAAATAGAATATGACAAAGAAAGAGGTAACAAATTTATCATACGAAATAGTCAGCTGTGCTATAAAAGTACATAAAGAATTAGGTCTAGGTCTATTATATTAGCTCGTTTCTACTTCGCTACTATTGTCTGAAACAATATAATCTACATTAATTTTTCAATACTTTCTTTTACTTGATTTATACTAATATCTTCAATAGTATCAGATGGAGTTTCAAGCGCTATATATGGCGAATTGAATGGGTACCAAGGAAGATGATTCATTTCAGGTTTGCGTATGTATAAAATAACACTTGGAATTTTATAAGCTGAAGCTAGATGAACAATAGAGGTATCAGGTGAAATTATAAAATTACATAGTGAAACTTCATAAGCAAATTCATCAAAATTTTTGCAATTATCAATTATTAAGTTTCCTAATTTGCTGTTTAAATTCTTTGCTGTTTCGATATATTGACCTGTTGCAAAAACTCGTATTTCAGCGTCGGGATATTTTTCTTTAAGATATTCTATAAGTTTGGCGTTATTTTCTTCGCCCCAAAATCTACTTTCAGTAGAGCCTGCTAAATTTATTCCAAATCTGAACTTAGTATTTTTTTGTCTTTCAATTTCAGTATTATATTCAAGGTCTAAATTTTCATTTTTCGGATTAATACCGAAAACAATCAATAAATTTGCTATACGTTCAACAATACTTGAAGCAAATCTATCTAACATTGGAACTGTATAATCATAAATTATTGAATTCTTTTTATCAATTCCTAAAGCAAAAGTAGGTTTAGTGTATTTTATAATAAATCCTGAAGTTACAGAAGGATTGTCAAACAAATCAATAACTAAATCATATTTTTCTAATCGTAATTGCCTTAAAATCTTAATAGTTTCAGTAATTTTTTTTGTGTAAATCCAAAAATTACTGATATATTGTTCAACGCATTTTTTTGCTGAAATATTATATTTACTAAGTAAAATATCGATTTGTGCATTAGGATATTTTTTTCTTAAAATACGCACAAAAGAAGTTGAAACTATTAAATCACCGATTTTATCGTGGCGAAGTAACAAAATTTTAGGTGATGAAGCGAAAGAGAATATATTTTCTATTTGCGTAATGTTATATGGTCTTCTATTTTCTGTTATGAGTTTATTTATTTTTGCTTTTATTTTAATATCAATTTTTTTTGAAATTTTCATATTTAGTAATTAGACAAAACAATTCCTAGTTCATTTTCTATACTTTTGTAAGCGCCCACATTAGGTCCGTTAAAAATAAAAGCAAAAACAAGAGTGTCACCAAGTTTAGTATTGATATAGCCTGCAAGCGAGCTAACATTTCTTAAAGTTCCTGTTTTAGCACGTAGATTATTTTCTGCATTGCTTTGTTTCATTCTTTTTTGTAATGTTCCGTCAATGCCGGCAATGCTCAAAGAAGAATCTAACTTATGTGCAAATGTAGAATTATTTGCTGCAACTAACAAACTAGCTAGTAGTTTTGTGGTTATAGTATTTCTTCTTGATAAGCCAGAGCCATCATTAAGTAAAAAGTTTTCAGGAATAGCTAAATTGAATTTTTTCAAGGTTTCTTTATTTGCTATGCGTGAACTTGCAGCACAATCTTCTTTATGTCCATTAACGGCACCATTTAATTTAAACAAAGCTTCAGCTAAATAATTATCACTAAATTTATTAGTTGGAACAATAATATCATTAATATTACGAGAGAAAGTATATATTAATTTTTTATTTTCTGCATTTGTATCTAATGTTTTAGTAGCAGCTTTACCTGTAACAGTAATACCAGCAGTGATTAAACGATCTTTAAGAGCGCTTGTTGCTACGAAAGCTGGATCTTTGATATAGTATTGATAAGTATAAGTTCTGTTGCGTTGCAAACTACCTTTTACATAAAAACATTGTTTTCCATTTTCTAACATAGAAGTAGTTATTTGAATGCTTGGAACATTGCGTTTCTGACGACTACTTTTTTTCCGTACATTTTTCTTTTTAGCCGCAACAAGAATAGGCTTGCTGTCTCCTGCTAAATTCAAAATTGCATTTTCATCTGTCTCGTCATTTTCAGTCAAGTCATCAAATAAATCTGTTTCTTCGGAATTTGATGCAACTGTAGCTGATATTGAAGTTGTAAATGCTGAAGAAGCAGGTCTAAAATTAACATTAACAGATTTGCCCGGTATTTTTCCAGAAGTTACGATAATAGTTACAATATTTTTTTCTATAGATAATGCGGTAATTGGCGGAACAGGCTGTACTTCATCTTGATCACCACTATATTTATATCTGTCTGTAACATCATCAAAAAAGGAGTTGTCGCCATATATATTACCTTCAATTTTTTTTATTCCATATTGTTTTATGGCATCTACAATAGTTTCAATATCATTTATGTTGAAAATAGGGTCGCCGCCGCCTACTAAATATAAATCTCCAATAAGCACGTTGTCTTTTATAACACCATCAATATATATATTTGTTGCAATGTGAAAATCTTTTCCTAAAGTTGAATAGGAAGTGAATGTAGTAAATAGCTTTGTGTTTGATGCAGGGACGAGCAGTAGATCAGCATTATGTTCGTATATCCATTTATTTAATTTCATAGAGTAAACAGCTATTCCATATTTGGTTTTGTCTAGATTTTTGTTCTTATATAATATATTGTTTATAGAAGTTTTGATATTGCTATAGTCATAATCGCAAATAGATTTACCGCTAACGATAGCTTCAATAGTTTTATTCTGTGAAATTGGTGATATCGTGTCAGCAGCAAAAGAGAATGGTAAGAATAAAAATAATGACAATAACAATACTTGTTTGATTATTGTATTTTTTTTCATATATATATGCTTTTTTTTATTAGTTAATGGAAAACTACTTTTACTGTAGAAGTATTTATTGATAGAACTTAATAAATCCGTATATTATTAAAGAAGTAGCTCCTATAATATATAATATAGTAGGTAATTTTTGTAATCTGCGTACTTTAACAGTATTAACGTTTTCTCGCATTAACATTTTTTGGGTTCTATCTTCTAATAAAACTCCGGATATTACACAAATGTTAGTTATAAAAACAAACCAATTGCGTATACTAATAGACCATATACTGATAACTATTAATGTTATGATTAGAATAATATGTATTTTTTTACTCATTTTTATTTTATTTTTTATTAGTTTCTAATGGATAAATATTGGCTTGTGCTGATATATTTAGCAAAATGCCAGCTACAGCAGAATAAATTAAGATAGCAGTTCCACCATAGCTAATAAATGGTAGTGGCACACCTGTTGTTGGTACTAATCCTGTATTAACCGCTGCATTTACAACAAGATACAAAGCAA
This sequence comes from Ignavibacteria bacterium, assembly GCA_012518115.1. Classification (GTDB taxonomy): domain Bacteria; phylum Bacteroidota; class Ignavibacteria; order Kapaibacteriales; family UBA2268; genus JAAYTD01. Next base: position 23,235 of record JAAYTD010000034.1, on the reverse strand, counting down.
ATGTTATAACTATACCTATAGCTAGAAAATATCCGAAATTATCAGGTGCTTTTTTAGCTACTAACATACTTCTTAAAAAGATTACTCCGAAAGCTATAAAAATTATAACTAATCCAACAAAGCCATATTCTTCACCGATAATAGAGAAAATAAAATCACCATAAGATTCCGGCAGAAAAAGATGGTTTTGTCGTCCTTGTCCCGGACCTAATCCAAAAACTCCACCGTTTCCTAAAGCTATAAGTGCTTGTTGTGATTGATAGCCTGTTACACTCGGAGAAATATCACCTAAATTAAAAAACGACACGATGCGATCTATTCTATATTGTGCTGAGACTGCATATAAAACTGCGAAAATTCCACCAACTCCCACGGTAGGTATAAGATATAATAAATTTGCATTGCCAATAAATAGCATGGTCATAGCTATTATAAAAATCAAAACTAAATTTGAAAAATTAGGTTGCAATGCAATTAAAAGACAAATAATAGCTGTCCAAATTATGAATGGAAAAAAGCCGTCTGCAAATGTTTTTATAACCTTTTGTTTTTGTGTTAATAGATATGCAAAATATATGACCATAGCAAACTTCGCAAATTCTACAGGCTGAAAGTTTATAGGTCCTATCTCTAACCAGCGTTTAGCACCATTTATAGTTTCTCCAAATATAAGTACTCCTACTAACATAGCTATACTTACAAAGAATATCGGACGTGCTAATTTTTCATATATATGATAATCAATTTTTGAAAACACAATAAGTGTAATTAATCCTAAAAATACACGTACCAAATGTTTTGAAAATAGAGTTCCTACATCTTCAAATTTTTCGGCAGAAATAGGTGCACTAGCACTATAAACAAAAACTAAAGAAAACAACAATAAACCTACTACCGGAATAAAAATTATCCAATCAATATGTCCTTTTGTGTCTTCGCCTAACTTTGAAAAAGAATTTTCTATTTTTTGCTTGTCTATTTTCATTTTTTATAAATAAATATAATTATTCGTTTTCTAAAGTTGCATGGTCTTCAAAAAGAGCATCAACAAAGTCGTTTGCTGAAAAAACTTGCAGATCATCTATTTTTTCGCCAACACCTATATAGCGTACAGGAATTTTAAGTTCATTAGCAATAGGAATTACAACGCCACCTTTAGCAGTACCATCTAACTTAGTAAGCACTATACCAGTTAAAGGAGCTACTTTTGAAAATTCTTTTGCTTGGAAAATAGCATTTTGTCCAGTAGTTGCGTCTAAAATAAGATAAACTTCATCAGGAGCATTAGGTTTAAGTTTTTTCATTACTCGTGTAATCTTATCTAGTTCCGCCATTAAATGTGTTTTATTATGTAGTCTGCCTGCTGTATCTATAAGTACAACATCTTTTTTCTTCGCTTGGGCAGATTTTAACGTATCAAATGCAACTGCAGCAGGATCAGCACCTAAACCTTGTTGAACAATATCTACTTCAGCTCGTTTTGCCCAAATTTCTAATTGTTCATTAGCGGCAGCACGAAAAGTATCAGCAGCTCCTATTATTACATCTTTACCGGCATTTTTATAATTATAAGCTAATTTTCCAATTGTTGTTGTTTTGCCTACGCCATTAACTCCAATAACTAAAATTACATAAGGAGTGTTTTCGCTATCTATTTCATAAAGTTTGTCGTTTTCTGCAGAAGGCGAAGATATTAAAATTTGATTTATTTCATCTTTTATAATTTTGTACAGGTTTTCGGCATTTTCAAAATTCTCTTTTTTTACGCGAGATTTTAATGAATCAATAATTTGTTCAGTCGTATCAACACCAATATCAGAAGTAATTAAAATTTCTTCAATTTCATCAAGTAAATCAGCATCAATTTTTCTTCCAGTTCTTAAAACACGACGTAAATTTTCAGAAAAAGTTGTTCTGGTTTTACTTAATCCTTCTTTTATTTTTTCAATTCCCAAAGCAGAAGAAATAGATTCTTTAGTTTTGTCCACAAATGAAGTCATTTTTTTGAAAAATGATTTTCCTTCCTCTTTTTCCTGTTCTTTCTCTTGTTCTATTTCTATTTTTTCTTCATTTATTTGTTTTTCGGGGATATCGTCAGGGATTACAGTAAGATCAGCTTCATTTATTTTTTCTTTTTTTTCTTCTATTTCTTGTTTTTGTTCTTGCGAAGAATTTTTTTCTGTAAATTTATTTTTTATTTTGTTAAAAAAGCTCATTTGTGATGTTAAGTATTATTTATTAAAGTTATAAAAATACTAAAATTAAATGAATTTTATATCATAATTTATCATTTTTGCAATTAATTTTATCTTTTTAATCACATTTTTTCAAAAGACAGGTTTTATTTTGCATTTATTTCATAAAAAAGTTGTATCTTTACACATTTAAACAGCATTTATAAATGCAAAGTTATAAATTTTTATTTCATTATTGAAAATTAAAATGGAGGTATAGTTATGGCTAAATCTGCATCAAAGAAAACAGACGAGAAAACGACTGCTAAAACTAAAAAAAGTGTTGCAGAAAAAAGTGTATCTACTAAAAAGACTACAGTACCAAAAACACAAAAGTCAGAAAAAAAATCTGTAGAAATAACAGAGAAAAAAATAAAATTAAAGGATATTGAACCACAAATTTTAATATCTTCTGTTGAAGAAGAAGAAAAAATATCTAAAAAAGCAAAAACACAAAAAAAAGTAGAAAATGTACCGGTTCGCTATTCTGACGAAGATTTAGAAATGTTTCGTTCTGTTATCGAAATGAATAGAATGGAAGCTGTTGATGAGCTTAGAATGCTAAAAGAGCGTTTAGACGATTTGAACAAAAATACTTCAATAGAAGATAATATGGCCTATTCTGATCATATGGCTGAACATGGTGCTGAAGCGCTTGAAAAAGAAAAGACTTACGCTCAGTTACAAAGAGTAACTGAGTATATTCAAAAGTTAAATGAAGCTTTATCAAGAGTAGATGATAAAACTTATGGTATTTGTCGGGTTTGTAACTGTTTAATAGCAAAAGAAAGATTACTGGCAGTACCAATTACAACACTTTCAGCTTCATATAAAATTCATCAAAGGTGTCCTGAAGATGGTATCGATAGAATTGAAGCGCGCAAAACAGATGATTTTGATATTTAGTTTAAATAAAAAAGGAGTAAAATTATTATGGCAATCATTATTGATGGTAAGAAAATATCGAGTGATATAAAAAACGAATTAAAAGCTAGAGTGGAAAATATAACTGCAAAAGGAATAAAACCGAAACTAGCTCTGCTTCTTGTAGGTGAAGATGCTGCATCGCAGATGTATGTAAGAAGTAAAGAAAGGTATTGCAACGATATAGGTATAGAATCTGTAGTTTTAAGAATGCCGAATACTACAACGGAAGAAGAAGTTCTTGATATAATAGATAAATGGAACAATGATAAAACTGTTAACGGAATTCTTGTTCAGTTACCTTTGCCTAAACATATTAATGAATCAAAAGTATTGCTTTCTATATCGCCTTCTAAAGATGTAGATGGCTTTCATCCAGAAAATGTAGGGCGTTTAGTTGCAGGACTACCTAGCTATGTTCCTTGTACTCCACTTGGAATTTACGAACTTTTAAAGCGTTATAAAATTAATTTAAAAGGTAAGCATTGTGTGGTTGTAGGGCGTAGCAATATAGTTGGCAAGCCTATCGCTAATTTGCTTATGCAAAAAGAACCTAATGCGAATGCAATTGTTACGGTGTGTCATTCCGCAGCTCCTGATATTTCTTATTATACTAAGCAAGCAGATGTTTTAATTGCAGCTGTGGGTTCGCCAGAACTTATAAAAGGCGAAGATGTGAAAGAGGGAGTAGTAGTTATTGATGTTGGAATTAACAGAGTTGAAGATCTTTCAACTGAAAAGGGATATCGTGTTGTAGGTGATGTGAATTTTGCTGAAGTTTCAAAGAAAGCTAGCGCTATAACACCAGTACCCGGCGGAGTAGGACCTATGACAATATCAATGCTTATATTAAATACTTTGCGTTCAGCTGAAAAAGAAGTTTATAAAGATTAATAGTTTTATTGCAAATATCATTTAAAAGAAAAGTGGGGAAGTAAGTTTTTATTTCCCCATTTTTTTATTAGTTGTTATATAATTTCAAGAATTTCAACATCAAAGTATAAATCTTCACCTGCAAGAGGATTGTTTGCGTTAAGTATTACCGAAGTCGGCGTAATTTTTAATACTTCCGCTCCTAATTTCTGTCCATTTTGCTGTTGAAAAAGAAGTACTTGACCTACTTGATAACTAAAGTTAGCTTTGATTTGCTCACGTTTAACAATGAATAAATTTTCTCTTAGAATTTCTCCGTGAGCTTGTGCTGCGGGAACAAAAAATTCTTTTTTCTCACCTTTACTCATTCCTATAATTGCATTTTCAAAACTTGGCATAACTTGTTGATCGCCAATTTTAAATTGGAACGGTGCAGTTAAACGTGATTCTTCTATAACTGCATTATTTATAGCTAGTTTTTTACGGTAGTGCAAAATTACAGTATCGCCTACTTTTGCTTGTCTTGCTTTAGGAGTATTCGGAGTAGCTGGTTGTGGTTTGTTTGCTACTGGTCTGTTTTTTCGTGTCTGTGTTTTTCTTTTTTTCATTATGTAAGTCGTTTGTTTTATTTATAAAAATATATTTGATCTTAATTTATATTACGCAAATATAAAGAAAAGCATAAAAATAATATCGCAATAATTATTAACGATATAGATATATAATACTCTGTAGTATGTTTTTGTTCGTAACTATCTTGATTTGTTAAACTTATTTTTTTTGTAAAAAAATCTATATCAACAGGATATAAATTATAATCTGGTGTAATTTGTTTTAATATTTCTAAATTTAATTTAGTGATAACTTCTTGTCCTCGCCAATCTTTTAAGTAAGTATTTGAATCCATTGGAATTTTAGAACCATTTTGCGTACCAAATCCAATACATTTTATAATAATATCATTGCTTCTAATTTCATCTAATACACCTTCTAATAAATTAGAACTGTGATCTTCAGCATCTGTTAATAAAATAATGATGTTGTTAGATTCTTTATTTGTAAAACACTTACTAGCTACTCTTAGCGCTAGTTCCAAATTTGTTCCTTGATTTTCTATAGTTTTCGCATCTAAAATTTGTAAAGTTTGATTAATAAATTCTTTATCAACAGACATCGGAGCTATAACTTCCGCATCTTCAGAAAAACAAACTAATGCTATATTTGCATTTATCTTATTTACAATGTTTGATATTGTAAGTTTAGCTGCTTTTAAGCGTGATATTTCTAAGTCATTAGCTTTCATAGAATTAGAAACATCTAAAAGAAAAACAACTTCGGATTTTAAAGCGTTGGCGCTGTTTTTGTTAATTATTTTTACGAAAAAGAACGTTGAAATACTTAGAAATATAATTGAAAAAAATAATAATGCTACTTCAATTGAGAATTTTCTCAGTAATTTATTTGCGTTTTGTTGAGCTTCTTTGTTTTCGCCACTAATTAATTCACCGATTTGTTTCCTTTTTCTATATGCCTTAAAAGATAGAAATATTAAAACTATCAATGATAAAGCTAGTAAAATAATTGTTATTATCATAGCATTTTGAAAAAGGATTAAGTAGAAAATTCTCTCATAACTTCTATAATATATTGCATATCGTCAGGCAATTCAGAATTAAAAGACATTTTTTCGTTTGTTACAGGGTGAACAAATCCTAATGTTTTTGCGTGCAACATTTGACGAGGATATTCCTGTAAAATCTTATGCATTTTGCTTTTCCATTGAGGATTTTCGCCACCTAATAAAACTTTTGCACCGCCATAACGTTCATCACCAAAAAGTTTATGACCTATATCAGCAGAATGTACTCTGATTTGGTGCGTTCTACCTGTTTTTAATCTAAATTGCAGTAGGGAAGTATATAGAAATCTTTCTAAAACTTTATATTCAGTGATAGCTATTTTTCCGCCACGTTCAACAACAGCAAAAGATTTTCTGTCGCGAGGAGAGCGTCCTATATTGTTTTCAATTCTTCCAAAATCATTTTTAGGTTTTCCCCAAACAATAGCATTATATTCGCGTTCAGTCGTTTTATTTATAAATTGTTCGGATAATTTTCTGTGTATTTCCGCATTTTTTGCAACAACAAGTAAGCCCGTTGTATCTTTATCAATTCTATGAACTAAACATGGTCTAACTCCTGAAGATGTTAAAAATAAATTTTCATCATATAATCTTTCGTCATCTTCCGAGAGCTCATCTCTTTCATCGTCATCATCATTTTCTTCTAAACTATCTTCTTCTTCATCGTCTATATCAACAGTTATAGGTTCATCAACACCTAAATAGTAAAGCAAAGCATTAACTAATGTTCCATCACGGTTGCCAATTCCCGGATGTACGCACATTCCCGCAGGTTTATTGATAACCATTAAAAAATCATCTTCAAAAGTTATATTTAAAGGAATGTTTTCAGGCAACAATTCAATGGGTGGCAACTTCATCACAACGCAACGAATAAAATCGTTATAAGCAATTTTATAACTTACTTTTTTCTTACTTCCATTGACAAGTACACGTCCTTCTTCTATGGCTTTTTGGACTTTTGTTCGTGTTGCATTTTGCACGGAACGTGTTAAAAAGCGATCTAACCTTTCAGGTTTTTGTCCTTTTGAGACAGTAAATTCATATACTTTTTCTATCCGTTCAATATGATCTGTTTTTTCCATTTATAAAAATAGTATAGCTATCAAGAGTTTGCAAGATATTTATTTACTATTTCCGTAACGATTTTAGGATTTGCTTTTCCGTCCATAAGCTTCATTGTATTTCCAACAAAGAAACCAAGCGTTCTATTGTTTCCACTTTTAAACTTCTCAACAGCTTCAGGATTTTCATCAATCAATTTTTTTACAATTTTTTCAATAGATGCAGTATCGGAAACTTGAGCTAAGTTACGTTCTTCAACAAGTTTCTTAGGCGAAATTCCTGTTTCAAGAATTTCAGGAAATATATCTTTTGCAATTCTGCTTGATATAACATCGTCTGCAAAAAGTTCAACAAGTTCAGCAACTAAATTTGGTGCTAAATCAATTTCTGTAATGCTTACATTTTTTTCTGCAACAATTCGCATAACTTCGGTCATTATCCAATTGCTAACTAGCTTGTAAGTCTTAGGATTTTTAGATGATAAGTGCTTACAAGTTTCTTCGTAGTAGTCGGCAATACTTTTATCTTCTACTAAAACTCCAGCGTCATAAGCAGGGAGCTCGTACTCTTTAATAAATCTATCTTTTCTATTTAACGGAAGCTCAGGCAATTGTGAAGTTAAACTAGCTAGCATTGCTTCATCTACAGAAACTTTTATTAAATCAGGTTCTGTAAAATAGCGGTAGTCAATAGCTGTTTCTTTAGTTCGCATTGTTCGTGTTTCTTGTTTTTGTCCGTCCCACATACGCGTTTCTTGCAGTATTTCTCCGCCGTTTTCCAATACTTCAATTTGACGAGCAATTTCAAATTCAATAGATTTTTCAACATTACGGAAGCTATTCATATTTTTAACTTCTGTTTTTGTTCCAAATTTTGTAGCACCTTTCAAACGTACAGAAACATTAGCATCGCAACGAAGAGCTCCTTCTTCCATATTTCCAGTACAAACGCCAAGATAAACTAAAATTCTGCGTAATTCAGTTAAATACTTATAAGCTTCATTAGCATTTCTCATATCTGGTTCGCTTACAATTTCTATCAAAGGAACGCCACTACGATTATAATCCATAAGAGAATCAATATCTAAATCATGAATACCTTTTCCCGTATCTTCTTCCATATGAATTCTTGTAACACCTATTTTTTTTCTTTCGTTTTCGTCAAGTTCTATGTTTACAAAGCCATTATAACAAATAGGATCGTTATGTTGCGTAATTTGATAACCTTTAACAAGATCAGCGTAGAAATAATTTTTACGTGCAAAAGAAGAAATCGGACGGATTTTACAATTTGTAGCAATACCAACTTTCACAATATCTTCAACTAATCCTTTGTTTAGAAGAGGTAAAGTTCCCGGATGTCCAAGACAAACAGGGCAAGTATTTGTGTTTGGCGAAGCACCAAATACAGTTGAGCAAGAACAAAATGCTTTGCTTTTCGTTAGTAATTGTGCGTGTACTTCTAAACCGATTATTGCTTCGTATTTATTCATTGTGATTTTCCTTTCCGTGAATTTAAATATAAACTGCAAATATAAAAAAAAAAATGATAAAAATTGGTATGATGTAGAAATTTTATGTTATTATACTAGCTAGTTATTTTTACAAAAACTTAGATTGATAAGATATAGAAAAATATTTTTCAATTTAAAATATATAATTTTGTTTTTATGATTTCTATTTTGTATTTTGCCATATTTTATTAACTATTTCTCTGAACTTTTTTATTAGAGTTTAGAATATATTTTTTTGATTATGAAAAAAACACAATTTTATAATACGACTATCTTATTGTTATTAATACTAGTTACAAGCTGTTCTACAACACAACAGCAAACAGATTCATTTAGTAAGGAAAAGGAAAAAATAGAGCAACAACAAGCTATTTCCTTGCATAATCTAAAGTTAAATAATACTGACAATGAAAATTTACTTTTAAATGCAAAAATAAAAATTGATTTTCCTCAGCTAAGCAATATGGTTTCCGCAAAAATTGAAATTGCAAAAACAGATTCAATTCTTATTAATATGACTGGTCCTTTCAATATTAATGTCGGTAAACTTTTTGCTAATCAAGATAGATATATAATAAATAGCAATCTTGAAAGTATAACATATACAGGGAAACCGACTGCTGAAAATCTGAAAAAAATTATAAATATTCCTCTTTCTTTTAATGATTTAGTTCGTTTTTTACGTGCTTCATTATCTGAAAGCTATGACAGCTATTCGTTTAAAACGGAAGTTGAGTCTGAACAATTATTTGTTAGTTTAATTTCTGATATTGGGGCAGAGTTTTTACTTGTTTCCAAAGAGCAAAATACAATATCTCAAATTCAGCGTAAGAATGAGAATAATGAAACAGTTATGAATATCGTATATTCAAATTATTCGCCTTTAAACGATTATAATTTTCCTAAAAAAATAGTTATAACTTTTCCTATGCTTAATGGAAAAGTTGAGATAGAATATCAAGAAGTAAAGATTTTACAGAAAGTTACTTCGCCTATGTCATTTGACAAACCTAAGTCTTTTAGATTATTTGAGTTTGATTAAAATATCTTTTATAAAAAAGTAAGAATTATTTTGTATTTTTATATTTTTCAATAAATATCAACTAGCGTAAAATGGATTTTTCACACTTAAAAAATAAAAAAGTTCTACTTGGAATTACAGGTTCAATAGCAACTTATAAAGCTCCACAACTTGTTAGGGAATTGATAAAAGCGGGAGCTAATGTTCGTGTAGTTGCAACTCCTTCAGCGGAAAAATTTGTTTCATTTTCAGTTCTTGAAAATCTAACACAAAATATATTAATTTCTGATATTTTTGATAGCAGAAATCAATCTGTCGGAGCGTGGCATATAGAGCTAGCTCATTGGTGCGATGTATATTTAATTGCTCCTTGTTCGGCAACAAGTTTATCAAAAATTGCAAATGGAAACTGTGATAACGCACTTTCTTGTGTAGCTATTGCGTTACCAAATTCTATTCCGCTTGTAATATCGCCCGCTATGGATTATACGATGTATATGAATCCTGCAACGCAAAAAAACATAAATACACTAATTGAGTATGGCGCTAAAATTATTTTGCCTGATGAAGGGGAACTAGCTAGTGGACTTGTGGGACCGGGACGATTGCCCGAATTTAATACAATTTTAAGTGCAACAAATGAAGTTTTATCAGGTTCGTCAAAGAGTATTTTTAATGATGATAGTGCAGATAGCTTGCTAAACGATACTATTTTAGGAAATATTTCGGGCAAAAGAATTATGATAAGTGCAGGAAGTACAATAGAAAAGATTGATGCAGTACGATTTATTTCTAATTATTCTACTGGAAAAATGGGCTATGCTTTAGCAGAAGTTGCTTCGCGAAATGGAGCTTTAGTTACATTGATATCAGGCGCTACTTCTTTGAAAAGACCTAACGTGGATAAATTTATTTCCGTTAAATCTGCCGAAGAAATGTTTGTAGCTTGTACAAATAATTTCGCTGAATGTGATATTGCGATTATGGCAGCAGCGGTGGCAGATTTTACTCCTGAAATTCAAGTAAGCGGAAAAATTAAGAAACAAGATGTTGGCGATAATTATTGTATTAAATTAAAAAAGACTAAAGATATATTGAAAACACTTGGCGAAAGAAAGGAAAATCAATTCCTTATTGGATTTGCTCTCGAAACAGAAAATGAGATAGAAAATGCTAAAGAAAAATTGAATAAAAAAAATTGCGATATGATTGTTGTTAATTCAGCGAATAAAAAAGATAGTGGATTTGAAGGAGATAATAATACAATTTCTATTTTGAAAAAAAATGATGAAAAAGTATATGATTTTCCTGTAGCAACAAAAATTCAATGTGCGAAATGGATTTTTGAAACAATCTAAAAAATAGTTCACTATATTTTTTTATCAAAAATTTGTTCGATACAGAAAATATTATTATTTTTGTAATCACACTTTATTTTGACTTTTTATAAAATAATCACTTGCCCTCATAGACTAGTGGTTAGGTCACCAGCCTCTCACGCTGGCAGCAGGGGTTCGAATCCCCTTGGGGGTACAGCTTTTCACAATAAAAATACTGTCTAAGCAAAAAGTTTCGGCAGTATTTTTTTTATTTCATAAATAAAACAATAAAAATAAATTTGACTTTGTTGTTTAATTCATGTTATTTTTGTATTTTAAAAGATAATTTTCTAAAAAAAAAGTAACAAAATCGCAAGATTTGTGTCTTATATGTATTGAGCATATAATTTTATTTAATAATATGGAGAAATTTCAATGAAAACCCTAAAAAATTGTTTCTTGATGCCTTTGGCATTATTTATTTTAATTTCGTATTCTGCATTTTCTGATGAATTAATAACAAATCCACAATTAAAAGAATGGATAAAAGCTAATACAGATAAATTATCTGGAGTTGTTATAAATGAAGATGGCGGAATAGATAATACTACAACAAACTTAGAAGCGTTAGCAAAAATAGAGCATCTAAATTGTAGTAAATTCAAGATTGTTAGCATAGATGAATTAATTCAACATATGCCAAACTTGAAGACGTTAATATGTAACCGTAATTCTTTGATTGAATTAGATATAAGTAAAAACATAAACTTAGAAGAATTGCATTGTTCTAATAATCAATTAAGTAATTTAGATGTAAGCAAAAACATAGAACTAACAAATTTAGAATGTGCTGGAAATCATATAACTAACTTAGATTTAAGTCAAAATATAAACTTAATAGACTTAATTTGTTCTACAAATCAATTAAGCAACTTAGATCTTACAAGTAATATAAAATTAAAAGTATTAGATTATTCTGAAAATTTATTAAGTAATTTAGATGTAAGCAAAAACATAAACTTAAGAGTATTAAATTGTTCTGATAATCTATTGATTAACTTAGATGTTACAAGTAATATAAATTTGACAGACTTATATTGCTCTAAAAACAAACTAACTAACTTAGATGTAGTTAAGAATATAGAATTAGGTATGCTAGATTGTTCCGAAAACCTATTAAGTAATTTAGATGTAAGCAAAAACATAGGACTAAAAGAGTTTAATTGTTCTTATAATCAACTAACTAGCTTAGATGTTACAAGTAATATAAATTTAATTTTTTTATATTGTAACGATAACATGCTTGATAGCTTAGATATTACCTCGATACTAAATTTAGTGCAACTAAACTGTTGTAATCAAGCAGAAGGCTTTATTCTGTCTTTAACCAATGAACAAAAAGACAAATTTACTGAAGAAAATTATTGTGATGCTATATTAGAACATCCTCTAATTTCATTAATAACAGAACCAAGCTTAAAAAAATGGATAAAGTTTTCTGCAGCGTACACCTTGCCCGGAGTCGTTATAAATGCAGACGGTGGAATAACTGGCACTAAAACAAATTTAGAAGCATTAGCAAAAATAGAGGTTTTAGATTGCAGGGAATCTGGTCTTATTAGCATAGATGAGTTAATTAGATATATGCCAAATTTGAAGATATTAAATTGTTGTCGTAATGGTCTCACTAGCTTAGATGTAAGTAATAACATTAACTTAGAAAAATTACATTGTTGGGTTAATCAGATATATAGCTTAGATGTAAGTAAAAACACAGAACTAATATCTTTAATTTGTACTTATAATCCATTAGGTAAGTTAGATATAAGCAAGAACATAAAATTAGAAGAACTATATTGTTATTGGAATGAATTAAGTAACTTAGATTTAAGTAATAATGTAAACTTAATCGTAGTAAATTGTTCTGATAATTACCTAAGCAACTTAGATTTGAGTGGAAACGTCAAACTAAAAGAACTAGATTGTTCCACCAATCACCTAACTAATTTAAATATAAGTAATAATATAGAACTAACATATTTAAAGACCGCTTATAATCCACTAGGTAACTTAGATGTAAGTAATAACATTAACTTAGAAAAATTACATTGTTGGTATAATGATCTCACTAGCTTAGATGTAAGTAAAAACATTGAATTAATATCTTTAATTTGTACTTATAATCCACTAGGTAACTTGGATTTAAGCAAGAATATAAAATTAGAAGAATTGTATTGTTATTGGGATCAATTAAGCGACATAGATTTAAGTAATAATATAAATTTAATAACACTAAATTGTTCTGACAATTACCTAAGCAATTTAGATGTAAGTAAAAACGTTGCACTAAAATCTTTTGATTGTTCCACCAATTACCTAAGTAACTTAGATATAAGTAATAATACAAGACTAACTTACTTCAAGTGTTCTTATAATGACATAACTGAATTAGATGTAAGTAAAAATATAAGATTAGATACTTTATATTGTAACGATAACATGCTTAAAAGCTTAGATATTAGACCGCTGTTAAATTTATGGGAGTTATACTGTTGTAATCAGGCTGAAGGTTTTATTCTGTATTTAACTAGACAACAAAAAAGAATATTTACTCCGTACAACTATTGCAATGCTATACTTAAAGAAAAGAATGGAAGTATTTGCGAAATAGAATGGTTCGATATTTATCCTAATCCTACTACAGGTAAATTTTTTATTGGAAGCAATACCTTTGGCGATGAAATAAAAATATTAAGTTTAGCAGGTGAAGTTTTATATAAGCAAACACTTAATGCAGAAAAAACAGAAATAGATATTTCAAATCTGCCGGCAGGAGTGTACATAGTAAAAACAAGAGAAAAGATAGGAAAAGTTATAAAAAATTAGTATAAAAACAAATTACTTGATTTTTACTTGACATAAAAAAACTGCTTATTGATTTCTTCAGTAAGCAGTTTTTTTTATTAACTACCCCGTCAGGCTTCGCCTGCCACCCCTTCGTGCCAAAGGGGAATTTGCTTTCAGCGAAGAGCGGAAAATAAAACTTATTTCTGTCGTCTTCTTTGCGTCCTTTGCGTAAATCTTTGTGTTCTTTGCGGTTAAAAAATCATTGTTCATTGTTCAATGTTTCTGTCTTACGTCTTCCAAATATCCCGTCAAGCTAGCGCCTGCCACCCCTTCGTGCCAAAGGGGAATTTTATAATTCAATTTTGTTTTTAATATCTAACTTTTACTTTCTATTAAACCTTTTAACAAAATTTCTTCTGATATTTGAACATCAAACCCTGTTTGTGGAATACCTTTGTTATTTCTTATAACATCTAAAGCTTGTTTGAAATAATCTGCCGCCTCTTTTTTTCTACCTAAATATAATAGGGAATGAGCTTTTAAACTAAGTCCGTAAATCTGTTTAGGCACTATTTTTAAAGTTTCATTAGCCCAGTAAAGTGATTCGTTATAATCTTTTTTAATACCCATTAACTGCGAAAGAGTTGAAGCCGCGCTAGCATAAACAGAATCCGATAGATTACCACATTTAATTGCAAAACGAATAGCTTCTTCGGCTTGTTCCATTAATTGCATCTGTCCTAAAGTTTGTCCTAACTGAAACCACGCATAGCCGTTAGTAGGTTCTTCCTGAATATGATCAAGTAAGATTTTATAATTTCTCTTTACTTTTTGGTGCATTTCTTCGCTTGAAAGATTATAACCAAGATGTTCAATAGTAATATCGGACATTAAAATATTCTTGTTCAATGCTATTATAGATGGCGAAATTTGCTCATGTACTTTGCCAATAAATTTAATGTTAGGATAAACAAAATTTCTAAATAAACGTGGATAGCCACCTATATGTTTTTCAGTAGAACCGTCTAGCTTGTAGTGTTCGCTTTCAATTTTACAGAAATAGCCACCCGTAGTATCAGAAGCACTTTTTAATAAAGTCCTAATTTGTTTTCTACTGTCTTCAGTTAATCTTTCATCAGCATCAAGATATAAAATCCATTGCGAAGTAGCATATTTCAAACTTTCATTTCTTGCCAAAGCAAAATCATCTTGCCATTTAAAGTGATAGATTTTTGCACCAAATTTTTCTGCTATTTCAACAGTTTTATCTGTAGAACCTGTATCAACAATAATTATTTCATCTACAATATCGCAAACGGATTCTAAACAACCCGGCAACATTTTTTCTTCATTTTTTACTATCATACAAAGAGAAATTAAATTTTGCGTTAATTTCTTTTGTTTATTATCTGTTACTTCTACTTTTTGCTCGTTTATTTTCTTATCAACTTCTGCTATAAAACTAGCTAGTTCTGTATTCTTCGGATAGAGTAAAAAAGCATTTTCTAATACTTTTTTTGACAACTCAAAATGTTTCATCTTATAAGCTACATTAGCAAATCCGACTAAACAATGCAAATTTTGAGGCGAAATTTTCAGTCCTTTTTCAAACTCTAATGCAGCATTTTCAAAATCATTTATAGCAAGAAAAATGCTTCCTATTTTCCAATGTAAAATTTCGGGAGCAATGAAATAATCGCCCGATAAAACTGCTTCAAAACTAGGATTTTCTATTGCTTTTTGCATATTAAAATATGCTTCTAAAGCTAATGAAAAATCTCTTTTCAGCGAGTAAGCTTCTCCCAAAATATAATTAGCAAAAGATTGCAGAGGTAAATTAGCTATAGATTCTTTTGCGAGCTCTATAGCTTCATCAATTTTATCAATGTTCAATAAGTTCAGCGCTGCATAGTTCAATACTTCAGGTCTAGCTTTACTTGATTTACTCATAGAATTTAGTACTTCTGAAAATATTTTTTCTGCCGCCTCAAATTTTTCCAACATCAATAAATTTTTTGCTAAATGCGTTTTATAGTATAAATCATTAGGATTTTCTGCTACATATTTTTCTAAAAGTCTATAGTTACGCTTTCTTTTTTCATACAGTTTATTTGCAGGTAAGTCATATCCCGAATGGACGATACAAATATCAGTAGCAACTATTTTGTCGCCATTAGCTATAACAGAAGATTGGATTTGTTCATGGATAATGCCATTAAATTTATACTGCTTATTATTGCGAAATAATCTAACGATTTTATCTATATGTTTTTCTGTAGCTCCATTTTTATCCGATATAACCGATATGACATTGCACAAACAAGCTCCTATTTTATCGTGTTTCTTTGCACTTAACAAACTTGTAACTTCTAATAAAGCATCAGGAGTTAATAGCTTTTCATCAGCATCAATAACGAAAATAAAATCGCCGTTTGCATATTTTAAACTTTCATTTCTTGCCAAAGCAAAATCGTCTTGCCATTCAAAATGATAAATTTTCGCATTAAAGTTTTTTGCTATTTCAACTGTTTTATCTGTAGAACCTGTATCAACAACAATTATTTCGTAAGCAATATCTTTTACAGATTGCAAACATTGTTGCAACATTTTTTCTTCATTTTTTGCGATAATACAAACGGAAATTTTACTACTTTCGTTATTTTGCTGCGTATTAAGCACTTATTTAAGTTCTCCTTTTTTTAATAAATCGTGTGCAATAACTATTTTTTGTATTTCCGATGTTCCTTCAAAAATACGATTAATTCTTGCATCACGATAATATCGCTCTATCGGATATTCTTTAGAATAGCCCGCACCGCCATAGATTTGCATAGCATAATCAGCGCATTTATCCAAAGCTTCAGAAGCAGCAAGTTTAACTATAGCAGCATGTCGCGTAGTCATTTTTCCTTCATCATAGAGCGTTGCAGTTCTGTAAACTATAGATTCTACTTGGTAAATAAGGGTTTGCATTTCTGCTAACATAAATTGTATAGCTTGAAAACTAGAAATAGATTCGTTAAATTGTTTTCTTTCTTTAGAGTATTGAACGGACATATTAAGTAACTCTTTGCAAGCACCTAAACAAGCTGCTCCAAGTCCAAGTCGTCCTGTATCAAGTACTTTCATCGCAGTTAAAAAGCCGCGTCCTTCCGCTCCAAGCAAGTTTTCTTTTGGAATACGTACATCTTCAAAAGTTAATGTAGCAGTTTGACTACCTCTTATACCAAGTTTCTTTTCAGGAGGTCCAACAGTAAAACCTTTAGTATCTTTTTCAACAATAAAAGTTGAAA
Organism: Ignavibacteria bacterium; assembly: GCA_012518115.1. Classification (GTDB taxonomy): domain Bacteria; phylum Bacteroidota; class Ignavibacteria; order Kapaibacteriales; family UBA2268; genus JAAYTD01. The sequence goes on along the minus strand of JAAYTD010000034.1, from coordinate 6,504 downwards.
TTCCACGTTTAGTTCTTGCATAAACAATGAAAATATCAGCTATAGGTGCGTTAGAAATCCACTGTTTACTACCGTTTAAAATCCATTCTGAAGTATTTTCATCAAGTTCCGCATGTGTCAAAACATTAAAAGCGTCGGAGCCTGCTTGCGATTCTGTAAGAGCAAAAGCGCCTATCTTTTCACCAGTAGCTAGTGGGGTTAAATACTTCAATTTTTGCTCTTCATTGCCTGCAACATAAATTGAATTACTAGCAATAGAGACATGAGCTCCTATAAATGTTGCCGTTGACATACATACTCTGGCTATTTCTTCAGCTATAATGGCATAACCACATTCGCCAAAGCCACTTCCGCCATATTCAACAGGAAAAGCTGCTCCTAACAAACCAAATTCACAAATTTCTGAAATTATTTCTTTCGGTATCATTTCCGTTTCGTCAATTTGGCTTGCTATTGGTTTTAATTTTTTTGTTGCAAAATCACGCACCATGTCGCGTAATACTTTTTGTTCATCACTTAAATTTAATGCTAACATATTTCTATCCAAAATTGGTTAATAAAAAATCTTTGTAATTTAATGATTTTTTATGAAAAAACAACTATAAAAGTAAAAAAAAAGTTAAAATAAAAAAAATGTAGTTTAGATTTGTAATTTAAATGAAAAAAAGATAAATTTGCAATAATAATTTTCATTTTTCAAAATGAATTGTATAAAAAAAATAATTATTTTTCTTTGTTTCTTGTTAGTTTTATCTAATAGCAACAGAAGCGTTGCCGATATTCTTACAAATAATACAGAAACTCAAAATATTGAAATTGGCTTCAGTCGCTTAAATAATATATGGAATTTTACAGGAAATATAAACTTACCTTTCAATACTTCTTTTGGAAACTTCCATATAAAAAATATTTATCAAGGAATAGCAACAGAACAAACAGAATCTAATTTTCGCGATGCCGAATTTTTTTTATTTGAATATCATTATCCGATATTTGAAAATATATTTGCTGTAGCTTCTTCTAATCTTACTCTATTATCTGACTTATATTCAACAAAAAGTAATGCTCTTTTTCGTTTGTCAGGTTTAGGAGGATTTTTTTTAAAAGATAATCAAATTGGAAAATTAAAATTATTATGTGGAATGGAGAACAATAAACAAATTGAAGTTGTTTCAAATGGCTTTATTTTCAAAGGCGATGGAGACTTAGAAGAAATAGATTTTGATGGCTATAAACTTTCTTCTAAAGTTATGTCGGAATTTGTGCTTTTAAAAGATGAACGAAACTCAAAAGATTTTGATTTTTCTTCTTCTATTTCTAAAACGAATAATGAAAATTTATTATCTATAAATGCAGGATATAAATTTAAAGAACGTAATTTTTTACAAGATTTTACAAACAAAAATTCTCAAAATGCAATAGAAATTCATAAAGAAAATAAATTTTATGGACTTATAGCAACAAAATTTTTGATTACAAAAAATCTTGCAACGATTATTGATGCCGATGTTGAAAATATTCGCATTAACCGCTATTTTAATAAAAGCCTAGAGCAGAATAATTTGTCTTTAATATATAGAAATTACAATGAGTTAAAACTTAACTTTAATACGCAAATAGATCTTAATTACAAAAGTATATACCAAAGTTTAGGAGTAAAAGTAAACTATAGAACAGAAGAAAATTTAATAGAAAAGCATACTCAAATATCAAATGATGATTTTACTTTTTTGCAGAATTTAGAAAATCAAAAAAATAATATATCTACTAATTTCGGACTATTTTACAAAAATATGTTTATCATATCTCCAAAAGATACATTATTATTAAATGCTTCTGTTTCTAAATTGGAATATGATACGCCGAGCAAAACTAATAACGATGATAGAGATGAATTTTATGCCTTAGGCAATCTAATTTATAAAAAACGTTTTTCTGATTTGCTAACACTAGCTAGTGAACTAAATTTAACGCAAAATCATCTTGTATTTATAAAGAAAGAGCGTAGCGCTCAAAATAATTGGAATCGTATTATACAATTAAAAAATACTATATGTTTTGACAATAAAATTCTACTCTTCAAACCTACATTTGAAGTGTTAGCAAATTATAATATATACGATTTTGAAAGTGAGGGAGCAGAAATAAAAAGTTACAGTTTCCGACAAATATCGTATAAAGATAGTTTGAGGGTAAAATTAAATGAAAAATATGCAATTACAAATAAATCTTCTGTAAGATATTATGAGCAGGGCAAGCTCTTTTGGAATTCTTTTTCTGAAATACCTCAAAGAGGTAACTTAGAAATAATGACATTGCCCGCTGTTAATGTTTTATTTAATGAGTTTAACTCAATTTCTGTTGGCTTTAGATTTTTCTTTTTAGAATATGGACAAATTGATCTTTCAAATAATTCTTTGACTAATGTCCAACAAATTAAAACTTATTCACCAGATGTCTCTATATTTATAAAGCTTAATAAATTATCAATAAAATGTTATGGATATTTAGAATATCAATTTAATGATAATTCTTATTCGGGAATTAACCCAAACTTATTTTTGCAAACGTCATACAATTTTTAATATTAATTATTATAGAAAAAATGAGTAAAGTAAAAGTATTTGAGAGGTATGAAAAATTTACTACTTTTCGTGAAGCAATATCTAAACTTGACTGTGTTTTATCTGATTTACGCAACTCCGTTGAAATTACGGACAAACTATTCAATAATATATATGTTTGTGCTTCCGAAGCGTTAAATAATGCTATTATACATGGAAATCAACTTAATCCTTCTAAATGTGTAGAGCTATATTTATATGTTGAAGATAATGCTATTCATCTTGATATTATTGATGAAGGAGAAGGATTTGATGAATCTAAATTAGCTGATCCTTTGTTGCCCGAAAATTTAAATAAAGAAAATGGACGTGGTATTTTCATTATAAATCAATTTTGCTGTCAAAAAAATATTAAAAAAACTCAACGTGGATTTTGTGTTTCTATGGTTTTTAGTTTAGAAAATAAGGACAACGTCCAATAAATGAAAAAAAAGATTTTTATAGCAATTGGATTATTTTGCGTTACATTAGGTACAATAGGTATATTTGTTCCAATTTTGCCTACTACACCATTTTTTCTACTAGCTAGCTTTCTATTTTCTAAGAGCTCTCGTAAGTTCTATGATAAACTTATTAATAATAAGTACTTAGGAGATTATATTCGCGATTATTTAGAAAATAAAACAATGCCTACACATAGTAAAATTACTACTCTAGTTATTCTTTGGATGGGAATAGGAGTTTCTATTTTTTTACTAGACTTCCAGAAACATACAACAATTTTTCTTCTTATTGTTGCTATAGCTGTTACTATTCATATTGTTTTAATTGGCAGAAAAAAATCTAAAAAATCATAAAGAAATAAAAATGATTTTTTAGATTAAATTAAAGTTTTCGCTTTGTAATTAGAATTACTGCAAACAATTAGCAGTTTTGTAGCTATTCCACTCGTATAAATCTTTTAAGTTCATCATCGTAATTATAAATTTCGCCTTCTTCGATATTGTACCACCAGCCCATAATAGTTAACTCGCCTTGTTTTAGTAACTTACGAATATATGGATATTTCATTAAGTGGCTAATTTGCACAACCACGTTCATTTGTTCGGTATATGTGCTACGATCTTCAATAGAAATTACATTTTTTGCTATTTGTTCTTCTACAATTTTCTTTACGGGTGCTGCAAGTTCAAGCCACTTTTTTGTATGTGGTAGATCTTTCATTTCCTTGGCGCTTTTATAAAGTGCCTCGCAGCCACCACAGTTTGAGTGTCCGCAAACAACTATGTTGTCCACTTGTAGTTGCTTAACTGCATACTCAATTACCGCTGAGGTAGCAACAAAGGTATCAGAGTTTTTGTCGTAAAAGGGGACAAAATTGCCAATGTTACGCACAACAAATAGTTCGCCCGGAATGGTGCCAGTAACTAAGTTTGGAACCACGCGTGAATCGGAGCAACCAATATATAGCGTGTGCGGATTTTGATGTTTGCCTAATTGGGCAAAAAATTCCTTTTTAGGAATATGCTCGTTGGCTTTAAAGCCGCGAATTCCCTCAAACAATCTATTGTAGTTGATTTGTTGAGAGCTGTTATCATCGTTTGTTGTTTTTTTCATATCTTTAATAAATACTTTTTATTTGTTACTTCATTGTTATTATATAAAGTTATTCACTAAAATAATAATTTTTTAGATAAAAAACACTTTATAAATTATTTTTTAAAAATCAATTTATAAACATATGAAAAAAAAAGATGCTATCAAAATATAATTGCTATTATATTATTTTTTTTTGTATATTTAATATTCCATAAAAATATTGAAATTACATTTTGATGAAAAATATTAGAAATTTTAGAAATTTTTGTATCATAGCTCATATTGATCATGGTAAATCAACACTTGCAGATAGATTACTCGAAAAAACAAACACTATTTCTTCGCGTGATATGACAAATGCACAAATTCTTGACTCTAATCCTTTAGAGCAAGAACGTGGTATTACAATAAAGTTACATGCAATTCAAATGGAATATGTTGATAAGTCTAATGAAAAGTACACATTAAACTTAATTGATACGCCGGGTCATGTTGATTTTACTTATGAAGTATCGCGTTCGTTAGCAGCTTGCGAAGGTGCTATTTTAATTGTAGATGCAACACAAGGTATAGAAGCTCAAACGATTAGTAATTTATATTTAGCTCTTGAACATAATTTAGAAATAATTCCTGTTTTAAATAAAATTGATTTGCCTAGTGCCGAAACTACAATAGAGGCTGTTAAAAAGCAAATTATAGATTTAATAGGCTGCAGGGAAGAAGAAATGCTGTATATATCAGCTAAAAAGAACATAGGAATTGATGCAGTTTTAGATGCTGTTATTGAGAGAATTCCGCCACCTACTGGAAGTATAGACAAACCACTTACAGCTTTAATTTATGATTCAAATTTTGATTCTTATCGTGGAGTTATTGTGAATATCAGAGTTTTTGAAGGCGAGATAAAGGAGGGAGATGAAATTTTATTTATGCAAACGGGAATGACTTATCAAGTTGAGGAAGTTGGTATTATGCAAATGAAGCGTCTTCGTGTAGGTAAATTATCTGCAGGAAACGTAGGATATTTTACTGCAAGTATTAAAAATTTGAAAGATACGAAAGTAGGCGATACCGTTACATTAGCAAAAAATCCAGCTACTACTCCTATTTCTGGATTTAAGGAAGTAAAACCGATGGTTTTTAGCGGTGTTTATCCTGCAAGTACAGATGATTTTGAGAATTTACGTGAAGCGTTGGCTAAGTTAGTTTTAAATGATTCTGCGATTTCTTATGAGCCCGAAACATCTAATGCTTTAGGTTTCGGATTTCGTTGCGGTTTTTTAGGACTTTTACATATGGAAATCGTTCAAGAGCGTTTAGAAAGAGAGTTTCAACAAAATATTGTTACAACTGTTCCTAACGTTCAATATAAAATTATTACTAATAGCGGCGAGATAATTTTTATAGAAAATCCTGCTCAACTTCCTAATCCCGCAGAAATAAGAGAAATACAAGAACCTATTATAAAAGCGGAAATTTTAACTCCCAGTGATTATGTGGGAAATATAATGAAATTATGTTTGGATAAACGTGGAATTTCTACAAATATAGAATATCTATCGGAAGATAGAGCAGATTTATCTTGGGAATTGCCACTTGCAGAAATAGTATTTGATTTTTACGATAAATTAAAGTCTGTTTCTCGCGGTTATGCTTCTCTTGATTATGATTTTTATGAGTACAGAAAGTCAGATTTAGTAAAGTTGGATATTTTATTAAATGGTGAACCTGTTGATGCACTTTCTTCTATTGTGCATAGATCAAAGGCTTATGAATGGGGTAAAAAGTTGTGTACTAAGTTAAAAGAATTGATACCGCGACAAATGTTTGAAGTTGCAATACAAGCAGCTATAGGTTCTAAAATTATTGCAAGAACGAATGTGCAAGCTTTGAGAAAAAATGTGCTAGCTAAATGTTATGGTGGTGATATTTCTCGTAAACGTAAGCTGTTAGAAAAACAAAAGGAAGGTAAAAAACGAATGAAACAAGTAGGCAATATTGAAGTTCCGCAAGAAGCCTTTCTAGCTATATTGAGTTTAGATGATTAATAATATTTTAAAATTCTCCTCTTGCAGAGGTTATAAATATATATCCTAATTCCAAGTACAAAAATCATAGTTCAGACATTCCGGCGTTTTAGCTACGCTCAACAACTAACTAAATAATTATCTAAAATAAAAAAACAACCTACTATTTTTTAGTAGGTTGTTTTTCTTTCTTTATTCTCTTTCTCTAACAATAGACAACATTTTACTTCTTATTTCGTTGGCATTTTTTACGCTTATGAAATAAGCTCCGTTATTTATAGAGTTAGGAATATCAAAAGTTACTTCAAAAGTTT
>JAAYTD010000033.1 GCA_012518115.1 Ignavibacteria bacterium | reverse complement strand
GGATTTCCAATTGAAATGACAAAAGAAATTTTAGAAGAAAAGGGTTATTTGTTAGATATAGATGGATATGATGTTTTAAGATTATTACAAAAAGAGAAATCTCAAAAAAACTCTAAAATAAAAAATGCTTTTTAATATAAGATATTTAAAATACGGGGTTATAGCTCAATTGGGGGAGCAATTGTTTTGCAAACAAAAGGTCGTGGGTTCGAATCCCATTAACTCCATTTTACAAACAAATCAGTAAAAAAGAAAGGAGATTTTAACATTATGAAATCTGACAAATGTGATAAAGAAGACAAAAGTATAAAAATTTTGCGTGTGTAACTCAGTAGGCTAGAGTAGCGGGCTTTTAACCCGAAGGTCGAGGGTTCGAACCCCTCCACACGTATTATGGAGCAATAACTCCATTTAATTAAAAATTTGCAGGTTTAACTCAACGGGAGAGTGCTTCCCTTACAAGGAAGAAGTTATGGGTTCAAATCCCTTAACCTGTATTTAAAAATTTAAAGAAAGGGAAAAATTATATTATAATAAATAAAGGGAAGTTAGCTCAGTTGGTAGAGCGTATGCCTGAAGAGCATAGCGTCAATGGTTCGATTCCATTACTTCCCATTTCCATAAAAGTTGCTTTTAAATATTTTAAAACAAGTCAGTTACTTGTAAAGTAATAAATATTTTAAAAGGAGACTAAAAATGGATAAAAAGAGGTTCGAATCCCACCTCCCCAGTTTCAATATTTAATTATATTAAAAAATAAAGATAAAGAATAGAAAGGAGTCATTGTTATGACTGATTTAAATATTAATAATAAGCAATTAAATCAAGCTCATCATCAACCACAATTAAAGATGTGGTATAAGAGTATGCAAAAATTTAATAATGATTTATTTCTATCAGAGAAACAATATTTATAAGTATCTTAATGATTTTTAAGTTTTTTACAATAAATTTAAAGATAAATTAATATATTTAGCTTATATCTATTCTGATATAGGCTATTTTTTTATTATTTACAATAATTTACGTGTATAGCCAAGCGGTATGGCAACGGGCTCTTAACCCGTATATCGGGGGTTCAAATCCCCCTACACGTATTGAAACACAAAAAACTTTAGGGTATGGCCAAGCGGTTTAAAGGCACAGGGTTTTGACCCCTGCATCACTGGTTCGAATCCAGTTACCCTAGTTATTACTTATTTATAATACAAGACAAATATTTAAAAATAATTAATTGCATTTATATTGCCTATAATTATACCTAAGCATAATATTAGATTTAAAAAATATTAAAATAAATTAATATGGTGGTTGTAGAGTAGCGGTTATCTCACTCGTCTGTGAAACGAGGGAACGTAGGGTTCAAATCCCACCAATCACCCTTAGAAACACAAGCTAACAGACAATTATTAAGTAATTGTCAAACCAACGAGCTTCAGTCGTTGGTTGTTGATTTTTCATTATTGTTAATCATTTTTATGTTATATTATAATAAATATTATTATAAGTTATATTAAAGATTTAAACATGTGTAATTAAATAAAAAAGGCCCGTGAGGGACCACGGCTTTTAAAATGCCTATTCTAAATTAAAATTAGAGAGGTTGTATTTAAACTGTAGAGGGGGCAGTAAGACTTAAAATAATTTTAAGCTAGCTCTGATGAAATAGGAATCTCGGTATTTTAGTGCCGAGTAGTTCAAAGTATTTATAAATATAATATAAAGGAGTAGATAATATGATTTATTCAGTAGCTTGTTTATCCGCAGGGATAGTTACCTTTACAACAGGACTTACATCTAGAAACAAATATTTGAATATTTTTGGAGTAGCTTTAATTGGAATAGCTTCAGCATTACTTGTACTGTAAATAAAAAAGAGACCAAATTAGGTCTCTTTTTCTTATTAATCATAATCATCAAATTCACCTTCATTATTAATAACTTTTTTAACAACCTTTGAAATAATGTCAAACGAATAACCTTTTCTTGATAATAAACCAGACAATTGTCTATATTTCTTATTTTTATCATCCTTGCTTGAAAATTTAGAATTCTTCTTTTCTGCTAATTCTAACGCTCTTTTATATTCATCTTCATATG
>JAAYTD010000032.1 GCA_012518115.1 Ignavibacteria bacterium | reverse complement strand
CATTGACCGATAAAGTAAAATGCTAAGATAGGTATAAACATAAATTTTGCTGATTTCTCTAATAAATCAAATTCACTAAGAGTTAGCAAAAAAAGTGCGATTACAACTATCACAATAATATCAAATACTTTCTTTTTCATTTTATTGTCCGTTTTGTTAGATAAATAAATAAATTCCTACAAATTACAAAAACTAGCTAGTGGGGGATTTATAATTATTCAAAGACTTCTTACTTCTTATCCCCTAGCGCCGCTTTAATAAAAGCAATGAAAAGTGGGTGTCCCGTTACTGCTCTTGATTTCAGTTCCGGATGGAATTGCACGCCAACAAACCAAGGATGGTCTTTTAATTCAATAATTTCTATTAGCTTACCGTCAGGTGAAGTCCCTGTAAAACGCATTCCGTTTTCGATAAAGAGCTCGCTATAGTCTTTGTTAAATTCGTATCTATGTCTATGGCGCTCTTCTATTTCTAAACTCTTGTAAGCTTTGAATGCAAGTGTATCTTTTCCCGTAATAATACATTTATAAGCACCAAGCCTCATAGTTCCGCCCTTTTCTTTCACTTCTTTTTGGTTATCCATTAAGTCAATTACATAATCACCTTCTTCTCCTTCTTTTTGGCATTCTCTAGTATTTGCTAAAGGTAAATTACATACATTGCGAGCAAACTCTATGCAAGCACATTGCATTCCAAGACATATTCCAAAGAAAGGAATATTGTTTTTACGTACATACTCTACTGCTAAAATTTTTCCTTCTATTCCGCGATTTCCAAAGCCCGGTCCTACTAATACTCCGTCTAAACCTGATAAAATTTCATCAATATTATCATAATTAAGTTCTTCTGCGTTAACTAGCTCCACATTAACTTTAGTATTATTTATAGAACCAGCGTGAATAAATGCTTCAAATATACTTTTATAGCTATCTTCATGATTTGTATATTTACCTATAAGCCCAATAGTAACTTCATACTTAGGATTTTTAATATTCGAAACAAACTTTTTCCATTCGCTAATTTCAATATCACCTACTGGTAATTTCATTTTTTCTAAAATAATTTTATCTAAACCGTCTCTCTGAAAACTTAAAGGTATTTCATAAATTGTAGAAGCTGCATCGCGAACTTCAATAACAGAATTTTCATCTACATTACAAAATAATCCTATTTTTTGACGAATTTCTTTATTAAGCTTCATTTCTGCGCGACACAATAAAATATCAGGACGTATTCCATATTCCATTAAAGTGCGTACAGAATGTTGTGTCGGTTTAGTTTTTAGTTCGTGTGCAGCTTTAATATAAGGCACGTAAGTTAAATGTATATTTAATACATCTTCAGTTGGCAATTCATAACAGATTTGGCGTTGCGTCTCTAAAAAAGGCATTGATTCTATATCACCGACTGTACCACCTATTTCAATTATAATAAAATCATATTCGCCATCATAAAGTTTTACTCTGCGTTTAATTTCATTAGTAATATGCGGAACAACTTGTACAGTTTTCCCAAGATAAGAGCCTTTTCTCTCTTTTTTTATTACTTCAAAATAAACTTGCCCTGCCGAATGAGTGTTTTTTTTATGTAACGAATGACCTAAAAAACGCTCATAATGTCCAAGATCTAAATCTGTTTCGGCTCCATCATCAGTAACAAATACTTCGCCATGTTGCATAGGGCTCATTGTGCCGGGATCAATGTTCAAATACGGATCAAATTTTTGTATCGTAACAGAATAGCCCCTCTGTTGCAATAAATAACCGAGAGCTGCTGAGGTAATTCCTTTACCTAACGATGAAATAACTCCACCTGTAATGAAAATATATTTCGAATGAGTAAGTTTTGCCATAGCATCAAATAAAATATAAGATTAAAGAAAAGAAAAATATAAGACAAAAATATCAATAATTCAATATAAAAAAAAAAAGAATTTATTAACAACTCAAAAACATATTGTATTTTTAGTACTTATAAAGTTATAATATTATAGTTTTTTTTCAAAATGATTTCCAAGACTAAAAAATTTTGATTATATTTGTAATATTAAAATATCAACTCAACTATTAATTCTTATTTTAAAAAATATATAATAATTTTTATATTTTCGGGGGAAAAAGTATGAATAAAAATTATAATGACGACAATGTTATAATTAACCATAAAGAACATTTTGAAGATAACAATCCAAATCAAGAAACAAACGATTCTCAAGCAGAACAAGTAAAGCCAGCAGAAAAGTTTTATTTCAATATAAAATTTCAAACTAAAGTTTTTGCTATTTTATTAATGTGTTTCTCCGCTTTGCTTTTTATAGCGTTAATTTCCTACACTCCACAAGATGAAGCAAATGCTCAAATAAGTTTTTTTGATCTATTCAGTATGTTTTCTGATGATCCAGTAATTAAATTTAAGTTTGATACAACACAAAACTTATTAGGATTGCTCGGTGCATATATTTCAAATTTTCTTATCAATAGAACGATTGGCTATCTAATTATAGGAGTGCCGATTTTTCTGTTGATTTGGGCGTGGAATTTATATAAAACCGGTGAGATCCCTGAAAAAATTATAACAAATACTAATATCTATATAATTTTTAGCATAGCAATTTCATTTTTTATTGCCACGCTTACTCTATTTTCACCTTTTGCTGACATACCTAAAGAATTTTACGGAACTATAGGACTGTTTATTCCCTCAATGTTCGCCAAAATTTTTTCACCTATAGGAGCTCTTGTATTTTCTCTGCTATTTTTAGCTCTACTTATTTATAAATTTACAAGTATTAAAAAAATTGGAGTAAAACAAACATTCAAAAATATAATTAAGCCTTTTAATATTAAAGTTCTTATCGCTAAATTAAACGATTCACTTAATAAACCAGATGAAGAAAAAAGTACAAATAATAACGTAAACTATGCTACTGTAACTCCAAATGTAATTCCAAAAGAAAATGTAAGTAAAAAAACTATATCTAACGATAAGCAACAAAACGAAATAAATACAAAAAATTCTACAATAGAAATTACTACTCTTGATAATGATTTTGCTGAACCAAGCAAAGAAGTTCAGCCTGTAATAAATATCTTTGATAGTCAAGAAGTTGAAAATAACTTCATTAACCCTACTAATACTATAGCAACTAAACTGCAAAACAAAAACTCAAACTTAAATATTGAAGATGAATTATTAGAAAAATTCAGAAATAAAACTCAAATAAAAATTGTAGATGAAACTCTTAACACACAAGATAATAATATAGTTAACGATGATGAAAACATCAACATCGCTGCCGATAATATAAAATTATCCGAACCAACTAAATATATTCCTGAAGCGTCAAATAATTTTTCTATCAAAAGTAATTCACCGCTTGATGTTGAACTAGCTTCACTTACAGAAAATGAAGGAAAACCAAAAGATCAACTTACTTTAGATGTTGATACTCCTGCTATGTATGCCAAAGAAGAAATCAGAAAAATAGAACAGGAAAAAATAACTATTAACTCCTCAGGTAATAAAGAACTTAAAAACCCATTAAGCGTAGCTTCACTTGAAGAAAATATTAAATACTCTTCTCCTCAAATTGAATTATTAGATAAAGGAGATGAAGTTTTTGCTGATGAGGATGAGCTCAAACGAAACGGACAAATTTTACAAGAAAAATTGAAAACTTTCAATATAGAAATATCTAATCTTGCAGTAACACGTGGACCAGTAGTAACTCAATATGAATTTGAACTTGCAGACGGCATAAAAGTCAGCAGAGTTGAAGGCTTAGCTGATGATTTGACTATGGCACTAAAAGCAAAAAGTATTAGAATTTTAGCACCTGTTCCAGAAAAAGGAACTGTTGGAGTACAAATTCCGAACTCTAAGCCGTCAATTGTACGTTTCCGAAGTGTTGTTTCTTCTGAACAATTTGCAAATAGTCACTTTGAACTACCACTAGCTCTGGGAAAAACTGTATCAGGCAAACCGTTTGTTGCCGACTTGACAAGAATGCCACATTTGCTTATAGCAGGTTCAACAGGTTCAGGTAAATCCGTAGGTATCAACACTATAATAAACTCTTTACTTTACAAAAAGCATCCAAGACAACTGAAATTTATTATTATTGACCCTAAAAAGGTTGAGCTCCAACAGTATTCACGTTTAGCAAATCATTTTTTAGCTATTTCGCCTGATATAGAGTCTGATATTGTTACAGAGCCACAAGATGCTGTAACGGTTCTTAAAGCTGCTGTTTTAGAAATGGAAAAACGACTTGAGATTTTCGCAAATGCAGGTCAGAAAAATATAAAAGAGTACAACTTGAAAGTACGAGAAGGTAAATTGAAAAACAACACAGATTATGATCATCGCGAGCTCCCCTATATTGTAGTCATCATAGATGAACTTGCAGATTTAATGCTGACAGGAAAAAAAGAAATTGAAACTCCAATCGTAAGATTAGCACAGATGGCACGCGCTACTGGCATTCATTTAATTGTAGCTACACAACGCCCTTCTGTTGATGTTATAACAGGAATAATAAAAGCAAACTTCCCTGCAAGAATTGCTTATCTTGTAGCACAGAAAGTGGATTCACGTACTATTTTAGATGGATCGGGTGCCGAAACTTTATTAGGAAATGGCGATATGTTATTTCTACCATCAAATCAACCAAATCCGCTAAGATTACAAAATCCTTTCCTTTCTACCGATGAAGTTGATAAAATATGCAATTTTATAGGAAACCAAACGGGATATTCTGAACCATATATGCTACCTTCAACTTTTGAAGAAGCTACAGAAAGCGGACTAGTCTTAGCTGATGTTGATGAGTTATTTAGAAAGGCAGCCGAAATCGTAATTGAGCAACAACAAGCTTCAGGTTCTATGCTACAAACTTTTTTGAAAATTGGGCACCAAAGAGCAAAAAGAATTATACTTCAACTTGAAAACGCAAAAATTGTAGGAAAAGAACAAGGTAGCAAACCAAGAGAAGTATTATTAGATTCAGTTGCAGATTTAGAAAAAATATTATAAACTATCTTTAAGTAGTGGAAAATATAAAAAATAACACTGAAAATATATTAGATATGTATCACAATTTACTACCTGTTATCAAAGAAAATATAACAGCAGATACTACAAAGCTAATCTTTAAAAAAGAAAAGATTAGTCAATCTGATATTTTTTCACAAAATCAAGATGCTTTTAATTTTGCCGTTGAACAAATTTTTTTAAGACAGAAATTCAAACATAAGTTTCCAACTTTAACAAAAAATTTTGATTTTATTTTCCATAGTCGCTTAAATTGCGAACAAGCTTCTTCCGAATACACCGCAGAATATAAAGCTAATATACTAACTAACTATAAGACTTCTATAGATTTAACAGGAGGATTAGGAGTTGATTCTTTGGCGTTTGCTAAAAAAGCACAAGCTCATTATTATCTTGAAGTTAATGAAAATCTATGTAGCTATTTTGAAAAAAATGTAAATAATCTTGAAATAGAAAATATTAAAATTATTAACTGTTCGGCTGAAGATTTTTTTGCTACAAATCAAAACAACTTAACAAAGTTTGACATTATTTATCTTGATCCCGACCGCAGAAAAAACAATAAAAGATTTTTTTTACTTGAAGACCTGCAACCTAATTTGTTAGAACTGCAAAATGTTTTCTTTAAACACGGGAAAAATATTTTAATCAAGCTCTCGCCTTTGTTTGACATAACAAAAACAGAAAAAGAACTTAAAAATATAGCTGAAATACATATAGTTTCTGTAGAAAATGAATGTAAAGAATTGCTTGTACTAATAAATGAAAACGCTGAAAATATAAAATATTTTGCCGTCAATTTGATAAAAGATGAAGAGAATAAAATTATACAAAATATAGTCAAATTTGAAAAAAATCAAGAAAGTAAAATATCTTACAATATGCCTCAAAAATATATTTATGAACCTAATTCTTCCTTAATGAAACTTGCATTTTGGAGCGACTTAGCAGACAAATATAATTTAGAGAAACTTCACAAAAATTCTCATTTATTTACAGCAAATCATTTAATTAAAAGCTTTTACGGACGAAAATTTGAAGTTATAGCTATAGAGAATTTTAATAAAAAAGAGGTTCTAAAACATATTGGAAATGACAAAAAAGCAAATGTAACAGTACGAAATTTTCCATATAGCACACAAGAAATTTATAAAAAATTAGGCTTGAAAGAAGGCGGAAATATTTATATATTTGCTACTACAACTATTGATGACAAATTGAAAATTTTAATAACTACTAAAATAAATGAAGACTAAACAGCTAACTCAAAATAAAGTAAATACTTATGTGATGCTAATTCCTTGGATTATCATCTTCTTAGTATTTTGGCTATATCCAATTATTTATACAGCAGTTATTAGCTTTACAGAATATAAAACATTAACTAACTCTGTAGAATTTATCGGGTTAGATAATTATAAAAATATGTTTAATGATAAAATATTTTGGAAAGCATTGAAAAACACTTTATTTTTTACTGTTGGAACTGTACCTTTTACAATTACTATCGCACTTTTACTAGCTAGTATTTTGAATGAAAAATTTATCAGATTTAAAAACTTCTTTCGTGCTTCATTCTTTTTGCCTGCTGTAACTTCATTAGTTGTTATCTCTTTAATTTTTATGAACTTATATGCAAAAGATGGATATATAAATATTATTCTACAAACTTTAGGATTACCGACTTCCGAGCTTGGCTGGCTCTTAGATACAAAAACTTCACTACTGTCGATTATGGTAATGGATATTTGGTCTTCTTGCGGTTATTATATGGTGATTTTCTTAGCAGCAATGCAAGCAGTGCCGAACTCCTTATATGATGTAGCTAAGCTTGCAGGAGCTCCACGAGTATATACACTAAGAAAAATTACAATCCCAATAATAAAACCAACTATTGTTTTTGTGATAATCTTAAATACGATAAAATCTTTTCAAGTATTTATGGAAATCTATATAATGACAAAAGGAGGACCGCTACACTCAACTACTACCTTAGTTTATATGGTATTTACAAATGCTTTTGAAAAAACAGACGCTTTAGGATATGCAGCAGCTATAGCTTATTTCTTATTCTTTATTCTAATCGCTATATCAATTTTTCAATTGAAATTTGTAACTAATAAAAAAAACAAAGTCGCTTTCAAAAAAAAATAATTCTTAATTTTTCAAAAACAAGCTAACAAATACTATTTTTTAGGTTTAGGTAAAGCAATACTACGCATACGTTTTTGGATATTACCAGCGCGTTTTTGGATATACGGCGACGGTTTTTTAGCCGAAAATTTTCGCGGATTAGGAAGGACCGCCGCAAGTAATGCAGCTTGCCTATTAGTTAGTTTTGAAGATGACTTGCCAAAATATGCCTGCGATGCCGCTTCTACGCCATATATACCACTGCCCCATTCAATAACATTTACATATACTTCCAATATCCGTTCTTTTCCCCAAACAATTTCTATCAAATAAGAAAAATATACTTCTAAGCCTTTGCGTAAAAAACTTCGTCCATTCCACAAAAAAACATTTTTTGCCGTTTGCATCGTTATCGTACTAGCGCCACGCATTTTTTTACCTTTATGTATTTCATTATAACGCTTTGCTTGCTCTACAGCGCGCCAATCTATTCCATTATGACGCAAAAACCTCGCATCTTCAGCAGCTATGCAAGCTCTGAAAACATTCTTTGAAACTTCATCATAATCTCGCCACTCTTTATCTATTCCAACAGAATTACCGTCTGTAAAACCTTCAATACATCTAATAACCATTAAAGGAGTTATAAATGGATCTATGAACTTATAAGCTATAACTCCTAATAAACTAAGAGAAATAAAAAGAATAAGCGCGTAAGATATTATTTTGAAAATTAACCTTATTGTAAATTTCTTCATTTTTTATAAAATTTAATTTTATACCATTTGGAATTATATAAATTTTCCTTTCCAAAAGGGGTGGCAGATGAAACCTGACGGTAGTTATTTCGGCTCCACTCAACGACCAAATAACCACACCTCCCCTGCTACGCAGGTACTCCTCTCAAGAGGAGAATTTTAAAATTCCCCTTCCCAGAAGGGGTGGCAGGCGAAGCCTGACGGGGTAGTTAATAAAAACCACATCACAAATTTGTCCAACTTAGATTCTCTACGCAGTGCGTAGAGAATTGCTCAAATTCAGGAAATGTTTGATAAAACTGTCTCATATTCCATAAATTAGCTTCCGAAAATCCTTTTCCAAATGTATCAGTTAAATGCCTTGACAAGTTTGTAATGAGATAATCACCATAATTTGCCTTACTCTTTCCTTGCATCTCTTGTTCTACAATGCGCTTACCTATTTGCCAATAAGTTTGTACCAACAGTGTATTCACAGCTTTATAAGCACTATTTCTTGCCTGTTTGAGCAAATCACCAATTTCAGCGTAAAAGTTATTTTCATTTTTTGCTAATTCCATATTCTTCATTTCCCTATTAAAATTAAGTCGCATATAATTTTATAAAAACTATATGCGACAAAACATCTAATTCTTTAATTTAAGAAAAATTAATTTATACTACGAAAAAAATCAGTGCCATTAGTCCGATAATTGACAAAGCAATATAAGTTTGCACTCTTCCTGTTTGCATTTTGCGTCCCATTTGTCCAAGAGCTCCGACTAATTTAGCGATACCATTAATAATTCCGTCAATAATAATATTATCAAAATGCCCGATAAAAGCCCCTACCATTCTTGTTAATTTAGCCGCTCCATTGACTATTCCATCAACAATATATGTATCAAACCATGATATAGCTTTAGAGAATAATACCGTTCCACCTATAGCTGTTTTATCATAAATTTCGTCAATATACCATTTATTATAAGACAAATTATATAGTGGTTTAATAGCATTTGCCACTTTATCTGCATCAATTTTCTTCCACTGATAAACAACAAAAGCTAGTAAGATAGCACAGCCAGCTATTAACAACGATAAAATCATAGCTGGAGTATGTTGATGATGCATTTCTTCTTGAAATATATTTCCTGCATGGTGTCCATCAATCGAATTAGGCGCTAATGGCACCATAAAATCAAATTGATATTCCGCAGGAACAACACTTGCAGGAGTTTGCACTCTATCAAGGAACCAGCCTGCATCAGCATTTAATGGATTTGGCGAATATACGAACCAGAAAGAAAGTGCTGCTAAAACGATAAGCGGAAACACGATAGGAAATTTATTTTCTTTGGCATGGCTTGCAATATCTGTTCTTGCTTCACCATGGAAAGAAACGATAGTAAGACGGAACATATAAAAAGCGGTCATAAATGCTGCCGTAAAACCTGCAATAGGAATGAACCAATGCCCACTTAAATTACCGAAAGCTAGTGTTCCGGCTAATATTCCATCTTTACTTAAAAACCCAGAAGTTAAAGGAACACCAGAAATCGCTAGCGTAGAAATTAAAAATGTAATGTAAGTTATAGGCATTGTTTTTCTTAAACCACCCATATTGCGAATATCTTGTGGATCCAAAGTATGATTATTTGCATGGTGCATAGAAATGTGCATCGCGTGTATTACAGAACCTGCAGTCAAGAACAAACAAGCTTTAAACCAAGCGTGAGTAACAAGATGAAAGAAACCAAGTGACCAAGCACCTGCTCCAATTCCCATAATCATATAGCCAAGCTGACTAATCGTTGAATAAGCTAAAACTTTTTTGAAATCATTTTGAGTTATAGCTATAGTAGCTGCTAAAAATGCAGTGATAGCTCCCGTATAAGCAACAAAAACTAAAGCATCAGCCGATAATATCGGAAATATCCTCGCTGTTAAATATACTCCCGCTGCAACCATTGTAGCTGCATGAATAAGTGCACTAACAGGCGTTGGACCTTCCATAGCATCAGGCAACCAAACGTGCAAAGGAAATTGTGCCGACTTGCCAATAGCTCCCATAAACAAACAAATACCTAAAACAGTTAAAACTGTTCCACTATCAAAAGGTAAATTGCCTAATCCTATTTGAGCATAAATATCGTCATACATCAAAGTTCCAAAGGTGAAAAAGCAAATTAAAATACCGATTAAAAAACCGAAATCACCTACACGATTGGCAATAAAAGCTTTCTTGCTCGCATTAGCAGCGCTATCTTTTTCATACCAAAAACCTATCAACAGATAAGAAGAAATACCTACAAGCTCCCAAAATATATACATATTTAAAAAGTTATTCGCAAGTACTATTCCTAACATTGAAAAAACAAAGAGACTTAAATAAGCATAAAAACGCGGATAACGCTTATCGTCTCGCATATATTCCGTAGAAAACAAATGAACAAGAGTACTGATAAGACAAACAACTATCAACATTATAGCTGTTAAATTATCAACACCTATTCCAAGTTTAATCGCACTATTCCCTAAAGAAAACCAATCGAATTTCCATTGTAACATCGGCTCAGCAGGATATACAAACAGCTTGTTATAAGCAATTATACATGAAAGAACCAAAGTAACTGTTAAAGATGTTAAACCAAGC
The DNA here is from genome assembly GCA_012518115.1 of Ignavibacteria bacterium. GTDB lineage: Bacteria > Bacteroidota > Ignavibacteria > Kapaibacteriales > UBA2268 > JAAYTD01. The sequence goes on along the minus strand of JAAYTD010000032.1, from coordinate 53,327 downwards.
CAACCGGCTCCACGTCCAAGTCGCTTTTGATTGAAAATAATCAGTATAAAACTGATAAGTGGCAGAATTAAAACAACTGCCGACATCATTAATAAACTATCAAAACTCATAATCTTGTATTTTTATCGTTTTTCTTCAAAATTAATTAATATAAATAAAAATATTATTTATTCATCTTGAACCGCAGGATTTGCTTCTTCTGCCGCCTTCTTAGCTGCATCTTCTTTAGCTTTTTTTTCTGCATTAAATTTATCAAGCAATTCTTTTTTTTCTTCTACTTCTTCAGGAGAAAATGTAGAGAAATTATATATTAAATCTTCACGTGAATAGCTACTGTAATCAAATATCGGTGTCCTATGTATAGCTCCTGTCGGACAAGCTTCCTCACAAAGAGCACAAAAACAACACAACGCAAAATCAATATTAAATTGCGTTACAAGTAGTTTCTTAGGCTTACCATTCTCATCAAGTGGAACATTAGTATCAGTAGGAACAGCTCTTACTGTTTCTATTTTGATACAACCTACAGGACAACTTTTTGCACACATCTGACAACCCGTACATTTTGTCATATTCACATCAAGACGATTACGCTCCGTTTCAGGCAAAATCGGATATGGATCAAATTGTTCAGGATAACGCCTCGTTACTTTCGGCTTACAAATATGGTCCGTAGTAATTTTTATACCTTGTAACGGAGTTACTAATCCAGAAATGATATTTTTAAAGTATTGTAGCATAAATATTTGGTACTAATTTATTATCTAAACTATAAAGCACAAATATACTAAAATTATTTTAGAATATTTACCTTTTTTATAATTATAAATAAAAGAATTTATACACAAAAATATGAATAAAATATTTTGTTTTAGTAAAAAAAAGAAAACAAGCTTCATAAACTATGTTTTTATTCTTTTTCTTCCATCTCAGCAGCAGGTTGTCGCGGCTCAACCATAATAATATCTTCGCGTTGCAAAGTTACCGCTCCTACATTTGCACCTTTCGGTTTATGCACATATTTTTTTTGCGTATAGCAAACAGGCGTATATTTTGCATTTTTCGCACCGGAATAAAAAGCAGCAATTTCAGCCGCCGCTTTTAAAATCGTTTTAGGTACTTTCTCGTCCTTTTTGCCGCTTTCAGATTTTATAACGCAATGAGAACCGCTGCTACCACGCGCATGTAACCAAATATCATAAGGTTTAGCAAAACGCATAGTGAGCTCGTCGTTATTTGCAGCATTTTTTCCAACATATAAAACGTAACCTTCGCCTAATTGGAACTTACGAAACTTTGTCTCTATTGGTCTTTCTTTATCTTGCATAATTATTAATGATTTACTTTCTAATTTTTTTTGTATATTTTCTAACTCTTTTATAGTTTTTGCATTTTTCACTTCATAAATTGCTGATTGAATTTCATTAAGTTTTTCTTTTAAAATTGGCAAACGTTTTTGCTTCATTTCCGCATCTTCTAAAGCCTTACGACTTTTTTTAAAATAATTTTGTGCATTTTCAAGTAAATTATTTTTAGGATCTAACTTAATTTCAACATCTTCACCCACCCAATTTTTAAGCAAAATTTTATCTCCACTTTTTGATTTCAAATTAGTTTGTGCCATCAATATCTCTGCATAATTACGATACTTATCTGCACGCTCCAAAACATCATCAAAATTTTCTGAAATTCTAATTGTAGCTATAAGTTTTTTTTCATCTCGCTCTAACTTAGGCAAAACTTCTTTTAAGATCTTTGCTCGCTTCGTTTCAATTATTCTTGCAACATAAACATTTTTTATAGCTTCATTTAACGAAGTACTTTCTTTATATAATTCATATTTTTTCAAAGGAATTAGCGAAAGAAATAATTGATTGTCTGCATTATAAAAAATATAACAATTAGAATGTTTGACTAAGTCTAAAGTAAAATTCAAAGCTTCTGTATAAATTTTTTTTATGTCTAAATTGCGAAGTAATTCATCTGTTGAAATTTTTATTTCAGATAAAAACTCATCAGCATAATATCTATTTAACCGCAAATTTGATTTTGTAAGTGCTTCAAAAATAGCGACTTGCTTATCATATTCTAAAAAATCTATATTTTCTTTTATCTCAAAATCTACTTTTTCATTAACATATCTATCAGCTTGTTTCACAGCATATTTTATCTTATCAGTTTTTTTACTACTTATAAATAAATTCGCATTATTTCCACCAAAAGCACAAAAATATAAATTATGATTGATAAACTCAAATTTTAAGATCCTGTCATTTTCAACAATTTCTACTTTTTGTAAAACATCACCTAAAATATCTTTGAACTTATCAAGTACATTACTCTTAGCTCTTGCAAAATTCTTATTTATGTAAATAGATGAATTATTTGGCATTACAGACAACACAAGAGGATATTCACTAGCTCCATCAAACAAGGAAATAATAAAAACATCTTTTTCTTGCGAATATACTTCTATTATTTTCATTCCTATAAGTTTTTGGAACTCATTTTTTAATTTTATTAAAGTATAAAAATCACGTATCATCTAAAAACAATCCTATTTATCTGTAAAATAATGAATTGCAAGCCAAATTGTTTTTTCTATTTGCGATGTTTCTATAACTCTATGCTTTTTATGTGGCGGAATTAAAACATAATCACCAACATTCAATTCTAAAATCACATCATCTTCAAACTCTATTTTTGCATTACCTTGTAAAACTATAACCCATTCAGATTGCTCTTGATTATACCAAAATCCTTCTGCACTTCTCTGCCCTGAAGAAATAATTCTTTCAACAAAAAAGTTCTTATCAGAAATTATTTTCTCAAATACTTCTTCTTTACTTTCTATGATATTATGTACAAAAATATTTCTTTTTTCCATATTTATTTTCTTAAATTAAAAACATAAATTAAATAAAAAAAAAATAACATGCAAGAAATTTGTTTTTTTTTCGTATATTGTATTTATGAGAATACAAAATTTACGTGCAATAAGTTGTGGAACTTCCACAGGAACTATTCGGGGCGGCGGCTTTCTATCTATCTGCTGCTTACGTTCTGCACTGATTTTTATGAAAAAAATACACTACCAACCCACCTTTTAATTATTAGCTTTTTATCATATTTATACTAGTTGTTTTACAAAACCAAACTAACCTTTTTTACTATTATGCATTATAAAAAAAAATCCATTTAATTTATAATGATTTTTAAAATATATTTTTTATCACAATTTATATAACTCGGAGGTTTTATTATGGGTTACAAACCAAAATATTATGTAGATGCAAACGCAGCAAGACAAACTTTATCAAATCATATGCTCGTTGATGGATTTGACATTGTGCTAGATTTAGCTAAAAGTAACGCTAAATTAGTTGATGCACGTACAGGCAAAGAATATATTGACATGTTCACAAGCTTTGCTTCCATTCCTGTTAGAATGAACCACCCAAAGATGGACAATCCTGAATTTGTTAATTATATTGGAAAATTAGCAATTAATAAAATTGCTAACTCTGATATATATACTGATGTTCTTGCAACTTATGTTAATACACTTTTTAAAGTTGCTGTTCCTTCACATTTTAAGTATGCATTTTTCATTGAAGGTGGCGGTTTAGCGGTTGAAAACGCTCTTAAAACTGCTATGGACTGGAAAGTACGCAAAAATATGGCTGCTGGCAAAGGCGAAAAAGGAACTAAAATTATTCATTTCAAAGAATCTTTCCATGGTCGTACAGGTTACACTATGTCTTTGACAAATACAGATCCTAATAAAGTTGAATTGTTCGCTAAATTTGATTGGCCACGCATCGAAAACCCTAAAATTATTTTCCCTGAAACACCGGAAAATACAAAAAAAACTATCGCAGCAGAAAAAGTTGCAATAGATCAAATTATGGCAGCATTCAAAAATAATCCTGACGAAATAGCTGGAATTATTGTAGAAACAATACAAGGCGAAGGTGGTGATAACCATTTCCGTCCTGAATTTTTAAAAGCTTTGCGTAAAATAGCAGATGAAAACGAAGCTCTTTTAATTTTTGACGAAGTACAATGCGGACTTGGCATTACAGGTGCAATGTGGGCACACGAACATTATGGCGTTAACCCTGATGTTATGGCTTTTGGTAAGAAAATGCAAGTTTGCGGAATCCTTGTAGGCGAACGCGTTGATGAAGTTCCTGATAACGTATTCAAAAAATCAAGTCGTATAAATTCAACTTGGGGCGGAAATATCATTGATATGGTACGTTCTACTCGCTATCTTGAAATTATAGAAGAAGACAAGTTAGTTGAAAATGCAAAAAACATGGGTAATTATCTAAAAGAAAACTTGATTAATTTAGAGAAAGAACTTCCTAATAAAATTACTGCTGTACGTGGCCGTGGCTTATTCTGTGCTTTTGACTTTATAAATAAAGATCCTAATACTCGCTCTAAATTCTTAAGTGAGTGCAGTAAAAACGGATTACTTATTTTACCTTGCGGAACTAATTCGATTCGCTTCCGTCCAGCACTTGATGTAAGAAAACAAGAAATAGACGAAACAATGGTAATAATAAAGAAAGTCTTACAAAGCTTGTAAGGATAAAATTCTCATACAAAAAAACACGACATTCTAATAAAAATGTCGTGTTTTTTTATTTTTATAGAATGAAAACTTTACTTTACCCCAAACATAGCTTTTTCTGTTTCTATAATTTCTCTAATCTCTTCTGCTTTTTTAGGCTGATTTTTCTTCATATAAGCATCATAAAGTAAAGTTCCAAACTCATCTCGTATTTTCCTACGCTCTGCCGTATCTTTGACTTGCATCCAAGCGCGCTGGTTAAAATAATTTGTCATCTTTGAAATAACTTGTGTTGGACGTTTAGCAGAATCCTGTTTCGCTTTTTCAATGACATTATTTAATCTGCGAGCTACATCTACTTTCGGTTGAGGAGTATCTAATTCTCTATCAAATCGGCTTTTATTAAATCTTTCTATTTTACGCTCTAAATTCTTTATATTTTCTTCGTCTGTAAAATCATAGTTTTTATATTTTATCCGTGTGATTGGTCTTACTCTAACAACAACATCATCATTACTTTTAGGAAAATTTCTTTTTTCCAATTTCTCAATTATATCAGAAGCTGCGTCAAAAGTTAAATTTGTTTCAACAAAAAGTAATGCACCACGCAGAAAAACTCCTCCAAAAGTTCCTGTAAATTTATTAAAATGACTTAGTATAGCTTGCCGAATGAATTGTCCTTGATTATAAGTTCTTTGATAATCATCACCAAAGCCTTTACGAGAACGCAATACTTGCAATGTCCCTGAAGTGTTTTTATATCCTAAAAACTCAATAATTCCCATAGCTTGCGAAAAACCGAATTCAACATAATAATGAATCCTATCTAATCTAGCAATCCTTGCAACTTCTTGTAAATAACGAGTTCTACCTTTGTTTGACCTACAGATTGTAAGTTTGTTCAATCCTGTTGAATCAGAATACCCTAAATCACAATAAGTATCACGTGGAATAGATGTAATTTCAATTTCGCCTGTTTCTGGCAATATAGAAAGTACATGATTTGCATCAGCATGTCGTGATCGCGTTCCTAACCGTCCATCTATACCTGTAATAGCAACATTTATTCTCCGTCCTGTAAAAGTAGTTTTTCGACTTGCCCCTGCCGTATCATCAATTGTATATCTTGGTTCTAACGACCTTTCTGCTACTATTTCACCCTTATAATTCTTTGGTGGTTCACTAAGTCTTATACTTTCTTCTTCATCTGCTATTGAATTAATTGCTTGTACTTCAATTCCATCTATTGGTTCTTCTAAAGTATCTTGTGTTTGTTCTTTATTTTCAGTCTCTATTGGGTTTTCTTCTGTTTCAATAATTTTACCGGGTTCTTTATGATATACTTTATATACAGAAAAAACGCCGGCCGAAAGTATTAGTAAGAGTATTATTATAATATAAATATTTTTTTTAGATTTGCTTCCATTCTCTTTATCTGTCATTTATTTATTCCTCAAAGTTATAATTTTCTCTTAAACGTATTTCACGACGTTTTTTAGCTAAGACACGTAAATCAACTACCTTATCAGCTTCATCAACAATTTCGACACCAAGCATTGTCTCTATAATATCTTCCATAGTAATCAAGCCTTCAACGCCACCATACTCATCAACTACTAATGAAAGTTGATGCTTATTTACTAAAAATGTTTCTAATGTTTTTCCAAGTTCAGAATTTTCAGGAATAAAACTTATTTTTCGCGAAAAAGATTTTAATTTACTATCTAATTTACCACTTAAGGCAGCACTAAATATTTCTTTCGTTGTAACATAACCTAAAATTTCATCATCTAACGAATCACCTTCCCATATAGGAAAACGTGAATACATTTGTAACTCTGGCATTTCTATAGCTTCAGCAACAGTTACATTAGCTTCACAAGAAAACAAGACTATTCGCGGAGTCATCACGTCAGAAACTAATACGTCGTTAAAGTTCATCACATTTTTCAACAAACGATATTCTTCATCGTCTAAACTACCTTCTTCTCTAGCTTCTTCAAATAAATCTGTAATTTCTTCTATAGTAATATCATCTTTTTCTTTTCCTGAAATTTTTATAACTACAGAAAGAAAACGTTTTGTAAGTGGCACAAGTGGCATAGCAACAATATAAATCATTCTACTCCACTTCAATAGGAGTTTTTCACTCAATCTTTTACCTAAGTAAAATGTAAACAAGTGAGCTATAATAACTATTACAATTAACATAAATGCTTTAGCAAATATTATAAATTGCAATGGCGCTGTAGTGGATTCACTTACTCCATAAATAAATAGTGCAAATAATACTAAAATCGCATCTATAGCAAGGAGAGAATATATAATTGCATCGTATTGTTGCCAAATTTTTTTAATGATAGAGTTAGGATTTGTTTCTATTATGAAATTATATTGTTCTTGGGTAAAACTTGCAACAACACCATTCATAAACATAGTTAAAAGCCCAAGCAATAACAAACAAATAACAATAATTACAAACATTGAATAGAAAAAACGAATATATAAAAAAAATGAATATAATGGTATATAATTAAGAATATAAGATTTATTTACTACGGAATTCTTTTTCTACAACCGTGATATAGTTAGGATACTTAAAAGAAACACCAGCTATTTGCACCGTAGGTTTGATTTTAAGTTTTAATCTAGAAGAAGAACCATTTGCTCCGCCTATTGCTAAAGCCATGTTCATCAAATCATCATATCCTTTATCAGAAAAGAATTTATATAAATCTAAGTTGATTTGAACAGGAATTTCAGAAGTCGCTCCCGTTAAAATTTGTATAGGAGTGTTTACTATTCCATTTATAGTTTCTTTATCATCAATATATAATATCCAAGATAAATTTTCTATGATTGCTTTACTTTGCTTTTTAGCATTATTATTAGTAGGATTATTAGCTAAAAGATTTAAAGTAAATTCTGCAGGAAGTTGTTTGTTGAGAATAGATTTTGTTAGTATTAAAACATCTGTCGCCGAAATAGAATTAGTACTACTGATATTTGATATATCAATAGTACTAACTTTAAAGTTTTCAACCTTTCCTAGCTTAAATTTTAGGTTGGAGAAATCATCTAACGAAGTAAATAACCCTTTTATAGTATTGCAGCTATTCAATAGTAATAAAAAAGAAAGAAAGATAAGTATAGTTTTTATTTTTTTCATATATAAAAAAATCAATTATTTCCCACTTTCATATTCTTTTAATTTATCGCATGCAAGTTTCCAGCTCGATAATAGTTTAACTTTTGCAATAAGAAGCTTTTCTTCTACTGGTTTACTTAAAAAATCATCTGCTCCTGCATCTATAGCTTTAATCTGATTTTGTACATCATTAAGTGCAGTAACAATAACAACCGGAATATGTTTTGTTTTATCTGATGCTTTTATTCTTTCTACTGTTTGATAACCATCAAGTCTAGGCATCATTACGTCTAAAACAATAGCATCCGGTGAATAATCGTTTAATTTATCTAAGCATTCTTGCCCATCGTATGCTTCAACAGCTTCGTAACCATTTGCATCTAAATATCTATGCAATAATTTAGTTGTAATTTTATTATCATCTACAACCATTATCAAAGGTTTTTTCATAGTTTTTCCTGTTAAACAATTTATGTTTTTAGTATTTACAAATATATTTATTAGTTATAACAATCACAATTTTTATTTTGGAATATCTGTATCTTCTGTCTCTGTTACAGTTACAGTTACAGTTTCAGTAGCATCAGTATTTTTTTGCATTGCTATCTCTTGTTCAATTTCTTCGTCAATTTTTCTAGTATATTCTTCAAAATCAACTTCTTCTGTTTTAGCGAAATCAAGTAAGAAGTCCGTTAGTTTTTGATTCAACAAAGCTTGCATTGTACGTTCATCATTTTTAACAAACCCGGCAAGTGATTCTCGCGAAACAGTATCGCTTTTCTCTTGTAAATGAGAATTAAAATAGTTTTCTACAAATCTATCGATATCAAAATCTTCTACCTTTAATTCTTCTTTTTCTATAATCTTATCACGAATGATTTCTAATCTAACCAATTTTTCAGATTGATCTTTTATATATTCCTTAACATGAGGATTTTCTAAATCTGCTTTTCTTGATTTCAAATTATTTATAATTTGTTCTTCCGCCAGTGATAATAAAGCAACTGGAACATCGAAATCTTTATGCATTTCAATTAACTTATCAGAAATTTGTGATTCTAGCTCTTGACGTGTTCTATCATCCCATTGCTTTTGGATAGCAAAACCAATTTCTTGTCTAAAATCTTCTAAGGTCTCTAATCTATTTTGCGTTGCTTTCTTAGCAAATTCATCGTCTATTGCAGGAAGAATTATACGATAAATTTCTTTTATAACAATATATTCGGACTGAAAATTATTTTCTTGAGCATCTGGCTCGTACAAGAATTCATCTGAAACCTTTAAGTTTAAAAGTGATTCTTTTAATTTAGGAGCAGTAACACGTGACAAATCTATAGCAATATCTTTTACTGGATCGTCATCTAGCAAAGCTTCCTTTGTTTCCGGATCAACTTTATAAGAATCAACAACTACTTGCATATCATAGTCTGTTATCTGCTCTGCTTTTTCCTTCGTTCCAATAGATCTAGCTAGTAAATTTATTTCTTTATCTATATCAGCATCCGTTACCCTATAAACAGGTTCTTTTAAAACAAAAGATTTATAATCACCTAATTCAAATTCAGGTAAAACATCAAAATTAAGTTTATAAGTATGAGATTTATTATCATCGGACTTTTGTACCTCAATTAATTCCGGTTGTCCTACAATATTTACATCATTTTGTTGAACATATTCTTTAAAAAAACTACTAACGGTAGCTTCTTCTGCTTCCATCTGGATAGAATCACCGTAAGCATTTTTTATAATATTAAACGGAACTTTACCAGGACGAAATCCAGGCATCTTAACTTTTTTTTGATACTTTGAAATAACTTCTTTGTAGAATTTTGAAAATTCTTCTTCAGAAACGGTAATTAATAATTCTCGTTTACAATCACTTATATTGTTTAATACTACTGTACTCAATTTTTTCCTAATTTCAATAATTACTAAAATGTGCGGGCGGGGAGACTCGAACTCCCACAGGTTTAACCCCGCTAGATCCTAAGTCTAGTGCGTCTGCCAATTTCGCCACGCCCGCAAAAATTGTCTTTTCTATTCTTATATTTTGCCAACTAGCCAACTAACATACACAGTTAATTATGATTTTTATATATCGGCAAAAATTAAGAATACAAAAATAAACAAAATTTCAATAAAAGACAAATAATTTCAAAAAACTTTTGAAAATTATTTAATTTATTTTACAATGTTCAGTATTTCTTCTGCCTTATCAACTATATAAAGCGGATTGTGTTCTTCCAATTCACTACGTGATCGAAATCCCCAGGTTATTCCACAAGCTTCAACGCCTGCATTTACAGCTGTCTGCATATCTACTCCAGAATCACCTACATATAAAACTTCCGATTTATCATATATATTAGCTTTTTCTAATATGTCAAAAACTACTTGAGGATTTGGTTTCATAGGAACTTCTTCCCTAGCGCCATAAATAGCTACAAAATTAATAGATGGAAAAAAATGTTTTATTACCTTTACTGTCGCTTTGTGATACTTATTAGAAGCTACAGCTATCATTATTCCTAATTCCTGCAAGCTATCTAATAAACTAGGTATACCTGGGAAAGGCTCTGTCTCATCTACAGCATGTTTCTCATAATGTTCGATAAACTTCTGTCTTAATTTCAATAAGTTCGTTTCGTTCTTTTCCTCCTGAGGTATAGCACGTTCTAAAAGCTTATTAACTCCATTGCCTGCAAATCGCTTATAATCATCTGGCGAATGAGATGGCCAACCGAAGCTATTCAAAGCATAGTTTACAGACAATGTAAGGTCTCCAATAGTATTTAACAAAGTACCGTCTAAATCAAAAACAACTATTCTTTTCATTCTTAAAACTATAATTATAAATTATGTCCACAGTGTATTCTTTTAACACCACCTAAAAATATGAAAGACTAATTTACATTTTTTTTAACAAAATACCAAATCAATTTGTTGAATAAAAATATACTTGTTAAATGTTACTTATAATTGCCTAATAGTATTGTTTTTTTTATACAAATCTAAACTAAATTAATTGATTATAATGTATTTTTTTATTATATTTGTTATCATAAATTAAAATGATTTAGAAAATAATTGTCAAATAAAAAGGTAGTTGAGTAATGATAAATATTATTATAGTAGATGACCACGCTGTCGTAAGAAAAGGTGTCATTCAAATGATAGCAGATAATTTAAATTTTTATCAGATTGACGAAGCGTCCTCTGGTAACGAACTTTTAGAAAAAGTAAAAACTAATAAGTATGATATTGTAATTCTTGATATATCTATGCCCGGTAAGGACGGACTTGATACAATTAAAGAATTAAGACAAATATCTCCTGATACACCTGTCTTAGTTTTTTCAATATATCCTGAAGATCAATACGCTATACGCTTACTCAAAGCAGGTGCTTCCGGTTATTTAAATAAAGATTGTGAAACTAGCGAATTTTTAAAAGCAATTGAGCGAGTTTCAAAAGGATTAAAGTATATCTCTCCTCAATTGGGAGAAATACTAATTAATAATCTAGAAAGTGGTGAATTACCTTTACATGAAACTTTATCAGATAGAGAGTTTCAAGTTATGTGTATGTTAGCTAAAGGTAAAACTCCTACAATAGTAGCAAATGAATTAGGTTTAAGTGTTAATACTGTTAGTACTTACAGAATAAGAATATTAGAAAAATTAAAATTAAATAACACTACTGAACTAGCTCATTATGTTATTAAAAACCGTTTGGTAGAGTAATTTTTTTTACAAAATTTAAAAGCTGAGTTTATGAAAATTTCTTACAATTGGTTAAAAACCTATATTAACTTCAACTATACTGTTGAAGAATTGATAAATATTTTAACAATGCTTGGAATAGAAGTTGAGCACTATGAAGTACTTAAACAAAAATATAATTGTTTCTTTGTTGGAGAAATAAAAGATTTAGAGAAACATCCGACTTCTGAAATTCTTAAAATTTGTAGAGTAAATGCAGGCAAAGAAGATTTACAAGTTATCTGCGGCGCTGATAATATAGCAATTGGTCAAAAAATTGTCTTAGGAACTATAGGTGCAGTAGTTCCAGCAAATAAATTAAAAATAGAACATCGAATTATTCGCGATCATCTTTCTGAAGGAATGATTTGTAGTCAAGCAGAATTAGAATTAGGTGCAGATAATTTAGGAATTTGGGTATTACCAGATGATGCTCCTATAGGCGAAAGTTTAGCTGATTATCTTAAAATAAATGATATTATTCTAGATATTAGTTTGACACCAAACAAAAGTGATTGCGCTAGCCATTTTGGAATAGCAAGAGAATTAGCGGTTTATAAACGTTCAGAATTAGAACTGCCTAAGTTAGAAGAAATAAAAGAAAATGCAGACCCTACTGACAATTTGTTTCAAGTTGATGTTGAAAATGCTAATCTATGTCCAAGATATTCAACTCGAATAATACGAAATATCTCTAATGGCAAATCACCAACATGGTTAAAAAACGAATTGTTAAAAATTGGAATTAGACCTATTAACATCGTTGTTGACGTTACTAATTTAGTACTTATGGAATACGGACAACCTCTGCATGCTTTTGACTTAGATAAAATTCAAGGAAATAAAATCCGTGTTAAAACTGGTTTTGCAAATAAAAAATTCACTACTTTAGACGGCAAAGAACGAACTCTTGAAAAAGATATGTTGATGATTTGCGATGCTGAAAAACCTATAGCCATTGCTGGAGTTATGGGCGGAGAGAATTCCGAAATTACAAACGAAACAAAAAATGTTGTAATAGAATCCGCTTATTTCAATCCTACATCTATACGTAGAACCTCTAAAAAACTTATGATTTCTACTGATGCTTCATATCGCTTTGAAAGAGGAACTGATATTGATATGGTACCTTATGCTTTAGATAGAGCTGCTTCTCTAATTGCTCAACTAACAGGTGGTGAAATAATTGGTAAACCTATAGAGCTCTATCCTAAAAAACATAAGCCACTTGTATTAGATTTAGATTTTGAAAAAGCAAGAAAAATTATAGGAACGAAAATATCTGCCGACGAGATAAAATCTATATTCAACTCTTTAGGATTTAACATAATACAATTTTCTAAAGAAAACATAATTGTCGAAATTCCACATAGACGTAATGATATTTCATCTTATATTGATTTAGTTGAAGAAGTTGCAAGGTTTATTAACTACAATAGTATAGAACCGATTTTTACTTCACATATTGATTTTAACAAGTTTGAACTACCTGATGTATTAAAACCGTTAAAAATACGCAATAAATTTAGGAACTATTTATCTAACAATGGTTTCTGTGAGTTAATGACATATAATATTGTTGATCCATATTCAGCAGAATTATTTACGGATAAACCTATAACTATAGCAAATCCGCTTGGTGAAGAAATGTCAAAAATGCGTCCTTCTATGATTACTCAAATGCTAAAAACAATTGCATTTAACATAAATCAAGGTAGCCAAAATCTTAAACTTTATGAAACAGGAAAAATATTCTTACCTTATAATAATATTGCCAATTCTTTTATAGAAGGTATAGATGAAAGAGAACAGCTTGTTCTAGCTATTTGTGGAAATAGAGCTCCGCGTCAATGGACAGCTAAAGAAGAACCTTTTGATTTTTTTGATATAAAAGGTATAGTTGAAGATATGTTCAACTTCTTAAAAATAAAAGATTACAAGATAAAACAAGAAGAAAAAACTAGCGTTTTCAACTCGGAAGTAGTAAAAATTGTTATAAATAAGCAGTTTATTGGACACATAGGAAGTGTTTCAAATGCAATTCTAAAAAAATATGATATTGAAATCCCTGTGTTTTTAGCAGTTATAGATATGACTGCTCTTAGTGAAATAGAATTTACGCGCCCGAAATTCACTCCGATTTCACCTTATCCTGTTATGTCTCGGGATTTAGCTTTTATAATTGACAAGAAATATTATTCTGATGAAATATGTAAGACTATAAAAGACAAAGCAAGTGATTTGTTAAAAAGTGTAGAAGTTTTTGATGTTTACCAAGGCAAAAATATTGACTCTGATAAAAGAAGTATTGCATTTAACTTACTATTTTCAAGTAATGAACGAACTCTAACAGATGCAGAAGTCGAAGAAGATATTAATAAAATTATAAATACAATAGAAACTTTTTATGAAGCTGAATTAAGAAAAGCATAGGAACTACTTTATTTTTAAGGGGAAATAAAAATGATGAAACCAAGGTTGGTGCCAAAAACAACCTTGCAACAAACGTTAACACCACAACAAATTCAATATCTTAAGCTATTGCAATTACCGATTATTCAATTAGAACAGTCGATAAAGCAAGAGATTGAGACTAATCCTTTCTTGGAAGAAACTGACGAAGAGGATTTCTCGGAATTTGCTGCACATGATGTTTTTGCTCCAGCACCAGATCAACAGAATATATCGCAGAAAGAAACAGTAAACAATGATTTTGACATTCATACTTCTAATGTTTCTGAAAAGTTAACTAATAAAAATACAGAACATTCCGAAGCTTTTTCTTCAGAGGCAAATGAAACTGTTTTTACGGAAGATTTGAAAAACCGTAAACTTGAAGAAGATGATTCTTTCGACTATTATTCTACTAATTGGGAAGATGATGCTGAATTTACTCCAAGGAAAATAAATGATTACGATAAAGATTTTGAACCATTCCAAGTAAAAGCAGAAAACTCTTTCTATGAAGATCTATTATTTCAAATCAATTTACTTAATCTTACACTAGAAGAAAGTTTATTAGCTGAAAATATAATCGGTAACATAGATGATTCTGGATACTTAAGAAGAGACTTGCAAGAAATTGTAAATGAAACTAACTCTATCATCGCTGAACATAATTTTAATATACAGCGCGAGCAATATGAAAAATTAAACAAAATCGATAAAAATAGCAATGAAAACATAGCTAATAAGTTTGCTCTTAATTCGCACAATGTATATATGTTAAAAGAAGCTATCGAATTAGCACCTGATTTAAAAAAAGAAATTGATAACAATTCTCTTTTTAAATCATATTTACAAAAAAACAGCAATGAAAAAATCTTAAATCATATATCTATAGAAAATGCTGAAAAAGTACTTAAACAAATACAAAAATTAGATCCGCCCGGAATTGCATCGCGTAATATACAAGAATGCTTAATAGCTCAATTAAATGCAAAACATAATTTAACTGAAATTCAAAAGCTAGCTCTTACTATTTTAACTGAACATTTTGATGCTTTTTCTAAAAAGCACTTTGCTAGATTGCAGAAAAGTTTAGATATTTCTGAAGACGAGCTCAAAGATGTATTTGATGAAATTAGAACTCTGAACCCCAAACCGGGTGGAACTGACTTTGTAAGTGCAACTAATACTGTAATTCCTGATTTTATTGTTAAATATGACGAAGAAAACGATGATCTTATTATTAATATAAATGACACTAATATTCCTAACTTGAGAGTAAATTCTACTTACGAAAAGATTAGACAAGAAGCAAAAAACAATAAATTATATAACAAAGAAACTAAAGAATGGATACGGGAAAAATATGAAAATGCACGCTTTTTCATTCAAGCAGTAAGACAAAGAAGTATTACAATGCTTATGGTTATGACCGCTATTGCACATAGACAGAGAGACTTCTTCATTGATGACCAAAAAAACATAAAACCTATGATATATAAAGATATAGCTGACGATACCGGCTTAGATATTTCAACTGTATGCCGAATTGTCAACAATAAATATGTACTCTCACATATCGGAACATTTGAATTAAAATACTTTTTTAGTGAAGCCTTACCTAATGACGAAGGAGAAGAAATATCTACAACGGTTATAAAAGATAGAATTAAAAGCATTATTGAAACAGAACCTAAGGACAAGCCGTATAGTGATGAAAAGTTGTCGCAGATATTAAAAGATGAAGGATTAAATGTTGCAAGACGAACTATTGCAAAATATAGAGAAACATTAAAAATACCTGTTGCACGACTAAGAAAAGAAATATAATTTTATAAACAAAACATAAAAGTAAAAACATGAACAAAGAAGAATTTTTAAAAAAAGTTAACGATGTTATTGCAGAAGACATCAGACCTTTCATCGAAGCTGATGGAGGACGAATAGCGTTAGAAGATGTAGATGAAACAAACAAAACAGTTTTTGTTTCTTTAGCAGGAGCTTGTGCAGGCTGTAGTGGAGCAGCTTTTACATTAAAAGGTGGCGTAGAACGCATTTTACGTGAAAAGATATCACCTGACATAGAAGTAAGACTAGCTTTATAATTTGAACAATTTTTTATAAGGTACGGCAAAACAAAGATAACAAGTCGTACCTTATATTTTTTATTATTACTACTTTTCTAAAATTCTCTGCTTGTAGAGGAGTGCCTGCAAAGCAGGCGAGGTGGTTATGAAATATATATCCTTATAAAATCCCGTAGGAATTAAATATCGGTAAAAACTTATACTTGCTTATGTTTCGTCCCGTACGGGACGAGATGAGTAAGATTATATTTCTTTTACCGAAATTTTGTGCCTACGGCACATGTTTCAATAATCCTGCTAATCCTTTAATCCTGTTAATCACGGTTCAGACAATTATAGACTACCCCGTCAGACTTCGTAGGGCGTGTCGTGACACCCCGACATTCGACGAAGGGGAATTTTTAAAAAAAGGGCGTATCAAACCTCACTTAAACCAAATTTCTTACAACTATTAATAAATAATTTTTGAAAAATATCTAATAATTCCTTATTTTTGTAAATTATAATGAATTATGATAGGCAACTTATGTTAAATAAAATACAAATAGCTCCATCTCTTCTTTCTTCTGATTTTTCTAAATTACAAAGCGAAGTAGAAAAATGTAATGAAGCTAAAGCTGACTTACTCCACATTGATATTATGGACGGACATTTTGTTCCCAATATTACAATAGGTCCTATAGTTGTCGCAGCAATCAAGCCATATTCTAAATTACCTCTTGATTGTCATTTAATGATAGAAAATCCTGATAAATACATTCCTGATTTTGCTAAAGCTGGTGCAGATTTAATTTCTGTTCATGTAGAAGGAAATAAGCATTTACATCGCACAATCAGTATGATAAAAGATTATGGTATAAAAGCAGGTGTAGCGCTAAATCCTGCCACCCCTTTAGAATATGCTTATGAAATAGCAGAATTTGTAGATTTTATCTTATTAATGTCTGTAAATCCCGGATTTGGTGGACAAAAATTTATTCCGTCATTTTTAAGACGTTGCAATACTTTACGAAAATTTTTAGACAACAATAATCTGAAAAATGTTGAAATTGAAGTAGATGGTGGCGTAAAAAAAGATAATTTACATGAAGTCTTATCAGCTGGCGCTAATATGATTGTTAGCGGTTCCGGTTTATTTTCAGGAAATCTTTTTGAAAATGTCAAAGAATTTCAAAAAATTATCGCTAATTTTAACAACAAAACCACTTTAGTATAACTTTAATAAATATAGAAATATTATGTTGAATTACGAAAAAGAAAATCAAGTTTTTTTAAATCTTATTGAAGAAAAAATAACAGAAATTATTCCACAAAAACAGCCCGAAGCTCTTTATAGCGCATTTAACTACGTTATGACTGCGGGCGGTAAGCGTATTCGTCCTGTTTTAACAATGTTAGCTTGCGCTCTTTTAACTGGCAAACCACAGCATGCAGTTTCAGCAGGACTAGCTATTGAAATTATACATAATTTCACTTTAGTACACGATGATATTATGGACAATTCTTCCATAAGACGTGGCAGAGAAACTGTTCATATTAAGTGGGACGAATCTACTGCAATTTTAACAGGCGATATGATGGTTGGTTGGGCTTATAGAATGTTGCCGACTTCTGCACCTCGTTATGCTGAATTAGTAGAAGAACTAAATACTGCGCTAGTTGATGTTTGTGAAGGACAGCAATTTGATATGGAGTTCAACTCTCGTTCAGATGTAACGATAGATGAATATATAGAAATGATTAAACTCAAAACTTCGGCTTTGTTGCGTTGTTCAGTCAGATTAGGAGCTCTTATCGGAAATTGCAGCAAAGAACAATATGATGCCTTAGATAACTTTGCACTTAATTTAGGTATAGCTTTCCAAATACAAGATGATATGTTAGACATGACGGCAGACCAACTAAAATTTGGGAAAAAGATTGGACAAGATATTATTGAAGGAAAGAAATCATTTATTATCCTAAAAGCTTTAGAACTTGCAACTGAAGAAAAAGATATCGCATTATTACAAAAATATATGCACACAAAAAATGGACTTCCAGAAACATATATTCCACAATTTAAAGAAATTTTTGACAATCTAAATATCTTTGAAATCGGACAAAAAATTATAGATGAATATATAAACAAAGCTAATTCTTATATTCAAAATATACAAAACTCCGTACAAAACGATTACTATGAAATGCTAAAGCATTTTGTTAATTCTCTTAACAAACGAGTTTATTAAAATATGTACGAAGTAGAAAAAGCTGCAGAAAAAACAATGCTTATTTCTGTGAATGTCAAAGGGACAAATCGCGAAGAAGCTAAAGAACATCTTGAAGAATTAGCATTTCTTGTGAAAACTGCCGGTGCTGATGTTGTATATAAAGTTTATCAAGAGCTCCCAAAATTAAATCATGCAACTTGTATTGGCTCGGGCAAGATAAAAGAAATCAAAGAAATTATAGAAGAGAAGGAAATCACTTTAGTAGTTTTTGATGATGATTTAACCCCTATGCAAAATAGAAATCTTGTGCGCGAATTAAATGTAAAAGTCCTTGACCGAAGTGGAATTATATTAGATATTTTCGCTTCACGTGCAAAAACACAAGAAGCTAAATTACAAGTAGAACTAGCGCAACTGCAATATATTCTTCCACGTTTGACACGACTTTGGACACACTTGTCTAAACAATTTGGCGGTATTGGATCTTTACGCGGACCCGGTGAAACTCAAATCGAAACCGATAGACGACTTATTAGAGAGCGTATCCAAATTTTCAAAGAAAAAATAAAAGATATTGAAATACAAAAAACACAGCAAAGAAAAGGACGAGATAATTTCCCGCGTTTTGCTTTAATCGGCTACACAAATGCTGGAAAATCTACATTAATGAAAACGATAACAAACGAAGCTGTTTATATTGAAGATCAATTGTTTGCTACGTTAGATACGACTGTGCGCGCTTTTGAATTGCCTTCAGGAACTGTTGCCCTACTTTCCGATACAGTTGGATTTATAAGAAAGCTCCCTACTCATTTAATAGCTTCTTTCCGCAGTACCTTAGCTGAAGCACGTGAAGCTGATATTTTAGTTCATGTTATAGACATATCGCATCCATCTTTCAGAGAACAAATAAAAGCAGTTGAAGAAACTTTAGATTATCTTAAAATATCTGATAAACCAACAATAATGGTTTTTAATAAAATAGATCTTTTGGAAGATATGGAAATCACAACAGCAATTGCTAAAGAATATCCTAATTCCGTATTTATTGGAGCAAAACGCGGAATAAACATATCTAATTTACTAACGGTATTTCAAACTCTAGCTGATAAAAATTGTTCAGAGTTACAACTATTTATCCCATATTCCGATACACAAGTACTTGGAAAAATATACGATAAATTTGAAATTATAGAAAGAAACGATGAAGATGACGGAACACGATTGTTAATCAAAGTTAAAGAAGAACTCTTAAATTATTTCAACAATTATTTTTCAAATTACATTATTAAAAAATGAAAAAAATCACTTTATTACTAATAGTATTTATTATATCCACGTTACCTACTTTTTCACAACAAAAAGAAAATAAAGAAAGTAGTTTGATAAGACTAGCTAGAGTAAAGTATTCTGGTGGTGGCGATTGGTATGTTGATCCATCTTCAGAAGTAAACTTATTAAATTATGTCAAAAAAAATACTAATATTCCTGTTGCTGCTGTCTATGAATATGTTGATTTAGCTTCTGATAATTTATTTTCATATCCGATATTATTCTTAACAGGACATGGAAATATGAAACTAACTGACCGTGAAGTAAGGAACTTACGTGCTTATTTAGATAATGGCGGTTTTTTATATGTAGATGATGATTATGGATTAGACAACTTTATTAGACGAGAGATGAAAGTTGTTTTTCCTGACGACAAATTTGTAGAATTGCCATATTCACATGGTATTTTCCACTCTCATTTCAAATTTGAAAAAGGTGTCCCAAAAATTCACGAACACGATTCTAAAGTTCCACAAACATTTGGATTGTTTCGCAATGGAAGATTATGCGTACTTTATACCTATGAATCAAATCCAAGTGATGGCTGGGCTGATAAAGAAGTCCATCCTAACCCTGAAGATAAGCGAGAGCTAGCTATGCAATTTGGTGTAAATATTATTGTATGGGCATTGAGTAACTAATAGTTACTTTTCTATATATTCCAAAAATATTTTTACTTTGCGTTTTAATTCTAAATCAACATTTTCTGTAGTGTCAATCCCCATTCCTTCTATTGACCACAGAACTCCTTTTTCAATTTCTTCTAACGAATAAACTTTAGCTAGTTCTTCTTGAAAGTATTTTGCAGTATAGTAAGCGCGTAATTTTGATAACAACAAATTATCCATTGAAGCGCCTTTTTTGACATTTAGATTAAAAACTGTATCGTTAATATCAGCATCAGCATATTCCGAATTAGCTGAAATCGGACGCGGATCCGCCCAACCTTGAACATGAATTTTCAAAACCCCACGCTCTTCTTCAGGCAGACATAAATTTCTAATACTTCCTATCATATTAGCTATATAATTAACAACATCGTTTAAGCCCGCTTCAACTTGTGAAGTGAAATTATTATAATTTTCACCCGGATTTTCAATATATTTTGTTTTTTGACTGTTTCCAAAAAGATTATATGTAAATTTTAATCTAAGTGCATCAAGATTCATTTCCGTATTTGGTTTATAGTAACCTGTAACGAAATAAGGGATTTCTACTTCAGTAAGTTCTAATTCAGCATTTTTTTCAGGCAAACCCATTTGCAAAGTAACAACAACCACGCTACTGTCCGAACAAGGAGCAGAAAAATCATATATATTACGTCTCAAAGGAAAACAACGATTTTTATAATCAACAATATAATTATTGTTTGGCAAAATTGCACCTAAATCAAATGTACCATTTGCGGAAACTTCAGAATGTGCAAGCACTTCGCCCGCCTCATTTTTCAAAAATATATCGCCCTCAAGCAATATATTATCTTCCAATGAAAATATAGTACCATTTAGAAAAACAGGACCGCAAAGATGAAAAGCATAAATATCTTTACCACCACAACCACCTCGCCTATTGGAAGATAAATAAACAGTGTTATTGTGTACGGCAGGACCAGTCTCATCAAATTCGGAATTAATTGGATAATTAAAAGGTGTTGGATTTTCCCAGAGAGATTTAGATAAACTTTCATTTTCCACTAAAGTATCAACTTCAGCGGGCTCAACGCTTTCTTCAGTATCTTGTACAAATTTTGCTACAAAAATATCAAAATCAGTTCTATCTTTCTCAAAACCATTTGAAGCAAAAAGTAAATCCATATTCGGCAAAAATGACGGCGTATAATCAGTAGATTTTGTATTTATTCCCTCTCCCAAATTCACGGGAGTACTCCAAGCAGTATCATTTCTTACTGAATACCACAAATCAATATCACCTAAACCACCCGGTCTATCAGAAGAAAATACAAGGATTTTTCCGTCGGGCGAAATAGCTGGATGCGATTCATAGTGAGATGAATTTATATCCGAAAGACTTTTTGCCTCGCTCCAAGCGTTTTCCTCAAAATTAAACTCCGAAAAGAAAATATCACGACTTAATCTACCTTTCTTAGGTAAAGCAGCAAAATAAAGTTCTAATTTTCCGCTAGTCTCATTATAGAAAAAACTTGGCAAACCAGCATTACGAAAATTTAATGTATCATTTATAGGGAAATTTGGATCATCTACTAGCTCTATTCCATCATTGAGTTCCATAAGTTTTGCACGGTAAACAGCCTCGTTTGAACCTTGATCATAACGAGTAGTTGTATAATATAAATAATCTTTTGTATCTACATTAGGAAAAGCAGTTTTAACTTCTTCAGGCAAAACTAAAATACTTGGCGAATGCTCGTCAAGATTACTATTTAAAATACTACCAAGATTACCTATTTCAGGATTTTCAGCACATTTATCAACCGTTTTACAAGAAGAAAAAAATGCTAATGTCAGCAAAACTATATAAAATATATTATATTTTTTTATTATTTCTATCATACTCAAAATATATAAAATAAAATTAAAAATACCTAATATTTATCGGCAAAATAACAATAATATTAAGAGTTTTAAAAACAATTAACAAAAACTATACCGATATTTTTTTTCAACATAATTATTTCGTTTATTTAAGTATATTAAAAAAGTCGTATATTTGTAAATTAATTTATTTATAATTAGCAGGTAAAACAATGAGCGATAAAATTTTAATTCTTGATTTTGGTTCTCAATATACTCAATTAGTTGCACGAAGAGTTCGTGAAATAGGAGTTTACGCTGAAATACATCCGTTTAATATCAGCAAAGAAAATGTTTTGAAAATTGCACCGACAGGAATAATTTTTTCAGGCGGTCCTTCAAGTGTATATCAAAAAGATGCACCTTATCCAAGTTTTAATTTTTACGAGCTAAATGTACCTATTCTTGGTATTTGCTATGGCTTGCAATATACTGTTTTTAGTTTAGGCGGTGAAGTTAAAAATCTAACGGAACATCGCGAATATGGCAAAGCTGAGTTATCTATTTTAATAAACGATGACTTACTTAAAGATGTTGAAAATAACAGTACTGTTTGGATGAGCCATGGTGATTCCGTTTCTAAAATTCCTGAAGGATTTGAACTAATTGCAAAATCAAAGACTTGCCCTGTTGCAGCTATTCGCAATACAGAAAAGAAAATATATGGCGTACAGTTTCACCCTGAAGTTAATCATTCAGAATTTGGCAAAAAAATTCTTGAAAATTTTGTAATTAACATCTGTCAATGCAAAAAGAATTGGACTTCAACTCATTTTATTAACGAAAGTATTGAAAACATCCGCAAAACAGTTGGTGAAGACCGTGTTTTATGTGCTCTTAGTGGCGGCGTTGATTCCACTGTTTTAGCAGTACTTTTACATAAAGCTATCGGCGATAAATTGATATGTTTTCATGTAGATTCTGGCTTAATGCGCGCTAATGAAAGTGAAACGATTATGCGACTTTTTAAACAAAATTTTGACATATCAATTGACATAATTAACGGACAAGAAGATTTTCTAAACGCATTAAAAAATATTACTGATCCTGAAAGAAAACGTAAAATCATTGGAAACCTTTTTGTAGAATTGTTTGAAAAAGAAGCTGCTAAGTTCAAAGATTGCAAGTGGCTAGCACAAGGAACTCTTTATCCTGACGTAATTGAATCTGTATCGGTAAAAGGACCTTCACAAACTATAAAATCTCACCATAATGTTGGCGGATTACCCGAAAAAATGAACTTAAAAGTATTAGAACCATTTCGCGAATTATTTAAAGATGAAGTCCGCAAGATAGGAATAGAACTTGGAGTTCCCGAATGGTTTATAAAGCGACATCCTTTTCCTGGTCCAGGACTAGCTATTAGAATTATCGGTGATGTAACTGAAGAAAAAGTTGCGATACTACAAAAAGCCGATACAATATTTTTAGAAGAGCTCCATAATGCTAATATCTATGATGAAATTTGGCAAGCTTTTGCTGTACTTTTGCCAGTTAAAAGCGTAGGCATAATGGGCGATGAGCGTACTTACGAAAACACTTGTGCTATCCGTGCAGTACGTTCTATTGACGGAATGACCGCAGATTGCTACCCTATTCCACATGATATATTGAGTAAAATATCAAGCAGAATTATTAACGAAGTTCGTGGCATTAATCGCGTTGTTTACGATATTACAAGCAAACCGCCCGGAACAATTGAATGGGAATAAATTAAATATAGAAAATAGAAAATAGAAAATAGATTTGTTATGTGTGCATTTTATACAAAAGATATTGAAATCTTTAATGATAAATTAAAATTTCTGCCTGTAGCTTGGGACGGAAAATCTTGCATTTTAGAACTTAAAGATGCCGATTATAATTGGCGACAAATGGAATGGTGGGCTTTTTATTTTGAATTTAAAGCCAAACAATTATTAGAAAAGTATTTTCAATTTCCAGGCGACAAATTTGATAATGTTGTTTTTGACTTAAAAGGTCATATTAATTGGGACTTAAAAGCATCAGCTATAAAAAGCCATCTCCATAAAATTATATTAAACGATATAAACGCAATGGAACAAGCTATAGAAAAATATGGCTATCATGGCGAAATAATTGCTTTATGTGATGTTGAATATAATGACAAAGACAGAAGCTTTCAAAAATGGCATACTGAATTAAAAGGCGGTATGTCACAATACGAAAAAGAAAGAAAGAAAAGAACATCAATATCAAGATATAGAAAAACACAAGCGGTGTTAACAGAAATTATTTTTTTGGTCATTAAAGCTGATAATCTTGAAATATTGGATATTATGCGACAAGGAAGAAACTCAAACGGAATGCCCCGCAAAGAGAAATATGTACTTGATTTAGAACGAATTAATTATTTTGAAACTCACATTTTAGAAATATAATGTTTTATAACGAAGATTGTATATCAGGTGCTAAAAAATATTTAGCAGATAATTCTATTGATTTAATAGTTACAGATCCACCTTATGGTATTAGTGGTGATAAATTAGATAAGCATTACAATAGAAACGAAGATAATGTCATTTCAGGTTATGTTGAAGTAGCAGAAACAGATTACCCTAATTTTTCATTGGCTTGGATAAAAGAAGCGGAACGCGTTTTAAAGCCCGGTGGAAGTATATATATTGTTTCAGGTTACACACATTTACGCCATATTCTAAATGCTTTAGCTGAAACAAGTTTAGAGGAAAGAAACCATATTATTTGGAAATATAATTTTGGAGTTTACACGAAAACAAAATATGTTTCCTCTCATTATCATATTTTATATTATACTAAACCTTTTGGAAAAGTTACATTTAACACTTATGCTTTTTATGCAGATAGCGAAAAAGATAAAGCAGGCGGTTCGCTGAACTATCAAGACCGAGAAGATGTTTGGATAATAAATAGAGAATATAAACCGGGACAAATCAAAAATAAAAATGAATTACCTAAATCTTTGCTAACGAAAATCATAATGTATTCAAGTAATCCTGACGATATGGTATGTGATTTTTTTCTCGGAAGTTTTTCTACTGCTAAAGTAGCTATTGGATTAGGTCGCAATGCTTGCGGATTTGAAATAAATAAAAATGCGTTTGACTATCAAATTGAGATTATGAAAGAAATAAAAAAAGGTGAACTTATAGAAACGCTGCGAAAAGTCCCTAATAATAAATTATTTCAACAAGGTAAGCCGTTAAGTGATAAAGAAATAAAAGATATTGTAGAAGAATATAATAATTACTATAAATCTGGCTATACTAAAAAAAATGTAATAGAACTTTTATCTGAAAAATTTGGACGTGGATATTTTTCTATTTCTAAAATTCTTTCACAACAAAAAAATCAGTCTGAAAATACGTTATTTTAGAAATTATATCTTAGTTTATATTTTTTATCGATAAGCTAAAGCTATCACTGACAGCTACTATCTGTTTCTTTTCAAAATATAGAAAAAAAAACAGGCTATCCAAAATTTTGAACAGCCTATTTTTTTTGTTATAAACTAATTTTTATTTTTTCTTTTTGCAAGTTTTTTTAGGTTTCTCTTCCTTTTTTTCAGGCATAGCTTTAATAGAAGCTTGAGCAGCTGCTAAACGTGCAACAGGTACCCTAAATGGAGAGCAAGACACATAATCAAAACCTGTATTAAAGAAAAACTCAACTGAAGCAGGGTCGCCTCCGTGTTCTCCACACACACCAACTTTCAATTTCTTTTTAGTAAGGCGTCCGAGCTCTGTACCTAATCTAACTAATTGTCCAACGCCTTCTTGATCTAAAGTGTTAAATGGATCGTTATCAATAATTCCATTATCAATATAATTATTGACAATAGAGTTTACATCGTCTCTTGAGAAACCAAAAGTCATTTGAGTTAAATCATTTGTTCCATAGGAGAAGAAGTCAGCAACTTCAGCGATTTCATCAGCAACTAAAGTAGCGCGTGGAACTTCTATCATTGTTCCGTATAGATACTTAATTTTAACTCCAAATTTACTTTCAACTTCTGCTTGTACTCTATCAGCGATTTCTTTTTGGTGTTTTAGCTCTTTAACTGAAATTGTAAGAGGTACCATTATTTCTAATTGTGGATCTTTTCCTTCTTTCATCAATTCAGCAGTAGCTTCAAATAGCGCGCGGAACTGAATTTCTGTAATTTCAGGATATACGATTCCAACTCTCACACCACGTAACCCCATCATAGGATTAACTTCATGTAAAGCTTCAATACGTTTGTGAAGTTCTTCAAAGCTCATTTTACGTTCTTTAGCTAGCTCGCGTTGTTTATCTTCTGTTTGTGGTACGAATTCATGTAAAGGCGGATCTATTAAACGGAAAGTAAGCGGTTTGCCGTCCATAACTTTCAAAGTTCCTTTAGCCGTTGCTTTTATAAACGGTTCTAATTCTTTTGAAGCAGCAACACGTTCTTCAGTATTATTTGCTAAAATCATATTACGAAGTTTAGCCAATGGTTTTTCACTATCTTGTCCGTAGAACATATGTTCAATTCTAAACAAACCTATACCTTCAGCACCAAAATTAATAGCATTTTGAGCATCTTCAGGAGTATCAGCATTTGTACGAACTCCCATCTTACGATATTTATCAACGACTTTCATAAACTCTTGGAAACGTGGGTTTTCAGTAGCGTCAATCATTTTTATTTCTTTATCGTACACCCAACCTCTTGTTCCGTTCAAGCTTAAAATATCGCCTTCTTTATAAATTTTATCATTAATTTTTATTTGTTTTTTCTCTAAATCAATATGTAAAGCTTCGCAACCAACTATACAGCATTTTCCCCAACCGCGAGCAACTAATGCAGCGTGAGAAGTCATTCCACCGCGAGCAGTTAAAACTCCGTAAGCAGCGCGCATACCTTCTACGTCTTCAGGATTAGTTTCTTCACGTACAAGAATATTTTTTATTCCTGCTGCGTTATATTCCATAGCTTTTTCACTTGTTAATGCAATTTTACCAAAAGCTCCGCCCGGACCTGCAGGTAAACCTTTAGCTATAACTTCATGTTTAGCTTCATCAGCAGCATCTAATATTGGGTGCAAGAGCTCGTCTAATTGAGCAGGTGTAACTCTAAGAACAACATCTTTCTCTTTAATTAATTTCTCTTTGCACATATCAAGAGCCATATTGATAGCTGCAACTCCAGTTCTTTTACCTACACGACATTGTAACATATAGAGAGTACCATCTTGAATTGTAAACTCTATATCTAACATATCCTTATAGTTTTTCTCTAAAATTTTACGAATATCGCATAACTCTTTATAAGTTTTCGGCATTAACTCTTGCATTGAGTGTAAATGCTTATTTTGTTCGTTCTTAGTATCATCATTTAACGGATTTGGAGTACGAATACCTGCAACTACGTCTTCACCTTGTGCATTTATTAACCATTCACCATAGAATTGATTTTCGCCAGTCGCTGGATTACGAGTAAATGCTACACCAGTTGCAGAACTATCACCCATGTTACCAAAAACCATAGCTTGAACATTTACAGCTGTTCCCCAATCATCAGGAATTCCTTCTATTCTACGATAAGCAACAGCCTTTTTTCCGTTCCAACTCTTGAAAACTGCTTTAATACTACCTTCTAATTGTTCCTTAGCATCGTCTGGAAAATCTTTTCCAAGCACTTCTTTAATTTTCGCTTTGAAATCAATTGATAGCTGCTTAAGCTCATCAGCAGTAACTTCAACATCTAATTTATAGCCACGTTTGCGTTTAAAATCATCAAACATATCATCTAAAATTTTACGTATTCCTTTACCATCTTCCGGTTCAACACCTTCAGATTTTTCCATAACAACGTCAGCATACATCATTATTAGTCTGCGATAAGAATCGTAAACAAAACGTGGGTTGTTAGTCTTTTTAATCAAGCCAGGTATAGTTTTGGAACTAAGTCCAATATTTAAAACAGTATCCATCATTCCCGGCATAGAACTACGAGCTCCCGAACGACACGAAAGTAAAAGCGGGTTGTTAGAACAATTATATTTTAATCCCATAACTTTTTCAACACTTTTCATTCCTTCCCATACTTCGTCCATCAAACCGGAAGGTAATTTGCAATTATTTGCATAATAATCTGTACAAGCTTCTGTTGTAATTGTTAATCCGGCAGGAACCGGCAATCCTAATAAACACATTTCCGCAAGATTTGCACCCTTCCCACCTAATAAATTTCTCATATCCGCTTTACCTTCAGCTTTCTTGCCACCAAACGAATAAACATACTTTTTTGTTTTTGTCATAGTTTTTTTTGTTTTTGCCATAGTTTTAGTTTTTTAAATAAAATTATAAATAATATGTGAATAAAATTATAAAATATGTGTTATAAAGTTAATTACGAATTTACACAATTATTGTTAATAAATCATTAAAAATACATAGTTTTTTTTACACATTATGTATAATTTTACTGTTTTTAGCAAAACATTATAAAATTTTTCATAATTATTTTGTTTTATTTATAAAAAAATATTATCTTTGTATGTATGAAAAAGAGAATGTTTAGTTTTATTGTAATTAGCGTATGCGTTTTGTTTACGCTTCCATTATTATTAGCAAGCGATCAAATTATTCAAACTTTTAAAGCCGTTTCTAATAACGATAAAGTAGATATTGAATGGCGTACTCAATCCGAAACAAATGTAGTTCGCTTTGAAATAGAACGTGCAACATCGGGCAACAACTTTAAAACAATAGCATACCAAAAAGCTAAAGGATATCCTTCTAGCTACACATTTTGCGATAGCGATACTTTTTTCAAAACTATACCGACAAATGAGTTGCTAGCAAAAAATGCTATAACATATAGATTGAAAATAATTTATAAAGATAATTCCTATAAGTTCAGCGACGAAGTCATTGTTACGCATAGTATGAGTAGCGTAAAAAGAACTTGGGGAATGATTAAAGAAATGTTTAGATAAAAATTAAAGAGAGATTTTTTTAGGAAATCTCTTTTTTTTTACTAGAATAAAGACAGTAAGACATTATCAAATAAAAAACTTAACATTATCTTTTAATAATCAATCGCATTTACACATTATTATGAACGTTTCTAAAAAATCTATATCTATTGCAATTTTAACTTTATTTACAATAATTGCAGCCCCGCTAAATGCAGAATTGAATTTACCTGTAGAATCTACTCTTAGTGGATATCTTATTTATGGTGGCTACTATAAGTATAAATTTAACTATGAATTTAATACAAAAGGCAAGCCTACAGAAATTATTACTTATGAAGAAACAAATAACGAATGGCAATTTGTTGAACGTAGAAACAACAAATATCTTGATGACGGTGTAACTCTCAAAGAATTTTCTTCGCATATGAATATAAATGGCGAATGGAAAGAAACAAACAAGTATCTTACCGAAGTTGACGAAAAAAATCGTATTACAAAACAAATATTTTACAAACTAGAACCAGATTATACTCTATGGAATGACCACTATATTATATTAACTTATAACGTCCACGATCTAATCGAAACATTTATAACATACTATAAAAATGGTATAACAAGTAATTTTGTACCCTATACAAAAATTACATATAAGTATGATAATAACAACAATGTTACTGAAGAAGTATCACAAAAATATAAAGAAGATGTAGGATTTGTAAATTATGCAAAAACAGAAAATACATACAATACTCAAGACTCTTTAATAAATAGAAACAGTTATGCTTGGAAAAATAACAATTGGGAACAAAAAGCTCAAACAATTTATGAATATGATGAAAAAGGACGTATTACCCTAAAACATCAAAAAGTTACAACCCCTACTTCAAACAACAAGTTATTAGATGTAAAAAAAGATATATTTGAATACAAAGATGACTTGTTGTTTAGGCATATTAGACATGTTGATGTCATTACTGCTAGTGGCTTACCATTCTGTGATATACATACATATTACTACAGAGCGAATACGAATAAAATTGATTCAATAGTTACTCAAGTACAAGAAGATAACAAACCATTTAAAGAGACTATGATTACGAATTATTTTTACAATGAAGATGACAATCTGATTGTTATCAAAGAAAAAACACATTTGATGCCCGATACAGTAAATTGGTATGATCGCAATAGAACTTCATACAAATACTATAAAGGAAAATTGGTCGGCATAAAAAATGAAGTTTATAATCATAGAGATAAAACTTGGGGATTAGATATAAAAGAAACCTCTCTTTGTGATGAAGCAGGAAACGAATATGCTTTTTCACCATTAGAGTGGAGCAACAAAATACATGAAGTTGAGATATTTTTTAAAGAACAATTAAATATAATAGGATCTAATAGTGTTGAAAACATATTGTTTCCTAACCCTGCCGTTGATTATATTAACATTACAAATATTGAAAATATCAGTAACGATATAGAAATACATAGTGTTTTGGGCAACAAAATTCTGCAACTACCTGCAACTAATAGAATAGACATACATAGCTTGCCCACTGGTGTTTATTATATGAAAATAAACGATAAAGTAGAAAAATTTATTAAAAAGTAAAGAAATTCCATTGTAAGAAGTTAACTTACAATGGAATTTTTTATTTCTGCATGAAGCTATAAGTTTTTTTATTCTTTATCGAATACTTTATTAAAAACAATTTCACTTAATTCCAATCTTTCACGTGGCATAGTTTCCATTTTATACATGTCGGGAGGCAGATTTTCAGGCAAGCCACGATAGCCTGCGGCAATAATTGTTACAGCTTCCATGTTTTCAGGTATATTTAATACCTCTCGCGCTTTGTTTGCATCAAACCCACTCATATTGCGTAAAGAAATTCCTAATGATGTAGCCATAATCATCATATTTCCTACAGCCAAGCCTAAATCATATCTTGCATGGCTCAAAGCATCACCAGTTCTTGGATTTTTTGTATTAACCAAAGTAACTATTAAAATAGGAGCAGCTTTAGCCCATCTTTGATTAAACTCAACCATTACACCTAAAATCTTATTATATAATTCAGGATTTTTTTCTTTGTCAGCATATATAAAACGCCAAGGTTGAAGATTGTATGCAGAAGCAGCCCAACGAGCAGCATCAAACATTTTTTCCAAATCTTCAGCACTAATAGCTTTATCAGAATAGCTTCTCGGGCTACGTCTTGATTTAATTAATTCATAAGTATCCATATTTTCAAAATCTTAAAATCTTTAACATTAATACATACTGCTTTAACGTATTTTTAAAAACAAGGTTTCATTTTTCATCTGAAAACTTGTCTAAGTTTTAAAAGTTGGAGTTTTTTAGAAAATTATAATATAAGGTATTTAATTCCCTAACAAGTGCAATACCACAATTCACGAAACTATAACACGAAATAGAAAAAATCAAAAGTATTTTATTTTGAAATTGATTATTGATGATTCTCAATATTTCAGTATTCTGAATTGTCAATAAAACACAATCTGTTAATCCTCTGCTTCTGTTTAGTCAGTCGTAGATTATCACCTTGTCTGTAATAATAGTGTTGTTGTCTTGTGTCAGACGAATTAAATAAAGTCCGCTCGGCAGATTATCAATCTGTAAAGTAACTTCCTCACCTGAAATATTTTCTACCTGTTTTACTACCTTTCCTGATAGGTTAATAATGTTTATTTCTGCATTTTTGAGTGTATATGGAAACTGAATCGTTACGAAAGAAGTGAACGGATTTGGAAACACCAAAGAGTTTCTTTTTTCTTCAAATTGTTCAATCCTTGAAGAACTATCTTTTACGTAATAAGTAACAGGATTGGAAAGTTTTTCCCAACTGTTTGAATAGGCGTAAACAAGATATGTCCCCGGATAAACAGCCAGCAATTTTTTTGAAGCGGGCGGATTTGAAAATCCCGGTAACTTATTATAGCTCGCAAAGTAGTTGATATAATTTATTCCATCTGCCATTTGAATTTTAAATTCAATGGTGTCACCCACATTAAAAACCTGATTTTGGACAGGAGATATAATTTGCAAATCATTTGAATAAGTTATAATGCTGTCTTTGCCGATTGTGAAACCAAGAGCTCGTCCTTGCATTAATTTATTATATCCTGAACGAATGGCAGAATCGGCTTCTTCAGGAAAAGGGTTAGTCCACCACGAAGCGTTTTCTGCCGAATAAAACCAAACATACTCGTCTGATGAAAGCAGTGAATTATAAACATTATGTTCAAGCTTTCGTTGTTTAGTAATGCTTGAAATGGGCTTGTAATTTGTGTAATAAACAGATTGTCCAACTTGCTTGAAAGTATCATTTTTGCTCATCAAGGCAGGATCAACGAAATTGAATCCATTAGATACCAAATCATAAGCACCCTGCGAGTAATGCCAATTAATGGTATTGGGCCAATAATAGGAAATTTCATTTCCATCAACTATTTTTTGCTGTTCGGTTGCAGCTTCAAGCATTCCATCAGCAAATGACTTGAGTAGACAATAGTTTGAGTTTTGAATGCTGTCAATGTTACCTCTTGCATCCCAAGCCGGAAACATCCACAAACCTGTAGCAATAACCGTAATGTCTGTTTTGTAAGAAGACAATGCCTGCATAAATTCAAAACCTCGTTGCCTTACTTTTGCCTGAACTTGGGCAAGCGTGTGATTAGGATAAAGTGTTGTGTCATATTTCCAGATATTGCTTCCATAATGTTCAGTATCCCAGAAAATGCCTTTAGCATTGGCATACACCACTGCTTTTGAAATCCGCCTCACGTTGATATCAACAATTTTCCATTGCTCATCGTTAAACCAATCAGCATAAGCACGTCCAGCAACCCAGAATTTCATAAAATTATCTGTGAGTGTACTTGCCCATTTTATTGTTGCAAGTTTATCTAATTGCATATAACTTTCACTCACATCGTAGGGATAAAAAATATTTTCTAAATATCCTGGGTGGTATTCGGGCCAATATGGTTTAAAAACTACCCCCTGAAATGGACGTTTTCCGAGTGAGTTCATATTATTTAGTAAAAAATCTACATTCGGATAATTCCAGCCATATTCAATCAGCTTCTTATTAGTGTTGTATCGAGGAAACAAAACATTTGCAGTATCAATGTCTGCCGATTGAGCAAAAGAATTATTATTAAAAAGCAAAAGCATTATTAATAGTAATGCTGCCCACTTAAAATGTTTGGTTAATTTCATTTTTTTTACTTCTTTTTTTGATGTCAATTCGTTTTTTTTAGTGAGTTCTGGGCTCCACTTATATTTTATCTGTTCTGTTTGTTATTTTAACTAGCTTGTAATGTTACAAATATGAAACGTTTATATTATGCGTTCAGTTGTTTATATATTTTTTTCATCATTAATTCTTTTACTAAGTTACCAAACTGTGTGTCTTCTAGTATTTTTTCATAAATTTCCTGATTTTGATCCATTCGCCCGATTAGTTTTTCAATAAATATCTCGTTGAAAGATAATTTAAATGTATCCAGCTTATTTACTTTGGCTTGCTTTTGCAATATTTCATCCTCTATCAGCTCTGCTTCAATCTGCTCAAAGAAGAGCCTATCCGCCTCTTCAAATTCTGTTCCGAAACGTTCATTTAACACATGGATTATTTCAGAAAGTGGTGCTTCTTCATCTTTTGTTCGCTTCAAGCCAGCTTCCTTTGTACCACTCAATTCGCCTTCCTCTCCTTTTTGTAGTGCTATTGAGCCTTCTTTTATTTTCTGCAAGCGATAATACTCCAATGCCACCTCGTCGTCTAAGTGCAAAGATTCTGAAAGATCTCTCTTTGGAAGTCGAGTTTGTAATAGTTTAGCATAAGCATAAAACTTCTCAAATTCAGAATCAATAAAAGACATTATTTGAGAAAGAAAAGCATATAAATTTGTCCAAGAACGCAAGCCTTTTTTAAATTCATCTCGTTTTTCTTCTTCTTCAATGGCTCTAAATCTGTCAACTGCTGAATCGGTAAAAGCATATAATTTTTTTTGATGTTTTAGGTTATTTAATTTTGTTTCTGGGTTGAAATATACATTGGCAAAGCCTTCTATTTCTTGTGTCCAATACACTTGAAACTCGTCTAATCGTGCTTTTAAGTCATACAAATGGTTAATATTTGTTTCCTCTGTTACAGAAGTTACTTCATAATATGGCTGAAACGAGTCTAAAATAGTTTGTCGGTCGTTAACAAAATCTAAAACAAAAGTATCTTCCTTGCCTGGGTGTATTCTGTTCAGACGTGAAAGTGTTTGAACAGCTTTAACTCCTGACAATTTTTTATCTACATACATTGTATGCAATAAAGGTTGGTCAAAACCTGTTTGATATTTATCTGCTACAATCAAAATTTTGTATTCAATCCTTTCAAAAACTATTGGCAATTCTTTTTCGCTATAGCCTGTCATTTCAGGTTCAGAAACTCCATCGGGTGCATTGTCGTCAACTACTTTTCCTGAAAAAGCTACCAATATTTTAATTTCATTTTCATATCCTTTATTCTTGATGTACTTTTTAAATTCTTCATAGTAACGTTTGGCATGAAGTCTTGAACCACAAACCACCATAGCTTTTGCTTTTCCTCCAATTTTTTTAGAAACAATATCCCTGAAATGTTCAATCATTATTTCTGTTTTCTGTGCTAAATTATGCGGATGTAAGGAAACAAACTTGCCTATTGCTTTGGCTGCTTTTTTCTTGTTAAGATTTGGGTCTTCTTCAATAGCTTTTGTTAATTTAAAATAAAGTTCATAGGTGGTGTAGTTTTGCAATACATCTAAAATAAAACCTTCTTCAATGGCTTGACGCATAGAATATAAATGAAAGGCTTTAGGTTTTCCTGTTTCATCTTTTTCTCCAAAAACTTGTAAAGTTTTATATTTTGGTGTTGCTGTAAATGCAAAAAATGAAATATTTGGTTGTTGTCCTCTTATTGCTGCCGATCTTTCAATTTGCTCTCTAATAAAGTCGTCTCCTGTGTAGTCGTCAGTATCATCTTCAATAGCTTGTTCCAATGTTTTTGAAGCTAAAACTTCTTTCAGTTTTTTACTTGCTTCACCTCCTTGAGAACTGTGAGCTTCATCTACAATTACCGCATATTTTCGTTCTGGTAATTCACCTACTTTGTCCACAACAAAAGGAAACTTTTGCAAAGTAGTTATTATAATGTTTGTGCCATAACCCAATGCGGCAGCTAATTGAGAACTATCTTTGTCAATTTTTTGAACTACGCCTGTTTTATGCTCAAATTGATATATTGTGTTTTGCAATTGTTGGTCTAATACTTTTCTGTCAGTTACTACAATGACAGAATCAAAAATTCGCTCATTCGCTGCATTGTGTAAACTCGATAAGCGATAAGCTAACCAAGCAATGGAATTACTTTTTCCTGAACCAGCTGAATGCTGAATTAAATAATTTTTACCTGCTCCAACTTTCAGTACATCTTTGCTAATTTCTCTAACTACATCTAATTGATGGTATCTTGGAAAAATCAGTTTTTCTTTCGTGTAGATTTTGCCTTCAACTTCAATTTTTTCAGTTTGTAAATGCACAAATCGTT
The DNA here is from genome assembly GCA_012518115.1 of Ignavibacteria bacterium. Lineage (GTDB taxonomy): Bacteria > Bacteroidota > Ignavibacteria > Kapaibacteriales > UBA2268 > JAAYTD01. The sequence continues at coordinate 17,643 of JAAYTD010000032.1, read as the reverse complement.
GAATGATTTCCATCCAACTATCTTTTTGCAAAATATTTTCCCATAAATAAGCTGTTCGATAGCCATTAGGATTTTGTGGATTTCCTTTTCCATTATTTGTTCCTTTATTAAATGGTAGCCAATAGGTTTTAGTTCCATCTAATTTAGTTGTCATAAACACTTCGTCTTGATCAACAGCAAAGTGAACTAAACAACGCTTTTTAAAAGCAAAAAGTAGTTCTCTATTATCTCTTGTACTGCTGTACTGTTTCAAGGCATTTCCAACATTTTGACCAGTAAATTGATTTTTGAGTTCTAATGTAGCAACAGGAATTCCGTTTAAAGAAAGCAAAACATCAACCGAATTTCTATTTTTGTTACTGTAATATATTTGGCGATAAACTTTCAGACTGTTTTTATTGTATAAATCTACCGCATCAGGATTTAATCCGGAAACCGGCTGAAAAAAGGCCATTTGAAAACCGACCCCATAATCTTTGAAGCCATTGCGCAATACATCCAGACTGCCTCTCAAATCCAACTCTTTGTAAAGTCGTTGAATCACTCTATCTTCGGCTTCTGCACCGTAAATGTTAACCAATTTCTGCCAACGTTTTGGTTGTGATTCTTTTAAAAAATTAATCACTTCATATTTAAACATGCCCAATTCAGGGCTGTAATCTGCTGCATTGCCTGCAAAATAACCGCCTTGTTCTATTAACGATTGCACTAAAGCAGCTTCAAATGTGTTTTCTGTTGTTATGTTCATAATTTTCTTTTTTATTTTTCTTTTTTATTTCTTTTTTTCTGCCAAATATCTATTCCATTCTCAATCCTCTACAACTTTTACCTTCCCCGTTACTACCTCGCTGATTAATGTGCTACGGTATTCGCTCAGTAGTTCTATCAGTTTCTCGGTACGCGCTATTTTGGCATCTATTTTTTTGCTCTTGGCTTCAATAAATTCTACGATAGATTTTTGTTCTTCGATATTTGTTGGAAATGGTAGGGAAAAATTCTTCAATTGTTCAAAATTTAATCCTTCTCTATTAGCGCCTGTTTGTTGATATCTTATTTGTAGCTGTCCTATTTCTGAACGTAAAAGCAAATACAAATAAATTGTGTCTATTATATCTACAATAGGACGAATAATACATACATGCTGATTAACATTCCCTCTTCCAAAACCATTAGGCACATAGAAACATCTTCCAATAGACGCACCTGTAATATTCAGTAGCACATCACCTTCTTGAATTTTACTGTTACTCATTCCTTCATTAATTTCCTCAGAAATATAAGCTACATCATCAAGCTTTAAGCCGTCAAAATGAATGTTTTGACTTCTTAATAATGGGATACCGGTTGTTAAATACACAGATGCACCACCAGATGGTGTTACTCCACTTCCTATTTTTGAAACCAACAACTTTAATCTCTTCACTTCCCAATGGCTTGGTATTTCTCCCAGCCATTCGATACCGCTCTCTTTCATTTTTGCATCGGGATTGATGCCTTTGGTAACTGCCCGGTTTATAATAGCTGTTTTCTCCTCTTGGTAAAGTTCGAGCAACTGTTTTTTATCAGCTATCAGTTGGTCTATCTCGGCGGTTTTGCGGTCTAAAAAAGCGGCAATGGCGGTTTGTTCTTTTAATGAAGTGGAAATTACAAACGGAATTTGGTTTAGCACTTCCTGTGTCATACTTGGAACTGCCGAGCCATATTTATATAAATCAAAATTTATAGTAGTACACAAATAATAGAAAAGTTTAGCGTCAACATTCTGAATTATTTCTGTATAATAAGCAGTATCTACTACCCAAAAAGGTGTTTCAACAAATTGCGGTTTATCAATTGTTCCTTTTCTTCCTAAAATAACTGAAGGTCCGCTGTGCAAATAAGCATTTGCCTTTCCAAATTCACCACCTGTGCCTAAAATTGGATAATCTCCATCTTGGTCCCAAACATTCTTATGATCTTGCCCATTACCAATTTTAGCAAGCCTTTTTAGCTTCTTCACTTCCCAATGGCTTGGTATTTCTCCAATCCACTCGATGCCACTATCTTTGTATGATTCGTATTTTTTCATATTCATCATCTAATCATTAAAAATCTGTGTCTCAGAGGTTTTTTGTTCCAATGCCAAAATATCGGCTCGTATCTCTGCTAAAGAACGAAGTGGCTTAAACTCGTAGAAGTATTTGGTAAAGTTGATTTCGTAACCCACTTTTGTTTTGCTGTGATCAATCCATGCTTCGGGCAGATGCGGTGTTACTTCTCGCTTGAAATATTCTTCTATGGTTTGTGGCACCAATTTACCATCGTTGTTTTTTACCAGAAAAGGGATGTTTTCATAATCACGCAAAGCTGTATCGGGTTTGGGTTTCCCTTTGGTTTTTACTACTTTTCCATCTTCTTTCAGTGGCTGCTCTACCGTGATACGCCAATAGCCGAAAAATTCGTTGGGCAGGATTTTGCAAAACTCATTTTCTTCAAAATTACCGTAAAGCTGAGTGATAAAGCCTATTCCTTTTTCATTGCCGTTTTCGGCTATCTTTTTTCGTTTGTTACCCAGACTTCTGTCCATTTTTTCCCAGAAGCGGTTAAATTCCAATTTACCCTCTTTTACCAGTTCTTCATCTTTTGCTCCTGTAGCGTTAATTAGTTGAATTTTTCCTTTTCGTTCAGCAGATTTTTCGTTGGTTATTATCCAAATGTAGGTGCCTATGCCTGTGTTGTAGAAAAGTTGGTCGGGCAAAGCGATAATAGCTTCCAACCAGTCGTTTTCAATAATCCATCTGCGAATATTGCTTTCACCGCTTTCGGCAGCACCGGTGAACAATGGCGAACCATTAAAGACAATTCCAATTCGAGTACCATCTGGTTTCATTTTCGAAATCATATGCTGCAAGAAAAGCAAAGAACCATCATTGATTCTTGGTAAACCTGCACCAAAACGTCCGCTCATTCCTCTGCTGTTTGCTTCGGCTTTAATAGTTTTTTCGGCTTTTTTCCAGTCCACTCCAAAAGGCGGATTAGAAAGCATATAATCAAATTTTTCATCTTCTAATCCGTCAACTGTAAAAGTGTTTCCAAATTTGATATTGCTTGGATCTTGCCCTTTTATTAACATATCTGATTTACAAATGGCATATGATTCACGGTTGCTTTCTTGTCCAAATACTTTCAGTTCAGCTTTAGGATTTAGTTCTTTTAAATATTGCTCAGCAACAGAAAGCATTCCGCCAGTTCCGCAAGCTGGGTCATAAAGCGTTTTTATTATTCCTTCTGTAGTCAATATTTCTTCATCTTTGATAAATAATATATTTACCATCAGGCGAATAACTTCTCTTGGGGTAAAGTGTTCTCCTGCCGTTTCGTTAGACTGCTCAGAAAATTTACGAATAAGTTCTTCAAAAGTGTAACCCATTTCCATGCTTTCCATATCAGTAAGGTCAATCTCCTGAAAAGCTTTTACCACACGATAAAGCAAATCTGTTTTTGGGTCGTCCATGCGGTCTATTTGATAATCAAAACTGAAGTACTCAATGATTTCCCGCGCACTTGCAGAAAAACCATTTATAAAGTTCTTCAGATTTATTGCTATATTGTCTGGGTCGGCAACCAGTTTGTCGAAATTGAATTGACTTCTGTTATGAAAATTAAAACCTGCTAATTGATTGAGTGCTAAATCTTTGGCAATTTCTCCAAGTTTTTCAACCTGTGGTAAATAATCTAAGACTTTTTGTTTTGTTGGTTCAAGTACACAATCTAATCGTCTCAGTACAGTCATTGGAAGTATTACCTTTCCATAATCAGATTGCTTATAATCGCCTCTAAGTAGATCTGCCACACGCCAAATCAGGTCTGCCTTTTCTTTAAAATTTTTCATTTATTGTCCTTTTACACTTATTGCTAATATATTAATTTATGAAACATAATATACAACTTTCTTAAACATTTAACTCAAAATATTTGTTATGTCAATAAATAAATAAGATTATCTGAACTATTTAAGTTTATATTGCACATTTATTCACATTTTACTGAATTGTTCTGCAACAAAGACATTACTGCCATTCGTATAAATACACCATTTGTAACTTGCTTATTAATTAAACAGTTACTTAAATCACTTAACTTATAATCAAGTTCAATACCATAATTTACGGGACCGGGATGCAGTAAAACAATTTTATCTTTTTTAGTAAATTTTTCGTAAGTAACTTGATAAAACTTTACAAATTCAGAAAGAGAAGGCAACACCCCATTTTCCATTCTTTCTTTTTGTAATCTTAGAACAATAAGAGCATCAGCCCAATCAATCGCTTCATCAATAGTTTCTAATATCTCTATATTCCAAGGTTTTAAGTATCGCGGCAACAAAGTGCCCGGCGCTATAAGTCTTACTTCAGCTCCTAATAGTCTTAAAATTGTTATATTGGAGCGGGCAACCCTGCTATGCAAAACATCTCCAACAATACAGACTTTTAAGCCGGCAAATGTTTTATAATGCTGTTTCAAAGTTAATGCATCTAACAGAGCTTGTGTAGGATGTTCGTGTTTTCCGTCTCCCGCATTAATTACAATCTTACCTGTTTTTTGTGTAATTAATTGTGGAACACCTGCAAAAACACTACGAACTACATACATTTTCACGTTCATCGCATCAGTTGTTCTTATCGTATCTACAAACGATTCTCCTTTTACGATGCTTGAACCAATTGATTTGAAAATTAATATATCTGCCGACAAATGCTTAGCAGCTAGTTCAAAAGATAATCTAGTGCGAGTAGAAGGCTCAAAAAAAGCAAGTGCGACAGTTACACCTAATAAATCTTTAAATTTTTCTTTAGGATTATAATTATCTATAAAAAATTGTGCCTTATCAAATATTGCATTTACTTGCTCCAAAGTTAAATCTTCAGCACTATGCAAATAAGGCTTAAATAGTACGTTATCCATAAAATTTCTTATTATTTATAATCAAAAAAAATAGCTATTGCAAAAATATTATTAAAAACTATTGTTATTTACAATAATGTATTATTAATTTCAAGTATTAAATTTTACTCGTCTGAAGTTTGTTTTGTATATAATGCTTCAAACATTTCGTTTGCAGTATAGAAAGAGCCGCATATAATCGTAGGATTAGCATTTTGTTTGATAATTTGTGCTGCTACTTCAGCTGTTTCAGCATTAATTATATTTTCAAACTCTAAGTTACTAGCTAGATTAACAAGTTGTTCCGCTTCTTCAGCACGACCTGTAGTCGGTTGCATTATAATTAAGTTCTTACAAATAGGACTAATAGCACTTAACATACTTTTAGTATCTTTATCTTTCATAGCTCCAAAAACTATGTCCCACTTTTCAATAGAAGTAGCTTGCTTTATAGTAGAAACAAGAACTTTCAAAGCGTCTTCGTTATGTGCAACATCAATAATTATAGGCAACTTATCGTCAATGAGCTCTATGCGGAAATGCAAAAGTGTATTATTAACAACATTTTTTACACCTGAAACAATAGCTTCATTGGTAATTTTATATTTATCTTTTAATAGTTGAATTGCCTTAATAGCAATATTTATATTTTCTACTTGTTGCTCCCCTATCAATGGCGAGATAAGTTTTACTTTTTCACCATCAATTTCGACAAACACTTCCATATTCATATCATTTGTATAGAAGATATTTTCGTTTTTAATTTCATTATTTAGAATGTAAATTTCCGTTCCTACTTCATAAGCTTTACTAGCTAGTATGTCATTTACATCTTTTTGATTGTTAGCACTTACAACAGGTATGTTAGATTTAATAATTCCTGCTTTTTCTTTAGCTATATCTTGCAAAGATTTTCCTAAATAATCAAAATGATCTTTTCCTATTTTGGTGATAACAGACACTAGCGGTTGCAAAACATTTGTTGCATCAAATCTTCCGCCCATTCCCGTTTCAACAACTGCAATATCAACTTTATCTTTGAAATAATAAAAAGCTACTGCTGTTGTAATTTCAAAAAAAGTAGCCGAAATTTCTACCGCTTTATCTTTAATCATTTCATAAATTTCAGCAAGTGTTGCGTAATCAATCATTTTATTGTTGACTTTAATTCGTTCACCAAATTTGAAAATATGCGGTGATGTATAAAGTCCAACATCTAAATTACTTTCCATTAATATAGAAGCAATAAATGCAGCAACACTTCCTTTACCGTTCGTCCCTGCTATGTGAATGGTAGGATAAGAATTTTGCGGATTTCCTAAAAACTCTAAAAGTGTATTTATTCGTTCTAAACCCGGTTTAATATCTCGCCTATTTAACGAAAAAAGATAATCAAGCAATTTTTGCTCCGATGAATTTGTGTTTTTTTCCGATAAGTTTATATTTTTTAGGGTCATATGATCTTTTATAGCTATTTTATTCCAAATGCTTTTTCAATAACATTTGCATTATATGTAATTATATCAAAATAAGTTGTCAATGAATCTTTTCCGCCTATTGGATCAAGTTCAAAGACTTTTACACCTAACTCATTTGCTAAATTTTCCATTATGTTAGACTTCAGCTGTGCTTCGGAAAAAATAGCCGCAATTTTCGCTTCTTTGATTTGTTTAGCAATGTCATAAAAATATCTAGTACTTGGCTCTTGTCCTGCTTTTTCTTCTATAGCTCCTCCGTAAGTTAATCCAAAGTTGTTAATAAAGTAAGAAAAAGAGTTATGTAAAGTAAAGATTTTATAATTTTTCAAATGTTGAAGTTGTGCTTTTATTTTTTCATCTAAATTTACTAGCGCTTCGGAAAATTCTTTTTCTTTTGAACGATAAAATTCGGCATTTTCAGCATCAATTTTTATTAGAATTTCTACTAATTTAGGTAAAATATTTTTCACTAATTTCGGCGAAGTCCAAAAATGTGGATCAATACTTTCATATTCATTAGTCGCTTCAATTTCATTATGATGTTCATTTCCACAGCCAGTGCAATGATGCAAAGTATTTTCAATTAAGTTCCTATCTATCATTTTTAGAACAGGAACAGACTTATCGTTATACGGTTTTACAAGCCAACTATCTAAGTGCCTATTAACATAGAAAATAGCATCAGCTTTTTCTATTTTTTGTATATCTATCGGCGTAGGTTCAAATGTATGTGGCGAAGCATTCGGTGGAACAATTACCTCTATTTCCATTTTATCACCGACTAGCTCCGCTAATATTGCTTTAAGCGGATAAATTGAAACAGCTATTTTAGGTTTATCAATTTGCGTAGCTTCATTATTTTCTTTTTGAGAACAAGCTACAAACCCAAAAACTAAAATAGATATTCCAATTATATACTTGGTAATGTTTTTCATAAAAAATTATTTTTGTGAATTTAGAAAGAACTCTAATCGTTCAATAGACTCTTTTTTACCTAAAATTTCCATCGTTTCAAACATACCAGCGCCTACTGATTTCCCTGTAACCATCAAACGAATTGGATGGATAACATCTTTTAGTTTCATATTGTTTGCTTCAACATATTCTTTTGTTGCACCGTAAGTTGCATCGTGTGTCCAATCATCTATAGCTTTGAATTTTTCCACAAGTGGCAACATAATTTCTTTTGTGTTTTCTTTCCAATGTTTTTGAAGATATTCTTCTTCATATTCAGTTGGTTTTTCAAACATATAGTTAGCAAAAACAGGGATTTGCTTCAAAAAAGTTATTCTTTCCTTAAATAAATCAATAACTTTTGCAAGATATTCTTTAGATACATTATTGAAATCATATTTTGCCATTTCGGGCATTAGCATATCAGTCATATAATCCAAAGGTAACGTTTTCACATATTGTGCGTTCATCCACTCTAATTTCTGAACGTCAAAAACTGCCCCACTTTTATTAACTTTTTCTAAATTGAAATTATCAATAAGTTCTTGCATATCAAAGATTTCTCTGTCAGCAGTAGGATTCCAACCAAGCAAAGCAACAAAATTAACAAAAGCTTCTTTGAAATAACCTTGTTCTCTAAAATCTTCCACTGCAACACTTCCTTGACGCTTACTTAGTTTAGTTTTATCTTTATTCAAAAGTAGTGGCAAATGAGCAAAAGTCGGACATTCCCAACCGAAAGCTTTATAAAGTAACACATGTTTCGGAGTTGACGGCAACCATTCTTCGCCACGAATAACATGCGAAATAGCCATCAAATGGTCATCTACAACATTAGCTAAATGATAAGTTGGGAAACCATCTGATTTCAACAGGATTTGATCGTCCACATCTTTACCATTTACTACAACTTCGCCACGAATCAAATCTGAAAAACGAATATCTTCTGTTGTAGGCACTTTCAAACGTACAACATAATCTACTCCTTCCGCAATTAAACGCTCAGTTTCCTCTTTGCCAAGAGTAAATTCATTTCGCATAACGGTGCGATCATATTTAGGCGGAATTCCTGCTTTTTGCTGACGCTCACGCATAGCATCTAATTCTTCACTCGTATCAAAAGCATAGTAAGCTGAACCATTTTCTACTAGCTCTTTACCGTATTTCTTATATAAATCAAAGCGTTCCGACTGAATATATGGTCCATAATCTCCGCCTACTTCTGGGCTTTCATCAAATTCTATTCCTGCCCAACGTAAAGAACTAATTAAGTTTTCTTGAGCGTTTTCAACAAAACGTGTTCTGTCTGTATCTTCTATTCTTAAAACGCACTTACCGCCATGATGTTTAGCAAAAAGATAATTATATAAAGCTGTTCTTAAACCTCCTACATGCAAATATCCTGTAGGTGACGGTGCAAATCTAACTCTTACTGACATATTTTTATTCCGTTTCCTATGTTTTTATTATACTTTTTATGAAAGCAAAAATACAAAAAAAAAATCATATTCTTATTATTCTTATCAAAAAATACCTTATATTTAAAAAATATTATAATTAAACTATTTCATAAAAAAATGAGTTTTACTCCTGAACGTTATCAAATTAACAACTTAAATTTTATACCATTTATATCAAAGAACGAAGTAGATAATGCAATTTTAGAAATAAGCAAACAGATTAATTTTGATTACAAAAACTCAACACCTGTTTTTTTAATCACGCTAAAAGGTGCTGTTTTTTTTGCTGTTAAGTTGTTAGAAAACATAAATCTAAATTGCGAAATTCATGTTATATCAGCCAAAAGCTATGGAAGTCAATTAGAAAGTAGCGGGGATGTAATGATAAAAGCAGAAGAATTAAATTTACAAAATCGCGATGTAATTATAATTGAAGATATTATTGACACAGGTTATACTATGGAAAAAGTATTATCAGTTATACAAAAAACGTCCCCAAGAAGTGTAGCTATAGCTTCATTGCTTGCAAAGCCCGAAAAAGCTTGTGTTGATATAAAAATTGATTACTTAGGATTTAATATTCCAGCGCAATTCGTCATAGGAAGTGGTTTAGATTTTGACGAAAAAGGACGAAACTTATCGGGAATATACATCTTAGAAGAATAAATTCTATTGATATTAACACAAATTAAATTATTTTTTATTATATTTACAGATTGTTTTACTAAATTTACTTATAAAAACAAAAGCTATGAAACAAGAAAAAGAAGAATTAGAAGCTATTAAAATGCCTTTAACTTATCATGACATAGATTTCTTAAACAGTGATGCTGCAAGAGAAATAAGAATACTTGCGGAATATCTATATCCTGAACATCAACTTGCAAAAAAGAAAATATCCAGAACAATTAACATTTACGGTTCAGCACGGATTTTACCACTTGAAGAATGGACAAAAAAAGATAAAGAACTGAAAAGTAAATTTGAAGATTCAACTGGTACAATAAAAGAACGATTAGCAAACGATATTAAAGTCCATCAATCAAAGTATGAGTTTTCTTTAGTTTATGAAGAATGTGTACAACTGACTGAAATGCTTTGTCAATGGAGTATGAAGCTACCTAAAGAAAAACGTTTTTATATTTGCACTGGCGGCGGACCAGGTATTATGGAAGCCGCAAATCGTGGCGCTTATAATCAAAAATCACCTAACATAGGATTAAATATTTCATTGCCTTATGAACAATTACCTAATCCATATATTTCCAAAGACTTGAATTTCGAATTTTATTATTTCTTTATGAGAAAATTCTGGTTCAGCAGCTTAGCAGAAGCATTAATTGCAATGCCGGGCGGATTTGGTACTTTTGATGAAATTATAGAACAATTTACTTTAATTCAAACAAGAAAAGTTGTTAAAAAAATGCCAGTAGTTTTGTACAAAGAAGATTTTTGGCGTAAGTCATTTAACTTTGAATACTTAGCTGAAATTGGAATGATTGGTCATGAAGATTTATTCTTATATGAGTATTGCTCTACTCCCGATGAAGCTTTTGAATATATAACTAAAAAACTTACGGAATATCACAATTTATAGAATTTTCTTATTTTAACATCAATAAAAAAATAAAATGAAGCTACTGCAAATCTGTAGTTTCATTTTATTTTTTATGAAATTTAGCTCGCAAGTTCTTCATAGTGTCAAACGGTCCGTCAACAATAAATAAGTTTACAAGCCAAGACGGTATATTGCCTCCCGGATCTACATGAAATTGATAAGTAACTTCCGTTTTACCTTTTTGCACTTCATTTAACAACCAATAACCACCTGCTTCCTTTATTCTTAAATACTTACTCTGTTCAGGATACGATTTCCACGCCGATTCTACCGTCAATTTAATACTTGTTTTATTTATATTTTCCGTAGTTGTTTTCAAAACCAAATCACGATTTTTAAAACCTATAGGTAATTTTAAACAATAATAAATAAAAGTAACATTCCCTGTTTCTTTAAGTTTTTTAGAATATGAAATTTGATCTACCCAATTTTTATATTCATCCCCATCTTTGATAACATCACAAATACTTTGCATAGATGCTTGAATTACCGTAAAAGCTTTTGTTTCTTTTATATTCGAATTAGCAGCTTTACGTAAATAAACAGATATATTGTCTTTCTGTTTTTCAAGTTCCCATTTATCTTGCGAAAATAAACAAGAGAAATTAAAAATTGCAATAATAACTAATATGATTCTCATAGCGTTACTCCTATTATTTTCTAAACGATTATAAAGCCGATTTATTTTAGAATAAAACATTTTCACATAAAAAAAGCAACTTAATCTTTTCAGACTAAGTTGCTTTGATTAAAAAAAATCTATGTTTATTTAGCTACTTTTTCAAGCCATTTGAGCATTGATAGCATTATGGTCATAGAGATGAGACACGCTACAACAAAGATCATCCATGTTGCCCACACAGGAATGCTATTATAGAAAATCACACCGATAAAGAGTAGTTGATTTCCTAAAGCAGTAGCACTTAACCAACCTCCCTGCATAACACCTTGATATTTTGGTGGCGCAACTTTCGATACGAAAGCAATACCTAATGGAGAAATAAATAACTCTGCAACAGTCAAAACAAGATAGGTAACAATCAATAGAAGTGGCGAAACACGCATAGCTTCATCTAGTCCGCCCATTGCTTTTCTAGTTGCAGCGTCAGGTAATCCAATTGAGCCTATTGTCATTATTCCAAAAGCTAAAGCAGCAATTCCCATACCGATTGCAATTTTTTTAGGAGTGGATACTTCCCAACCTTTATTACGCATCCAACCAAACAGTCCGATGATTATTGGTGTAAGTGTAACAACAAAAATAGGATTAAATGCTTGGAACACTTCTGCCCCTTGCAAAGTGGTAAAGCCTAAGTTAATATTTATCATTCTCGTATAGTCATTGGCAAACAGTGTAAGAGTTTGTCCATTTTGATGGAAAGAGAACCAGAAGAAAATAACAACGCCAAAAACAGCAAATAGCGCATACATACGTTGTCTTATCTCTTTTGCATCCATTTCTACTTCCTGAGCGTTTTGTTTTACATCAAGAGATTTTGCTGCTGGATCAGGCAGTTTGGCTCTATTTATCAAGAATATTGTCAATGAAATAAGCATTGCGAATATTGCAATACCAAAAGAATAATGATATCCTTCCATGAAAACATTCAAATACTGCTTAGCAAAAACAGTTAAATCGCTTGTCGCAGATCCTACTTGAACTGCTAATTCAGATAATCTTGCCTGAGCATCGGTTGTAATTGTTCCATTCAAAAACTGATTACAAAGAGCAGGTAAGTCTGCGTTAAATTTGAAACCATTATGTTGTACCCACCAGTTTCTTAAGCCTACTGCCATGATAGGAGCAAACATTGCACCCACGTTAATAAACATGTAGAAAATTTGGAAACCTGTTTCTCGCTTGTCGGCATACTGAGGATTATCGTAGAGTTGACCTACAACAGCTTGTAAGTTACCTTTAAATAGACCATTACCAAAAGCTATGGCAAACAGTCCGAAACAAGTGTAACCAAGAATCAACGGAAAGTTTTGCACCGGTGTTTCTGTAGGAATGGCAATAAGGACATATCCTATCGTCATTAATATCAAACCTATCATGATGGTGCCTTTGTAGTTTTTAGTTCTGTCGGCAATTAATCCACCAACTAATGCTAAGACGTAGATTAAGGCATAAAAAATCGAATAGATAATAGCTCCTTCTGAGCCGGAAAATCCAAACTTGTTGTTCAGAAACAAGAGCAAAATTGCCATCATTACGTAGAAGCCAAAACGTTCTCCCATATTGGCAAGAGCTGCTCCTAAAAGTCCCTTGGGATGATTTTTAAACATATAATTTTACCTTATTATTTAAAAAAGTTAAAAAAAAATCTAAATTTATATAATATATGTTATACTTAGTTTCTCTTGTTTAACGAATATTTAAGTATTTTAATGAAAAAAATAACTTTACAATATAAGTAAATTTTACAAACTTTTCTAATTATTATTTACAAATAGTGTTTTTTTTTCATTTTTAGAACAATTAAAATCATTTTATTTGCTTTTTTTCATTTTTAAAACAGTTAAAATCATTTTTTTTAAGTATATTTGTAGTTACTTTTTTAATAAAAAATATATTTTTACGAACAACTACTGTTATGAAGACAAGAACAAGGAATATCGGAAAAAAGGATTTAAGTCAAAAAAAATCCGTTGAATGGAACTTTCCATTAACAAAAAAAGATTTTATCTGGGTTTTGATAGGAGTTGGTGTAGTTGCATTAGGTTATATTTTACTAGCTACAGGAATTACTGAAGCACCGGCAACAGAAGACGGAGTTTGGAAAAATTTTTGGGCGGTAGATGTAGCACCTGTTTTACTTGTAATTGGATATTTAGTTATAATTCCGTTAGCACTAATGCAATTTTTTACTCGCCGAAAAAGTAATCGAGATAAAAATGGAAACGAAAGCTAACAATCAAGCTATAGAAACTAAAGCGGGTTATGTTGCAATTATAGGCAAACCTAATGCAGGTAAATCAACACTTATGAACTCGTTAATAGGTGCTAATTTATCTATCATCACACATAAACCACAAACTACAAGAAAACGTGTACTTGGCATTTATACAGAAGGAAACACACAAATAGTGTTTTTAGATACGCCGGGAGTGCTAACTCCTAAGTATGAAATGCAAGAAACAATGATGAGATATGTTAGAAATTCTATAGAAGAAGCTGATTGCTTAATTCTAATATACGATATTACAAAATTTAATCAACTTGATCCAATACCTGAAGAACTTCTTGTATTCTTCAAAGACATAAGAAAAAAAACTATCTTAATTCTAAATAAAATAGACTTGCTGAAAGATGTTAAAGAAACGCTACCTATAATAGCTACTTTCGATAAAATGCAACTATTTGCCGATATAATTCCTGTCTCTGCACTGAAAGAAAACGACTTAGAAAAAAGATTAATTCCTGTCATCTCTGAATATATACCTAAATCTCATTTTTATTATGACAAAGAACTAATTAGCACGCAGCCCGAACGATTTTTTGTTTCTGAAATAATTCGTGAAGCAATTTTACTATCTTATCACGAAGAAATACCATACTCAACTGAGGTACATATAGTTGATTTCAAAGAACGCGATTTCGGTAAATGGTACATAAATGCTGAAATTATAGTTGAAAAACAAACTCAAAAGAAAATTATAATAGGTAGCAACGGCGAAAAATTAAAAACAGTTTTAGAACGAGCTAGGAAAAATATAGAAGAACATTTAGAACAAGAAATATATCTTGACGTTTTTGTTAAAGTAAGAAATAAATGGCGAGATAAACCTAGTATGCTACGCTCTTTTGGTTATTAGTTCTTTGCCACAATAATAAAAGCTATGAAAAATGCTGAAAATCAATTAGAACTAAAACTCAATGTATTGTCATTTAATGCAAACGCTCTGCAAGAAGCTAGTATACAAACATTAGTACAATTTTTTCAAGAAGCTGCTTGGCTACATGCAGAAAAATTAAATTATGGTAGTGATTTATTAGCTAAAAAAAATCTTGCTTGGGTTTTATCTGACTTGAAATTAGAAATTTTTCGCTATCCAAAATGGCAAGAAGAAATAATTGTGCGAACATGGTTCTGTGGAATTAGAAGAATTTTTGCAGCACGTGATTTTGAATTCTATTCCAATAAATATGAACTATTAGGACACGGCTCATCAAATTGGTTCATTATTGACATAAATACACGCAAACCGAAAAGACCCGAAATATATAATGATATGATGAAGTATATATATCCCAAAAATATTATGGATAATATAACTACAAAGATAGAATTTAACGAACCATTAAATGAAATAGATAAAAGAAAAATCCATTTTAGCGATATAGATTGGAATAGACATGTAAATAACACTAACTATCTTGCTTTCTTATTAGATGCACTCGGCGAAAAATTCAACACAGAAAACATTATAACTAATTTATATATAAAATATCTATCCGAACTAAAATACAATCAAGAATTTGTGATTTTAGAAAGTAAAAAAAATACAGAAATTTCAAGCTTCCGCTTTCTTAATCTAAATACAAATAAAAGTGCTGCTGAAATTGAAATAATGTACAAAAAACGAAAATGATGATAGATCTGAAAAAAATAAATAATACTTCTTTATTAGAATTCAAAAAACTATATGAACTTTACGAACAAGCTTTTCCTGAAGTAGAAAGACGCAACTATGATATTTTACTTGAATTAGTTGAAAAAGAAAATTTAATGAACTTCTCTGCTATAATGTTCAATCAAGAAATAGTTGGACTATTAGTTTTTTGGAATTTTGAAGATTTTATTTTTGTAGAACATTTCGCAATTTTTGAAAATATGCGAAATACCAATTTAGGCTCAAAAACAATAGAATACTTTTTAGATAAACATAAAGGAAAAAACATAGTAGGCGAAATTGAACATCCTACAAATGAAATAAATATACGACGGAAAAAATTCTACCAAAAATATGGTTTTGAAGTTGTTGATGAAAATTACATACAACCAACTTACTCAAAATACGGAAACGGAATTCCATTATTGCTACTAGCTAAGGAAAAAATGACAAAAAAAGAAATTGAAAATTGTAAAAAAATTATAAGAAAAGAGGTTTATAAATGCGAAGAATAATACTATTAACATCATTTTTTATTTTATTAGTAAGCTGTAATACTGATAAAGACTTATCACAAGATTTTATAACCATTGGAACTTTTAATATTCAGTGGTTAGGCGACGGAATAGATGACCAAAAAACAAGAACTGACAATGAAATCGCTGAAATTGCAAATATAATAGCTTCGACAGATGTTGATATACTTGCTCTACAAGAAATAGAAAATCAGGAAGCACTAAATAAAATAACTAAACATCTTCCTAATTATAAATCTTATGTCTCAAATCTGTACAACAAACAAAATGTCGCAGTTATATATAAAAACAACATCGAAATTACAAATATAAACGAATATGAACCTTTGATGATGGACGGAAGAAGTCGTCCGGGACTTGCATTTACTGCGAAAATTAATAACTTTGAATTTGATGCTATGGTCGTACATCTAAAATCAACTTCAAGATATGATTCTACTGCTGAATTAAAGGAATTATCACGAGAAATGCGAAAAACGCAAGCAGAAATAATATCTCATTGGGCTGATTCTATGATGGGAAAATGTGGAAAAATGGAACTTGCTATTTTAGGCGATTTTAACGATTTCCCAACACGAAAAAATAATGCAACTTTAACTCCTATTATAGAAAATCCAAATCTACATTTTATGACAGAAAATGAAAGAAGTTGTTCCAACCCGCTATGGTTAGCTATAGATCATATCGTACTAAGTTCTACAACAAAAAAACGATTTAGAGAAGGTAGTGTCTTTATTTATAACTTCTATTCTTCACTAACAGATAGAGAAACAAAACAAATATCAGACCATTGCCCAATTAGCTTGCAATTAAGTATAAATTAAATAAATAAATAAAATGAAAACAGCAGTTTATCCCGGAGTTTTTGACCCAATAACTTATGGACATATAGATGTCATTGAACGAGCAAGTACAATTTTTGATAAAATTGTCGTCGTTGTAGGCAAAAACACAAAGAAAAACACTATATTTACAAGTCAAGAAAGGCTGGAAATGGCACAAACAGCCCTAAAGCATATTGAAAATTGCGAAGTTATAACTCACGACGGTTTAACCGTTGAAATTGCAAAAGAAATGAATGCTATAGCTATAATTCGTGGTATGCGTGCTATTTCTGATTTTGATTATGAATTCCAAATCGCTTTAATTAATAGAAAATTAGAACCGAAAATACATACCTTGTTTATGCTACCTAACGAAAAATACTCTTACCTGAGCTCTTCCTTAGTAAGAGAGCTAGCTAGCTTCAGACAAGATGTTACAAGTTTAGTACCTGAATTTATTGCTAAAAAATTAATGGATAAAATGGAAAAATAATTCTTAAGTACTATAATACCATTTTGAATTATATATTAGTCCATTTCCATTATCTGAACTGTGATTTTTTGATTTATATGATTTATGTGATGTTTAAAATTTCACTTCCCTGAAGGTCTGGCTGCAAATTCCCCTTCGGAACGAAGGGGTGGCAGGCGAAACTTGACGGGGTAGTCCCATACTTCCCCTGCTACGCAGGTACTCCTCTCAAGAGGAGAATTTGCCTACTACATTTTGGGCAAATTGTTATTTAAAATGGTATAACATAAATAATAAACAGAAAATATAAACTTAATAAACAATGATAAATAACAATTCAAAAAAAACTATCGAAGTTGTAGCTCAACCTTTACGGCGATTTTTAAGACTACAACAGTCAGGCGGAATCATACTTGCTATTAGTGTGATTGTGGCTATTATACTTGCAAACTCATCTTGGTCGGACGAGTATTTATCTGTCCTTAATAACACTATAGGATTTCAATTTAATGGCAAGCCCTTCTTAAACTATAACTTACAGCATTGGATAAACGATGGCTTGATGGCTATTTTCTTTTTCGTGGTAGGTTTGGAACTGAAACGGGAATTTGTAGCAGGAGAACTTTCTAACCCGAAAAAAGCTATTTTACCTATTGGCGCGGCTATTGGGGGAATGTTAGTACCTGCTGTCATTTATATCTCTCTAAACCCAACAGGCGAAGCTAGCGCGGGTTGGGGAATTCCGATGGCGACCGATATTG
>JAAYTD010000031.1 GCA_012518115.1 Ignavibacteria bacterium | reverse complement strand
TTGACGAAAAAACAAAATTTTATGTAAATCCAACAGGTCGTTTTGTTATAGGTGGTCCTCATGGTGATACTGGTTTGACAGGCAGAAAAATTATTGTAGATACTTATGGCGGTAGAGCTCCTCATGGTGGCGGTGCTTTTTCAGGTAAAGATCCTACCAAAGTAGATAGAAGTGGTGCTTATATGGCAAGATATTTAGCAAAGAATATCGTTGCAGCAGAGCTAGTTCCCGAATGTACTATCCAACTTTCCTATGCTATTGGTATTCCAGAGCCTATTTCTATATTTGTAGATATTCCTAATAAAGATTTAAGTTGGGAAATAAGTAAATTAATCAGTGATAATATAGATTTAACTCCACGAGGAATAATAGATCATCTTGGGCTTAGAAAACCAATTTTCAGACAAACTTCTAATTATGGTCATTTTGGTCGTTCTGAATTTTCTTGGGAAAAGTTAGATTTAGTTGAAATGTTTAAGAAATTAAAATAAATTATTTTTTAGAAAGTATAGGATTTTTTTACTTCGTAGCTTAAATAAATAAGGTGAAGTAGAAAAATCCTTTTTATATATCTTTTAAAATTCCCCTTCGGCACGAAGGGGTGGCAAACGAAGTTTGACGGGGGTAGTTATTAAACCACCTTCGTCTGCTATCGCAGGCACTCCTCCACAGGAGGAGAATTTGTTGGCATATTAAGCTCGAATGGCGGAATTGGTAGACGCGCTGTATTCAGGGTGCAGTTTCTTATGGAAGTGCAGGTTCAAGTCCTGTTTCGAGTACAAACTATAAAACTTATGGATAGAAAACAGACAAAAAAAGTTTTTGTCGGAAATATAGCAATCGGTGGTAATAGTACGATTAGTGTTCAAACGATGACAAAAACAAAAACATGGGATATACCAGCTACTATTTCGCAAATTAACAGAATTTATGAAGCTGGTGCAGACATTGTTCGCGTTACTGTAAATGATGAAAAAGCAGCATCTGCTATAAAAGAAATTGTAGAGAATTCGCCTTTGCCAATTGTAGCGGATATACATTTTAATCATATTTTTGCTCTTAAATCTATTGAGGCTGGAGTTGCTAAAGTACGAATCAACCCCGGAAATATCGGTAATAAGCAAAGAATAGAAGCGGTACTTAAAGCAGCTAATGAGCATAATATTCCGATTAGAATAGGAGTTAATTCTGGCTCACTTGAGAAAGATATTTTAGAGAAATATGGTTCGCCTACTGCTGAAGCTTTGGTAGAAAGTGCGAACAGACATGTGCAAATAGCCAATGATTTTAATTTTGACAATTTGATATTAGCGGTGAAATCTACATCTGTAGTAACAACTATAGAGGCATATCGTAAGTTATCAGAAGCTACCTCTTATCCACTTCATCTTGGCGTAACAGAAGCTGGTTCAGTTTTTTCGGGTACTATAAAATCAAGTGTTGGGATAGGGGTTTTACTTTCTGAAGGCATTGGCGACACAATTCGTGTTTCTTTGACTGGAGCTCCTGAAACCGAAGTTGAAGCAGGAATAGAGATATTGTCAGCTTTAGGTTTACGGAGTAAAAATATAGAACTAATTTCTTGTCCGACCTGTGGGCGGACTGAAGTAGATGTAATAAAAATTACTAATGAATTGGAGCCACTTTTGAAAAATATAAAAAAGAAATTGAAAGTTGCCGTTATGGGCTGCGTAGTAAATGGACCGGGCGAAGCTAAAGAAGCAGATATAGGAGTAGCTTGTGGGAAAAATGAAGCTGTACTTTTTATAAAAGGCGAGCCAATTCAGAAAGTAAAACCAAATGAAATTGTACCGACTTTACTTGCCGAAATAAAAAAACTATAAAATTCTTTTCAATATAAATAATTTTCAATGTGTTTCGTCTTTTAAAAAACAATATTATTTTTACCATTTATAAATTAAATTTTAAGGACAAAAAATGGAAATTATCAATGAATCAAAAATATCTGATTTGCTTGTTAAACATAGTAAACCTTCATCTGAAGAAATAAATGAAGTAATAGATGAGGCTAAAAAAGCTAGGGGTTTGACATTAGAACAAGCTGCAATACTTATAAACATTAGTAAACAAGAAGACTTAGAGAAATTGTTTGCGACAGCGAATGAAGTTAAAGAACTGATTTATGGTAAGCGTGTTGTACTTTTTGCACCTCTTTATCTATCAAATTACTGTACAAACAATTGTCTTTATTGTGGCTTTCGTGTTGCCAATAAAGAAATTCATAGAAATGTATTGACGACTGAAGATATTAAAATGGAAGTATTAGAAATTCTTCGTCAAGGTCATAAACGCGTACTTCTGTTAATGGGCGAGCATCATAAGAAAATGTCTTTAGAGAAGTTCATTGAAGCAATAAAAACGGTCTATTCGGTTAAAGATGAGAAAGATAGTTCTATTCGTAGAATAAATGTTGAAATTGAACCTTTGTCAGAAGAAGAATTTCAACTTTTAAGTGAAGTTCCTATAGGTACTTACACTGTTTTTCAAGAAACTTACCATCGTCAGACATATAAAGAAGTTCATTTATCAGGAAAAAAAGCCGATTATGATTGGCGTCTACAAGTAATGGACAGAGCTCTTTCTAATGGTATGCGTGATGTAGGAATAGGGGCTTTATTTGGTCTTTATGATTACAGATTTGAAGTATTAGGTTTAATTTCGCACTCTTTTTATCTTGAGGAAAAATATGGAATTGGACCTCATACGATTTCAATTCCGCGTATAAGGCATGCTGAAAATGCTCCTTTGAGTGAAGCTATTCCACACAGCGTAAATGATACTGATTTCAGGAAATTAGTTGCTGTTTTACGACTATCTGTACCTTATACAGGCATGATTCTTTCTACTCGTGAAACTATTGAGCTAAGAATGGAATTACTTAATCTTGGAATTTCACAAATTAGTGCTGGTTCTCGAACAAATCCTGGTGGTTATAAGCAAGCGGCTGATAATTCACCTGATGCACAATTTAATTTGAACGATACTCGCACTAGTGGTGAAGTTATAAAGGACGTTATAAAACAAGGCTTTATACCTTCGTTCTGTACTTCTTGCTATAGACGTGGACGCGTAGGAAAAGACTTCATGGATCAAGCTAAGCCGGGACTTATAAAACAATTTTGTCAACCGAATGGATTATTTACTTTGAAGGAGTATTTAATTGATTATGCTGACGAAGAAACAAAAGAAATAGGCGATCTTCTTATAGAAAAAAATATAGAAAGCTTGCCGGAGAATATACGTGAAAAATCTAGACAAGTCTTGGATAGCATAGGAACTGGACAAAGAGACATATACTTTTAATTTCTTTTTTATTTGTAAAATAAAAATCGCTATACATAGTTTAGAAATATATATATAGCTATAAGAATATGACAGCAAGTTCGAAGAAAATATCTAACATAGCACAAGTTCGTGTAAGGTATGCAGAAACAGATAAAATGCAAGTTGTTTATAATGCTAATTACTTTATATATCTTGAAGTAGCAAGAAATGAACTTGTGCGAAATAAGAATTTTTCGTTTTCAAATTTAGAAATAGAAGAAAAAGTATTTTTTCCTATTATTGATACTTATGCGAAATTTAATTCACCTGCTTTCTATGACGATATTTTAGATATAGAAACAGTTATTTGTTATGACGAATCGCCTATTTTTAAGATTGAATATAAGATTTTTTGTCAAAAGAAGTTAATATGTGAAGCTTATACGCGACACACTTTTATTTCTCAAGCAAGTAGAAGACCTGTAAAGCCACCGGCTAGATTTATTGCTTTATTTAATTGATGTCGGGGAAAAATGAAAGTTATTGTTTCACGTACAGATGCAATTGGAGATGTAATTTTAACTTTGTCTTTGCTTGGATTTTTGAAAAGCAAATTATCCGAAATAGAGATTTTTTTCTTAGCAAGTCAATATACTCAACCGATTTTAGAAAGTTGTAAATTTGTAGATAAGTTTATTAATTACTCTGAAATAAAAGAACTTGATAAAATTGAAGCTAGCGAGAGATTAAAAAACTATGAAGCTGATGTAATATTACATGTTTTTCCGAACTCTAAAGTTGCAAAGCTAGCTAAAATGGCTAAAATTCCTGTTAGAGTAGGAACGCGTAATCGCTTTTTTCATTGGACAACTTGTAATAAATTAATAAAGTTGTCGCGTAAAAACTCTGATTTACATGAGGCTCAACTTAATTTGAAATTTGCCGAATATTTTGGACTTTCTTCAGATTTGTCTATTGATGAGTTGCCTGAATTTTATGGTTTTGAATGCAAAGAGAAGTTATTACCTGAATTTGCTAAGCTATTAGATAGCAATAGGAAAAATATAATTTTTCATCCTAAATCAAATTTAAGTGCCCGCGAATGGGGGATTGATAACTTTAATAAACTAGCTAGCTTAATGCCTGAGGCAAATATTTTCATCACTGGTACTGAAAAAGAACGCAAAGCTATAGAAGATGAATTTGATTTTTCATTAACAAATACTACGAATCTGATTGGCAAGTTTTCTCTTTCGCAGCTTGTTGCTTTTATTAGCAATTGTGATGCACTTGTTGCAGCTTCTACTGGTCCTCTTCATATAGCGGCTTTTACTGGTATAACTGCAGTCGGTTTATTTCCACCTATTAGACCAATGCATGCCGGACGTTGGGGAGCTATTGGTAAAAAGGCAAAATCTTTTTCATTAGAAAAAGAATGTAATAAATGTAGAAAAAGTTTAGATTGTACTTGTTTAAAAGATATTTCAGCCGGTGAAATTGCTAATTTTTTAACAGAAATATAGTTTTTTTATTTATTACAACTTAAACTATAATTCTAAATTAACTCTCTAATGGATATATATCATAACAAAGATAATTATAAAAAGCATATAATATAAACTAAACAAAAAAATAAAATTATGAAATTATCAAAATTAATTCCAACAATTCTAATTACTGGAATATTAGCTATAGCTTCTCTTCCAGCACAACAATTATTAGAAAAAAAACAAATTTCACCTGAAAAACAAAAGTATTATCAACAACTTTTGCAAGAAGAAAAGGCGAAAGGTGAGTTGCAATCATTTAAAATGCAACGTGTTCAACCTATAAAAGAACTTAAAAAAGATGAAGTTCAAGAATTCATCAAAGCATTAAACAGTAGGAAACGCCATAAAATGACACCGAATTTAATTAACTTACCGGTTAAAGAAGAAAGCGAAAAAAAAAATGCGATTCTACAAGAAGAATTGAAGACACTACCGGAAAAAATTAGATTTGTGGCTGAGTTTGAAGAATCGCAAGCTGTTCTTGTTTCAATTCCATCTGTTCCTCTTTATTATCTTGAAGAATATAACGGGGTAGAATATAATATTCTTATACCTCTTTTAGCTAGTTCTCAAGCACTTGCGGTATTTGGTGTTGAACCTGGAAAAGGTTTAGGGATATTTTATCCAGTTATGCTTGGTTTGTCAAATGATGATGAGGAAGCTTATGTAGTACCTATTTATACT
This sequence comes from Ignavibacteria bacterium, assembly GCA_012518115.1. Classification (GTDB taxonomy): domain Bacteria; phylum Bacteroidota; class Ignavibacteria; order Kapaibacteriales; family UBA2268; genus JAAYTD01. The sequence goes on along the minus strand of JAAYTD010000031.1, from coordinate 115,841 downwards.
TGGGCGGTAGAATTCGAACTTTATAAAGATCCTGAAACGGGGAAAACTGATGATAATGTAGCTTATATATGGACAAATTTGATTAATGCTATACAAAAAGAATGTACTGCATGGATTAGAATATCAAACTTAAGAGATTCTACTGTTGTTAAGGAGTATATGGCGGCTAAAGGTATGGAACTTACAAATTATAAATTCTTTACAGATATAAATGGCGAAGATGCTTTTTGGGTACGTGATTGGGGACCGTTAGGTTTCTACTATGGTGATGAGCAAAAGTTAGCTTTTGTTGATGCACATTATTATCCCGGCAGAGCTTTTGATGATGAATTTCCTAAGGTACTTTTAGCAGAACAAGGCTATGATCACTATAATCTTCCTGTACAAATGGAAGGTGGAAATATTATGAACGACGGATATAAATATGGTACTTATAGTGATGTAATTTATGGAAACAACACAGGCAACGAAGGACAAATATATTATGATAAAGAAATGAAGCAATGGTTTCAAAAACCATTTACCCCACTGACAAAAGCGCAACTTGATGCAAAAATGAAAGAAGCTTTCGGATTTGAAGATGTTATTGTTCCTAAACATCTAATAAGTGATGGCGGAACTGGACATATAGATTTATGGATTAAACAGTTTGATGAAGAAACAATGCTTATAGCAAATATGCCGGAAAAATATAGTAGTCTTACAGATTATAAAATTATTCAAAAAAACCGCGCTATGATTGCTGCGAAAGAAACTGCTTTCGGAACAAAATATCGCTTTTTGAATGCTCCTATGCCGCGTTTAGATAACGGTAGCGATATGCCTGTTAATGATTCGCTTTATAATAACGATCCACGTGGATATTTAAATGGAGTAATTGTAAACAAATCATATATTTATCCTACTTTTTCGCGAAAAGGGGAGCAAAATTATAAGCACGATTCAACAAATAATGAAATCTTGAAAGAATTGTTGCCCGGATATAATTTAGTTCCAATAGATTCGAGATATTTAACCCCTGGAGGAGGAGCTCTGCACTGTATTACGATGCAAATTCCTGCAGACAAAGCTATTACTATTCGCCATAAACCGATAAGAGGATTTGTACCTTTTTCAAATACATTTGAATTAGAAGCGAAATTAATTTCTAATATAGATGCTGATAACTTAGTACTTCGTTGGAAAACACACGACATGAAAAGTTTCAGAGAGCAAGCTATGGAATTTGATGAAGAAAACAACAAATATATAGGAAAAATAGAAGATACATATTTAATAACGGAAGATGATAAAATTGAATACTATATAGCTGCTTGCAAAGGTGATGAGGTAAGAAAATGTCATCCTATAACAGCGCCTAATGGTTATCATACTTTCTTTTTCAAGAATAGTAGTGTTGATCAACTATATGGATTTGAACCTAAAAAATCGGAAATAGCTTCAATTTACCCTAACCCTGTTATAAATAGATACTTAAATATAATAATTGAAAATGAAAATCCGGGTAATATCAGCTTAGAAATTTATGATATACTTGGCAATTTAGTTATGACACCTATAAAAGAAAAATACTTTAATTCTGGAGTGTTTACTGTTGACATAAAAGATATAAAATTAATTCCGGGAAATTATTTAATAAAAATGAAATCGCCTAAAGGAATATCTATGTCAAGCTTCATAGTAGAATAATAAAAAAAGTATATACTTATTCAGCACGGCTAAATTATTTTATAAAGGTTTAGCCGTGTTTTTTAGTATTTGTTATTTTGTTCGTATATTATAATTTCATTATATTTTTAATAACATCGTATAAAATGGACTGGATAATATTAATAATTGCAGGTTTTTTTGAAACTGCATTTGCTTTTTGTTTAGGGAAAGTCAAAGAAACTACTGGCACTACATCGCTATATTGGTTTATTGGTTTTTTAATATGTTTAACAGCTAGTATGAGTTTGCTTGTAAAAGCAATTAAAACTTTACCTATCGGTACTGCTTATGCTGTTTGGACAGGTATAGGAGCTGTTGGAACGGTCATTATAGGAATTGTTGTTTTTAAAGAACCTACAAATTTTTGGCGGATATTTTTTATAATAACATTAATTTCTTCTATCATAGGACTAAAGTTTTTATCGAATTAAGAAGCAGGTATTATTGTTCGCACCATGATTTTAAAAATCCCATAAATCACAGTTCAGACAATAGAAACAAACTAATATAATTCAAAATTTAGTATTAGTTCTTTATTTTTTATAAAAAAATCCCACAATCTTTTAAGATTATGGGACTAATTTTTAGGAGTATAATTTTGTTTTTTATTCTTTAACTAATTTTATGAAATCGCTTGTATTGCGACCTATAAAATTGATTAAGTAAATACCAGAAGGATAGTTTGTTAAATCTATCTTGATATTGTCATCAGAATTTAAACAATTCTGAGTAAATAGTAATTTGCCATCAACAGATAATACTTGTAAATAATCATATTGATATTTATCTAAAATCTGAATGTAGAAAACATCTTGCGATGGATTTGGATAAACTGAAACATATACAGCTTCAGGGCTGTCTATATTGCTACTTAAATCATAAGATAATGTATATCCGCCATATCCACCTCCGTAAATTACTTGAATATAGTATGTTCCTTTATCTAAATTCGAAACTTTAAAGACTTTATTGTTTGCAAACTCATAACCTAAAGACATGCTGGCTTTTTGTACTAGTTTACCATCACTATTTTTTGAATGCAGATTTATCCAGTAAAACTTTAAACTTTCTTCTGAATTTAACACAAACATGGCTTCACCTTTTTTCGTTACTTCTACTTTATACCAATCTTCTTTATCTGTATCGCTAGAATGATAATAATATCCTAAATGTCCTTGAATAGTTTGCCCATCTAAAATTGTTTGATTTGCTTCTTCATATGAATTATTAGGTTCTGTATCGTTAGTAAAAGTATTTTTATTAAATGCATATTGCAAACTGTATCCACCATATCCACCTCCGTAAGTTACTTGAATATAGTATGTTCCTTTGGCTAAATCTGAAATGGTAAGAACTTCATTTTTAGCAGCCTTATAACCTAAATGTTTGTCTCCTCTTCCTGCTAATTTGCCATTACTATCCATTGAATGTAGATTTATCCAATAAAAAGTTAAATTTTCTTCTGAGTTTAGTGTAAATACAGCTTCGCCATCTTCCGTTACTTCTATTTTATACCAATCTTCTTTATCTGTGTCGCTAGAATGATAATAATATCCCAAGTGTCCTTGTAGAGTTTCTCCATTTATTAAGGTTTGTTTTACTTCTTCATATGAATTATTAGGTTCTGTATCAGTAGTATAAGTGCTTTTATTAAATACATATTTCAAACTATATCCACCATATCCACCTCCGTAAGTTAATTTAATATAGTATGTTCCCTTAGCTAAATCTGAAATAGTAAAGACTTCATTTTCAGCTACTTTATAACTTAAATGTTTGTCTCCTCTTCCTGCTAATTCGCCATCACTATTTTTTGAATATAGATTTATCCAATAAAAAGTTAAAGTTTCTTCTGAGTTTAGTGTAAATACAGCTTCGCCATTTTCTGTTACTTCTATCTTATAGCAATCTTCTTTGTCTCTGTCGCTAGAATGATAATAATATCCCAAATGTCCTTGTAGAGTTTCTCCATTTATTAAGGTTTGTTTTACTTCTTCATGCGTGTTATTAGGCTCAATATCACAGGTATAAGTATTTTTATTAAATACATATTTTAAATTATATCCGCCATATCCACCTCCGTAAGTTAATTTAATATAGTATGTTCCTTTGGCTAAATCTGAAATTGTAAGGATTTCATTTTTAGCAACCTTATAACCTAAATGTTTGTCTCCTCTTCCTGCTAATTTACCGTCACTATCCCTTGAATATAGATTTATCCAATAAAAGTTTAAAGTTTCTTCTGAGTTTAGTGTAAATACAGCTTCACCATTTTCTGTTACTTCTATCTTGTACCAATCTTCTTTATCTGTGTCGCTAGAATGATAATAATATCCTAAATGTCCCTGTATAGTTTGTCCGTCTGAAATTGTTTGATTTACTTCTTCATATTTATTGTTGGGTTCGATATCATTGGTATAAGTATTCTTATTAAATACATACTTCAAACTATATCCACCATAGCCGCCGCCTTGAGTTAATTTAAGATAATATGTTCCCTTAGCTAAATCCGAAATTGTAAGAATTTCATTTTTAGCAACCTTATAACCTAAATGTTTGTCTCCTCTTCCTGCTAATTTACCGTCACTATCCCTTGAATATAGATTTATCCAATAAAAGTTTAAAGTTTCTTCTGAATTTAGCGTAAATACAGCTTCGCCATTTTCTGTTACTTCTATTTTGTACCATAGTTCATTACCGGTTTCTTTATCGAAAGAACCATTGCTCGTGCTGTTATTAGTTATTAATTCAGCTGTTTCCCAAGTTTTGCCGGGAGCTGCAAATGCAGATAAATTTACTGTTAGAAAAGCTAACAAAACAATTAATTTCAAATAATTTTTAAACATTTTTCTTTTAACCTTAGTAAATAAAAATTAAATCATAAAAAACAATATAATAATAATTTCAGAAAGAATAACTATTAAGGCACAAATTAATAATAGTTTTCATTACTAGCTTTTACTTTTGAATATAAAAAAATCCCATAATCATTTAAGATTATGGGATTAATTTGTAATAAAATAAAACTATGTCTTAAAGCTTACGCCAATTCCTAAGCCAAACCACATCGGGGCAAAACCACCGGGACCCACCAATGGATTCCAATTGATTTGAAATATTATGCCGTCTCCGAGCGGTTGCCAGCGGTAGCCTAATACACAATATCCAGCTATCCCAAATCCACTTTCCCTGAAGACGAGACTGTTGTCTTTGATGTTTGTTTGTTCTCCGCTAAGATATACAGGAAGTAGTCCAACACCTGAGACAAACGAATGTCTTCTTTTACCTAAAACATGGTTAAATTCAAGTGGAAAAGTAACAATTCCAGCTGTCGTTTCTTTACCTTCTCTAATTGCGGAAGCAATTAAACCGCCTATTCCGACTCTGAAACCGATGCCGTCCATTCTGCCAGGATTTATACGCATATCATAATTGGCACCTATAAAAAAGTTTGCGCCAAGCAATCCAACAAAGATATTTCTTTGATAACCTTCAAATTGTGGTTTTTCTTTCTGTTCTGTTGTTGCTTGAGGCAATTGCGGTGCTTCTGTTTGTTCTGCCATTGCTGGCAACATAGTAATAATGCAAATGGCGAAGATGATGATTTGTTTTTTCATACTTTTATATCTTTTTTTATTATTTAAGATTATTAATTTATTATCCATTAATTAAATTTATGTAATCGGTTTATATTGCATCTATTTTTCTGTTTATTGTAAGCGGATGTTCTAATTAATTTATAATAAACTGACATACATAACTACTGCTTAAAGCTTGCACCAATTCCTACGCCAAAGCATAATGGGTCAAAACCGCCGTAGCCTATCAGCGGGTTCCAATGGACTTGAAATATTATGCCGTCTCCGAGCGGTTGCCAGCGGTAGCCTAATGATAGATAGGCAGTTCCAAACCCAAATACACTTCCATCAAATTCAAATTCCTTGTTGTCGATTTTTACTGCTTCTCCGTGCGTATCAGCTGAAAGAAATATAGGGACTATACCAATTCCTGAGACAAACGAATGTCTTCTTTTACCTAAAACATGGTTAAATTCAATCGGAAAAGTAATAATCCCAACTGACACATATCCACCTCGAGGCAGTCTTCCTTCAGCACTTATCCCACCTATTCCGACTCTGAAACCGATGCCGTCCATTCTGCCAGGATTTAAGCGCATGTCATAATTGACATCTAAGAAGAAGTTTAGGTTTGCACTAAAAAGCAATCCAACAAAGATATTTCTTTGGTAACCTTCAAATTGCGGTATTCCTGTCTGTTCTGATACTGCAGGATATAATTGCGGTGCTTCTGTTTGTTTTGTCATTGTTGAAAACAATGGTAATGTTTCTGTCTGTTCTGCCATTGCTGGCAACATAGTAATAATGCAAATGGCGATGATGATGATTTGTCTTTTCATCGTTTCTATTCCTTTATTTTAATGGAAACTAATTCTAAGTCTTTTCTAAAATAATGCTTAGGGAGATTTTGATATATATCAGTTGTTTTCTAATGTAAACTAAAATAAATATAATGATAGTTTTTGAAAAAACAACAAAAAAGTAAAAAAAATAGTTTAATTTATCAACCAGAATTCAGAACTTATTAATATAATTTTTTTTATAAATAAAAATTATTGTTATAAATTTGTTAAATTGTAAAATAATTCTTATTTTTGTAGTTCTATTTTGTAACGTAAATAAAATTGATTTTAAAAATTGGAGATATATAATGGCAAGAAGATGTGAATTAACAGGTGTTGGACCTGCTTATGGAAATTCGGTATCGCATGCAAATAACAGAACAAGAAGACGTTTTTTACCTAATTTACAAAAGAAAAAAGTTTGGATTCCTGAGGAAAAACGTTGGGTTGTAATCAAAGCAACAGCTAGAGCCTTTAGAACTATGGATAAAAAAGGTTATTCTGCAATGATTAAAGAAATGAAAAAGCGATAAACGAAAAATTTACAAATAATTTATTTAAGGTAACACCAAAGTTACCTTTTTTTGTATAAGTTAAAATATAATAGAATGAATTCATATTTTTTAGATATAACAGGCGCTTGGATTATACTGATATTATTGCTTTTATTAGCTATAGCTTTTAGTTTCTATTCTTATAGAAGTACAAATCCGCCATTAGTTAAGACAAAAAGAAATATCTTAATAGCTTTGCGTAGCATAGCTTTGTGTTTAATAATCTTTGCTCTTTTTGAGCCGGTCTATACAGTCATTAAAAACTTTGAAAAACCTGCTCAATTAGTTGTTTTGCTTGATGATTCGCAATCTGTAGCTGCAGATGATGCTTCTGGTAGTCGTAAAAAACAATATGAAGAAATTCTTTCGAACATTAATTTTAAGGAGTTTGGCGAAGATATTCATTTTTATAAATTTTCGGACAAAATAAGAAAAATAGAAAATTTTAATAAAGATTCGCTAAAATTACAAGGTAGCTTAACAAATATTTCTGAAGCTATTAAATCTATAAGCCTTAATGCAGAAGAGAATAATTTTTGTTCTATATTGCTTATAACAGACGGTGCTTTTAATGACGGCAACAATCCTGTTTTTGATGCTGAAAATTTTGCTAACCCAATTTATACTATTGGAGTTGGAGATACTGTAGAGCCGAAAGATGTTTCTATAATATCGCTTTTAACTAATGAAATAGCTTATATTGATAATCCTGTTCCTATAAATGTAAATTTCAAAGCGGCAGGTTTTTCTGATGAAGTTGTAAAACTTACGCTTTTTGATAATGGAAAAAAAATTAACGAACAAGAATTTTCATTAAGTTCGGCAAGAGAAAACTATACCGCAATATTTGATTATTTGCCGACAGAAGAAGGAACAAGGAAAATAACAGCTACTTTAAGTAATGTTGAAGGCGAGATTACTATTAAAAACAACTCTATTTCAGAATTTATTAAGGTTCTAAAAAATAAAAGAACTATAGCTCTTTTTGCAGGTTATCCAAGTCCTGATCTTGCTTTTATTAAACGAACTTTACAGAAAGAAAAAGGTTTAGAAGTTTTAGAGTTTGTGCAGAAACGCTCTAGTGAATTTTATGTAAATCCAACTACTAAAGATTTGGCTGAAACAGATATATTTATTTTATGTGGTTTTCCTATTCAATCAACTCCAAATCAATTAATTGCAAATATAAACAATGAATTAAATAAAGGGAAGCCTATATTTTTTCTTGCAGGTTTAGAAACAGATTATAAAAAATTAAAGGAGCTCCAAGAAAATTTACCATTTACTTTGCTTTCTTCTAAACAACGTGAATTTACTGTTACTCCTGATATAAATATTGATCATCTAGCTAGTCCTATTCTAAGAATTACTGGAACAGATGAAGATATTTTACTTTGGAATAAAATGCCACCTATTTTTAAGACAGAAACTTTTGTTAAGGCGAAACCTGAAAGCGAAGTTATATCTACAATGAAAGTTAACAATGTTGCTCTTAAAGAACCTTTAATCATTACACGTGAAATTCAGGGTAAAAAATCTGTTGCGATTATGGGATATGGGTTATATCGTTGGAAATTGCTTTCTTATGCAAGTGATGTTTCTAAAGGAATAACAGAATCTCCTGATTTGTTTGAAACTTTGCTATCTAATACGTTCCGATGGCTTTCTGTATATGAGAAAAATAAAACAGTGAATGTAAGAACTGCGAAGAAACATTATAATCAATCGGAAAAAGTAGAATTTATAGCGGAGCTTTATGATGCTGCGTTTGTTCCTGTAGAAAATGCTGAAATTAGTGTAAATATTTCTAAAGGCGGTGCAGATGATAGGAAAATTACTTTAGTTTCAATAGGAAATGGACGTTACTATTCTGTTGTTGAAGGATTAAGTCAGGGAGATTTTTCTTTTAATGCTGAGGCTAAATTAGGACAAAGAAAACTTGGAAATGATTCGGGACGATTTACGGTGGGCGAACTATCTGTAGAGTTTCAAAACTTAAAACAAAATACTTCTCTTTTGCAAACGATAGCTAAAAGAACGGGCGGTAAGTTTTATGAACTTAAAGATATGAATACGCTAGTTGATGATATAAAAAAGCATCCTAATTTTAAATCGAAAGCTGTTTCAAGCCGTTCAGAATTTTTATTGTGGAATTGGATAGTGCTTCTTTCATTGGCAATACTATGTTTTACCATAGAATGGTTTTTACGCAAAAGAGCAGGTTTACTATAAAAAAAAGCACCTTGTTTTATATAGAACAAAACAAGGTGCTTTTTGTTTGAAATTAGTTTCTAAAAAGAAATAGTTTAGCTATCTAAATTTTTGTTTACAAATTCCCAATTTACGATAGGCCAAAAGTTTTCAACAAACTTTGCTCTTGCATTTCTATGATCAATATAGTAAGCGTGTTCCCAAACATCTATCGTCATTAATGGTTTCAAGTCCTCTGTAATTGGAGTTGCTGCATTGGAGTAGCCTTTAATTTCTAATTTTCCATCTTTATTAAGCACTAACCATGCCCAACCTGAACCGAAAACTCCTATAGCTGTTGCAGAAAATTTTTCTTTAAATTCTTCAAATGAGCCAAAGTCTCTATTTATTAATTCTGCAATTTTTCCATTTGGTAAGTTAGTTTCCTTTGGTGCTGTCAAACAATCCCAAAAGAAAGTATGATTAAAAACTTGTGCAGCGTTATTAAATATTCCGCCAGATGATTTTTTTATTATGTCAATTAAATCAGCGTTTTCAAATTCAGTTCCTTGTATAAGGTTGTTAAGATTTGTAACATAAGTTTGATGGTGTTTACCATAGTGAAAATCTATTGTTTCTGCTGACATATAAGGCAGGAGCTCTTGTTTTTCAAAGGGCAATTTTGGAAGTTCAAATTTCATAAATTTCTCCGATTATAAAATAATTAAAAAAATGTATAAAAATACATACCTAAATAGACGAATAAATGTTTGATAAGTTGCAAAATATTTAATTATTTTTCAATTATTTAAGAAATTATTTTGATAGTATTTATTTTTTCCGTATCTTTGTAGTCTTTATAATGATAAAATATGCGGAGAATAAATTGAAATCGTCAGCAAAAATAACAAAATCTTTTCGTAAAGAAGATGTGGTACCGGATTGGTGGGTTGTTGATGCTTCGGGGCAGACAGTAGGACGTCTTGCTTCGCAGGTTGCTAGTTTATTAAGAGGAAAACATAAGCCTATTTTTACACCTCACGTGGATACAGGCGATTATGTTATCGTAATAAATGCAGAAAAAGCTGTTTTCCAAGGAAAACGTGCTGAAAAAAAAGAATATTCGCGTCACAGTATGTATCCGGGTGGTAGAAAAGTTCGTAAATATGTTGAATTGAAAAATGAAAAACCTGAGTTTATTTTACAACATGCAATTAATGGAATGTTGCCAAAGACGACTTTAGGAAATTCAATTCGTAAGAAATTAAAGGTTTATGCAGGTAGTGAACACAAACATGAAGCACAAAAACCACAATTATTTCAAATAAAAGATTAATTTGATCTTATTTTTTATAACAAATATAATAAACTGGAGAGTTTAATGAAAACATTTGCTGCAACTGGAAGAAGAAAATGTGCAGTAGCGCAAGTTAGACTTATTTCTCCCGGTACGGGTAATATTACAGTAAATAAACGTACTATTGATGATTATTTTCCTGTAGAAGTATGGCGAGTAAATGCTATGCGTCCGTTAGAGCTAGTAGAAATGCAAGGTAATTTTGACGTTGCTGTTAAAGTTACAGGTGGCGGTGTTAGTGGACAAACAGGAGCGGTATCTTTAGGAATATCTCGTGCTCTTTGTGAGTATGATGAGACTTTACGTGAAAAACTACGTACCGAAAAACTTCTTACACGTGATCCAAGAATGGTTGAACGTAAGAAATATGGAAGAAAGAAAGCTCGCAAGCGTTTCCAATTCTCAAAACGTTAATAAAACGTTATGTAAAAAATACTTTATTTTATTTTTAAATTTTTTAATATTTTAATTAGTCATATTTCAGGATTGCTGTATGTGTCGCAAAAAATGTGTGTGCAGCAAGTTGAATGAAATAGAAGATTTTAACACAGGAGACAAAAATGTCAAATAGCTATGTAAGCGTTGAGCAATTAATTGAAGCAGGCGCACATTTTGGACATCTTACTCGCCGTTGGAATCCAAAAATGGAAAAATATATTTTTGGAGAACGTAACGGGATACACATCATTGATGTGAGAAAAACTAAAATTTTAATAGAGCATTGTCGTAAAATTATTCATAATATCGCTGAACAAGGTAAAATTATACTTTTTGTTGGCACAAAAATGCAAGCAAAATCTATAATTGCTGAACAAGCAACACGTGCAGAGATGAATTATGTGACAGAACGATGGCTAGGAGGAATGCTCACAAACTTTACTACAATCCGTAGAAGTATTCGCCGTTTGTCAAATATAGATAAAATGGAAACAGACGGTACTTTTGAAAAAATTACTAAAAAAGAACGTCTTTTATTAACTCGCGAAAAAGAGAGATTAAGAAAAGTCTTTGGCGGTATAGAAAATATGCAAAGATTGCCAGGGGCAATTTTCGTAGTTGATGCTAGAAAAGAGCATCTTGCTGTAAAAGAAGCACGTATTTTGGGAATTCCTGTTATAGGAATAGTAGATACAAATACTGATCCTGATGCAGTTGATTTCCCGATTCCTGCAAACGATGATTCTGTAAAAGCAATTGATCTTATAACTTCTATTATGGCAGATGCTATTATTGAAGGTTCTGCTGTTGCCAAGGTCCGTGCTGCTGAGTTGGCAGCTTCGCAAGATAGGGTTGACAAAGAAAATGAGTTTGAGCATGATGGGGAAATTAAACCAGCTGTTCAAAGAAGAATGCGTGAACGTCGTGGAACGGGCGATAGGCGTAGAGAAAGTAGAGAACCAAGAGAAACGAAACAGACACCAGGGCAAGAACAACACACAAATATAGACGAAAATGTAAAAGTTGGTGCTGAACAAAGTGAAAAGCCAGAAGCAACTGTAAATGAGAAACCGACAAATACAAATACAGAAGAAAGTGTGAAAGTTGGTGCTGAACAAAGTGAAAAGCCAGAAACAACTGTAGAGGAGAAACCGACAAATACAAATACAGAAGAAAAATCCGAATAGATTATACGTTAGATATGAGTTGTAACTATTGAAAAAAATATAGATACAACTCATATGTTTATTTTGAAAATTTTTACATAAATATAATTTAAATTTAATAAAACAAAGTTAGAACTATGGCAAATATTACCCCTCAAATGGTAAAAACTCTCCGCGATAAAACAGGTGCGGGAATGGCAGATTGTAAAAAAGCTTTAGAAGAAAATAACGGTGAAATAGAAGCAGCTATTGAATTTCTAAGAAAAAAAGGTGCAGCTTCAGCTGCTAAACGTGCTGATAGAGAAGCTAAAGAAGGTGCAATTATTGCTAAAACAGACGGCAAAAAAGCTGTTATTGTAGAAGTTAATAGCGAAACAGATTTTGTTTCTAAAAATGCAGAATTTGTTGAGTATGCAAATAATGTTGCTGATGCTTTGCTTGCAAGTGATGCTAAAACTTTAGAAGAATTAATGCAAGTAAAAGTTAGAAATAACACCGTTGAGCAATTGCATAATGATGTGTTAGCAAAATTTAGTGAAAAAATAGAAATCCGTCGTTTTCAATCTATAAAAACAGAAGGTCATATTGAAAGCTATATTCATTTAGGAAATAAATTAGCTGTTCTTATTGAAGCTTCTTGTGGTGAAATGACAGATAATGCTAAAGATTTATTGCATGATATAGCTATGCAAGTAGCAGCTATGAATCCACAATATGTTGATAAAAGCGAAGTAACTGCAGAAACTCTTGAAAAAGAAAGACAAATATATACAGAACAAGCTATTGCTGAAGGAAAGAAACCTGAAATAGCAGAACGAATTGCAAATGGTAAAATAGAGAAGTTTTTTGAAGATTTTTGCTTAATGCAACAAGCTTTCGTGAAAGATCCATCTAAAAAAGTTGCTGATGTTGTAAAAGAAATTGCAAATGAATGCAGTTGCTCTGACTTAAAAATAATTAGATTTTTAAGATATGCATTAGGTGAAAACAACTAATTTTTTTTAGATACTTTCATTCAATATTACAATAAAAGATACGATAAAACAATAGTTTTATCGTTCTTTTTTTTAAAATTCCCCTTCCCAGAAGGGGTGTCAAACGCAGCTTGACGGGGTAGTCTATAAAAAATATCATCCCTACGGGATTTTTAAGGATATATAATTCAATTTGCTATCAAACCTTAATTCCGCTTTACTAACTAGTCTGTTTTTTCTTTTCTTTTTCTTGGTAAAAAACATAGAAAAACAAAATTTCTTTTTTTATTTCATATTATTTTTATATATTAAACAATTAAAAAGTTTTTCAATTGTTTTATAAATAAACTTGGAGTAATAAAATGAAAAAAGTTTTAAAAGTATTAGTGATTTTTTCTTTGTTTTTAATGTTATTTGTTGCTTGCTCAGAAGAAGCTGTTAAGCCTAATATTGAGAAGCCCACTATCGAATGGGTTTCTATTCCTGCCGGCACTTTTATGATGGGCAGTCCGAAAAGTGAGGTTGGGAGGGGCCATGATGAAATCCAGCATCAGGTAACTTTGAGTGCTTTTAAGATAAGCAAATATGAAATAACCTTTGAGCAGTATGATATGTTCTGTGAAGCTACAGGCAGAGAGAAACCTGACGATGCAGGTTGGGGGCGCGGTAAGCGTCCTGTCATCAATGTAAGTTGGCATGATGCCACAGCCTTTGCCGAGTGGCTGGGTTGCCGTCTGCCAACTGAAGCCGAATGGGAATATGCCTGCCGTGCAGGAACAAGTACCACCTTCAATACCGGCGATAATATCACAACCTCACAGGCAAATTATAGTAGTTCTAAGACCATGGCTGTAGGCAGTTTTGCTCCTAACAAGTGGGGTTTGTATGATATGCATGGTAATGTATGGGAATGGTGTAGTGACTGGTACGGATATTATAGTAGCGGTAGCAACCCTACGGGAGCTGCATCGGGCTCTTACCGCGTGTTCCGTGGCGGTAGTTGGTGCAACATTGTGCGCTACTGCCGGAGTGCGTATCGTTCCTACAATACCCCGGACTACCGCAACAACAACATAGGCTTCCGCCTGGTTTTGTCCGAGTAAATAGTGGAAAATCCTACTTTATTTTAAACTGCTTATTGATTTTTTCAGTAAGTAGTTTTTTTGTCTGAACTGTGATTTATGGGATTTGTATGATTGGTATGATTTTTTTAATTCAACTTGTCTAAAGGTTGGGCTGCAAATTCCCCTTCGGGACGAAGGGTGGCAGGCGAAGCCTGACGGGGTAGTCTATAAAAAATATCATCCCTACGGGATTTTTAAGGATATATAATTCAATTTGCTATCAAACCTTAATTCCGCTTTACTAGTTAGTCTATTTTTTCTTTTCTTTTTCCTTGGTAAAAAACATAGAAATAATTTTAATTTCTTTGTTAATTTATATTGTTTTTGTATATTAAACAATTAAAAAGTTTTTCAATTGTTTTATAAATAAACTTGGAGTAATAAAATGAAAAAAGTTTTAAAAGTATTAGTGATTTGTTCTCTGTTTTTAATGTTATTTGTCGCTTGCTCAGAAGAAGAAGCTGTTAAGCCGAATATTGAGAAGCCCACTATCGAGAAGCCTACTATCGAATGGGTTTCTATTCCTGCCGGTACATTTATTATGGGCAGTCCGGAAAGCGAGGTTGGGCGATTGAATGATGAAGTTCAACATCAGGTAACTTTAAGTGCTTTTAAGATGAGCAAATATGAAGTAACCTTTGAGCAGTACGACCTATTTTGCGAAGCTACGGGTAGAAATAAACCGAGCGATGAAGGTTGGGGACGAGGCAAGCGTCCTGTCATCAATGTAAGTTGGGATGATGCCACCGCTTTTGCTGAATGGCTGGGTTGTCGTCTGCCCACTGAAGCCGAATGGGAATATGCTTGCCGTGCGGGAACAACAACTCCATTCAACACAGGCAATAATCTTACCATTTCGTAGGCTAATTATTTTGGTTTTTATTATAACGGTAATCCAAAGGGTGAATATAAGAGTGAAACTCTTCCTGTAGGCAGTTTTGCTCCTAACAAGTGGGGTTTGTATGATATGCATGGCAATGTTTGGGAATGGTGTAGCGATAGGTGTGGACCTTATAGCAGCGGTAGCCAAACCAATCCTAAGGGACCTGCATCGGGCTCTACTCGCGTGCTCCGTGGCGGTAGTTGGAACGACAATGCGCGCTTCTGCCGGAGTGCGATTCGTGCCGGCAATACCCCAGAACGCAGCCGCAACAGCTTAGGCTTCCGCCTGGTTTTGTCCGAGTAAATAGTGGAAAATCCTACTCTATTTTAAACTGCTTATTGATTTTTTCAGTAAGCAGTTTTTTTTGTCTGAACTGTGATTTATGGGATTTGTATGATTGGTATGATTTTTTTAATTCAACTTGTCTAAAGGTTGGGCTGCAAATTCCCCTTCGGGACGAAGGGGTGGCAAGCGTCAGCTTGACGGGGTAGTCTATAAAAAAACATTATCCCTACGGGATTTTTAAGGATATATATATATTATAACCACCTCCCCGCTTCGCGGGTACTCCCTCTACAAGAGGAGAATTTAACCACCTTTCCTGCTACGCATCCTCCATAGGAGAAGAATTTGCCTACTACATTTGGGTAAATTGTTATTCAAAATGGTATAATGTACGATAAAAATAATAATATATAGTGATTATTTTACGAAATTTTATTATTTTTGATAATATGGACTTACAAAAAAAGAAGAACAAGAGAATATGAAAAGAAATGGAAGTAAGAAGTATATTATTATATTTATACTTGCAGTAGTCTTTATGCAAAATAGTTTGTTGGCTAGCAACAAACTATTTGATTTTGCAAGTCCAAAAGATCCCGGTAAGTCTTTGAAAAGTAAATTATTAGGAGTTGTTTTCGGTTTAGGGCAAAATATACAAAACGGTACTTCTTATGTATCCTGTGAAAATTGCTATTTTACTAACGGATTAGGACTAGCTTATACCTTAGGCGTAGTTTACGAACAGCAATTTACAGGTGATATGGATTCGTATTTGCATCATATGAAGTGGGGCGTGCAACTGCTTTATGATTCAAAAAGTATTGAGGCAAATTTTACGGAACGTACAAACGCATATTTTTCTGAATATGATATGAACATTCCGCTTTTACTGAAGCATACAAACGATATGTCTCTTTCTTCAGTAGGAATTACGCCATTTGTTACGTATAATCCATTGTCCTTTTTCTTCTTGCGTTTTGGTGTAAATATTGATTATTTCCTACAAAACAAGATGAAACATAAAATAGAACTGCAAGAAAAAACGAAAATTTTACCAAATGGTGAAAAGGTTGATATCTATATTCCGACAAAAAATCCAAATGTAAAACGATACGAATATATCGCAGAAGAAGGCGATATAAGAGATATGAATAAATTATATATTTCGTTTATGCCTGCTTTGGGGTTTGATATTAATTTATCAGAAAAAATACTTTTATCGACAAGCTTTAATTATGTGTTTCCTATGACGAAAATATCTAATTATTCTGATAATTTTAATATTTCAAGTTGGAAGATATTGTTTGAAATGAAATATAATTTGACGGAAGGAAATTCGATTTATAAGAAGAAAAAGACAGAGAGAATTTATAGAAGAGAATTGTAAAAATGAGCAATAAAATAGAAGAAATAAGTAAACTATTACCTAAATTTAAGTTTAAAAATAAAGGTCAAGTATATTTTCACGAGGTTGATATTTTTAAGGTTGTACATAACTTGAAGTATTTATTTTGGACTGAGAACGCAAGAGTTAGTTATTGTAACCATCTTGGAATTGGTGTTGTTCCATCTTCGGCTGATAATGTTGATTTTTCAGTTTTACTTGCTCATTCTTCGGTAACTTATTTTTCGCCTGCACACTTTTTAGACAAATATATTGTCTATACGCGTGTAAAAACATTAGGTAATTCATCAATGGAATTTGAACATGTAGTAACTTTAGATAATGATGATATTTTATTAGTGAATAATGCAATTGAAGTTTATGTTGATTTGGATAAAAAACCGATGACAATTCCAAACTCAATACGTAATAAAATAATAGAATTTGAGAAAGAAGATGTTATTCTTAAAAACGGAACTCTTTAAATATGGTGAAATTTAAAACTTGGACAAATGAAGCACTAGCCGCTCAATGTATTTTTCCAAAATTAGATTGCGATAAATATCTATTAGAACTAGATTATAAAGAAGAAATTAAAGAGTTAGCAAGATTAGGTGTTGGCGGATTTTGTGTTTTTAACGGAACAACAGAAAGTGCAAGGAATGTTTTATCGGAATTGCAAATATTTCCACAAGTTCCGCTACTTTTCTGTGCGGACTTTGAAAACGGCGTTACAATGCGTTTAGAAGATGGGACGGATTTCCCTCATGCTATGGCATTAGGCAAAACAGGTGAATTTACAGGAAAAGTAGCAAAAGCTATTGCTAAAGAAGCAAAGGATTTAGGTGTTCTATGGAATTTAGCGCCAGTTTGTGATATTAATTCAAATCCTAAAAATCCTATAATAAATATTCGTGCTTTCGGTGAAAATAGTGAAGTTGTAAGTAAAAATATCGTTGATTATATAAATTTTTTGCAGGGCGAAAATGTTATGGCTTGTGCTAAGCATTTTCCAAATCATGGTGATACTAAAGTAGATTCGCATATAGAATTCCCTAAAATATATAAGGATTATGATGAACTTGCAGATGAAATTATTCCTTTTATAGCAGCTATAAATTGCGGAGTGAAATCAATTATGGTAGGACATTTATTTTTAGAGAAAATTGATGATAAATATCCTGCAAGTTTGTCCCCAAAAATTATATGCGATATTTTACGCGAAAAATTAAATTATAAAGGAATAGTAGTAACTGATGCATTAGATATGAAAGCTATTACTAATAGTTTCAAGTTGGAAGAAATTATTAAGTTAGCATTTCTTGCGGGCAATGATGTTTTGCTAATGCCCGAAAATCCACTTAAAGCAATTGAAATTTTAAGTGATATTATCAAGGAAAACGATGAGCATAGAACAAAAATTGAAATATCAGTTGATAAAATTTATAACTGCAAACGTTGGGTAAAGTTAATTCCTCAATATGCAAAAGAAACTACTACAAGCGTGTTTATAGAACATCAGAAACTAGCTTTAAGAGCAGCGTTGCAAGCAGTAGAAATACAAAATGAAGGGATGGAAAATTTCTTGCCTATTTCGGAAGAGGAAGATTTCGCAGCATTTTCAATATTGCAAAGAGCTGAGGATTTACAAGCAGCTTCACGTTTTTTCACTATGCTTGCGGGAGCTTCTGAAAATGATTGCGATTTTGCTTATTTAGATGAAAATATATCTGAAGATGAAATTGAAGCAATGTTAGAAAATATAGAAAATGCAAAATTTTTAATATTTGCTCTGTTTTATCGCAGGCGTGCTTATGCAAAAGGTGTGGAAAACATAGATAAGTTAAATTATATTATAGATAAATTAGCGGCAGGACGAGAGTATGTAACAATACTTTTTGGAGATCCATATATAGCTGAAGCAATACAGTCAAAATTAAAAATTATGACTTTTTCAGACTCTTTTCCGTCGCTAGCTGCTGCAATTATGAAACTGACAGGTAGAGTTTTACCTGACAATTACTAAAAAAATAATTTTTAAATAATATATATATGTAAATGTTATGATAACTCAAGAAGTAAATAGAGCTTATGAAAATATATGGAATAACTTAGAAAAAGAGAATTTTCCAATTTCTGCAAAAGAAATAGCAGCGTTTGAGTTTCCAACAGATGATATAAGGTATTTTTTCTTTACGGAAATAGAAACTTATTGTAATGTTTTGCTTGATAAGATAGCTAACCAAGAATTTATTAGTAATAGTATCAAAGAGAGTGATGATTATAGTCAATTACTGCAATTAATCTATGATTGGGTTATCATTGACAAAATCTCAGCACAGAAAATACTAAATTTAGCTGTAAGAACAAAACTTAATTATATTTTTTCGCCAGTTGAGACTTTAGTAAATTTTCTATTTATGAAAGATGTGACAAAAGATATTGTAGAGCTTATAAATAGAATTGAATTTTTTGAAACCGATAGTTTTATACAACAAAATAAAGATGAACTATTAGAGTTGCAAAATATAAAAAATGAATTAACGCTTTCGGAATTCAATAATATCGCTCAAGATATTTTGATTAACTTGTCACAAAATCAAACTATTGAAGAGTTTTTGCAGCCAATAAATCTATATTTTCTGTTTACACAAAGCGCGGTAATAAATGTAGAATTACTAATGATGTTTTTTGTTTCAAGAGATTTGCGAGGAATTAGTAATGAAATAAAAAAATATTCTGACGAAAATGCAATAACAGATTTTTCATACGATAAAGTTCGTAGTGTGTTAGAAAAATTATTTGAAGAAAACATCGACAATAATTTTGATGAAACTTCTTCATTAGAAGAACCCGCAGACGTTTTAACTTCGGAGCTCGTCGAAGATTCTGCATCGGAGCTAGTTGAAGATTCTGCATCGGAGTTCGTTGAAGATCCTGTTTCGGAGTTCGTTGAAGATCCTGCATCGGAGCTAGTTGAAGATCTTGCATCGGAGTTCGTTGAAGATTCTGCATCGGAATTAGTTGAAGATCCTGCATCGGAGCTAGTTGAAGATCTTGCATCGGAGCTAGTTGAAGATCTTGCATCGGAGCTAGTTGAAGATTCTGCATCGGAGTTCGTTGAAGATTCTGTTTCGGAGTTAGTCGAAGATTCTGTGTCGGAATTAGTTGAAGATCCTGCGTCGGAGTTCGTTGAAGATTCTGCATCGGAATTAGTTGAAGATCCTGTTTCGGAGTTCGTTGAAGATCCTACATCGGAGTTCGTTGAAGATTCTGTATCGGAACTAGTTGAAGAACCTGTATCAGATTTAGTTGAAGACCCTGCATCGGCGCTAGTTGAAGCTCCTGTATCGGAGCTAGTCGAAGAACCTGTTTCAGAGCTAGTCGAAGATCCTACATTAGAAGAAACTGCTGAAGAAGAAGTAGATATTTTGCAAGTTCTTGATGAAATGCGTTCTGCAAACAGTTCTCCTTATGAAATTGAGATGGAGTATTTGAAGTTAGAGCAGTTAAATATATCAAGATTTAGAGATAAATTAATCGGTGGTATGTAAATTTTCACAGAATAAAATTTATGAATAAAAAGACAAAAATTATTGTAATTATTCTATGTTATTTTTTAGGTCTATTTATTTGCTTTTACATTATAGATTCATTTGTTTTTCCGAGCATTACGCGGGATAGAGATGTAGTAATAGTTCCTAATATTAATGGCAAAAGTTTTAATGAAGCTAAGCGTATATTATCTTCTTATGATTTAGAAATAGAAGTTATTAAAGAGATTTATAGCGAAAAACATAGAACAGGAGCGATTACAAGTCAATCACCGAAAGAAAATTCTAAAGTTAAGAGCGGGCGTGCTATTTTTGTAACTGTGAGTAAAGGGAGGGAGTTAGTTCCTGTTCCATATATAACTGGATTAAATTTAAGGAACGCAAGAATTTCGCTTATGCGTAGTGGTTTGGAATTAGGCGAAGTAACTTATGCTTTTAGCGACGATGTTCCAAAAGATATGGTTATTTCTCAATCGCGGAAACCGGGTGGAAAGATAGCTTATGGTGAAAAAATAAATCTCGTTGTAAGTAAAGGTGCTGAAAATCAAATTAAAGTTCCAAATTTAATTGGGAAGCGGATTCCTGAGGCTCAAAAATTGCTAATGGAGTCTAATTTGGTTTTGGGTAAAATAGATTTTAGGACTGAAGAGACATATTTGCCGGAGTTGATTATTGAACAAAATCCTTCGCAGGGCGAATTAGTAGATAAAGATACTCCAGTAAATATTATTGTTACAAAATAATATAATAGTAAAAATATGTTTGAAAAAAAAATATCACATTCTTTAGAAGAAACGAATAAAATCGCGAAAGACTTTGCTAAAGTTTTGAAGCCGGGAGAAACAGTTTTATTTTATGGTGAGCTCGGGGCGGGTAAAACAGAGTTTGTAAAAGCGATATGTGATTATTATTCTGTTGAGCAAATCGTTACAAGTCCAACATTTACTATAGTTAATCAATACTTTGGTAAATTAGGGAAAGAAAACATAACTATTTTTCATATAGATTTGTATCGCATAGAAAAAAAAGAAGAACTGGTGGAAATAGGATTTATGGAATATATTGCCAATACGGAAGCTATTAAATTTGTAGAGTGGGCAGAAAACTCTCATGGCTTTTTAGATAAGTATGATTATTCTATAAAGATAACAAATGATGAAGACGATGTTAATAAGCGACATATAACGCTCAGTTCAGAATGAAAAATTACATAAAAACAATCTGTATAACAATAAATTAGTTTTTTTTTCGTAAATTTACTTTTTTAAAAGATCATATCATAATATGAATGACGAACTAAAAAAATGGGAAACTGTTGGCTCAGAACACATTGGGAACTTCAAAGTTTTTGATTTGTACGTTAAAAAACGAGTTAATGCAAAAACAAACAAAGCAAGTAACTTTACTTCTTTAGAAGCTCCTAATTGGGTTAATATTCTAGCTATTACTAAAAATCAAGAAATTATTCTTGTGGAGCAATACCGACATGGAATTGATGGTTTTTCATTAGAATTACCTGCGGGTGTTATGGAGTTGGACGAAGATTCGCGAAGTGCGGCAGAGCGTGAATGTATAGAAGAGACAGGTTATGTAGGTGAAAATGAAGCTATTTTATTAGGTAAAGTTCGTGCTAATCCAGCATTTTTAAATAACTATTGTTTTCATTATTTATGGGAAAATTGTGAGTTGAAATATTCGCAAAATCTTGATGAAAATGAAGATATTAGAGTAATTTTAAAGCCGATGAGTGAGGTTACAAAGTTAATTAAAGAAGGTAATTTGCAACATACTTTAACCTTATCGGCATTGATGTTATATTCAATAAAAATTGGACAATAATAATGGCAAAAATTATAGCAATATCAAATCAAAAAGGTGGAGTTGGAAAAACAACAACTTCAATAAATCTTTCTGCTTCTTTAGCAGTAAACGAAAAACGTGTTTTACTTTGTGATATAGACCCGCAAGCTAATGCTTCTACAGGACTTGGCATTGATGTTAATGAAATAGAAAATAGCATTTATAATGTATTAGTTGATGGTGTTGAAGCAAAAGATGTTATATTAGAAACGGAAATGCCAAATCTATATCTGCTACCTTCGCATATAAATTTAGTAGGTGCTGAAATAGAAATGATAGATGTAGCTGAACGCGATTTAGTACTCAAAAAAAGCCTTAGTCCTATTGTTGACGATTACGACTATATTATTATTGATTGTCCGCCATCTTTAGGATTACTTACGTTAAATTCATTGTCCGCAGCAAATACTGTGCTTATTCCTGTGCAATGTGAATATTATGCACTTGAAGGACTTGGACAATTGCTAAATACTATTGCTATTGTACGACAACATATTAACAAAGAACTTGATATAGAAGGCGTTTTGCTTACAATGTTTGATACGCGTTTAAGGCTATCTATGCAAGTTGTAGAAGAAGTGAAAAATCATTTCAAAGATAAAGTTATGAATACGATTATTCATCGTAATGTCAGATTAGCTGAAGCTCCCAGTCACGGCAAACCTGTTATACTTTATGATGCTTCAAGTGCAGGCGCTACAAATTATTTGGAATTAGCAAAAGAAATTTTGGAACGCGATTAATAATTATGAAAAAAAGAATAATTGTTGTTTCTGCTCCAAGTGGTGGCGGAAAATCTGTAGTTGCAAACCACATATTAGAACATTATAAAAATGTACAATTCTCTGTCTCCGCAACAACGCGAAAAATGAGAAAAGGCGAAGTAAACGGAAAACATTATTATTTTTTATCCAAAGAAGAATTTGAAGAAAAAATAAAAGAAAATGAACTTGTTGAATATGAAAATATCTTTTCTAACTATTACGGTACTTTGCGTTCAGAAATAGAACTTGCTTTTGAAAAACAAAAACAAATCCTTTTTGATATTGACGTGAAAGGAGCATATTCAATAAAAAAACATTATCCTGAAGATACGTTATTAATCTTTTTAAAGCCACCATCTTTAGAAGTCTTGAAAAATCGTTTAATAAATAGAAAAACCGAAACAGAAGAACAACTCGAAAAAAGAATAGCTCGTGCTAAAATGGAAATAGAAATGAGTGCTGATTTTGATTTTGTAATTGTAAATGATGTTTTAGACGAAACATTAAAACAAGTTGATGATATTCTGAGTAAATTTTTATAAAAACAAATGGAATTTACAGAGTTTTGGACAATCCTTTCTACAAATAATATTATTCTTGATGTAAATCAAATTGAACAATTTAAAAGATTTGAAAATGAATTGAAATATTGGAATAACAAAGTTAATCTTATTTCAAGAAAAGATGAAGATAATATATTAGAACGACATTTTATTCATTCCTTATCAATCTTAAAATATATTGACTTACCTAAAAAAGTACGTTGTTTGGATTTTGGTACTGGTGGCGGATTTCCCGGCATACCTTTAAAAATTGCAATGCCTGATATTTTTATGACATTATGCGATTCTATAAAGAAAAAATTGAAAATTGCCGAAATTTTTGCTTTGCATACAGGACTGAAAAACTTTAATTTTGAATGTTCCCGCGTGGAAGAGCTCGACAAAAAATATTACAAACGCTTTGATTTTATTTTTGCTCGCGCTGTTGCAAAAACAAATTTACTTGTAGAATGGACTTTGCCGTTTTTGAAAAATAATGGGAAGTTTGTATTTTTAAAAGGTGGAGCATTAGAGGAAGAAATTGCAGAGGTGCAAAAAAAGCATCCTAATCTTAATGTAGAAGAAATTCAAATAGATATGCTAGATTGTCCTTGGTTCAAAAACGAAGAAAAAAAGATCATAATAATAAATAAAAAATAAAAAGTATGAAAAGACTAACTGAAGATGATATAGAAAAACTGAAAACTAAACCCGGACAACGTAAATATTTATTCCAACAAACTAAAAATTGGTGGTTACTTCTGTTTGGAGTTTATTTATTACTCAATATAATAAATATTCCTAAAGAAAAAACTTTTATCGAACATTTCGAAAATCTCTTTTCTATTTCAAATATATTAGTAATTTTGATATTTTGTTTAGTCTTAGCTTTTGTTTATGCTTTAATAAAATTAGTTCATATAAAAAACAAGTTGAAAGCAGAAGAAGAAAATTATACTAGCTAGTTATAATTTTGATTTTAAGGTAGTATTAAAATTTTCCTCTTGAGGATTTGTAGATTAAGGTGTTCTATTCTCATTTTTAGCGTAGCAGGCGAGGTGGTTATTAATTATATATCCTATAAAATCCCGTAGGGATGACATTATTATAGCATTGTGAAATCCAAATTTTTATAAAACCCCGTAGGGGTTTGTCGTTAATTTTATTAATAGACTAGCGTCTTCGGTCTTCTTTGTGTTCTCCCTGTTCAGCCAACAAAAACATGTTGTTGATTATTCTTCAATTGCTTAATAATCACAAAAAATTATATACATTTCTAAATTCATTTTAATATCTAATTTTAACTAATACATAGGGTTATGAAAATCATCGTTTGAATGGCACATAACTTGTAACATCAAAGTTCGTTGAAAATATATTAGTTAAATGAATACACGTTTAGTTTTAAAAATCATATTAATTATTGTTGCTATTAGCATTGGATCTATGTTTTTTTCGCCAATGCTTTCTGCACAAGATATAACAATTCCTAAATTTAATATAGGAGTTGATGCTACAGGTGCTGGCACTAAGGAAGAATTTGTTGTTTCTATGCAAATTCTTTTAGTGCTTACGATTTTAACTCTTGCACCTTCTATATTAGTTATGATGACTTGTTTTACAAGGATTATCGTTGTATTTCATTTCCTGCGTAATGCACTCGGTACAGCAACTCAGCCACCTAATCAGCTATTAACAAGCTTTGCTTTATTTTTGACGATTTTTATAATGCAACCTGTTTTTAATGAAGCTAATGAAAAAGGTTTGCAGCCTTATTTGAATGAAGAAATAACGCAATCGCAAGCTATTGACAATATGATAAAACCTATGCGAGAATTTATGCTCAAGCATACACGCGAGGAAGATCTTGCTTTGTTTATCAATTTAACAGGCGGTGAGCGTCCTGAAACTGTTGATGATATTTCAATTTGGGCGATTGTTCCTGCTTATACTATTAGCGAGTTAAAAATTGCTTTTCAAATAGGATTTTTAATTTTTATTCCTTTTCTTGTTTTAGATATGGTGATAGCTAGTACCTTGATGTCATTAGGAATGATGCTTTTACCGCCGCAGATGATTTCGCTACCTATAAAGGTGCTGTTATTTGTTTTGGTAGATGGGTGGCATTTAATTGTAGATTCTGTAATTCAAAGTATAATTTAAACTTATAGGAAAAATATATGACAGAACAACTTGTAATGCAGATCGTACGTGATGCTTTTTATTATATATTACTTATAGTTGGACCGCTTTTACTAGCTTCTCTTATAGTTGGTTTGTTGATTTCTATTTTTCAAGCAGCTACTTCGATTTCCGAACAAACTTTGACTTTTGTTCCAAAGTTGATTGTTGTTCTTCTTTTAGTTGTACTTTTGTTACCCTATTTGATAACGACGTTAAAAACGTTTACAATACAGATGTTTACTATGATTCAGACAATGTAAAATAGAGAGAATATAGAAGTGTTTGATACGGCTTTTTTACAATTAACACAAGAAAAATTGATTATTGGTATTCTTGTTTTAGCACGAATTTCAGGTATTTTTACTGCTGGACATTTTTACGGTAATTTAGCAATTCCTATTCCTGTTAAAATTATGTTGATACTAATTATCACTATGATACTAGCGCCTACTTGTTTTGCAGATGCTCCGCATATTGATTTTAATATTCTCAATATGTTTTTCTTATTATTCAAGGAGTTTTTAATAGGTGCTATTCTTGGGTTTGCAACAAATATTGTTTATTGGGCTGCGCGCTTTGGTGGCGGAATAACGGATATGGATATGGGCTATCAAGCGAGTTTAATGTTTGACCAAGAAGCAGGGGCTCCAACTTTAGTTGGTGAATTTTATGCTTTATCAGCTATGATGATTTTTTTATATATGCAAGGTCATCATTTTGTTATAGAAACATTAGTTTTAAGTATAAAAGCTGTTCCGCTGACAACATTTTTAATGACAGAATCAACATTAAAAATGTTGTTTCTTATAGTTTCCTCGTTTATGATGCTTGGTTTGAAAATGGCAGCTCCAGTTCTAATTACTCTTTTTAATATGAACTTAGCTTTGACAATGCTTGCTAGAGTTGCACCGCAAATGAATATTTTTATGTTGAGCTTCCAAGTAAAAATCGCTGTTGGGTTGTTGATTTTATTTGTGGCTGTTCCAATTGTAGGAGTTGTTAGCAAACAAGCGCTTAACATTATGGAGATAGAAATTACAAAATTATTACTGACTTTTAACCCCGCATTAGCTAATTAAAAACATAAGAGATGGCAGAGAATAAAGACGGACAAGAAAAAACCGAAGAACCAACCGCCAAACGGCTTGCCGATGCGAGAGAAAAAGGACAAGTTTCAAAAAGTCAAGATATGACTACTGCAGGAGTTCTGTTTCTTGGTGGGCTTTCTGTGTTTGCTTTAGGTTCGCCTCTTGTCAGAAAATTCCAAGCTTTTCTTGCAAATTCTTTAAGTACTTCGGCACAATTTAGTTTTACAGAAACGAATCTTATTAGATACATAAAAGAGCTGATTATATTTTTAGGAGAGCTCCTTTTGCCAATTATGTTGGTTGTAGTAGCTATCGTCTTAATTGGTGAAATTTCACAAGTTGGATTAAAATTATCGTTGAAAAGATTTACAGATCCGCAAAGTTTATCAAAACCATTTAAGTTGCTATCTGGTTTGAAACGAGTTTTCTTTTCAGCTCATTCAGTTGTAGAACTGATTAAAGGTATTCTCAAAATTCTTTTATTAGGTGGCGTATCGTTCTTTGTTATTAAAAGTCATATTGATGAGATATCTACTATTAGCGAGAAACCTTTTTTTGAAGTAACAAATCTAATGACAAGTATGGCATTAGAAATTATATTGAAAGTTGCAGGGTTATATATTGTCATTGCTGTTGCTGATTTTATTTTCCAAAAATGGAAATTTAAGCAAGATATGAAAATGACTAAGCAAGAATTGAAAGAAGAGATGAAGCAACTTGAAGGTGATCAACACGTGAAATCGCGGCTACGCGCTTTAGGACGAAATATGTTGCGTCAAAAAATGATACAAAATGTTAATAAAGCTGATGTTGTGATAACTAACCCTACTCACTTTGCTGTTGCTTTAATGTATAAACAAGGCGAACATAACGCTCCAATTGTGGTTGCAAAAGGAGTAGATTTTCTTGCGATGAAAATTAAAGATGTTGCAAATGAAAATAATATCCCTATTGTAGAAGATCCACCACTAGCTAGAACATTGTTTAAACTTGTTGAAGTTGATCAAGAAATTCCTGAAACATTGTTCAAAACAGTAGCGCAAGTATTAGCATATATTTATCAATTAAAAACAGGGCAATATGTGTTTTATAAGCAAAGCACAATAGATGAAGTAGATAAATAATATAATTTAAAATTTTCCTTCGTGGTTTGTTGTTAAATTCTCCTCTTTGAGAGGAGTACCTGCGAAGCAGGGGAGGTGTGGTTATGGAATATATCCTTAAAAATCCTGTAGGGATTAAATATCGGTAAAAACTTATACTTGCTTATGTTTCGTCCCGTACGGGACGAGATGAGTAAGATTACATTTCTTTTACCGAAATTTTGTGCCTACGGCACAATCCTGCTAATCCTTTAATCTTGTTAATCTCGGTTCAGACAAAAACTACCCCGTCAAGCTAGCGCTTGCCACCCCTTCGTGCCGAAGGGGAATTTGCAGTCCGACCTTCAGGCAAGTATAATTTTAAAAATCATACTAATCATACTAATCATACTAATCATATAAATCACAGTTCAGAC
Organism: Ignavibacteria bacterium; assembly: GCA_012518115.1. Classification (GTDB taxonomy): domain Bacteria; phylum Bacteroidota; class Ignavibacteria; order Kapaibacteriales; family UBA2268; genus JAAYTD01. Next base: position 87,845 of record JAAYTD010000031.1, on the reverse strand, counting down.
AAAATACAAAAAAAAGACACGTTATTTCAATTAACGTGCCTTTTGTTTCTATACTTTTTTGCTATCTCTCAATTATTAGTTTTTCTACTTTTTTTGCTCCATCAGCGTTGATAATAACATTATAACTTCCACTAACTAGCTGTTTAGTGTTAAATGGAACAGAAAATTCGCCTTCTAAATTTTTGTCGTTATAAATGTCAAATAATTTGTTTCCCGCAATATCATAAATTGAAATACTGAAATCCTTAGCTAACGTCTCTAAAAATCCGCTTATCGTACAAACTGAATTTGCTGGATTTGGATAAAGTGAAGTTTGTATTTTTGTAAGTAATTTAATAGATTTGAAATTACGATTAAAAATAATTTCATCAGAATCAAAGTATCCGATTACTGCTAAATTATTATTTATTTCAATATCTATAAATAAACCACTGTCTTCATAAATCTTATCCCAAGTTTTACCAAAATCCTTTGAGCATAGTAAAAAACTTGTATTTCCTGTTGCCTGAGTAGTAAAATAAATGTAGTTATCTTGCGTAGTACTTATAGAACCGACACCACCATAGAGAAATTTTGATGAATGTTCTCCAAAATTAATTTTCTCCCAATTTTTTCCTTTATCTTTTGAAATATAAAGTTGTTTAGCAAAAGCTCCTTTGGCAATTAAAGTGTTGTCAGACATTTTTAATATCTCATCTATAAACAAGTTCATGCCGTAGAGAGGATCATCAATTATATATTCTTCAGACCAGCTTTTTCCACAATCTTCACTTCTAAGTAAAAGACCGTTTGAGCCACCTACTAAAATCGTTTCTTTATCTATAAAAACAATTGAACTTAAATTTCCTTTATTTCCTCCTGGTGCTTTACTTTTAGTGTCATTATCATCATAAACAACTTCCCAGTTTTTCCCACCGTCTTGTGTCTTTAATATCTTTGCTGTTGTTTTTGTCAGTCCAACAGCAAACCCAAGTTCTTCGTCAAAAAATTTTAGTCCATTAGCTGCTAATGATGTTTCACCGGAAAATTTTGTTAAAAAATTCCAAGTTTCGCCATTGTCTTTTGAAATAAATAATTGTGATTCACCTGTGCCACCTTCTGTTTTGGAACAAAATATAATATCTTTGTTTGATAGAATATCAATGGAAGAATACTGTGCTGTAGAAGGTATTTCATCAGAAATTTGAATAGTTGAAGATTTTTGTGACGAAAAATCATATTTGGTCATCGTTTTTTCGACAGTATTCAGAATGCCATTACCTACCAAAAAAACAGTATTTTCATCAAAAAATACAATTTTGTTGATGCCGTGTCCTGTACCTGCGCTTACCATTTCCCATTGTGCTATACTTGTATATGAATAAAAGAGAATAACAAGTATTAATAAAGTAAATTTTTTCATAATTATTTAATATAAATTTATTAATAAAAATGTTACTTGTTTTTGCCTAAAAAAATTATCAAACAAAAAAACAAATCAAATTCAATTGTTTGTAAATTAATAATTTTTTTATAAATAAAAAAGGAAATATTTGAAAAAGTGCAAAAAAGTTTTAAAATAACAAAAATAGAGATTTTTACAATATAAGTTTTTTCGTTTTTACTATGTTGTACTACAGAAAAGTTGTTTTTTACGGCTGATTTTTCAAGACTACACTTGTATCGCGTATCACAGAAGCAGAACCAAAAAAGCCAAAAGTATTTTCGCCTTTCACGCTACAAAATCTTTCATCAAATTTGTTTGTCATAAGTACTTGTAACGCCCATAATTGATAATTATTGTCGGGCAACCATACATTTAAGCTATGCAAACCAAACCATTTTAAAAAACTCCAAACAAGAGGTGTTTTTGTGCTGGGAATTGTTATAAATGATGTTCTTTCTCTATAAGAATTGTCGTCTCGTATTATAGAATATGTTCTACGGTTAAGTTCATTAGTTGGGGGATTTAAGTAAGTTCCATAATTCAAAGTATCTAAACAAGAAATTGTAAGAAAATAATAAAAGACGCTTTGTGGAAGTTTGCCTGCCCATTCCAAAGAATCCCCAGGCGGAAGATTTATTGTATCTTTTGGATATTGCATATATTTCTGAATAGATCTTTTCCAATATATCGTATCAGGTGTTGTTGTTTCTCCTGTTGCGATTTGACCGTCAGGAAAAACAATTTTTAATTTATAATTAGTGTTTTTCTTTACTAAATAATTTGTGTCCGAATAAAAATAACCTGTTTCTTCCTCTTTTTCGCTCTTTTTGAATTGGAGCTCAAGTTCTCTATCATTTTCAAAAATAATCACCTTAGCATCAGAAATAATAGCATTTTCGTATTTATATTCATCAAAAAGTGATTGTGTTTTCGTGATACGAATATTTTTTATCGGTTCGTTCACAATAAGTAAGGCTTCAACTACGTTACTCGGTTTGTAGTCTTGAGGTACAGGATCTTCGCAAGAGATAAGAAAAATAAAAGCACACAAGAATAATATTTTTTTCATATTTATATTAAAATTTTATTTCAAAAGAAAGTGTCGGAATAATCGGTAACAAACGAAAATCTTCTACAATAGTTTGATTTTCTTTTTCATACATATTGTAAACTCGCATTAGTATATCTCTTCTATTGTAAACATTAAATATATCTAAAGTTAAATTAGCATCTTGTTTGAAAAATTTGAAATTATAAGTTGCTGATAGATTAAGTTGGTGTGAAGCTGGAAGTCTTAACCCGTATCGTTCGGAGCTAGTTAGTTTGTTAGTTCCATAGTTCATTCCCGGTAAAAATAGTTTTCCTCGTGATTGATAACCTGTATAAGGTTGCCCGCTTTGCAGAGTAAAAGATGCACCTATATTCCAATTTTTATTAAAAGCATATTGAGCAACAATTTTGAAATCGTGTCTTCTGTCGTATTTAGGATTAAAAGTTCTTCCGCCGTTTATGCTGTCAAAATTCATTTCAACAAAACTAAAAGCATAACCCAACCAACCTGTTAGTTTTCCAATGCTTTTTTGTAAAAACACCTCTGCTCCATAAGATTTTGCATTACCAATAAAAAGAACGTCGGAAACGACCGAAGATTTTAAGGTGAACATATTCAGCTCGCCTATGTTGTTCATAGTTTTGTAGTAGAAATCAAAATTTAGATTTAGATTATTTGCTGGTTGCGTTTCAATGCTAAAAATATAATGATTTGCTTTAGATATAGGAACAGTTGTATCTGAAGGAAGCCAAGTATCAATAATATTAAAAGTTTGCAATGTTGCAATGCGTAAATTTTGATGATATATTCCCCAAGCTGCTTTCAACCAAATATTTTCCTTAAGCATATAACGTAGCGCTAGTCGCGGATCAATTTTTAAAGAATTATTGAGTTGGAAATAATTAGCTCTTATTCCTGCTTGCGTAGATAATTTTTCTGTGATATTAAATTTCGTTTGTGAAAACAAAGCATAATTCATATCGGGAATTGTTAAATTTGTTGAACTTAAATGTCCTTCATTTATTGTTGTATCGGTATCACCCGTAAAATTAAGCAGGTAATCAAAATTAAGTTTGGAAACTTCAAAACCGAATTTCGCCGATGCGTTGTTTTTTATAAATAACTCTACATTATATTTCGCACTCAAATCTTTTATTTTATTATCCATTTTCATTTCATAGCTTGATTCGCCGCCATTAAAATTATTTTTATATTCGCTGTAATGTACATTGAAATCAGAAAATAAATTATTTGAAAAAATATGCGACCAACTAGCTGCAACTAATGAATTTCCTGTGTTCATATTGATAGCACTAGAATTACTTTTTTGACTTAAAACATCGCGTCCTAAAAATCCTATTATAGAAATCTTATCGTTTTCTCCTATGTCTTGAACTATTTTTGCATTTAAATCATAAAAATAAAAGCTAGGAAAAGGATTTTTTTCATCTTGAGGAATTATTGATAGAATGAAATCAAGATAAGTACGCCTACCTGAAATGAAAAACGAACCATTACCAAGCGGTCCTTCAAAATTAGCTTGTGAAGAAATTAATCCTAAACTTAAACTGCCGTGATAATCATTCTTATTGCCGTCTTTTTGTGTGATGGTTAAAACAGAAGCTAGTCTACCGCCATATTCAGCTTCAAACCCGCCTTTAATAAATTCAACATCTTTTATAGCGTTTGTGTTAAAAGTTGAGAAAAAACCAAATAAATGCGACGGATTATAAACAGTATTTCCATCTAAAAGTACTAAATTTTGGTCAGGGGAACCGCCGCGTACAAACAAACCACTTGAGATTTGCGATGAAGTAAGTACGCCGGGCAAAAATTGCAGAGTGCGAAACACGTCTGATTCTCCGCCAATGCGAATATCTTTGATTTGTGAGACGGGAACATTAACAGAGGAAATTTTTATTTCTCGTTGCAGAACTTCACGGTTAGATACAACTTCAACCGCTTCAGTTTTTATAGCTTCGGGTTCTAAAGAAACATCTAAGCGTATGTCTTTGTTGTCAATGACTATTTCTTCTCTGTAAGTTGCATATCCTAAATAAGTTATACGAACGGTGTATTTACCTTTTTTTATTCCTTGTATTGAATAGTAGCCTTTCTTGTTTGTTTTTGTACCTATTTTTGTGCCTTCTAAGTAAACAGTTGCATTTACTAACGGTTCATCTGATTTATTGTCTTTGATAATTCCGTTAATTCCAGAAGCTTCTAAAGTGCATTGTATTAAAAAGAAAAGTAAAAAAAATCTTTTCAACATGAATTTCGTATGGAATAATTTAAAAAACAAAATAAATATTTTGGTAGAATATAGATTTATCAATTTCTTGAATAAGTTAAAAAATATTCTACAAAATTTTAATGATTTTTATCTATATTAAAAAATTACGAAAAAACAAAACTTAGGTTTTATATGAAATCATTTATCAACTATGATATGAATTACTTTCAACAGAATACAAAAAAATATGTTTTTTTGCTAGCTAGTATTTTTTTATGTTTTTACAATCTAAATGCTAAAAATACTTTTCTATCTTATGAAAAAACAGCATTTCAAGATGTAGCTATAGCTACGCTTTCCGAAGAAGAAGTTCCAGAGTTAAATAATGTAGAAAAGAGGCAATTTGTAAGCGGGGTCGTTCTTGATAAAGAAACTAAAAAACCTGTACCTTCTGCGACGGTTAGAATAGTTGGTATAAATCGTGGTACAATTTGTTTAAAAAATGGTAAATTTCGTCTTCCTAAACGCTACTTTGTAAATAAAAGTGATATTAGAGTAACAGCAGTAGGATATAAATCAAAAGTCTTAACTTTAGATTTGCGGGAAGATACGGCAACAATATATTTAGATCAAGATCCTGTGCAATTAAAAGAAGTTGTTGTTATCGGCGATATCAATGTAGATGAAGTTATTAGGCGCGCTATAGCGAGGAAAGAAGCTAACCGCAATAAATATAAAACGATGCAATGTTTGCTATATTCAAAATTTATGTTAGAAAACACTATGGATCTTACTTCGTTTGTTAGTGAAGATGACACGCTACAATCTATTCTGTTTCAAGGTCTTATCGGGGAAAATTTTTCTCAAAGATTTATTGATATTGAGAAAAATATAGATAAAACAGTTATCGTAAATAGAAGGCAAACGGCAAACTTCCCTAAGGCAATGAATATATTGACTTTAGATGAATTTGTAGATTTTTCGGAAGATGAAATATCTTTCGGAGATGCTAAAATAATCACGCCACTGCATAATAATGCTTTGACTCATTATAAGTTTGAATTGCTTGAAAAAAAACTCTTTGAAGATAAATATGTTTATGTTATAAAAGTTATTCCTAATACTAAAGTTTATCCGACTTTTCAAGGTACAATATCAATTATAGAAGGAACTTATCAGCTTATAGAAGTAAATCTTATGCTGAGTGAAAACACTAAAATTCATTTTTTTGATAACATAGCATATTATGAAAAATTTGAAAATGTAAGTAATGATATATGGCTGCCTACATATATGGAGAATTGTGCTGATTTTTCTACTAAAATTGTTCCTCTTTTGCCTGCTATTGAATTGAAGTGGAATATGACGGCAATTGTTAGTGATATAGCACTTGACAAACCGCTGCCCGATACGATTTATCAAGATAATATCGAAAATAAAGTTGTGGCTTCTTATGCTGATTCAACAAAATCTGAATATTGGGAAGAAAATTCTTTGATAGCGTTAACCGAAAAGGAAAAAGAAATGTATTCAGAAATAGATACTGCTGCTAAAAAACTTGATATTGACGTAAATTCTCCCGAATTAACAAATCAGAGAAATGATAAAACTTCGTTAGGTTTTTCTCTGTTGCCTTACTTGCGATATAACAGAGTAGAAAGTTTTCTTGTTGGTATTCTTCCGAATCTTGGTATTTCTTTTGTGCAATTAGGCGGCGAAGCATATTATTCGTTCGGACAAAAGCAAGCTTTTGGTAGTTTGGGGATTAATTTTAGTAATAATATTTTTAGAAAAAGAGAGAGTGATGCTTTGTTTTCTGTAGGTGCTAAGATGTTTTCTAAAATTAATGCTTTTGGTGATCCATTTCATAATGCGGGATTGTTTTTTAATTCATTAGTCTTAGCTGTTTTCCATGAAGATGGATATGATTATTTTCGTAGCGACGGTTGGGCAACGAACTTTAATTTTGCTTATAAAAACTTGGGTTTTTCTATAGATTATGAAAGCAGGCAAGATATTGCTGTGCAGAAAACTACAGACAAAAGTCTTTTTTCTCAAGCTGAACTCAGAGAAAATCCTACACCTGAGATAGGGAGATTTAATCTTTTTAAGTCTATTATTTCTTTTAGCAATAGACATAATACTACTTCGGAACATATACAATACAGAATAAATATAAACTCTAAATTTGGAATAAAAGAAGAGACTTCGGAACGCTTTTCGTATGTTTTAGGATTAGCTACACTTAATTTTCCTATATTTGAAACTGGGTACGGCAATATAATTTTCTTGATTTCGGCAGCAGGCGGACTAGCTAGTAAGAATTTGCCCGTACAAAGTTTGTTTGTACCGAAAACAAATAGTGTATTTGTAGATTTATCGTCAGATGTTGAAAATACATTTATGACGGCTTATGAAACTGGTTTAGGCGGCACTGAGTATTTTTCATATCATTTTTCGTTAGATTTTAAAGATTGGTTGTGGCGTTTAATGAGGTTGCCGCGCATAAAGGGCAGAGGTTTAGAGTTTGCAGTAAATTACACAACAGGTAAATTTTTCAACAAAGGAAATACTGCGCTAGCTAGTTTATATCATAGCACATTAAAAGGTTATTATTCTGAGTTAGGTGTAAAAATCGGTAGAATTCCTATTCCCGGTACAGATTTAGCATTTTGGGCTATTGAAGCTAGGTTATGTGTTGGCGAATATGCAAAAGGAAATTGGGGTGCAACGTTGCAATTAAATTTACCTTTTCAGAAATAAGAATAAATTGAAAAATTTTCCTTTTGCGAATGTTGGGGTGTACCCAATACGCCCTTTTTTGTCTGAACTGTGATTTATGGGATTTGTATGATTAGTATGATTTTTAAAATTATACTTGCCTGAAGGTCGGGCTGCAAATTCCCCTTTCCAGAAGGGGTGTCAAGCGCTAGCTTGACGGGGTAGTCTATTAAAAAATTAACCACAAACCCCGAAGGGGTGAAATTATTATAGAATCTTTTTTCTGTTTTGAATAAGATTACCAAAACTTCTTAAAATATTATTAATCTATAAAATAGCATTCTTTATTTAATGCAATTCGAAGAAGATGAAGATATTGATTACGTGGAATTTCAATAGCTCCTAATTGTGCAGTGAACTCATTAATAAATTGTGAATCAAGCAGAACAAATTCTTTTTTCTTGAGATATGAAACAAGAAAATAGAATGCAGATTTAGAAGCATTTGAAATTAAATTAAACATTGATTCGCCAAAAAAAGCCGCTGAAATTGAAACACCGTAAAGCCCGCCAACTATCTCATCACCTAACCAAACTTCAACAGAATGTGCATATCCCAATTGATGTAGTTTTATGTAACTTTCAATAATACTATCTGATATCCAAGTTACTTCGCGATTAGCACAATTTGTTATTACAAATTCAAAATCCATATTTATTGTAAATTGTAAGTTGTTTTTTTGAATAAACTTGACCAAAGAGCGCGGCGGTTTCAAATCATATAATGGAAAAATTGCACGAGATTCAGGCGAGTACCAGCGAATTTGCTCATTAAAATCTGCCATAGGGAAAAAACCTTGCGTGTAAGCAGATATTAATTGTGCAGGTTCAAGAAGTGTTTTTTTTGTCATTTACATTTTTTTTAATACAATTAAAGTAATATCGTCATTTTCTTCAGGTTGGCAATTGTTTGTTTCATTTTTTATTTTTTCAAACATTTGTTTTGCAGAAATTTCCGAATTGTTTTCTACAAAGTTAACCAACCATTCTTCATCTAATAGCTTGCCATTTTTATCTTTTGCTTCAATAATACCATCGGTATAGAACAATATTAAATCGCCACTTTTCAATTTTATTTGTCCGAGTTCATATTCAAAAGGAAGTGGATCAAAAGCTCCTATAATTGTTCCGCCAACATCTAAAAGATTAATTTTTTTATTATGTTTTTGGTAAAAAATAGGTGGGTTATGTCCGCCATTAATGTAAGTAAATTTATTAGTTTTTATGTTTAAAATTCCGTAGAAAAAAGTTACATAGCGGTCTGCGTCTGTATTGTCGTAAATTATAGAATTTAAGTTACTTATGATTTTTTTCAAGTCAGTAACAAAAAACAATTGTGATTTTAGTGCCGATTGCAAATTTGACATAATAAGTGCTGCGGGAATGCCGTTGCCACAAACATCAGCAACTACTATCATATAATTTTCATCGTCAATTTTTATAAAATCATAATAATCGCCACCGACAGAAAGAGAAGATTGAGTATCGCCAATTATTTCGTAGTTATCTATTGCAGGGTTATTTTTAGGTAGCAAAACTTGTTGAATTTCACGTGCAGTATTTAGCTCCTGTTCTAAAAGTATTTTCTTTTTCTCTTCCGAAATTAATCTCGAGTTTTCAAATGCCAGAATAGCTAGCTCGCTAATTGAAATCATAAAACTGAAATCCATTTCAGTAAAATCTTTATTGAGCATACGACTTCCAATAACAAGCAAGCCTTTGTTTTCAGATAACATTATAGCAAACTTTGCTATATCTTTGTCAAACAAATTATTATTTTTGTGGTCTGAATTTTCTAAATTAATTATATTATTTTCTTGAAAGTTGAGATCATTGTTATCAATAATTTTAGCGATATTGTCAAAGTTTTTCGATTCTAATAATACAAAGCTTGCTTTTGTCTTGTCAAACAAATAAAGAGCGAAATTTTTAATAGCAAATTGTCCCATTAAATATATTGCAAATTGCCGTAAAATTTCATCTTGTTGCATTAAACCATTGAAAGTACTTGATATTTTAAAAATCGTTTTTAACATTTGTTTAGTAGCTTCAAATGTTTTTGGTTCAATACAATCGTTTTTTTGTATATTTTTTTCCATATTAGTCATAACTTAAATTTACTTTATAATAATTGCATCTATTTTATTTTCTATAAAGTATGTTGCAGTTCGTTTATTTTGAATTGCATCATAAATAATAATAGAAGATGAATTGCTATCGTTTTTTACAAGATAAAATTCTTCTAATCTTTGATTGTAACCTATAGAATTATAAGAAGTTTTAGCTATATTGTTCGTGCTGTTTCCGTTCGGAATTGATATGCGAAACAGATATTCATTTGATGTGATATAGAGATTTTTTTTAGAACTTGCAACTCCTGTAGGAACGATATTTGCTGTTGTACTTGTTCCTAACTTGAATTGTTTAACTATTTCTCGGGTATTTACATCAATTGATTGAAAGAAAGCATCTGTTTTTTCTGTAGCTGATGATACGACAAAAGCTAGCTGGTTGTTGTCGCTAAAATTTACAAAAGTAGGATTTGAAGAAACATTTATAGTATCTACAACTGTGTTTACTCTAGTGTCAATAACGAACACAGCGTCATCATCTTGGCAACATACATAAACTTGGTTGCCTTTGCCATCTATTGAAACGGCTTTTTTGCCTACTGCGATTTTGATATTTGACAACTTTAAGCTAGTCAAGTCTATTATTGATACAAAATTACTATTGCTACAGCAAATATAAGCATCTGTTGCGTTAGGAAAACAAATGTCCGTAGGAGTAAAATTTATACTTTTAAGGTCAATTTTTGAAATAATTGTTAAACTTTTCTCTTCAATAACGTAAATAGAGTTTATAGAAGGCATTAATAGAAAGAAATTTCCACGAAAATACTTTATTTTTGTTACGGGAGCAGGTAAATCATGTATGATTTCTTGAGTTGCGTTATGAATTGAAAATTTTATTAATTGTGTATCGCTAGCAAATAGATAGTAGTCGGAATTTTGAAGATTATCAATAAAAATATCTTCCTGATTGCAAGATATAAAAAGGCTACTAACCAAAATAAAAAGCAGAAATAATTTATTTATCATAATATCAACATCTAATATTTTTGTTTATATAATTTCAAAGATAACAAAAAAACTTTAAATAATAATCAATATTTTCAGATAATAATTAAATATATAAAAAAATGAACAATAATAAATTTTTTATTAATACGACAAAAGAGGATACAGTTTGTGTTCTGCATTTAAATGGTTTTTTAGATGCTCTTACCTCAGTTGTATTGGAAGAGGAAATAAAAAAGAATGTAGACAACAATTGTTTTAAAATTATTTTAGATTTGAAAAGTTTGACTTATATTTCTTCAGCAGGTTTAGGTGTATTTATGTTGTATATTGAAAAAATACGAAAGAATGAAGGTGATATAATTATGACAAATTTATCTAAATCTATTTTTGAAGTTATGAATTTACTTGGTTTTGATGAAATTTTTCACATTACAAATACAGTAGAAGAAGCTATAAATTTGTTTAATAATTCGTAAAAGTTATGATGTTAGATATAAAAATTAATGCGAAATTAGAAGAACTTGCGAATATGAGGCAACAAATAATGAGTTTTATTAAAAATGTCTCATTAGATAACGAAGTAGCAAATTTAATAGTATTAGCTGTTGATGAAATATGCACAAATCTAATAAAGTATGCGTATAAATATAATCAGAACAGTATTATTGCAGTTTTAGTTGAGACGTGTCCACATCAAATTATTATAAAAATTAAAGATTCAGCAGTGCCGTTTGATATTCGTCAGCATTTAGATAAAAATATATGTGAGCATATAAGAAAAATGGTGCCGGGAGGTTTAGGTATGCCTCTTGTTGGTAAAATTATGGACGAAATTTACTATGAAGCAAAGAACGATGAAAGAGAATTTAATGTATTAACTTTAATTAAAGATATTTGAAAATATTGATTGCGTGCTTTTCGTAAATCTTTGTGCTCTTTGCGGTTAAAAAATTATTATCTGTCTTCCGTCTTCAAACCGTTCCATCAAGCTAGCGCGCCCTGCCACTCCTTAGTTCCAAAGTGGAATTTTAAAAATTTGACGGCACAAATATTGAATCGTCGCTTTCCAACAAACCTTCTATAGTGCGTTGTTTAGGATAAACAACTATGCGGCTATGATGTGGATACCGTTCTTCAAGTCGTGTAGGCAAATGATCAAGTACAGGCATATAAGAAATATATCCTTGGTGTGCAGACACCATTATTATCATATCATTATCCTTGATTATATCACCATACAAAACCGGATTTTGCCATTCAACAAGGGGCTGAAAAGTAAATGGAGCAGATAAGTTTTTAGTGTTCGCAATTATTTCTTGTGTTTTGGGATCTCCTAAATGTAAAATTGGGATAGAGAGTTCTTGCGACAACCTTACAATCTTAGCGAGCCACAAATTAAATCCAGTTTCTTTTTCTACCAAAGGTGGTGAAATTACAACTATACGTTTATGATTAATAAAATCTTGTTCGATATGACAAATAAATAAATTTCTATCTACATTCTTGATTATCAAATCAACTTTGTCACCTAATAGCTTTTCTAACACACCTGTTTTTCCAGGCCACCCTAAAATAATAATATCTGTCATAAGCTCTCGTGCTGTTCGCACAATGCCATTTGCAGCATTATGGTCAATAGTAGTGATTGTATCTACATCAATTTCGGCTGCTGTTGCATTATCTATAAAATCTTGCAATTGCTTTTTAAAAGAAATTATATTTTTCTCTGCAGCTTCATTGTTGGGGACTACACCTAACAAAGATATTGAATTTACAGAGGATTTGTCTTTAATAAGAAGTGCAAGTTCTACGTGATGACCGATATTAGATGGATTTGCAATAGGTACTAAAATTTTTTCTTGTCCGAAAGCACCTAATTCAGAAGCTGTCAATGGAGCATTTTCTTGAATTACAGCAAGTTTTTTTGCTGAAGCTTGTGTTACAAAAGATGCCACGATACAAGTCAATAAAATCAGTACAATTGTACCATTTAATATGTATTCATCTACTATTCCAGCATTGTATCCAACTATAATTATCACTATAGTTGCAGCTGCACGTGAACTACTTAAACCGAAGATTATATTTCTCTGTATTGTGGAATATTTGAAAATAATTTGTGTAAAAAAAGCGGCAAACCATTTGCCGAGTAGTGCCGTTATAGTGAGAATTCCTGCTATAATTATTGTTGTCATTCCATTGAAAACTACTGAAATATTGACTAACATACCAACAGATATTAAAAAAATTGGAATGAACAAGGAATTGCCAAAAAAATCTATACGATTCATTAATGCCGATGAATGAGGAATTAGACGATTTAAAGCTAGACCAGCTGTAAAAGCTCCAATTATTGCCTCTAATCCACAAAGTTCGGCTAAAAAACCACAGAAAAAGATGATAAAAAGAACAAAAATATAATGAGAATACTTTTCACCTCCACCTTTCTGAAAAAACCATTTGGCAATTCGTGGTATTAATAGAAAAACAATTGCGAAAAAAACGATCACCGACAAAGCTAGCTTTATTAAAAATATCGTGTTGATACCGCCGTCAGTATTAGATAAAATAAGTGCTAGAATTATCAGTACTGCTGTATCTGTCAAAATAGTACCGCCCACTGTTATTGCAACAGCTTGATTTTTTGCAACACCAAGCCTACTGACAATAGGGTAAGTTACAAGTGTGTGAGTAGCAAACATACTAGCTGTTAAAAAACTTGCATTAAAATCGTATCCTAATAGGTAGTAACAAACTGGAAAGCCAATTGAAATTGGAATAATAAAGGTGAAAAAACCGAAAACTATACTCTTGTTTTTATTGGCTAAAAACTCGTTCAAATCAAGTTCTAATCCTACAATAAACATTATGTACAGAAGTCCTATAGTGGAAAACATTGACACACCTTGATGATGGTTATCAATTAAGTTAAGTCCATAAGGACCAATAATCACACCTGCAATAATAAGTCCAATTATGTTAGGTACATTTATTCGTTTCAAAATTATCGGTACAAAAAGTATAATTGCCAACAAGATAGCAAAAACATGAACCGAGTGGTTTAATGGCAAAGTAAAATTATTTATTAAATTTATAATTGTCAGATTTGTCATTGCAATAATATTTTTTTTACTACCCCGTCAAACTTTCTAGGATGTGTCGCTACACGTCCCAACAATCTGCAAAGAGGAATTTTATAATTCAATTTGGTATTATACAAAAACACAGAACAATATTTTACAGTACTTGTACATTTATTCTTCTAAATTTTTAGGTAAAACAACTGTAAATTGAGCAGATTCACCTAAAATAGAATTAACAATGATTTCGCCTCTATGTTTTTCAACTATTTTCTTATGACAAATAGTTAATCCAAGTCCAACTCCATCATGTTCCGACTTTGTAGAGAAGAATGGAGTAAATAAATTTGCTTTGTTTTCTTCAAGTATACCGTTTCCATTATCTCTAACAATAATAGAGACTGCATTATAATAGTTTTCTGTATATATTGCAACTCTAGGTTGAAAAACAATTTTATCTTGTTCTGTTGTGTTCTTTTTAATTTTGTTTAATTTGTCGTAAACAGAATAACAAGCATTATTAATAAGATTTATAATGACTGTTGCAATATCTTTTGGGATGATTTTAATTGTCCTTAAAGTATTGTCTAAGTAAAATTCTAATTTTATGTTCATATCCGGATGAGTTGCTCTAAATCCATTATAAGCTAAACAAGCATATTCCTGTACTAAATCATTTAAGTCAATTTCTACAAATGATAAACTTTCTTGTTTGAAATCTTGCAACACTTTTCTTAATATTCTATTGACATACTTATTGTTTTCATTGATTTGAAGAAAATTATAATCTAGTTTGTCAAATAAATCAATAATATATTGTTTCTTTTCTTCATTATTTGCATAGTCGATTTGTCTTAATTCTTGGAGCAAATAATATAGTGTAGAACTTAAAGAAACATATGGAGTGCTAGTTGTATTTACCGCAGTTTGCAGTTTTTTAATAAAATATAAAAAGTTTGTTTTTAAAATTAAATTTTGGTTGTCTTCTATATGCAGATTAGTGCTTGTTTTTTCCTTGTTATTATTTCTAGTAATTACATTAGTTATATGAAATATTATAATATCTAAGAAAACCCTATCTATTTTTCTAAATATATTTTTGTTAGTTGATTGTAGTGTTAAGACACCAACAGTGTTTTTTCTCTCATCAAATATAGGAGCACAGAAGATAGCTTGTATGTCTTCTTCTATCACTATTTCTTTGTGAGTAGCAATATATTTATCATTAAATTTACTAATATCATTTATAAGAATTTCTTCTTTATTATTGTAGCATTCGGAAATTATCTCGCTGCTTTGTTTCTTGCTTATATGAAATTGCTTAAAGAGTTGTACTCCGTTTGTACTAAATTTACACAATAAATGTTGTTTGTCTTTTTCTTCATCTTCTGTGAATATAGCTAAAACATCTAAAGGTACGATAATTTTAATTTCTTCAAAAAGTTGAATTAAATTATTTTTGAGATCATCTGATTTAGTTAAAATTCTTGCAATTCTTTCACAAGCTATAAGTTTCTGATTACTTATAAGAATTTCTTCATTTTCTTTAATTATATTATAAATTTGGTTGTTTGCCTCTTTTGTTATTGTATTTATTGCAGTTTCGTGTTCTAAGTAATTGTGTTGTAGCTCAATTTCAATATCTTTATTTTTTTGCCACAGAGTAGTATAGTTGTCTAATATTTTTTTTATAGCTTCATAAAATTTAATATAAGTAACATTGTTTACTGAAGTAGGTAAAACAAAATGATTTATATTGTTATTAGATATAGAGCGATTGATACCGTCAGTAATAATACTGATTTCTTTATCAAAATTTTTAAATATCAATACATTAGCAATTATAACTAACAAAAGTATAACAATAGAGACTGCTATGTTGTATCTTGAAAATGATTCAGCAACATTACTAAAATAATCCTCAGAATAAACGGTTACAACTTTCCAGTTGTTTAATGGTATGATTTGAAAAGATACATAATAATTACCTTTTTCCAAGATACTTTTTCCATCAGAATGTAACCAGAAGTGTTTCATATTATTATTGTTTTTCTCTGTCTCTTGCGTTATTTTTTTAGATATATCTTGTATAGGGCTAAAAGGAATAGAGTAACTAGATTCATTAACTTTAAAACGTTCTAATGGATGACATATAAATCTATTAAACTTAGAAACAACTATATTGAAGTTGTTTTTTAAATCAGAAAAAAAATCAACATTGTTTTTGAAAATATCTACTGAATAAACGAGAGAAACTACACCTAAAAATGTTTCTTTGTTTTTATCTTTATTAGATATAGGCTCTGTTTTCATAAGTGGAATTGAATACGAAAAGACTTTTTTGTTTAAATTGTTTAATTTAAGTATGTAAGGCTCTGAAAAAAATGCTTTTTTGTTTTCTTTTGCAATAATATACCAATCTTCTAATCTGAAATCATTTTCTTTAGAATCAGACTCAAAATAATTTGTATCAATTTTTCCATTATCTTTATAATTAAAAGATATTCCTTCAAATGAATATTTAATTTTATTTTCTGGTTCTAAAGCTATATTAATTGCTAAAATATCTTTGTTTGCATACATTATATTGCGTGTTATTACAGATAGAGCTCGTATTTTATCGTCAGATAAACTAGCCATATTATTTAGATCAACAACATTGTTAGCTACAATTTGTGCAGTTGTCATAATGTTTTCGCATTGCGTTTCAACTTTCGATGTTATAGCTTTTAATTTAGATTGAGTATCCTTTTCTAATTGATTTTTAGCTACATGTTGAATTCTAATAGTAAATGCAGCTATACATAATATAATTGCAAATATATAAACAAATATGGCTCTTAATGGCAAATTGAAGGCACGTGAAAATCTTTTAAGTCGTCTTAGTAATGTATTCATAATTTATTGTTTTATCAGTAACCGGGAAAAAATTTTGTTGTAATTTAATTTAGTTGGAATTATATTATTGTTATAATACATGTTTATAATATTTTCAAAATTCTCTTTCGTCATAATATCCATTCCTACTTTAGGCTTTAGATTCTTTCCAATATGTTTTAATAGCCAAACTTCTTTTGGATATGAAAATTCTGAGTTGTTCATAACAACGCTTTTATTGATTATTTTTAATACGTCTGTTATTTTATTAGGATTAGCGGCGTTTTGCCAACCTTGTGTCAATAGCTTTAATAGTTTCTGAGTTAATATAGGGTGTAGATTATAAAAATCGCGATTTACAATTACAAAACTTTCAGGTATATTTTCTAATACTTTATCTTCTAATGGAATAATTTCTAATGTTCTATCATTAAGACCGTTAGTAAAGCAAGCAAAGAGCTCTTCAGGATCTGTTACTAACATAGCATCAACTGCATCAAATAGAAGTGGCATTACTGTATAGTTTTTTTGATGAACTATTTTACTTGCTTTTACCTTGTTTTTCTTTAAAAGTAATTCATATATTTTATATTTTTTGCTTGTGCCGTCATTATGTATAGAAATAGCAATTTTCTTGTTTTCTAAATCATTGATTTTTTTAATTCCTGAACTCTTTTTAGCAACTATAAATTGTTTTGATTTTACTATTGTACTTCCTACAACTATAATATTAGGTGTTTTTTCAGATTCGGCATAATAAATAAAAAAATCATTTGCATTCATTATTCCAAATTGTTTTTTACCTGAGGAAACGAGATCTAAAACTTTGCTATTGGAGTTAGTATTATCTATAGAAACAAGAATACCATTATCTGCAAACGAATTAGAGTACTTAGCAAATGCCAATCCCGCAAGTTTTATATTCGGTGCATATGTTGTTATTATATTAACTTTTTGATATTGTTCATTAGTTGTTGCAAGAACAATTGAACTGTTAAAAGTAGTTACCAAAATCAGTAAAGTTAAATATATTTTCAGTATTTTTTTTATATTATTCATAATTAAGAAAAATTACGTTAGTTTTGCTATGATATCTTTATAATTATCAAATACTTGAAATACTTTATCTAATCCTAATACTTTAAATATTTCATAGATATGAGGCGAGAGAGCTACAAAATATAGTTCTCCTCTCATAGAAGAAATAGTTTTTAGTATTTCTATAAGAGCTTTTATTCCTTTGCTGTTAATATAAGAAATTTCAGCAAAATCTATTATCATTTTTTTATGATTAAGTGATAGAATGTCGTTGATTTCGTTTTGAAATTCTTTTGTTG
Source organism: Ignavibacteria bacterium (assembly GCA_012518115.1). Classification (GTDB taxonomy): domain Bacteria; phylum Bacteroidota; class Ignavibacteria; order Kapaibacteriales; family UBA2268; genus JAAYTD01. The sequence goes on along the minus strand of JAAYTD010000031.1, from coordinate 69,978 downwards.
TAACAGAATCAAGTATTCCGCTAATTTTTATAATAACAGGTTCAGTATCTAAAAACTTATCTATCTTAAGCATAAGTCAAATTTATTTATTCTACTTTTGCAGAAACTTTTCCACGTACTCCGCTGTATCTAACGAGCTCCGCTCCAGCTTCACCTATAATAATAGATGTTGCAACTTTTACAGGTATTTTTCTTTCGTCATCAGTTAGCCAAATACTAATGTCGCTGTTAAACTTAAACAATCCACCTTCTTTTATTATTGGTTTGACAACAATTGTATTGAATTTTCCCGCTGGAACTGAAATTAATTCACGTTTTATAATTCTTACAGGTAAAGTAAAAGTAGTGTCTCTATAGAAGTTCTTCAACTCAAACGTATGACCTGAAGGCATAGAAGATAAATCCATTGTTCGCACATAATAAAACGCTGAAAGTATATCCTGCATATATTCTTCAATCTTATACTTTTTATTATCAACTATAGCATAATTGTTAGTTTGGTCAAAGCTAGCTTTGAAATCTCGTTTATAGCTTCCTTCGCGAATTCTTTGATAAAATTCGTATGGAAAAATTCCTGCTATATCAATAACGCTACGATATTTATCGTGGACAGGATAAGTTAATTCTACAATTCCTTCGGAATCTACCCAAAAACGTACATCATAACAGGGGCGTCCTTCGCGAAATACTGGTTTTTTACCAACAGCAATTCCACCACTTCCGCCCAATCCATTTAAAACTCCACCTATCAATCCGACTTTGTATTCTAAACGTTCACCGTAGCCAAAAGCTTCATTTTTTATATAACGATATTTGCTTTGTGCAGTCAATAAGCTTAAAGAGCATATTGCTAATATAAGGAAGATTAGTGTTTTTTTCATTATGTAAATTGTTTTTTATTTTGTTAGATTGTTATTAATTATAATTTTTCTTACAAGTTCTAAATCTTCTGGAGTATCAACACCTATAAGTTTTTTGTTACATTCAACGCATAAATACTTTGCGTTTTCTTCTAAAAGACGAAGTTGTTCCAACTTTTCTAAGTTTTCATACTTAGATACTGGTAAATTCACAAATTTTTCTAATGCTTCTTTTTTGTAAGCATATATTCCGATATGTTTCCAAAAAAGTGCGTTTTCTATCCATTCGCTTTTTGCCTTATCTCGTAGATAGGGAATTGGAGAGCGCGAAAAATAGATAGCTATATTGTTCTTGTCAATTACTACTTTTACACAATTTCCTGAAAAAAGTTCTTTTTCATCATTAATTTTTGTAATAATTGTAGCAACATCAGCCGAAGATAAAGCAAATTTTTCTAATAAATTATCTACAATATCATAAGTTAAAAGAGGTTCATCGCCTTGTATATTGACAATAATTTCTTCGCTAGCTCCAATTTTTTTATAAGCATTATAAACTCTGTCTGTTCCCGAGACGAGCTCTATTGGAGTTAGTATTGCTTCAGCACCATATTGGTTACAAATTTCTAAAATTCTTTCATCGTCGGTTGCAACAACAACTCTTTTTAACAACTTAGATTCAGAGATGTTTTTCCATACACGAATAATTAAAGGAATACCGCCAATATCTACCAAAGGTTTCGCTTGAAGACGTGTAGAAGCATATCGTGCAGGAATAATTCCTATTGCATTCAACTGTTTCATATTATTCTATAACTTTTGGAACTTTGAAAAAGTTCTCATTTTTTCTTGTAGCATTTGATAAAGCTTCTTCTAGTGATATTGAAGGTTTAGCTTCGTCTTCTCGCAAAAAATTCTCGCCTTCTGTCATCTGTTCATTGACTTGCATTGTGTCGTCTAACGTGTATGTATCTAAAATAGAAACATAATCTAATACGTTGTTTATTGTATTTAAAACTGTTTCTTCATCTTTTTGCTCAATATGAATAGCAGCTAGTTGCTCTATATATTTTAAATCTGATTTTTCCATAGTTTTTTTTGTTGTTAATTCTTTTCTATATTTTTTGCTTCATCCCAAAATTTATCCATTTCGGCTAAAGTCATTTCAGTTAATTTTAAGTTTTCTTCTTTAGCGCGTTTTTCAACATATTGGAATCGTTTTATAAATTTTAAGTTTGTTAATTGCAAAGCTTCTTCAGGTACAATTTTTTCAAATCGGGCAGCATTAACAAGCGCGAATATTAAATCGCCAAATTCTTCTTCTTTTCTTGCTGGAGCTCCTGAAGCTAGTTCTTGTTTTAGCTCTAAAAATTCTTCTTCTACTTTTGCCCAAACATCTTGTTTGTTATCCCAGTCAAATCCTACTCGCGCTGCTTTTTCTTGTATTCTTTCAGCTTTCAGTAGCGATGGTAAATTTTTAGGAACTCCTTCTAAAGCAGATTTTCTACCTTCTTTCATTTTTATTGTTTCCCAATTATTTAGAACTTCTTCTTCAGTTTCGGCTTTATAACTTTCGTCCAATTCAAAAACGTGAGGATGTCTGCGTACCATTTTTTCGCTAACTTTAGAAATTACCTTCGCAAAATTAAAATCACCATTTTCTTCTGCGATAACGCTGTGCATTACGATATGCAAGAGTAGATCTCCTAATTCTTTTGGAAACTCTTTCATATCGTTTTGGTTAATAGCATCAATAGTTTCGTAAGTTTCTTCTATTAATAAATGTGAAATACTTTTATGTGTTTGTTTATTATCCCAAGGACAATCTCTTCGTAATAGTTTTACAATTTCAATAAATGCTTCCATTTGAGAAAGAGCATCGTCAGGATTTTTTGGCGTTGGTACTTTGTTTTTCATATTTTTATTAATTTACAATTTTATCTAATATAATTATTTTCTACATTTATCTTGTATTTCTTTCCCAGAAAACTCCGTCTTCATATCCTTGAATTTTTTTGTTACTACTAGCTAGTTCCAATCTTTTTTCTGCTAAAACTGCATATTCTTTATCTATTTCAATGCCGCAATAATTTCTATTTAATTTTTTTGCGACGACGGAAGTAGTTCCAGAACCTAAAAATGGATCAAATACAATATCACCTTCTTTTGAAGATGCTAAAATTAATTTAGCTATTAATTTTTCGGGTTTTTGTGTAGGATGTATTGTATTTTCTAACATTGACCAAAAAGGTACAGTAATATCGTCCCAAAAGTTTGAAGGATATGTTTTACGAAATTTGCCTTTATCCGACTCTTCCCAATCTTTTGGCACTCCATTAACTCTATACGGCGCTAGTACCTTGCGTTTAATTTTAACGGCATTTATATTAAAAGTATATTTTTTAGGATTTTTTACTGCGAACCATATATCTTCCATTGAATTTTTCCAATTAGCTTTTGCACCTCTACCTTTTTCGCGTTGCCAAGTTATTCTATTTAAGATAGTTAGTTCTTTTTCTAAAACTGTTTGCAAGGCAGCAGTACATTTCCAATCACCACATAAATACAAAGAACCAGTAGATTTAAGTTTTTTACATACCTGAGGAAACCAAGTCGTTAAGTATTCAATATATTCAGAGTTAGGAAGAGATTTGAATTTTATTTTATTAAAATCTTTTGTCAAATTATATGGCGGATCTATTATAATTAAATCTGCAAATTCATCAGGGAGTTTTTCTAAAACAGCTAGTGTATTGCCTAATATCGTTTTATTTATATAATTTGACGGAGATATGTCATCTGCCAACAATAGTTTTTCTGAATAAAATTTAACGTCCTCTTCGGATACTTTTAATGTTTTATTTCTACTTGACTTATTTTCCATTATTATTCTTTAGCTATAACGAATTTATTGTAGTATTTTTTCCCTTCTAAGTTTAATACTAAATAATATGTTCCGCTAGCTAGTTCATCTGTCGCTATTTTTAATTTATTTTCACCTTTTGTACCTACACCGTTAAATACTTGGTTTAGTTTATTACCTAATATATCAAATATATCTATATTGTAACTTGTTGTTTCGTTTAGAAATACAGTAATATTTATGTCTAATTTGCTGGGATTTGGATAAGGTGCAGAAAATACGTTTGTATCACATACCATTATGATTGACTTGTTATTTCTGATATGTAGCAATGAAATAATATAGTTATCTTTAACCCCATTGTTTTTTATAGTTAAAAGAGCTTCACGCCTTTTATAATTTTCTTCTTCTTGTGGAGTAGCTTTAATTGATATTTTATAAATGTCATTCGGTTCAATTACTATAGGTAGAGTGTCTAACAAAGTAAAATCTTTAGCATTAGTTTCATCATTTTTAGGTGTTATAATGCACTCGGTAATTTCTAAATTTGAGTTGCCGACATTTTTTAGTTCTATAGTTTGCGTTTCAAAATACTCTTCTTCTGATTTTTCATTCCACAACATAGATCTTTTATCTACTGCCAGCTCTGCAAAAGGAACGAAATTGCCTTCGCCTGTCAAAGTTGCCATAAGTTCAGGGGTTTGGCTATTGTTGGCAATATAAACTTTTGCTTCCTTTTTGCCGTCAGATTTCGGAGCAAATATAATTTCAATTGTTCCTTGATTATCGGGGCTGAGCTCCTTAGTGAAAGATTTGATTATGAAATCGTTTTCTTTTGTGTTAGAATTTTGAGGTATAATTTTTACATCACTTACAATTAAGTTGCTTGTGCCTGTATTAGTAATAACAAGTTTAGAGAGTGAATCTTCTCCCAAATTGACAAGTCCATAATCTATATTAGCTGGTGTTAGAGTAGCTGTTATGTTCTTTGTTACAAATGGAATAGCCAGCGTTGATGTTGCAATAACATAATTATAAAATATATTTTCTCTCTCATTAGTATTAAAGTCCGTATTTAATCCATAGGTTTTTAAAGTAATTGTTCTGTTATCCTTTGAAGTAACAGCATAAGACAATTGAGCATTTGCAAGTTCTTTATTTGGCATACTTTCCCAACTTCTACCAAAATCTTTACTTACAAATGTTGCATTATTGCTAAGTACTACAAAAAAGAAACCTAAATGATTGCCGTACACATATTGAGGCACATAAGCAGTAGATAATTTTGAAAAATCAAAAACATTTTTTCGCCATTTTTCATCAAATCCTGTATTTGTAGCAAGATAATAATTGTTGTTTTCAAAGTAAATTGCAGCACCTCTATTTGTATTTGCAAAACTAATTGAAAGAATCATGGAATTTAGGGCTACTGTATCAATTTTCCAATCTTTACCTAAATTTTTACTTTTCAGAATTCTGCCATGAGTAGTACCGAACCATATAGTGCTATCTAATGTTGTAGCTACATTTAATAGTCCTGTTTCATTTTTTATCTCAGCTTTCGGAGAGTTAGTTATTGGCGCCCAATTTTCACCTGCATCAGAGCTTATAGCTATTCCCCATTCGCCATTTTTATTAGGATCGCCTACAAATACTCCATTTTTTGAGTCAAAAAAAGTTAAATAATTAATGAATGGTGTTGCACTTGTTGTTTCTATATATTTCGGAGTACTATTTGTAAATTTATCTTTTGTGTGAGTCATAAAAGATCTTTGTGTGTTTGTAGCCGATGTTACAATTAAGTTTTTTTCTGAAAGCGCATAGACAGTATAAGGTGTACTTTGTTGAGGCAGATACAATTTTGTTTTCACAGATGCTAATGCAAATTTTGAAATTGTTTGCAAATATGCTTCATATAAACGTCCGTATACATGAAGACCACCTACAGCAAACGTTAAATTATCGTTATAATGATGTATGTTGTAATACATTTCATATTGTGTTCTTGAAGCGGTAGCACCACTTATCATATTATATCTATATGTATTTTCTGTAGAGGTTTTTATTGGTATATATATAACTTCAAAATCATAAAATTCGTTGTCGTAGTATTCAAGTATAATTTTTGCTTTTCCATCGGAGATGCCTGCTAAAGAATCAAGGGCAACTTGCAAAGAAATATTTTTTTCGGTATTAATTTCCATATCACCTAATTCAAATTCTTTGTTAAAATCATTTGAAGTCAAATAACCGTCAACACTTCTAATAACAACTTTCATATTTTCTGTTTTTCCTATATAATTTTTGATAGTTAAATCTAAATTTTTATAGGAAAAATTAATAAAGTTATCAAAAGGAGGCAAAGATATATTTGATACAGAAGCACCCGGAATAATTTTATCGGGAAAATCAGGATTATTGTAAGTTACTGCATTATAAGCATTTATTTTTTTAAAAGCTTTATATTTATGTGCCACATTAATAACATCACCTGTGCTACGTAATTGATGATAGATTTGCTTGTTTGTATAGTTCGGAAAAACGGAAAGAACCATAGCTCCTACTCCAGCAGCTATAGGTGAAGCCATTGATGTACCAGTATTTACTCCATAAGATAATGGTATTGTAGAATATATTCTATCACCAGGAGCAAAAAGAGGAGTACAGAATCCATAGTTAGAAAAATTTGCTACTCCGTTGTTAGATCCGGTAGCACCAATAGAAATTACATTAGGATAGCATGCGGGATAGGAAGGGTGAATATCATTATCTCTTGCCTCGTTTCCACTAGCTACAAATATAGTAGATCCTAATTTCATTGCTTCTTGTATAATTTCATATTCTGTAAGACTACTAGCATTACCACCCCAGCTGCAGTTGATAATTCTAGCACCTAATCTTGCCAAATATATTATTCCTTCATAGCCGCGATATATCCCTGCAGCTTGATCTTGAAGATCGGGGGTATGCTTTGTAACTACAATTTTACAATTTAGTCCGGCAGGACTGCCAACTCCTGTTCCATTGTTTGTTACTGCAGCGGCGCAACCTGCAACATGAGTTCCGTGTGCATTTTTGGGGTTGTTACTAACGCCAGGATCATTGTCTTCATATACGAAATCCCAACCATTAATATCGTCTATTTTTCCGTTTCCATCATTGTCTATGCCGTCTAATTTTTCATTAGGATTTGTCCAGATATTAGCTTTTAAATCAACATGATTGAGGTCTGTGCCACTATCGCAAATTCCGATTAAAACTCCAGTTTTATCTTTTATAATTTCCCAAGCTTCATCAATTTTAACATTTTTAATGTGCCATTGCGATGAAATTCCGGGATCGTCAGGCATAAAACCTGTGGTGTATCTTATAGGTGCAGGTTCAGCGTATTCAACCATTTCATCTTTTGAGAGCTCCTCGCAAATGCGAAGAATATCGTCAGTTTCTTCTATAGTAATTTCGCAAATGCGTTCTATCCCGTTTGTACTTTGTTCTGTTTGCAATCCATTAGAAAAGTAATATTTTGCAAAAGGAGCTCTTATATCTTGAACTGATGCTCCTAATTTTTCAAGTTTTTCTGAAATAGAATTAGACAAAATAACGTTATTATATTTATCTAGTTTTTGATTTTTTTTTGTTTTTAATAAGATTATGTTTTTATGATAATTGGAAATATCACTAAACTTGTGATTGAGTTTCAATAATTCAAATGTGGTAAGTTCTTTATTAGTTTGGGTATTAAACTTGTTTATAGGAGCGGACAAGAGTACTTGAGATGTAAAAACAAAAATAAGCAGTAATATTCTTTTCATAACTTCTATTTTTTTAATTAGTTTATTTTTCTTTTTTATGTAACAATATAATAGTAATACTATAAATTAATAGTCCCAAAAATACAAAATAATTTGTTTAAAAAAAAATAATTTATACTTATTCAAAAGGATAGGAAAAATAATATTATTCAGCAGTTAATATGCAGATTAAAAAAATAATTGTAAAAAAATAATATAATTTTATATAAAAAAATGATTTTATATAGTGTTTTTTTGTTAAATTTAAATAATTTTAGTAATTTACTTCTTTTTTTATTATTTACTTTTTTAACTAAGAAATATATAATGCTTCGCCATATTGTTTGCTTAATTATCTTATTCCTGTTTTTTCAGTTGCAACTTTTGCCACAAACAAGGTTAGAGTTAGAGCAATATTTTGAAACAATTTCAACTGATGAAGAAGCTACTTTTTTACTTGAAAAGCTAGATTATTTTATAGATAATCCTGTAAATTTATACTACGCAACAACAGCACAAATTGCTGAAATTCCGGGCATTTTATATATAGATGCTTATTTGATACATGAAATGTTTCGTAAAAAAGACAAAAAATACACTATTGATTCTATAGCAGTTTATTTAAATTTGAATGAGTATCAAATTTATATTTTGAAAGTTTGTACAATAATTGAAGTTGAGAAAGTAAAAACTTTTTCGGGGTCAATACGTGAAAGAACTAGCTATCAAATTGAAACTCCTGTAGGTTACGAAAAAGAGAAATATTTAGGTGATAAATGGAACTTGTATCAAAGATATCAAGCTAGCTATGGCGAGTATCGTGGCGGATTGACCCTAAATAAAAACTCGGGCGAACAACATCTTGCTGAATTTTACTCTGGTTTTCTTGAGTATGATTCAGAAAAAATTAAAGTGATTTTAGGCGATTTTGCAGTATCTACAGGAATGGGGAATTTATGGGGCGATGCTTTTACTTTAGGAAAAAGTGTGAACGTTATAGATCTTGCTATGAATTACGGTAGCAAACTTTCGCCTTATGTTTCAAAGATGGATTATCGTACACTTAGAGGGGTGGCAACTCGTTTGGATATTCCGATTAAAGAGAGATTGAATATTGTTTCTACTTTATGGTATTCTAACATTTTTCGTTCAGGAAATATAAAAGATGATTTTATTTCATCTCTTTATACCGCAGGTACTTATAGAACAGAGACAGAGATAAGCAAAAAAAATGCTGTGCGGGAACAAATAGCTGGCGCTACAATAGAGCTCAATGGTTGTTCTTATAGCTGTGGAATTAACGTTTCTTATATTGACTATGACAAGGAAATAAAATCTACTTCTTCTCGCGTATTTTCGGGAAAAACAGGCTTTTTGTCGAGTATTTTTTCTACTTTCCATTTAGGAGCTCTTCAAACTAGTGGTGAACTTTCTATTGACAATCGTTCTAATATTGGCTTGAAGCTTGGTTCTATTTTTCGTAGTCCAAATTTTGATTTTTCTTTACATTTTCGTTCTTTTGAGGAAAGTTTTCGCTCGCCTTTTGGCTCTATTTTCGGCGAATTTTCTTATCCTGCAAATGAATTAGGAATGTATGTAGGATTTTTATGGAAAGGGGTAGATAGAATTAAAGTAAAGGCATATTTTGATTGGTTCTATAGCTATGCTCCAACATATACAATAGATACAAACGTAACAGGTTTTGCAATTTTCACACAAGCTGATGCAATATTATCCAAAGAAGCTAGTTGCTATGGAAGATTGTATTTGAAGAATAAGACAAATCAAAAGAAAGATAAAAAAGTAACGACATTTTTTCAAGGCGAAAAGTACGGCGCACGTTTAGAATATAGCTATGATTTTTCAAAAAAAATTAATGTCAGGTCGCGTGCGGAATTAGTTTATTTAGATAATAAAAATGTGTTTGACAATGAGTTTGGTGCTGCTTTTTTTGTTGAAGGAACTTGGAAGGTAGCAAAATTTCTACGCTTACAAGCCAGAGGCAGTTATTTTTCTACTGATAGCTATGCTTCTGCTATTTGGCAATATGAATATTATTATCCGGGTGCTTCTTATTCACCAGCTCTATATGAAGAAGGTACAAGAGCATATATAGCTTTACAAATAATGCCGATGGATTGCTTAAAATTATATTTAAGATACGTTAATTACTATAAATTTGATGTAGAAAGCATAGGTTCTTCTTACGAAAAAATTAACTCAAATCAGCAAAATAGGTTTTATTTGCAAATTGATTTTAAATTTTAATTTTTATAAAAATGGATTTTGAAAAAAAATATAAACGACAAATATCTTTACAAGAAATTGGAATTGAAGGACAGAAAAAGTTAAAACAAGCAAAAGTATTGTTAGTAGGTGCTGGTGGATTAGGTTCTGCAGTTTCTATATATTTGACAGCAGCAGGAATAGGCACTCTTGGCGTTATAGATAGTGATGTTGTTTCGCTTTCTAACTTGCAAAGACAAATTCTATATTATGAAAGTGAAATAGGTAAAAGTAAAGTAAAATGTGCGAAAAAAAAATTACAAAAACTTAATTCTGACACAAAAATAAATATCTATCAAGAAAACTTAACTGCTGATAATGCTAAAGATATTATTAGTAACTATGATATTGTTGTTGACGGAACGGATAATTTTCAGACACGTTTTTTAATTAACGATACTTGCGTCCTTTGTGATAAGGTGTATATATATGGAGCTATAGCAGGATTTTCGGGACAAGTTTCTGTTTTTAATTACAAAGGAGGAGCGAACTATCGCACTTTATTTTCGGAAGAAGATGTTTTAGAAATGAAACCTGAAAAATCTGTAATAGGGACATTAGCAGGAATTATAGGGTGCATAGAAGCTACGGAAGCTATTAAAGTTATTGTAAATATGGGGAATATACTTTCCAATCAGTTGTTTACTATAAATTTATTGACATTAGAAACACATATTTTTGAATTATAAATTATTTTAATACCAAAATTTCCTCTTTGGTACGAAGGGGTGGCAAACGAAGTTTGACGGTGTAGTCCCACACCTCCCCCGCTTCGCGGGTACTCCTCTCAAGAGGAGAATGCCACACCTCTCCTGCTTAGCAAAAATGAGGGCAGAACACCCTTATCTACAACTCTCAAGAGGAGAATTAAAAAAAATGTTGATTTTTAAAAATATTTCTTATAACTTAATGTTATCTATAAAAAACGTCTAAAATTGATGTTTTAAGATAATATAATGATAAAAATGTAAAAACATCTTTATTTTGATATTTTTTTATAGTATTATTTTCAATCTTTTTGCGTAAATTTGTAATTTTACAAAAATATATCTTTAGATAAAAAAAGCGATATTTATAATTATGATGAAATTTTTAGATTTATTTAAATACTTTAGCAATGATCTTGCTATAGATTTGGGAACAGCGAACACAATAATTTGGAAGGGAGGGGAGATTGCCTTAAATGAGCCGTCTATTGTTGCTTTTGACAATAACACACATAAAATTATTGCAATAGGTGGTGATGCACAAAAAATGATAGGTAAGGTTCATAAAGATATAAGCATTATCTATCCTATGAAAGACGGAGTTATTGCTGATTTTAGTGTGGCAGAAGGTATGCTTAGAGCATATATAAGTAGGATTTCCGGTAATTGGGCGCGTCGTATAATTGTTTGTGTTCCCTCAGGTGTTACAGAAGCGGAAAAGCGTATTGTTCGTGATAGTTGTGAGCATGCTGGTGCAAAAGAAGTTCATCTTATTGCAGAGCCTATGGCAAGTGCAATTGGTATTGGTTTGAATGTATTAGAGCCTGAAGGCAATTTAATTGTTGATATTGGTGGTGGGACAACTGAAATTGCAGTGATAGCTTTAGGCGGTATAGTTTGTCAAGAATCGATAAAAGTGGCAGGAAATACTATGACTCATGCGATTTTGCAATATTTTAGAGCTAGACATAATCTTGGTATAGGTGAAGCTACAGCAGAAGGAATAAAAATTGCCGGAGGAAGTGCTTATAAAATGAATGAAGAATTGGAAATTGGTGTAAAAGGTAGAGATTTAGTTACTGGTATTCCTAAACGAATTAATGTTTCTTCAATAGAAATTCGTGAAAATGCCTTAAACGATTCTATTAAGCGAATAAATGAATCTATTATAAACTTACTTGTAAAAACTCCCCCAGAGCTAGCTGCAGATATTTATGATCGTGGTATATGGTTAGCGGGCGGTGGCGCGCTATTGCAAGGTTTGGACAAACGTATAGAAAAAGAGACAAAACTTAAAGTTAGTGTTCCTGAAGAACCATTACTTGCAGTAGCTAAAGGTACAGGAATTGTTTTAGATAATTTACGTGAATATAAAAATGTTTTAATTAAGCATACACCATATTTATAAGGGTTAAGTTACTTCTGTTTTGAAATATGCATAAACTCTTAAGAATTATAAATGATTTTAAAAATTACTTTGTTTTTGTAGCATTAGTAATTATATCGCTTTCTTTGATTTCTACAACTTCTTCGTCAGCTATAGGTGGTTTTAGAACTGTTGTTATTACAGTTATAGGTTATTTACAAGAAACTTTTTTTTGGATACCTAATCCAGGTTCGCTGATGAGTGAAAATAAGGTGTTGACTGAACTGAACCTTCAGCTTTCAACGGAAGTTGCAACTATGAGACAAGCGCAGCAAGAAAACGAAGAATTACGTGCAATGCTTGCATTGAAAGATAAAAGTGAGTATAGTGTAATTGCGGCAGATGTTGTACAAAAAAGTTCTGTACAAATGCGAAATTATGTTATTATAAATAAAGGAACAAATGATAAAGTTAAAGTGGGGATGACTGCAAGATCTTCTGCCGGATTGCTCGGTAATATAATAGGAACAAGCAATACTTATTCTATTATAGAACTCATTAACAATCGTAACATAAGAATTCCGGCACGATTAGTAAATAGTCAGAACGAAGGACTTGTTGTATGGGAAGGAGGCGAAAATTTGCTTTTAAAAAATATTTCAAAAGCTTATGAAGTAAAAAAAGGTGAGATGGTTATTACTTCTATGTTTAGTATAAAATATCCACATAATATACCTATTGGTACAGTTGAAAAAGTAGAAGACGAGCCCGGCACTCATTTCAGTAGAATTACAATTAAACCTGCTTCAAAATTCTTTAATTCCAAGAATGTTTTTGTAATAAATGTTGAACCTGATAGACAAATCCAAAGTTTAATATCTGAAATTGAAGATAAAATAAAATTTCTTGATAAAAAGAGTAAGTAATGCTAACAAATTTTACTTTTAAATTTTATAAAAAATATATTAATTATATTCTAGTTTTTTTAGGAATATTGTTTGTACATTCTACAATATTAGATTTTATAGCTATTCAAGAAATAACACCTGATTTATTTATAATTTTAGTTGTATGGATTGCACTTAAAGAAGAAACTGTTTTTAGTTTAATTGCAGCTTTTGCAGTAGGATTATTTTTTGACTTAGTTTCTGCAGATATTATAGGAACAAACGCTTTGTCTAAAACTGTCGCTGCCTTTACAGCTAGTTTTTTTTATAAAGAAACAGAGACGCATAAAATCACCAAAAACTATCGTTTTATTTTGATTGTTGCCTTAGTAGCATTTGTGCATAATTTAATTTATTACTTTTTTTATATAAAAACTAGCGAACAAAATTTTATGATTTTTTATCTAAAGTATGGAGTAGCGTCAGCCGTATATACTACTTTTTTTGCTGCTTTACTTTTTTTGTTCCAAATACCTTCTAATAGGATAAAAATGTAGCTAATATTATTATAGAAAATGATAAAAATGCCTGTAAAAAGAATAAAAGAATTTATAAAATCAGCTTTAATAAATTTTATTGAAAATAATATAGGTAATGGAAAATATGCTATTTTATTGTCAATATTTGTTCTTATTCTATTACGAGTAGCTATAAATGTCGTATTTTATCTTATTAATTCTTTTGATTCATTTTCTTTTGATTTAATCAATTATTTCCATTCTGTAATTCTTATTGTTACTTTAGTAATTTTTGAATATCAAAAATTAAAAAATACTATTAGTAAAATAAAGCAGAAAAAAGAGCAGTTTTTTAAGGATTATATAAGAATATCTGTTGTTGTTGTTCTCATTATGCTGCTAATAATGTTATTTGTAGAAAACAATAGTCGTTTAGTTTATAACACAAATACTCTTAGCTATATAACAACAATAGATATTTTCTCTATAATAGCAGCATATATATTTACGAAAATGATGTCTTTTGTATATAAATGGCTGATATTGTTCAAAAATAAATATACAGAATCTATAATACTTGTTCTAATAATACTTGCTCTTCTATCCTATGTTATTACATTGATTGAAATTATATTTAATCAGCAAATAATGTCTTCAACAGTTAATGTTATCATTTATCTGACAATATTTATTCTTATCTTTTCTATTACAAATAATTTTAGATGGCTAGCCACACTAACAACCTCGAAAAAAAATATTTTATTGGTTACAACTTCAGTTACATTACTAATATTATTTATAGGTTTTTTCTCAATTCAACAAGTAATACAAGTAAGACAAGATATAAATTACTTAGTAATTAACTATAATTATAGAATGTTCTTAATGTTAGCAGCTATAGTATTTATAGCATATTCTATAAAATTGTTTTTTGTATTAATTGTATCTCTGCCGACAGCTAAAATTATTGACAAACAAACAGATGAAATAAATCTAATTAGTAATAGCTATAAAAATATTATTTCAATAAGGACTGACTTTAATTTATTGCTAAAAAAAATTTTACATGATACCAAAGTAGCTACGGAAGCTACGGCAGCTTGGTGTGAGCTATATAAGAAAAATAGTGCTAAAAAACATGTTGAAGTTCCATTTTTTGAAGGAATTGATGTGGAATTAATATATAAATTACATAAGAACTCTAAGTTAAAAGAAATGTTATATGATATTGAAGAGCCAACAGTTATAGAAACAGTACCAACTAGTTCTTATTGGAGATTTTTTATAAAATTTATTCCGGAGGCAAATTCTGTAGCAATTATTCCTATAATATCAAATAAGCGACGTATCGGAACATTAATTTTAATCGATAAAAAAGAGTATAAATTTAATGAAGAAAGTTTAATATTGATGAATACTTTGTTTGATATAATGAATGTAGTCTATAATAATGTGAAAATGAGCATAGAATCTATTGAGATGCACAAAGAATTAGAACTTGGGCAAAAAATACAAGCGCAATTATTGCCACTATCTTGTCCCGATTTTCCTTCATATAGTATTGATGTACATTCTAAATCTTCAAAAGAAGTTGGTGGTGATTATTATGATTTTGTTAAATTAGCTGACGGACGTTCTTGTATTATAATAGGAGATGTTTCAGGGAAAGGCATAACTGCTGCTTTTATTATGGCATATATAAAAGGTATTGTTTCAAGCTTAGCGCCACTAGCTAACTCGCCTAAAGAATTACTTGTTCTCATAAATTCGGCTTTTGAAATAAATCAAATAGATAGAAAATTGTTTGTTACAATGTTAGCTGTTAGAATTGATGATGATGATGGGAATATAACTTTTGCACGTGCAGGACATACACCGCTATTGGCAAAACTTTCGAACAGTTGTCAGTTCTATCAACCTGCTGGACTTGGGATAGGATTGATAAATAATGGGATTGCAAGAGACTTTTCTTTTGCTGATAAAATAGAAGAATTTACATTAAAAATGAATAAAAATGATTTTTGTGTGCTTTTTACAGATGGATTAAATGAACTGAGAAATGAAAAAAATGAAGAATATGGATTGGAAAACTTTAAAAACTTCATATCTAATTTAGAAGTTAATGAAGAAAATATAGCTAGCGAAGTCAATTCTTTAATTATAAATGAATTAGAGAGATATAGTGAAATGGCTGAACAGCGAGATGATTTAACAATTCTAACTTTCTCTTTTAATGGCAAATAAGATTTTTTTCTTACTTTTTTGTTTAAGTTGCAAACTACCTGTTAGAAAAAAACAATTTGCAATATTTTATTCTAAAAACTTAATTATAGATTAGAAATAATTTTGTAACTTTGTAAAATATATTTATAATGAATTAATTTAATAAAGAAATATGAAAACAGCTTTTTTATGTTCTGGACAAGGTTCGCAGTATGTTGGAATGATTAAATCTTTGGCGGACAAATATGATATTATATCTAAAATGGTTGAGAATGCAAATTCTATAGTTGGTTATCCACTTTCTACTATATGTTTTGAAGGTCCTATTGAGAAATTGACGGAAACACGTTATACGCAACCTGCTTTATTTTTGCATTCAGTAGCGGTTTATGAAGTTATTCGTAACAAAGTTAACTGTGAGGCTGTAGCTGGTCATTCAGTTGGTGAATATGCAGCGTTATATATTGCGGGAGTTCTTAGCTTTGAAGATGCGTTAAATCTTGTTTCTTTACGAGGTCAGTTAATGTTTACAGTTGGTGAATTAGCACCTGGTACAATGTTTGCCGTTATAGGACTCAATGATGATAAAGTTAATGAGATTTGCGAACAATTAACTCTATCTGATTCTGGAAATGTCGTTGTGCCTGCAAACTTTAATTCGCCGGGACAAGTTGTTGTTGCGGGTTCTGCCGATTATTTGCGTGATAATATATTTAGATTTAAAGAAGCAGGTGCTAAGCTTGTTAAGGAACTTGCAGTAAGTGGTGCTTTCCATTCGCCACTTATGAAACCGGCACAAGATAAATTAGCAGAAGCTATCAACTCAATTAATTTCAATAATGCTAAAGTTCCAGTTTATTCAAATGTTTATGCAAAACCGTTACTAAAATCAAATGATATTCGTGAGTCGCTTATAAAACAATTAACTGCTCCTGTTCTGTGGACGCAATCAATAAGGCAAATGAAAGCTGATGGTATTACAAAATTTATTGAGCTAGGTGCTGGCAAAGTTCTTCAAGGGCTTGTAAAAAGAATTGTAGAAGATGTTGAAGTTCTCGGCATTGATAAAGCTGAAGATATAGATGAATAGTAAGTTGTGTGTTAGCATAACAGAAGGAAAACCTATACAGATTATTCCAGTTATGCAAAAATATGGATTTGTCGAACTATGCTTAGATAAATTAAATTATAGTGCTTTTGAACTAGCTAGTGTAATACCTTTTGCAGATCGTGTTATAGCATCTTTTTCTACCTGTAAACAAGAAGATATTTTATCTTATACATTATGTGCTGCAAAATGTGGTGCTAATATAATTGACATTCCTATACGTTATCTAAGTTCTTTAATTGTAAATAGGGTCAGAAATAATATGACAGGGTTTATGCCTCAATTATTGTTTTCTTATCATAACTTCGGTTCTTATGATATTTGGAAAAGTGAGATTGAAGAAGCTATAGAACGAATGTATATGTTTTTGCCTGATTATTATAAAATAGCGGTTTCCTGTCAAACGCGAGCTGAAATTGACTATCTGTTTTCTTTTTATAAGCGTTTTGAAAGCTTAAGAGAAAAATTAATTCTTGTTCCGATGTCGGATAAGTTCCCGCAAGCGAGAGTAGAGGCGCTGAAACTCGGCGCACAGTTTATGTATTGTCATACTGGAAAACCACAAGCACCAGGACAGATGCTTTACGAAGATATGCAAAAAAATTGCTTCCATTGTAATTAGAGTAAAAACTATGAAGAAGTTTTTTGGGGTGTTTGGTAATCCTATTTCTCACAGCAAAAGTCCAATAATTTATAATACTTTTTTCAAGAAGTTTGATTTGAAAGAATGCTATTATACAAGAATTTTTGCAAGTGATAGCGAAGAAGTAGTTTTGTTATCTAAAAAAATGAAATTGAGTGGAGTTAATATAACTTCACCTTTCAAAAAGGATATTACTAAATTTTGTGATAAATTGGATTATGGAGTGCAGCAAACAGATTCTGCAAATACTCTTTACTTTGCTGATGAACAAATCATATCTTACAATACAGATATTTTTGGTATACAAGAAGAAATCTTTAAAGCAAATGTAGATTTTGGAGAGAAAAAAATTGCGATTATAGGTGCTGGAGGAGCGGCAGCTACAATTATTTATGTAATTCAAAATTTATTCAAAGATGCCGATATAACTATTTTTAATCGTACTACTCAAAATGCTAAGAACTTATCTCATAAATTTAATGTTAAATTTATAGAGAATGAAGAAAAATCGTTTGAAAACTTGCAACAATTTGATATTGTTTTTGTTGCTATTCCGCAATTTAATAATTTTCTAAAAAATATAAAATTTAAGAAAAATGCAATACTATTCATAGCTAACTATTCTGATAAAAATACGATTTTACATTTCCAGCAAGAATACAACAAGGTTATTCCTTGTTATAATTGGCTTTTTTATCAAGCGATTAAATCCTTTCAAATATTTTTTAATAATCATAAAATAAATCTTAGAAATGATGATATGAAGGATATTCTACAAGAATTACCTAAAAGTCTTTCAAAAAATAATATTTATTTGTCTGGTTTTAGTGGCAGCGGAAAGACTACAATAGCTCCAATTTTATCAGAAAAGCTAAAGGTTAATTATGTTGATTTAGATAAAATGATTGAAAGTGAGTTAAATATGTCGATTGAGAAAATTTTTTCTAAATACGGAGAAAATTATTTTCGTAACAAAGAAAGTCAGTATTTAGAAAAAATAGCATTTGACAAAGAAAAGAAAATTGTTGCTTTAGGAGCAGGAGCGTTAGATAATGACAAAAACAGAAATCTAATAAGGCGGACAGGATATAATATTTATCTATATAGCGACTTAGAGACTTGTTTGCAAAGAATTGATTTAGCTACTCGTCCTGTTTTGTGTGATATGAAAGAAAAAGAAGCTAGTATCCTATTTGACAAACGTTTTGAAAATTATTTCTTTTCTTCTGATTTAGTTTTTTCAAATAGTGCCGATAATGGCATTGAAAGAAGAATTAATCAATTGTTTTTTGAAATAAAACAAACAATTTAAAATAAAATTAAATTTTTGTTAAAAAAAAACTAAAGTTATCGAAAAAGACGACGATAATGTAAAAAGAAGCAGATAGTAAAAAAATTACTGATACTTCAAACCGTTTTTAGCGGTTATTTGGACAAATAATTGGCAGGAAGCCCTCAAACTAAATATTTTTTTAATTTAATTTGTATAAAACACGGAGGTTTTATGCCAATACCAATCAGTGGTGGCGCACGCATTCGGACTAACATTCCAGCTCAAAATGCTTACAATTCATTAAGTGAAGCGAGTAATATTATAGCTCGCAGTCAATTACGACTTTCTACAGGAAAGCGTATCAATTCAGCATCAGATGATGTTGCAGGTTATATTACATCAAAGTCATTAACAGCTCGTACAGGAGCTTTACAAGCTGCGTTGCAAGCTGCCGGTGATGCAAAGAACGTAACCGGTATAGCACAAGATGCCTTAGATCAAATAGGCGCTCTTCTTACACAAATTAAAGATGCTACTGCTCAAGCTTCGTCAGGTGCATTAGGCTCAGACGAAAAAGTAGCTCTTGCAAAATCAAGCTATAGATTAGCGCAACAAATCCAATTCATCACAGATTCAACAGTGTTTGGTGGAAAACAACTTTTACAAGGTAATTTTTCAGGCGACTGGGTAACAGGTTATTACGCTAATGATGAATTAATGACAGTAAAAATTGATTTAACAACCAACAATCTTGAAGAATTTAATATTGTCAATGTCCCAGGTTCTCCCGATAGTACCACAGTTGGTCTTTTTGACTTAAATGCAACAAAAGATGCAAAAGCAATTAGACAAGCAGTGACCTATACTGCTGGACCAGATGAAACACGCAATACAGGAGTTGATGAAGATGGTAATCTAACAACGGAAACTATTAACAGACAGATAGTAAACTTAGAAGAAACTAAATTAATGACAGGCGCGGCTACTTCTTTTGCTGGAGTTGCAGGTCTTAACTTAGAAGACTTTAACGAAGTAGCAGCTAATGATTTAGGTATATTTACTAATGACGGTAATGGAGGAAGTGGTACAGGAGTTCATCTAACTTTGCAGAGTTTATCAAGAGCTATTAATAATATAAACAAAGTAGCTTCTTATCTCGGCGGAATACATACAAGATTAAGTTCGCAAGAAGAAGTTTTGAAGAGCCAAACTACAAACTATAAAGCAGCTATATCAAGAATAGAAGATACTGATATAGCAGAAGAACAAATGAGACTTATTACAGCACAGTTCTTACAAAGTGCATCGCTAACTTCCTTAGCGCAGTCAAACCAAAATCCAGCAACTTTCTTGCAGTTATTGCAATAAAATATAATCAAAAAATTGGTTTTTAAGAACTGATAAGTAAATAGAGTATAACAGAATGCTAATTGCCGAAAGATTTAGATTAAATTTATAATTTGGATTTTTCGGCAATATTTTAATTAGCTATCAAATAAATAAATACCTATTTCGTTATAATTATTTTCAACGATTTTAATATATATTTTTCAAATAATAAATTAATTTATATTCATTTTGTTTGTTTTAACAGTACAAAACTAAAGTTTTTTATCGAACAAGCCGATAAAAAAAGAAATCAAATTAATTTATATTCATAAAATAAAAAACTATGGCACTAATAGGACAACAACTTGCAGCAAATAAGTTATATGCTAATAATAAAAAAGTACCTGGATACTTAGAACAGGAAGTTTATTCTTGGAGTAAAGAGAAACTTATCTTGAAGATGTATGATTTGTTTATAGTCTCTACAAAAAGAGGTGATACGCAAAAAATGACAAGAGTATTAGTAGAACTTATGGGCGCATTGAATTTTGAATATGAAGAAACTTCGACAAGACTCTATAGACTTTATGAGTATTGTCAGCGTTGTATTTTCCAAAATAAAAGTGATGAAGCACTTTATATTATTACGGAGTTGCGTAATACTTGGGCTAAGGCTTTTAACTTAGAGGAAAAGCCGAAAAAACAAGAAGATACTAATATTACCGATAACGCAGTTAACAATATTGGATAGTAGCATTAATAAAAAATAAAATTTTACTTATTCTATCTTTATAACATAATTTTGAAATAAATCATGGCATCCTATTTCGGTATTAACACAACAGGACAATCAGATACGGAAAAACTTATTGAAGCTTTTAGATCTACACAACAGTATAAAGTTGCGCCTTTAGAAGCAAGAGCAACACAGCTTAACAATAAAAAGGTTTTCTTTAATACAGTTTTCTCTAAGTTAAGTTCTTTAGCTAAAGAATTAGATAAGTTTGGAGAAGTTAAACTTGACGAGAACGGTAAGCCTACTTTTCAGAAAGTTGATACTATTGATGAAAAATTTATTACGAGGAAAGTAATATCTTCTAATAATGATTTTGTTTCTGTTGCAGCAAACAGTAAAGCTTCTTTAGGAGCTAATACGGTTAAAGTTCAACAACTAGCTACAAGTGATACCTTTATTGGAGCTCAATTCAATTTAAACGATATTTTCAGCAATGAAGATACAGTAGATGGAAATGGTAAATTAGGTGTAGGCGTTCAACAATTTTCTATAAAAGTTGGCGACGAAACAAAAACATTTAAAATAACAGTTGGTGCTGAAGATACGAATGAAACTGTACTGAAAAATCTTGTTAAGAGTATAAATGCCTCTGCAAAAGACGGAGGGTTTGGCGGTTTATTAAATGCTTCATTCATAAAAACAACAGCTGAAACAGGTTGTATAACTTTAACTTCTAAAAACAGTGGCGAAGCAAATCAAATTGTATTTATAAATGAAGAAAAAACCACTGAATCAACATTTGCGAAAAAAATAGGATTTGATGCAGAAATTTCTCAAGATACTGGAAATGTTAGGAAAGTTTATGAAAGTGATTCTCAAAGTCCGGGTTTTAAAGTTGCAAGTGCTTCTCAACTAAATTCAATAATAGAACTTAATGGCGTAACTATTGTCCGGTCTTCTAATACAATTGATGATGCTGTGGACGGACTTACATTTACTTTGAAAAAAGTACAAAATACAGATGAGCTTCCTATTGCTTTAGAAACTGCTATAGATACAGAGGCAGTTAAAACTTTGATAGAACCTCTTATTACTGCATTTAATAGCTTAGCTAATTATTTAGTTGTAGCTAAAGATAAATCAGGAAATGATTCAGCTATACGTGCTTTGCAAGGTGAATTCCGGAATTTTGCAGCGATAAGTTTAGTAAAAACAGATGATGTAAATGTTCCAAAATATATTTCAGAAATCGGATATACAATAAATTCTGAAAATATTTTATCTTTAACTGACTCAAGTAAATTAGAAAATATACTAAAACGTGAAAATGGCGCACAACTTGTTGCCGATTTATTCACATCTTCTACAGGATTTGCTGCTAAAATAAGTGAAACAATTAGTTCGCTTATGAGCAAAGAAGAAGAAAATGGGTTGGTTCAAAATCGCTTATCGGCAATAGAAGACCAACTTAAGTATAATCAAAAAAGGATAGAGAGCGTTAAACAAGGAATAGACAAACAAGCAGAGTCTTATAGGAAACAATATACTAGTTATTTGGAAACATATTATAAGGCGCAAAATCAATTGCTATTATTAAATACAATGGGAACTATAGGTAATTATGGAAGTAGTTACGACAGTTTGTTAAGACAACAGTATGGTTAAAAAAATATATTATTATATATATAAATTAGGAGGGAGATTATTATGATTACTACAATAAATAACATTTCAATAGTAAATGATAGAGTAAAATATGATAATACCTTTAGAAAAAATACAGATAATGCTTTTGCTGAAATGCTAAGTAATGAAAATGTATCTGCAAAAAAAGAAAAATTAGATGTAAATAGAAAAAACATTAAAGATAATCAACTTGATAATAGCCGTAACAAGGAAGAAAATAAAAATTCGCAAGAGGATTCTCCGAAAGTTACATATAAAAAACTTGCTGAAAAAATGGAGAGTATAGCTAAAATTGAAGGAATTTATTTTGAATTTGTAAAAGATGAAGAAACTGAAGAAATGTTAATGCGAGTTATTGATAAAGAAACAAATGAAATTATAAGACAATATCCATCAGAGATTACTCTGAAAATAGCTAAAATTATAAATAAAACTTTAGAAGTAGGGCAAATTACAGATGCAAAAGTTTAATGTTATAGAACAGTTTGAAATTATTTCTAAAGAAATAATTAGCTTGACTCAAGAAATAGCAGAAATTATAAAAAAAAATAATTTTGATGAAACTTCAGATATTCTTACAATAGAGGATAGATATCTAAAGCGAGAGCAAAGTATAGAGGAATTAAATAAATTAATTTCAACAAGCGAAGGAGTTAAAATTCCTGCAACAGATAGATGGACACAATTTATGGAAAAAATTATACCTGTAGAAGAAGAAAATATAAATTTCTTTGAAACAAAGCTTTCAGAAATAAAAGAGAAATTATTGGAAATTACTAAAACAAAAAAATTATTATTATATAATGATCAATAGAACAATGAAAATAACACCTTATAACAAATTAGTAAATACTAAAAATAATCTAGAAATAAAACATAAAAAAGAAAATATCGAAGAAATGCCAAAAGAAAATAATATTCAAGATAATATAGATACGCTTGACGTTTCTTTAGATATATCAAAAATGGATTCTATTAGAGCAAAAATTCGTATGGGATATTACAACGATCCTGGAATTATACGTGAAACTGCTGCGAAACTCCTAAAAGAACTTGGCGAATTCTAAATTTCTTCGTGCTAATAAAAAATAGATTACTCCAAAAAATATTATTTTGCAGAGTATTCTTAGGGTGTTTTTTGCGTTTCTACTATTTTCAAATTCGTAACTCATCTCATAATACCACGTTTTTTCATATAGAAAAAACTTTTGTCTATATTTAGATTTAACTATCCATCCATAGCTACATAGTTTACTTATTCATCTTGTTGTAAATAAAAATGCAATATTTGTTTTTTAAAAAAATACACAATTTTAATTTTAGTAATTTTTTCCAAAATAAAGATATGAAAAATTAATATTGTTAATATTTAGTTCAAATTATTTTGTTTTTTTGCTAATTTATTATTAATTTTAAAAAACAGGAATACAATTAATTTTATTAACTAAATTTATAAAAAGAAAGGTGAAAAAATGAAAAAATTTATTTTATTTATAGCTTGTGCGTTTATTTTGTCACAAACCCAATTTGTTGCTTTTTCACAAACAGAAGAAGAAAAAAATGTACCTGAAAGGTTGAAATATTTACGAGAAAAATATGAAGAGAATTTCGAAGCAAATTTTCAAACAGTTTTTGATGCTTGTAAAACCTTTATTGAGAAAGAAATATCTTGCCAGATTTTAAGTCAAAAAATAAGAGAAATGGAAGATGGAAAATCGCGTGGTGTTATAAAATCAGAATTATGTATTTTTGCTCAAAATGATGCAACTGTTTTTCCTAAAATTCAAAAATATGCACTTGATCCACCTTTTATTCGTGGTGGTGTTTGGACTAGTGGTAGAATGAAGTATGTATTTATTGTAACAGAAATTGAAGCGAACAATATTAATGTAGAGTTAAGAGGAGAATTAAGCGGATTTGAAGATAATGCCAGTTTTAAGGCTCATTTTTTTAATTCAAATGGGCTGTTAGAATTTCAAGCTTTTGAAGCTATTAGAGAAATGATTAATAATGCAAACAAATAGAAAGCAGCTATGAGACATTTTTTTTTAACACTATTATTAGCGACTACATCATTATGTTTGAAGGGGTCTGATACTATTGTTGTTCAAACTTTTACTTTTGATTCAGTTTTTACACGTCAAGCAACATTTCATTTTCCGTCAGTAGAGGAAAAATTTGAGCGAGTTATTGCAAAATATAGATTAAAATGTGATCCAAAAACTCAACATGATAATTATCATTGTGGCGAGTGGGATTATACCACGCATTTGAAAATTTTAAAACCTACAAATGAAGTAATTTTCAATACTTGTCAACATCCTGTTTATACTTTTGGAAACTTTAAAAAGCCGGAAACAGGTACAAAATTAAAACTTACTTCAAAACCTATTCTTGATAAAATTAAGATTAATAATGTTAAACTAAATGCAGTAGCAGATAACGTAACAGAGATAGCTATAGGTAATGCAACTGAAGAATTAAGTAATTTTACAAGACATCAATTTTTATTAACTAATAAAGAATTGACAGAGAAAAATATAGTTGAAGGAACAAAAATAGGTAAAATCTCATTTGAGGCTGAGATTTTAGATACTATGAAAAATGTCACATTACGTATAGCTAGTGCGAACAAGTTGGCAGCTAGTAAACTTGTTGAATATAATACTAGATTTGATTTTAAAGAAGTAGCTTTTCAAACTTTTATAACAAAAGAAGATTGCATAGACGGTAAATTCTTTCTGAATTTCAGCGAAGATTTTGTATATGACGGGAAATCAAATTTGATTCTTGATATAACAGCTACAGTAAAACCTAACACTCAAAATAAACTAAAAGGAGAGTTTTCTAAAGAAGATGTAGGAGTGACTATAGTACCGTGTAATTATGCTAAACTCGATGGAAATAATGCTTGGATTGAGACTATATCTTTGCCAACAATTTCTGGAAAACAAAATTTTACTTGGGAAGCTTGGGTGAAAATGGAAAAAGAAGGGACTATTTTTAGATTAGGCGATAAAGTAGTTTTGTCGGCAAATCAACCTGACGACAAAAATAATATGAAGTTACAAGTAAATTTCAGAAGTGATATGAATAGTACGGTAACTTCTAATAATTCGCCTCTAATGGTTGGAAAATGGGCTCATATTGCTTTAGTTTTCGACGGAAAAGATGGTGAAGAGTGTAAAGATGTTGTAAAACTTTTTGTTAATGGACTATCTGTACCATTAGGTTTTACTAATTGGTATGCTCATGGCTGGGATGTATATCTTTCACGTTTTATTGATGATTTGCCAGTCCGATTTTCCGTAGGTCGTGGAGATTTTTATAAACTAAAACCAGAAAACGTTGATGCAAAAACAGAAACATATATATCGGAAAATGCAGATGCATGTTTTGCTCAAGTTCGTGTATGGGATACTGGCTTAACAGAACAAGAAATAAAAGATTGGAAAAATAAAACTTTTATAACAGAAGAGCACCAAAAGCAAGACCATCTAAAAATCTGTATGCTTTTTATGGAAGAATATGGTGCGACTTTAACTCTTATTTTACCTTCGCTTATTCCTGAAACTCCAATGGCAAAAGTTGTTGGGCAAGTTGAGTTTTTGTCTTCTAATGATGCTCCTCTTCTTGAGACGCAAACAAATTTTTTACCAAATATAACGCTCTATACAGGCGATTTTACTTATTCTAAAGAAGAAAATACTATCCAGCAAGAAAGAAAACAATTGCCTATTTCAATTGTTTATTTTTCAGCAGATAACCATTATCCTGAAATAGAAAGAATTGATTACAAATACTCTAATTATTCTTATACTTATGATGAAAATGGTAACAAAATAGATTCAACGGAAATTACTGAAGACATTGAAGAATTTACTGTTGAAAATGCATTGTTTGATTATGAAACAAAACATTATCCGAAAAAAGATGTTTTTGAATTAGGACGATTTATAACTCCTTATGGAATTAATTTATCTTTAGGTGAAAATGGTTTTGAATGGGAATATAATCTAACAGATTATATGAACGAATTACGTGGTAATGTTGAAATTATAGCACATAACAATCAAGAATTAATAGATCTTAAATTTCTATTTATAAAAGGTGAGCCAAATAGAGAAGTTTTAAGAATTAGTGAGCCTTGGGGTTCTGTTAGTAGCTATGCGTATAAAGATTTAGGAACGGATAAAGTTATATCTGATGCAATAGTTAAGCTTTTACCGGAAACAAAATCGGCAAAATTAAAAGTACGTTTAACAGGTCATGGAATGGTGCCTAATACGCAACATCAATCACAATGCTGTGAGTTTTTGGATAACATACATTATCTTTATGCAGGTCCTACTGTAGATGAGTATGAAGTAGCTGCAGAGTGGAAAATATGGCAAAATTGTACAGAAAATCCGGTGTGGCCACAAGGTGGCACATGGATGTTAGCTCGTGAAGGTTGGTGTCCGGGCGATATAGTCAAAGATTATGAAGTTGATTTGACACCATATGTAAAAAATAATGAAGTAGCTATAAACTATCAAACGGACAATTCTCCTTTGTTGCAGTTTCCGGAAATAGGAACAGGAAACTATATTGCAAACTTCCATCTTGTTGAATATGCTGCTGCAAAATATAAAAATGATTTAGAGGTTTTTAAAATTATAACACCTTCGAAAGAAGATATATATAGTAAATTAAATCCTATATGCAACGGTATAAA
This sequence comes from Ignavibacteria bacterium, assembly GCA_012518115.1. GTDB lineage: Bacteria > Bacteroidota > Ignavibacteria > Kapaibacteriales > UBA2268 > JAAYTD01. Next base: position 42,985 of record JAAYTD010000031.1, on the reverse strand, counting down.
ATTTATTGTTCAAAACAATTCTGACGAAGACATAGCAAGTTGTGAAGTTATCTTGAAGAACAGTGGAAAGACTGAAAATCACTTAATTGAACAAAACATTAAAGCAAGAAGTTACGATACTATTGTTGTTAGCTTAAATGATCCAAAATTTTTAGCAACAGATAATAATAATCCTGAAATTTTAATAGAAGTTGTAGTCGATGGCGATGAAAAACCTGAAAATAATATAGCTAAAGCAAGATTTTCTATTCCTGATACTTACAATAAAGATAATTGCGTAATTCGTTATAGAAGTAATTTGAGACCGAATGATTATGTATTGAAAATTTATGATTTTAAAAATGAAGTTGTAAAAACATATCAAGCTATAGGTGCTAATTCAACTAGTAATATTGAGTTGAAAGATTTACCAAATGGTTGCTATCGTTTGGAATTTGAAGATACAAGATATTACTACGGACTTTCTTCGTGGATGGTGCCTAATCAAGGGAAAGGTGCTTTTGATATAGTTAGTAACGATGGGAAAGTATTGAAAACTTTTAACCCAGATTTTGGGAAGCGAATAGTTTATTCTTTTGGATTAGATAATTTTGAAAGTATTGCAACGAATGATATTGTAAACTCAATATTTGTATATCCTAACCCTACCAGCGAACAATTGTTGTTAGAGGTGAGTGAAGATTTTGGATTAACAAAATTAAAAATTTATAATATAGCTGGAGAGCTCGTATTAGAAAAAAATGTAGAGCTCGTTGCAGGGCAAACATTGCTATTGAATATAATGCAATTGCAAGCGGGAAGGTATTCTATTTGTATTGAAAAAGATACTGAAAGCAAATGGAGTACATTTATAAAACAATAACAATTTTTGATATTTTGTTGAAGTTTATTAAAAGACACTATAATTTTTTAGTGTCTTTTTTTATTTATTATGGGAATTATTAGAAAATCTATCAGTAAAAAAAAGCTCTATTTCTTTTTTTACAATAGCTTGAATTTCATAGGATTTGACTTCTTCAAGGGTTGAGTTTATAGTCTTTAAGTTTTCATTAAATTTAGCGATACTTATATTAGTTTCTTGCATAATTTCTATCATTTTTGGATTTGGATTTACTGCTTCAATATTAGTTTGCGATATTTTACTAATAATTTCTAAAAGGCTATTTTGTTTGTCAATAATAGTTTCAAAAAAAGAAATACTTTTTTCTAATTGAGCGGAAGTTAGAGCGAAATCACGACTTATTTCTCCGATTTCCTCAAGTAATTCTTTTTGTAAATCATCTTCTTTTTCATAGTTTTTTAAGAGAAAAATATCATCATTAGGGGTGAAAAGCATTATAAAAAACATTAATAGGAGCATAGAAGCTTCAAAGGCTAATCCATAGACAACGACAGAACTATCTACTTTGTCAGTAAAGTTGTTAAGTCCTATAAGCACGAGTAAAACAGCTGCACCAAAATAAACGAGTGAATTTATTGTTGAAAAATAATATCGACTTACTATTTCTTCTATCCACAATAGAGTGCCACGCCAAAAACCTAATTTGTGCAGAATAATTACTTCATCTTCATCTATATATTGATTTATTTCTGTTTCGACTGTGCAGATACGCCATAAAGTTAGCAATACGGAGAGTGAATTTCTTTGTCTTTCAAATTTAAGCTTATGATAAACTTCATGTAGGAGCAATCTACCGTTTACAGAAGCTATGTTATCTATTTTTTTCATAATTACCGGAAAGCTATTTGTTATTTTTGAGACAAATCCCCGAGAATATTTTTAATCTTTTCGGCAGATCCGTTGTTTTTTTCGTTATAAATTTTTAATTTATCTTCTACAATTGAACTTATTTGTGTAGTGATGTTTTCTTCTTTTAGTTTTTGGGCGGTAGTTTCATTGAAATTTTCTAAATTAATCTCATTATTTATCATATTGTTTACGCTAAATTCATTATCGTAGTCAATATCTTTTATAAAATAAGAAGTATCAATTTCTTCACCTTGTTTTATTTTCAATAAATTTTCGCTTCCGAAGACTTTTTCTAATTTACTTTGTACAGTAGCTAAAGTGAAAGGTTTGCCTATAATTTCAGCTGCTCCTAATTGTATTAATTCTGTTACAAGTTCTGGGTCTAAACAAGCAGAAACAATTATGACAGGTATATTTCTTACGCTTTGAATTTGTTTAAGAAGTCTTAAAGTTTGTTCGCCGTCTAATTCCGGCATTAAGATATCTAATAGGATTAGATCCGGAGCATGTTCTACAGCAAGTGCAATTCCTTCATAACCTGTTACAGCTTGATATCTAATAGAAAATCCTTGTTCTTCCATAATTTTAGAAAGAACTCTTCTAAACCAAATATCATCTTCTATTATAAGTACAGAATAATTTCTCACAATTAAATTATTAATCTAATGATTTATTTTTTCTTAGTAACAATATTATTAGTAATAAGATTTTGATTATGTTGTTTATTATAGTTTTGTTCGTTCTTTTTTCGTACAACAACAACTTCTTTGTTTGAAATCGCATTTTTAAGGTCAATAAAACGAAATTTTGAAGCTTGTTGATTTAGCTCAACTATTTTATCAAAAACTTCTTTTCTATGCACAGGAACATTTTTCGGTGCTTCTATACCTAAACGAACAATTCCTCGATCATTGCTGAGTACTGTGATAGTAATTGATTTTCCTACGGTAATAACTTCACCAGTTTTTCTTGACAGAACTAACATTATGAACCTCTATTTTTTTTGGCTAATAATATGATTTAATGCATATTTATCTGTAGGAAGAATAATTTGTTCGCCAGTTTGTTCTGTAACATTAAGTGCAACAGGAGCTTTTAAATTAGCAGTGATATTTCCCTCGCCATCATTTAAAGTAACAATAGCAAAAAGTACATTGTTTTCCAAATTAAAATTTTTACCTGGATTATAGGTGTCTATAATATACCACGGACTGATTACCGGAAAAATAATTTCAGGGTTTTCAATAGCTAACAGCCATTTGAAAGGTACGGTTTCATCTTCTGTTATAAGAACAAAATTGTTTAACTCTTCAAATCCTAATACACCATTTTCAAAATAGAAAATCGTTTCCGGAGTTACTTTTATTTCTCCGAAATGTGAAGTTTTTACAATCTTTTCACTTGTGATTCTTTCTGTTGCCATAAATTTTTTTTAATTTTTTGTATATTTTCTAGCTTCTAGCTATTATAAGCCAAATTATTATTAGTGTTTTTATGTTTTATTCTATATTAACTATTATGCTTATAGCTATAAGAGGTATTTGACTCAATTACTTATAATTAATTTTAATCTATATATAACACCACACAATATCTTTAAAAATAAGAAAAAAATATGTAAAAACATAAAATAATTAAAAATATCTTAAATTTAATCTATATTTAAGCTGTTTTTTCAACTTTCACTCTTTCTATTGTAAATTTGTTTTGTTTTTTCGCTTGGTTATAATTAAATTATCGTCTGTTTAATTTTGTTAAGTTGAATGTATTTATGGAAAATTATTCGTTTTCAAAGTTTTTAAATTTATTTTTATTGTTTTTCTTTATCTTGACTGGTACTTTGACTTCAGCACCTCCTAATAGCTATGTAGTGCCTTTATGTCGTGCTTTTAGTAAAGACTTGTTTGATGCAAATGCTCAATCTTATCTTGCTCCGACGACGAAAGTAGCAAATTCAGTTACGAATTCTGCGTTTTATCATTCAGCTTATGTTCCTAAAAAAGTGAACAAGCCGTACTTTAGAATTAGCGTTAATGGAATGTATGGAAGTGTAATTGATGAAATGCGTAGTTTTACTCCGCAATTTCCTATGCAAGAATTTGATTTATTAACTGCTCTTGGATTTGTAACTTCTCAAGATACGGCTGCTTTATTGAATTATTTTTTGCAAACATTGCTTTATCAAGGTGTTGTGGTTGATAAAACTATTGTGCCACCTGCTTTGGCTTCAACTTCATTAGGAAAAGGCGATACTTATTTGAAACTTCCACATTCAGTTATGGTGGAACTAGTGAAAAAACATCCTGCTATGCCATTAATATTGAAACAATATCCAGAGGCAGCTGAGATGATAGAATCTACAGTTGCTTCTTTGCCTGAACATTTTACTCTATATGGCGGTGGTGATGTTACGCATCTTATTGCAGGAGTTCCGCAGTTAGAAATAGGTTCTTTGTTCGGTACGGAATTGCTAATACGATTTATTCCGTCTATTGATCTTGGGCAATATATAGGAAAATTTCATTTTTGGGGAATAGGGCTAAAACATAGTTTGTCTCAATATTTTTTTGAAGATAAAAATTTTGATGGAAATAGTGTAAAAAGAATAGAACCTGCTCCAGTTGATATAGCTTTGCAATTTGTTTATCAAAATACGGGTTTAGAGAATACTGTTGGCGTAACGAAAGCAAATTTAGATGCAACAGGCAATATCTATAACGTAAATTTAAGCTTTAGCAAAAATTTTGATAATATGTTTGAAGTTTATACAGGTGTTGGATACGAAAGTATTTATATTGACGGTAGCTATAAATATTATTTGCCGCATGAGATGCAAATTTCATTAGGATTGTTGAAGCAAGATCCAAATAATCCTGATAATTGGATAAAAGATCCACCTGAATATCCAGGTGATGATCAACCTCAAACTTCTTATGTTAAAGTAAATGAAAACCATATAAAATGGACGATAGGAGCTAATAAAAATATAGGACCTATAACTATTTATTTAGATTATAGTATTAGTAAATTTAATGTTTTCACTGGCGGTTTACAATATCGATTTTAATAGAAAGGATCAATTTTAATGACAAATTTAAATTATGCAGCAGCAGTAGAACTTCTATATTCAGCTGAAAAAATTATAATAACAACTCACATTAATCCTGATGGTGATGCTATTGGTTCGGCACTAGCTTTATATAATTTTGCTGTAGATAATGGGAAGTCAGCACATATTTTGGTACCAGAAAGCTATGCACCAGAAAACATGAAGTTTTTGACAAATTCAAATAAAGTAAAAAAATATGTGCCTGATTTGCATAACAAACATATCTATGAAGCTGATGTGATATTTATGCTAGATCTAAATAGCTTTAGACGGTTGAAAAACATGGCTTGCCATATTGAAGATTCTAGCGCAAGAAAAGTTATAATTGATCACCATGTTGATGGTGAGGATATAGCTGATTTATATATAGTTGATACAAATGTTTCTTCAACAGGTGAATTAGTATATAATTTAATACATCAAACAGGTGGAAAAATTTCATTAGATATTGCTGAAGCAATTTATGTTGCGATGATGACCGATACAGGAAATTTCAGGTTTAGCAATACAAATGAAAAAGTACTAGCTATTGCTACAGATCTAGTTTCTAAAGGAGTGGAGCCTGATAAAATTTATGATGCAATTTATAATCAAAATTCTTTAAATCAAATTAGATTATTAGGACTTGCTTATTCAAATTTAGAAACATTTGCTAATGATAAAATTTCTTGCATGGTTGTTTCTGATGAAATGTTTAAAAAAACAAATACAAATGATGATATGATAGAAGGATATGCTGAAAAAACTTTGTCTTTGAAAAACTCTTTTGTAGGCTTGCTAATTGTAGAACTTAAAGAAAAAAGTGAACTTCGCATTTCGTTGCGTTCTCGTAACGGTATTGATGTACGAACACTTGCAGCTAAATATGACGGAGGCGGGCATATATATGCAGCCGGTTGCAGATTTCATGATATGACAATAGAAGAAGCCAAACAAATTTTAATACCTGAGATAGAAAAAATAATATAATTTTTCTAAAAATTTGGTAAATTCGTTTTTTTTATTTATTTTTGTGTTCTATTTATTTCTGTTTTATACTGAAATAAAATATACCTTGTTAAAAATTATTTTACGGAGGGGTGGCCGAGTGGCTGAAGGCAGCGGTTTGCTAAACCGTCGTAGGGTTCAAAGCTCTACCGCGAGTTCGAATCTCGCCCTCTCCGCTAATCAGAAGAGTTCTATTGAAAAGAACTCTTTTTTTTATATTTACGTAATGATAAATAATTGATTTAGATATAGGAAAATTAATGAGAAAAATAATCATATATGTGATTTTATTATTCGTGACAAATAATTGGATTTATGCTCAACAAGATTCTATAGCTACTATTATAGATTTCCAAACACGGAAATTTCGTTCTATGTTGGAAACATTGTACGAATATAGTTCAGATAGTGTTGATATTTATACGGCGAGCGATTCTGCATTTTCTGCGATGTTGAAAAGTGTAAATAAACAAAATGCTTATTATCCAAAATCTATATGGAGTAAATATTTTAATTCAAATCAAGGACAAACTGAATCTATTGGAATTACTACACAATTGCTTGCCGATACAATTTTTATTTTAGATGTAGATCAAAATAGTCCTGCCGAAGATGCAAAAATACAGCGGGGTGGAGTGCTGATTTCTGTCAATAATATTGAAGCTAATGTAAATAATTATTATAAAATTAACAGTGAATTGCGTGCAAAAGAAGGCGATACAATTCTTGTTAAGTGGATGAATTATAAATCATTAGAAGTAAAAACAGTTTCTCTTATTTGTAAAAAGTACGATGAGCCATCAATAGTTTCTTATTTTGTTATTCCAGATATAAATACTGCTTATATAAAAATTTCTCGTTTTTCTACAAAAACTTATGAAGAATTTACGGAACTAGCTAGTAAACTATCTAATAAAAAGAAACTTGAAGGGATTATTATAGATTTGCGAGATAATAGTGGAGGAACTTTAGATGCTGCATTGAAGATGATTAATGAATTTATGGACGTAAAGGATACTATTTTTGAAAGTTTTGCAAAGAAAGCAGATTTTAAGTATAATACTATCTCGACAGGTACAGGAAGTTTTAAAAAAACACCTTTAATAGTTTTGATAAATGGCAACAGTGCTTCTGCAAGTGAGATTTTTGCTGGAGCTATACAAGATTTGGATAGAGGTATTTTGATAGGAGAAAAAACATTTGGAAAAGGCACTATGCAAAAAAACTGGAACTTAATAGATACAACGGGTTATAAAGTTACAGTTGCAAAATTTATTACACCTTCGGGACGACCAATAGAAAAATCAAAGCAAGAGAAATTAGATATAGATCCACAACTCAAATTATCTGATACTAGCATTTATAAACAGTTGGAAAAACGATTGGAAGAAGATAATCTGCCAACAAAATTAGATGTTTATTATACGAAGCGAAAAAAAAGACCTATTATAAATTTAGGTGGAATTATGCCTGATATTACTTGTGCAAAAGATACTATAACTTTACTAACTGATGTCTTGATTTCAAAAGGTATTATGATAGAATTTGTATTCAAAAATTTGCATTTATTTTCTGGGATTGCAAATAGTACTTTCGAAGATTTCCTTTTTAATTATAATGTGAGTGATGAAATTTTACAGCATTTAAGAGTTTTTTCGCATAATATAAAGAAAATTTGGAACGAAGAAATGTTCTTAAAAGATAAAGAAATAATTCGTCATAAGTTAAAGGCGAACATAGCTCACTATTTTTGGGGTAGTTCTGCTTTTTATGCAGTGAGTGCTTTAGAAGATGGTGTGTTTAAAACAGCTATTAAAAATAGAAATCAAGCGGTGGAAATAATAAAATGAATTTTATGAAAAACTATATCAATACTCTAAAATTACGTTGGAAAGAAGCAACTAAGAACAAAAAGTTTGTAGCTGTTCTAACATCTATGTTTGTTGCTTTTTTAATGCTAATGGCATTTATTTCTCAATTTCACTCACAAATAGAGCTCCGACCGGGATTTTCTTTTTCAGATCCATTATTAGGGGAAATCCCACCAGTAGCATTAAATGCTTTGACATTTATTTCAATATATCTTACGCACTTAATAGCAATTTTAGCAGCTCTGTTGAAGCCTGAAAACTTTCTAAAATTATTAGGTGGATATTTTCTTGTTTATTTCTTTCGTGTTTTTGCTTTGTTTTTGTTGCCACTTGACCCGCCACCAGGTACAATTCCGCTTATAGATCCGATATTAATTCTGTTCGGCGGCGGTGAAATTATTACTAAAGATTTATTTTATTCAGGGCATACTTCTACAACATTTATGGCTTTATTAATGACCGAAAATAAAAAGTTAAGAGGTTTTTTAAGTATAGGATTGGTTATTACTGTATGTGGGGTGCTTTTTCAAAGAGTTCATTACACTATAGATGTTTATGCAGCTCTATTTTTTGCTTATACTGCTTATAGATTAAGTACTATATTTGTACAAAAAATTGGACTTGAGAAATTAACAGACGGAGTACAAGTATAGATTTTGTTTAATGTTAATTGGGTAAAATCTGTTCTTGTTTTTTGCATTTTTCTAAAATACTCATAGCTAGATTATAGACAAATTCAGGTGTTATATTGTTCATACACATGTGATTTTTTCGCGGACATTTTTTTTCGCCGTGTATTGAACAAGGGCGGCAAAAAAGTTCTTTATCTTCTGCGACTTCAGAGAAATCAGCTAATGGGGCAAATCCAAATATTGGTGAAGTTGGTCCAAATATTGTAATTGTTGGCACATTCAGTATGCTTGCAAAATGTGTAGGTGCTGAATCGTTAGTTATTAAAAGAACAGAATTTTTTATAACTTGCAAAGTTTGCGGAAGGGTTGTTTTGCCTGCTAAGGAATGAGCTCCGATTGAATTAGCGATTGTTTCGCTTTCAGTGCGTTCTGCTTCTGACCCTATTAAAATCACGTTGTAATTTACTTCTAAAAGTTTTTCTGCTAGAATTTTGAAATAATCTGCAGACCAGCGTTTTGTGTTCCATACCGATCCGATAGCTATTGTTATATTTTTTTTATTAGTTGGCAAGTTTTCTAATAATGTTTCGGTTGTTTTTATATCTTGATTAGAAATTGTAATTTCAACATTTTTTATCTTGTTCTGTTTATTATGACTTACATCATTAAATATAGACAAAAAAGCACTATTTCTATCTTTTTCATGTAGATTTTTTGCATATTTTATTTTAGTGTCATATAAAAAAGAAAAAGCAGCACTATTAAAGCCTACACGTTTTTTTGCATTAATAAACTTTGTAAATAGGGTAGAACGCATTGAGCGATGAAGAGAAAAAATTATATCAATTTCAAATTTCTCGTTGATTTCATCAGCTAATTTTTTCATATCTTTGATTTTTTTATGAGATTTTCTTTTGTCAAAAACAATAACTTCATCTATAGCTTTTGCACATTTTACAATTGGAGCGGATATTTTTGTTGTAACGAAAATTATTTTTTTGTCGGGAAAAATTTGTTTGAGCTCTTCAGCAAAAAATAGCGATAGTGTAACGTCTCCTATAAATGCAGTTTGTAAAATCAAAAGATAATTATTTTGTTTGTTTAGAGTTTGTGTTGTTCTGTTCATAAATTTTGCAAATATACGTTTTTTCTATTTAATAATCAATTTTATTTGGAAAAAGATAAAAAAAAGTGTATTTTTGTAACTATTATAGCCAATATTTATTCAAAAAATCAAAAAGATATAATTAAAAGGTATAATAATACTTATGAGATTGATAGATTTTAAGTACACACTTCCTAAAAGCTTAATTGCTAAATTCCCGGTAGACCCTCGCAATTCATCTCGTATGATGGTTTTAAATAGAGAAACAGGTGAGATATTAAATCAACAATTTGAAGATATAGTTAATTATTTTCAGAAAGGAGATTGTATTGTTTTGAACGAAACAAAAGTATTTCCTGCAAAGATTTATGGTCAAAAAGAAAAAACAAATGCGAATATAGAGGTACTTTTATTGCGAGAATTAAAGGCTGAACAGCCAAAAAACATAGACCTGTCTCGCATAGGATTTGTAGGTGACGAAGGTAGAATGGACGAGAAGCAAATCTGGGATGTATTAGTTGAGCCGGCTAGGAAAGTTAGAATCGGCAATAGAATATATTTTGATAATGGGAAAGTATTTTGTGAAATTATAGACAATACAACTTCACGAGGACGTTCTGTGCGTTTCTTTTACGAAGGAGATATTTATAGAATAGTTGATAGGATTGGCGAAATGCCGCTTCCTGATTATATCAAGAGAGAACCTGTCGAGTTTGATAAACGTTCTTATCAAACAGAATTTGCAAGTGATGATCACATAGCTTCTATAGCTCCACCTGGAGCAGGATTACATTTTACTAATGAAATACTTGATGAGTTAAAGAAAAAAGGTGTGAAAATAGTAAAAATAGTTTTGCATATAGGACAAAGTATTTTCGATAAGATAGAGGTAGAAGATTTAACTAAACATAGAATGTATTCAGAAAATTTTGAAATTACACGAGAAGCTGCTGAAACAATTAATAAATCTTTGAGTATGGGAAAACATATTTATGCTGTGGGTTCTAGTGTGGTACGTGCTTTAGAGTCGTCTGTCTTAACAAATAGGAAAGTCAAACCGAATCGTGGTTGGACGGATAAATTCATATATCCGCCTTATGATTTTAAAGTTGTAACTCGCTTACTTACTAATTTTCATCAAGCAAATTCGCCTGCTATGTTACTAGCAGCTGCATTTGCAGACCGTGAATTTTTATTAAAAGCATATAAAAGAGCGGTTAGAGAAGAATATCGCTTCTTAATATATGGTGATGCAATGTTGATTATTTAGATAAATTAATTATATAAAAAGGAAGAATTTTGAATTACAAAATTAAATTAACGCCTATAGAAATTGCAGGAATTGTTAATGGGAAATTAATAGGACCAGAAACGACTTCCATTACTAATATTAGTCGTATTGAAAACAGTAAACCTGGAGATTTAACTTTTGTTTCGCGGAGCGACTATGAAAAATATTTAAGTGAAACGAAAGCTTCTTGTATATTAGTTCCAGAAGGTATAGTTTTAGTGCCGAAACCTCAGCAATCTATAATTGAATGTAAAGACCCTTATTTAAGTTTAGTTAAGATACTTAAATTAGTAGTTGTTAATAATAGTAAGCCGAAAAAGGGTACTATACATAGAAGTGCTATAATTGATGCTACTGCTAAAGTTAGCAAATCAGCTGTTATTGGAGCGCGTTGCTATATTGGTGCAAATTGTGTGATAGCAGACGATGTTGTTATTAAGCCGAATGTAGTGCTTTATGACAATGTAATTATAGGACAAAAAACAGAAATTAATTCAAATGTTGTCTGCTATTCAGATACAATTATAGGAAATGAGTGTATAATTCATTCTGGTGCAGTTATAGGATCAGACGGCTTTGGATTTATTGAGAATAAAGAAGACGGTTCTTACGATAAAATTCCTCATTTAGGTAATGTAATTATTGGAGATAAAGTTGAAGTTGGTGCAAATTCTACAATAGACAGAGCGCTGCTTGATAGTACTATTATAGAAGATGGAGTTAAAATAGATAACTTAGTGCACATTGCTCATAATTGTAAAGTTGGAAAAAATTCAGCAATGGCAGCACAAGTCGGAATATCTGGCTCTGCAAAAGTAGGGGAACGAAACAGATTGGGCGGACAAGTAGGATTGGCAGGACATTTAGAAACGGTTAGTAATGTGATTATTGCTGCTCAATCAGGGGTTGCAAAATCAATTAAAGAAGAAGGAATGTATTTCGGTTCGCCTGCAAAACCAAAGATTACTGCTTTTAAAATTGAAGCTTGTTTAAGACGTTTGCCCGATCTTATTGTAGATGTTGAACAACTAAAAAAGAACGTTTTCGGAAGAGAAGAAAAATAAGTAATTATAATTTTTATTAAACTAAATTTTAAAAGAAATGAAATTAAAAAACATCGTTGCTATTGCAACACTTTCGTTATTATTGTTTTCTTGTAATAAAGAAAATGTAAAAGAAAAAGAGCTGAGCGCTCCAACTGCCGAATATGACCAATATAGCTATGCACTTGGATATGATATTGGTAGTAATTATCTTAAAGCTTTAGCTGATGACTCTATTAATGTAAATCTTGATTATGTATATAGAGGAATTGCTGACGGATTGAAAATTCAAGATACAACTTTTACTGCATTACTTTCTAAAGAAGAAAGAGACTCTGTTATGCAAAACTTGCAAAATATGATGTCTGAAAAACAGCAAGCAAAAGCAGCAGAAAGACAAGCTAAGTATGAAGAACGTTCAAAAGTAGCTAAAGAAAGTGGAGAAAAATTCTTAGCTGAAAATAAAAATAAACCGGGCGTGATAACTACAAAAAGTGGATTGCAATATAAAGTTATTAATGAAGGACAAGGAATTGTTCCTAAAGAAAATTATAAAGTACAATTTCACGTGATTGGAAAATTCATTGATGGCGAAGAATTTCAAAATACTTACAATATGCCAACAGCTCCTGAAATTTCTCTAAAAGAAATAGGATTGCCTGCTTGGAAAGAAGCGTTTTTAACTATGAAAGTTGGTTCTAAATGGGAAATTTATGCACCACCACATTTAGCATATGACGATGCAGATACGGGAGTTATACCGCCACATTCTGTAGTTATTTTTGAAATTGAGCTTATAGATGCTGCTCCAGAAGAGAGTGGGGCTCAAAAGTAAAAGTTAAATAAATTCGTAAGAAGAAAGACAATGTGATTTATATAAAAGTTACATTGTCTTTTTTTATATTTTGTCTGAACTATGATTAAAAATACCTTGTATGCAAAATTTCTTATTTGCTTTGTAAATAATTTGTAAATTTTTCAAAATCTTGAAATACTTTTTCTGCTGTTATTTTTTGCATACAATCAAAATGTTTTTTAGGACATTTCGCACGTCCGATATGTGTGCAAGGACGACAAGAAACTTCCGCTTCGCAAATAATATGTTCTACGCCAAAAGGAGCAAAGCCAAGTTCTTTTACTGTAGAGCCAAAAATTGCAATTATAGGAATGTGTCGTGCTGCTGCAATGTGCATAAGTCCTGTATCGTTTGTTATGATTATATCGCAACTATCAATTAGTTTGGCGCTAGTTAGTAAGGAAGTTTGTCCTGACGTATTTTGTATTTTGATACTTTGCTTTTTTCGATTTATTTTTTCTACTATTTCTTCGCAAATTTTCATATCACTAATTCCGCCAAGCAAGTAAAATTCAACATTAAATTTATTGTGTATTTTTTCAATAAGTTCAACAAAGTTTTCTGTAAGCCAACGTTTTGTAAAATGTTTAGCGCCGGGTGCAATTCCAATGCGTTGTAACTTAAAATTTTGTTTATTTTCAGCAGGTGGATAATAATCTAATTTCTTTTCTTCTTCTAACCAAAATTCTAATCCGTTACCATCATGTTTTATGCAAAATTTTTCTGCTGTTTGAATATATAAAAGCGGAATTATTGGTTGTTCTTTAGGAGTTTTTTTAAAATGAACTAAGAGTAATTTTTGTAATCGTCTTTTTTTCATTTTTGCAACTTGTTTGAAGTTTCTTAGCAAAAATTTTGTACGAAAATTATTTTGTAAATCAATAATCTTTGTTTCTTCGCAAATTTCATTTCTCAAAATATCATTACTAGCTAAGCTGTTTTTTTTGTCATATAAAATAAGTTTATTGATATGTGGATTAAATTCAAGAACTTCTTTGAACGCTTTATCTGTTATAAAGTCTATTTTTGCTTCAGGATACGTACTTTTTATAGACCTGATTAAAGCAGAAGTTAAAACAATATCGCCAATAGAAGAAAGTCGTATAATTGTAAAATTTGTTTGTTTTTTCATATTTTTTCAAATTATTTTCTATAAAATTAAAAAAAAAATATGAAATTATGAAAAATAATGTTAAATTCATTTTCTATAATTATAAAAAAGTTTAATATTTCTTATAAATAGCTATGAATTTCAAATTAGAAAACAAAGATGATGTTGTAATTTTCAAAGTTTTAGACGAAACAATTAAAGGTAAAACTGCTGCTGAATTGAAAGCAAAAATTTTAATAGTTGCTCAACCCGATGTAAGAGCTCTTATCATAGATTTAACTGATGTATCTATGATGGATAGTTCGGGCTTAGGAGCACTACTTTTAGCTCATCGTCAATATAAAGGGAGTGAAGTCCCTGTAATTTTGGTGGGCGTTCAAGATTTTTTGCAGAATTTACTTAGTATTACGCGAATAGAAGAGCTCTTTACATATTTTCCTACAGTTGAAGAAGCTTTATCTGAATTAGAAGAATCTAATTAAAAGTATATTGTACAAAATTATTTTTAATAATTTTCTAAAAAAATATAAAAAAACACTAAAATGTAACAAAACCAAAAAAATAGTGTCTTATTTATAAGCTATATTTTTTTTAATAATTTTCAACGAGGTAGTTTATGAAAAAGATTCTTTTTCGTCCTTTAACTTCATTTTTATTTTTTGTTTTATTCGGTTTTTTAATGCTACCAAGTAGCGCTACTTCCGCAGGCAAAGTGTTTAAGCAAGTATGGAAAAACGATCAGGTTTATGGGCAAGAACAACGTTTTTCTGACGATGGTACAAAAATTATAGTTATTTATTATGGTAGTAGTATTAACTATATCTATGTATTAGATGCTCTTAATGGTAAAATACTATATTATACTTCAGCTATAGGTAATGGTACTATATCACATGATGGCAAGTATTTAGCAGTTATGCTTCCTAGTTCATCAGTGACCTCTCCAACAATACTTCTTTACGATACGCAAAACTTTGGACTTTACAAAGAAATACCTTTGCCTTATAGTTACAAGTCTTATAAAAATCAGAAAGTATTTTTTAGTGCTGACGATAAGGAATTATATACATCTGTTTTTATTTTAGATACTTCAGGTTCTACACCATATCCCTATGGTAATGGTAAACTTTTAGTATTAAACATAGAAAGCTTAAAACTAACGGAGATAGAATTAGGACACGAAACCCGTTTCGATAGTTTGTTAACAAGTAAAGACGGTAAGTATTATGTAGTATTAACCGAGCAACACGATGATTCTTACTATCAGGCGCCTTATTTGCTTACCACAGTTTATGATGCAAAAACACATAAGGCATTATACGGACTAACAATGAGCTGGTATGAATACAATGGTTATATTGATGAGCGATATACTTCTACTCCATTTCATTTAAGTGATGATAATAAGTTATATGTTAAGTGTAAAGAAGACATTCGGGATAATTATGGCGATATAATTGGTCATACTCATCATATTAAAGTATTTGATTTAGATGCGGAAGGTAAATTAGTGAATGAATGTAAAAAAGATGATGATTTTGGTAGTAAGGTCTCCTTTTTAGATAATGACAATTATATATTTATATTAGGCAGTAACGAAGAACAAGGCTTTAATTATCGTATATATGATTTTTCAAATTGTAGTGTATTAGAGGATTTTTGGACGCCACTTTATTTATTGGATTATCACAATGGTTATTATTTAGCCGATACTACAAAAAGTATAGGAGATGGAGTTACAGAAGTCAATATAGGAGTTTATACTATAGATTCTACTGGTTCTGTATCTTCTTATTCTGCAATTGTTAGTAATTTTTTTGTAGATAAAGAGTTCTTACGTTTCACATTGTTTTTACCTTCTTTTAGTCATTGTTTAATAAAGATATTTGATAACAGCGGCAAAGAATTATGTATAGTAGCAGAAGGTGATTATGTAGGTGAGAATGTATTTAGTTATAATATACAAAATTTGCCGGCTGGCGTTTATTTTTTGCGTGTAAATGACGAAAGTTTTAAGTTTATAGTAGCGAGGTAGTTTATGAAAAAGATTCTTTTGTGTTCCTTAGCTTCATTTTTATTTTTCAAAAAGTATTGAAATTAATGACAGATAAATTGTTAAAAATATCAATATTCTGAAATAATTTTTGTATATTTATAATATTATAATTTTCCAGAAAATAAAAACTATATCGAAATAATTATTCATTAATTTTATAGAAAGGTAAAAAAATGTTTGGTAATCTTAAAGAATATCTTGTAAAGGAGTTACAAGAACTAGAATCTCAAAATTTATATAAACACGAGCGTATTATAGAAAGTCCGCAATCGGCTGAAATTATTGTTAAGGGCAAAAAAGTTTTAAATTTCTGTGCTAACAATTATTTAGGTTTATCTTCGCATCCTGAACTTATAAAAGCTGCTCATGATGCTATTGATAAACGTGGCTTTGGTTTATCTTCCGTAAGATTTATTTGCGGAACGCAAGATATACATAAAGAATTGGAAGAAAAAATAGCAAAATTTTTAGGTATGGAAGATGCTATTTTATTCTGTTCTTGTTTTGATGCGAATGGAGCTCTTTTTGAACCTTTATTTTCAGAAGAAGATGCTATATTAACAGATGCTTTAAATCATGCGTCAATAATTGATGGTATAAGATTAAGTAAAGCACAACGTTGGATCTATAATCATAGCGATATGCGTGATGTTGAAGAAACAGATCCTACTACAGGGAAAAAAGTAAAAGGATTAGAGCGTTGCTTGAAAGAAGCGAAAGAAAGAGGCAGTCGTTTTATGGTTATAGCTACCGATAGTGTTTTTTCTATGGATGGCGATATAGCTAAGCTTGATGAAATATGTGATTTAGCTGAAAAATATGGTGCTTTAGTTATGCTTGACGAAAGTCATTCAAGTGGATTTATGGGAAAACACGGAAGAGGTGTTCACGAGCTTTATAATGTAATGGATCGTGTTGATATTATTACAACGACTTTTGGAAAAGCATTAGGCGGCGCTAGTGGTGGATGTATTGCAGCTCATAAGCCGATTGTTGATTGGATGCGCAATAAAGCAAGACCATATTTGTTTTCTAATACTTTGCCACCTGCAGTTGTTGGAGCTACAATAAAATGTTTAGATATTCTAACAAAATCAACAGAATTAAGAGATAAATTAGAAGCAAATACAAAACGTTTCAGAAGTGAAATGAACGCTGCAGGATTTGATATTATTCCAAGCGAACATCCTATAACTCCTATAATGTTTAGGAAATACGAAAATTGTTCTGAATTAGCAGTTAAATTTGCTGATAGAATGTTAGAAGAAGGAATTTATGTTACAGCATTTTCTTATCCTGTTGTACCACGTGGAAAAGACAGAATTAGAGTGCAAATTTCTGCTTCACATTCAGACGAACATTTGACAAAAGCAATTTCTGCATTTATCAAAATCGGTAAAGAACTGAAAATGATATAGTATTAGAAATTTAGATGTAAAAATAGTCGCTTTCAAGTAAAAAAGCGACTATTTTGTTTACATAGTATATGTTAATATATATTTGATATTATTTTACTTTTTATGACAATTTTCTAAAAATATATTTGTATCTTTGCTATATTTTTAAAATTATAATTTTTTTCATTATTTTATAAGTATAAGTTATGAAAACACATATTGAACCATTTAAAATTAAAACAGTTGAGCATATTTATATAACAACTCAAGAAGAACGTGAAGCTGCATTAAAGGAAGCGTTTTATAATCCGTTTGCTTTGCGTTCAGATAAAATTACTATTGATCTTTTGACTGATAGTGGTACAACAGCTATGAGCTCTAAGCAATGGGCAGCTCTTATGGATGGTGATGAAGCTTATGCGGGCTCAGTGAGCTATTATAAATTTGAAGAAGCAGTAAAAAAAATTACTGGTTTCAAACATATAATTCCGACACATCAAGGACGTGCTGCTGAAAAAGTATTGTTTAGTGTTGTTGCAAAAGAAGGTAAAGTTATTCCTAATAATACTCACTTTGATACAACTCGTGGTAATTTGGAATTTATCGGCGCTAATCCTGTAGATTTGCCTACTGATATTGGTGTTCAACCTGAAGTTATCGCTGATTTCAAAGGTAATATGGACATAGAAAAATTAGAAGCTGCTATAAAAAAATATGGAGCTGAAAATATTCCTATAGGAATGATAACTATTACTAACAATAGTGGCGGTGGACAGCCTGTTTCTATGGCTAATATTCGTGAAACTAAAGAAGTACTTAGTAAATATGGTATTCCTCTCTATCTTGATTGTTGCCGTTTTGCAGAGAATGCGTATTTTATAAAAACTCGTGAAAAAGGATATGAAAACAAATCTATTCTTGAGATTTGTCGTGAAATGTTTTCTTATGCTGACGGTGCAACAATGAGTGCTAAAAAGGATGGTATGTCAAATACAGGTGGTTTTATTGGTACTAATTCTGATCAAGTTGCTGAAAAATGTCGTACAAATCTTATAGTAATGGAAGGCTTTGTTACTTATGGCGGTTTGGCAAGACGTGATTTAGAAGCTTTAGCTATCGGATTTGAAGAAGTTGTTGACGAAAATTATTTGAGATATCGCGTTAATCAATCTAAAGAACTTGCTGATACTATTACTGCTGCAGGAGTGCCTATTGTAATGCCAGCAGGCGCACATGCTATATATATTGATGCGAAACGTTTCGCACCACATATAAAACCAGAACATTTTCCGGGACAATCAATTGCTTGTGAAATTTATCGCATAAGCGGAGTTCGCACCACAGAAATTGGGTCTTTAATGTTCGGTAAAAAAGATAAAGACGGCAATCATATTGCACCTAATATGGAACTCGTAAGATTAGCTATTCCGCGTCGTGTTTATACAAAAAGCCATATGGAATATATAGCAGAAGCTGTGATTGAAGTTTATAAGAATCGCGAAAAATTGCGTCCTATGAGATTAACTTGGGAAGCAGAATATCTAAGACATTTTACTTGTCGTTGCGAATATATCTAAAAAAATAGACTTAAAATTAAAAAACCCGAATGAGATATTCGGGTTTTTTTGTTACATTTTGGCAGCGTCTTCTAATCCTTTGCGATATTCAGAAACGTATTTCATATAATTTGTAGTAGTGTCTGTAACACGTTTAATTTCTTCAGGTGTTAGATCCCGAATGATTTTACCCGGAACACCAGCAATAAGAACGCGAGGCGGAACAGTAAAGTTTTCACGGACAACAGCACCAGCTGCAACTAAACATTCTTCGCCAACTACCGCACCGTCAAGAACTTTTGCTCCTATTCCTATCAAACAACCTTTCTTTAATGTGCAACCATGAATAGCTGCTAAATGACCGATAGAAACATTGTCTTCAAGAATTGTAGGACAAGTGTCGTGTGTTACATGTATCATCGTCATATCTTGAACATTTACGCGTTTTCCTATGCGAATGTAATTTACATCACCACGAATTACAGTGTTATACCAAATTGAAGAATCTTCACCTATTTCAACATCACCAATAATACGAACACCTTCACATAAAAATACAGAAGGATGAATTTTAGGATAAATTCCTTTATAAGCTATTATGCTTCCGTTATTGCCGGTTTCTAATTTCATATTTAAAATTTTTTTTGTTAAGTTTGAAATTACAAAGATAATGATTTTTTGTATAAAAAATCATATTTTGTTATTTAATACCATTTAGAATAATATTTTCATCTAAAATATAGTGGACAAATTTCCCTTCGGCTTGAATGACGAGGCGCATTGCATACGTCCTTTTTGTCTGAAATATGATTATTATGATGTTCAAAATTCAGCGTCCCTAAAGGTCAGGTTGCAAATTCCCCTTCGGAACGAAGGGGTGGCAAGCGCTAGCTTGACGGGGTAGTCAAAAGACGGAAGTCGGAAGTTACGCAAAGAAACACATCAAACCCAAAATCCTATAAATCATAGTTCAGACAATAGGAATAAAAAAACAGAAACGAAATAATTTATTATTACTTAATTAGAATGTCGTTGAATGTTTTTTTGAGGCGTTTCTTCTTCATTCTTATCTTTTTCCGTTTCTTCTTCTTCAGGCTCAGGTAAATCGCGAAGTCTTTTTCCGTAAATATAAATAGAATCTATACTTGTTGCGTTATGTCTTATTTCATTTCCAACAATTCGGTCGTTATCGTATGTGATATTTATATCAAGAATAAAAGTAGAGTCTTTAGAAAAGTCATATTTTGCAACTATATGTCTTTTATCATGATTAGCTTGTATCTGCATTGCTAAACTATCATAAGAAAGGATTGTATCTAAAAATTTGATTTCAATATCTTTTGATACCAAAGAGTATTCGCTTCCGAGAAAAATTCGCCATATTCCGTTTAAGTTTTGAGTTGGTGGAGCTTCTTCTTCGGAGCAAGAGAATAAGAAAAAAGTTGCAATGATTATAATTAATATTTTTTTCATATTTTAGTCTATTTTTTTAGTTAAAACAATATTTATGTATTGTGTTTTAATCTTGCAGCAAAAGCGCCGTTACAATCATGTATATGAGTAAATATCTGCACGCAATCGTTTTTGCAAAAAAATGAATTTACGTAATTATCGGCTTTTTCTAAGGAAAATTGAGGAAAATTCTTTAGAAACCACATCACATTTTCCATATTTTCAGCTGGTTCTATGCTACAAGTTGAATATATTATAACGCCATTTTCTTTCAATAGCTTAGTTGCTTTTTCAAGTAGTTTCCTTTGTATTTCTACTGTTTTTTTTAGTGTTTTTTCGCGATTAAGATATTTAATTTCAGGTAATTTTCTAATTATTCCAGAGCCTGTGCAAGGTGCATCAAGTAAGATATAGTCAGCTTTAATATCTTCGTTTATATTTAGTGCGTTTGAAATAGAAATTTCCGTGTTTTTTACTTTTAATCGGTTAATATTTTCAACGATTAAATCTGTTCGCTGTTTAGAAATATCATTAGCTAGTATTTTTCCTTTATTTTGCATCATATCAGCTAAATGGCAAGTTTTTCCGCCGGGAGAAGCGCACATATCAATCACAAAGCTATTTTCATTTGGAGCAATAAGTTTGGTTGCGATGACAGCAGAAGCATCTTGGACGGTAATTTTTCCTTCTTTGAATAGTGGATTTTCTTCTAAACTTACAGAACTTTTATTTATAACGAATATATTTTC
Organism: Ignavibacteria bacterium; assembly: GCA_012518115.1. Lineage (GTDB taxonomy): Bacteria > Bacteroidota > Ignavibacteria > Kapaibacteriales > UBA2268 > JAAYTD01. The sequence goes on along the minus strand of JAAYTD010000031.1, from coordinate 22,020 downwards.
ATAGTACTTATTTAGTGAATAATCTATTTTATTTTCATCTAAATATTGCTTTATTTCTTCATTACTAGCTAGTAAATTATTAATTCGGAAAGTGATTTTTGCACGTTCGTTGTTTTTTTCAAGTAGCTTTTCTGTTTCTTCTTCTGAGAAAATTCTCAGCCAATGTTTTACTAAACTTTTAGGATGTGAGTATTGGATAGATAGATAATCTAACAAGTTTTTTTCTCTATCAGGTGCTTTGTTTAATTCTGGATTTCGTAAAAGCTCTCGTAAAACACTATTTACAAGACTTGTAGCATATTTTTTATAAGCTAAGTATTTCGTGAGATTTACTGTTTCGTTTAAAATTGCATAGTCGGGGATTTTATTCATAAATAATATTTGATAAGTTCCTATTCTAAGGATATTTACAAGTTGCGGATCTGTGTGTTTCAAACCTCGCGACAAAATTTTATCTAAAATAAAATCTAATTTCAGTTGCCAACGAATAACGCCTGTTACAATTTCATTAACTAAAGCTTGGTCTAATTTAGAAAGTTTTTTTTTCGCTGTCAAACTTTATGTTTTGCTTAGTGTTTGAAATTTTATAATGCTTATTTAGTTTTTGTAATGCTATAAGCCGTGTTGAATTAATTTCCATTTACAAAAATAATAAAAAATACTTATTTTTACGACAAAATGTGTTAAAATTGAAGAAGATAGTTTGTCGTTGTGGAGAGTTAAGCGAGCATATAAAAAACGACTTTCCAAACAACATAAAAATTATTTGGAAAGTCGCTTGTTTTTGTTTTATATTTTAGGCTTTATGCTTTATTTGCACTTCCGAGAACATTTATATTTTTGTGAATATATATTTTTTTCAAATTGTCTCGCGCTGGTCCTAAGTATTTTCTTGGATCAAATTCCGCTGGTTTTGTATGTAGCACTTCGCGTACAGCTGCGGTCATAGCTATTCTGCCGTCGCTATCGATATTGATTTTACAAACGGAAGACTTAGCAGCTTTACGTAGTTGTTCTTCAGGAATTCCAATTGCATCTTTCAATGCTCCGCCATATTTATTTATTACTGCCACTAGATCTTGTGGTACAGAAGAAGAGCCGTGTAGCACTATAGGGAAACCCGGAATACGTTGTTCAATTTCTTCTAAAATGTCGAAGCGTAGCTCTGGTGGAACTAACACGCCATCTGCATTACGTGTGCATTGTTCAGGTTTGAATTTGTTCGCTCCGTGAGATGTTCCAATGGAAATCGCTAGTGAATCAACTCCTGTTTTGCTAACGAAATCTTTTACATCTTCAGGTCTTGTATATATGTGTTCTGCTGCTGCGACATCATCTTCAATGCCGGCAAGTACGCCTAATTCACCTTCAACAGTAACATCATATTTATGAGCGTAATCAACTACTTGCTTAGTTAAAGCAACATTTTCTTCATAAGGTAAATGTGAACCGTCTATCATAACTGAAGAAAAACCTGTTTCTACGCAAGATTTGCAAAGTTCGAAAGTATCACCGTGATCTAAATGCAAAGCAATCGGGATCTTTTTCCCTAATTCAGCGGCATATTCTACTGCACCTTGAGCCATATACCGCAATAAAGTTTGATTTGCATACTTTCTTGCACCGCTAGATACTTGTAGAATAACAGGAGAGCTTGTTTCGACACAAGCTTGGATAATAGCTTGCATTTGCTCTAAGTTGTTGAAATTGTATGCTGGGATTGCATATCCGCCTTTAAATGCTTTAGCAAACATTTCTCTAGTATTGACTAAACCTAAATCTTTGTAATGTACCATATTTTACCCTTAAAAATAGTTAAATAAACATAAATAAAATAACGAAATACAAATTATATTATTGTCATTGTTGAGAAAATAATAAAAAAAATAATGTTTTCATTAGAATTATTGTTATTTTTGTAGATTATAGTTTAATTAAATTTATAGTAATATTGTAAGGAAATATAAAATGAACAAAATTTTAGTAATAGGTGCTTTAGGACAAATTGGTTCTGAATTGATATTAGCTTTGCGTAAAAAATATGGTACTGAAAATGTAATTGCAGCTGATTTAAGACCGGATACTAATAAGAAACTTGGCGAAGATGGTGTCTTTGAAGTTGTTGATGTTATGGATAAAGACGAATTAAGAAATATTATTAAAAAACATAATATTGATTCTATTTTTCATTTAGCAGCTATCTTATCTGCAGTTGGCGAAAAAAATCCGGCGCTTTGTTGGAATGTAAATATCAATGGTTCTTTTAATGTTCTTGATTTAGGCGTGGAGCTCGGATTAAAACGTATAATTATTCCTAGTTCAATGGCTGTATGGGGCAAGAATGTTGAAAAAGAAAATGTTAAACAAGATAGCGTATTGCAACCGACTTCTGTTTATGGCATTACAAAAGTTACAGGTGAGCTAATCTGTGATTACTATGTACAACGTTTTGGGCTTGATTGTCGCGGATTACGTTATCCGGGAATTATTTCTCATGGAACTTTGCCGGGTGGAGGCACAACTGATTATGCGGTTGATATTTTTTATTCGGCTGTAAAAGGTGAAAAATACACCTGCTTTTTATCGGAAGACACAATGTTGCCTATGATGTTTATGGATGATTGCATTAAAGCTACAATGCAATTAGCAGAAGCAGATTTTAATAAATTAGAACATCATTCAGGTTTTAATGTAACTGCTATGAGTTTTACTCCTAAACAACTTGCAGCGGAAATAAAGAAAATAATTCCTGATTTCGAGATAGAATATAAACCTGATTTCAGACAAGCTATAGCTGATAGCTGGGTATGGTCTATAGATGATTCTGTAGCAAGAAAAGAATGGGGTTGGAAACCAGATTTTGATATTACTGCTATGACTGCTGAAATGATAAGAGTTCTAAGCGAAAAACATAAAAAAGGTTTGATATAAAAAAGTCTAATTGATATTAAACATTGAAAATAATTACAAGTATATCCGTTTGTGGCATAAGAGCTATAGACGGATATAATTTTTAAATAAAATGGTAAAAATTATTTTTTTATACTAATTTGACTACTACATTTTGGGGCAAATTGTTATTCAATTTGATATTATTTCGCAACACGTCCAAAACCTGCATGATTTTTTGCATAATATTTTTCTTGTATATTTTGTTTTATAACTCCACTACTTGATGAAGAATGTATCATATAATCATTTCCTATATAAATTCCAACATGATATATACGTCCTTTTTTCTTGAAAAAAACTAAATCACCTATTTTAGGGCTATTTATCGGAATAGCTACACTATATTGTTCTCTTGAAGTTCGCGGCAGCGATACTCCTAATTCTTCATATATGTTTTTCACCAGTCCGCTACAATCAACACCGTTACGTGTATTTCCTCCATATTTATAAGGTGTTCCTAACCAGCTTTCAGCTATTTTAACAATTAAATTTTCTTGTTTATTTAGTGTTTTAGTTTTTCTTTTTACTTGTATTTTCTCTTGTTTTTTTTCTTGTGTTATTTGCTGCTGTTCTTGTGCGGGCTTCCCGTAGCTAATATCATTTTTTTTACTTGTAAAACGTACAGACGGAGAACAAGCAGAAAATAAAATTAATATAGAGATTATTAATATAAATTGAGTGCTTTTTTTTATAGTTGAAGAATATAGCATAATATTTTTTGTATTTTTTAATGGTATGTCGCAAATTCTATACCATTTTTTTTGAATATAAAAAAAACAGAAGATAATAGATTTAAGTTTGTAGTGATATTAGTATAAATTGCGGCTCTTGGTTTCTGTTTTTTATTTTTTGGAAAAAAAATCGTATATTGCTATTTTGTAATATTTCAAAATAATAGTAATTTAGATTTATGAAGAACACATTAATTAATAAGTTGTTAGCAATTTTTGCGTTAAGTTTTTTAGTATTTTCTGCGTTTGAAGCGGAAGCTTGTACGAATTTTATAGTTACTAAAGGTGCATCAGTTGATGGTTCAACTATGCTTACATATACCGCTGATGCAGGTGGATTTATGGAGCCTATATATTTTCATGCGGGCGGTAAACATGGAGAAAATGATTCCATAGATATTTATGAATGGGATACAGGCTGGGAAAAATATCTTGGAAAAATTAAGCAAGTTCCTGAGACTTATCGCGTTATAGGCAATATGAACGAATGGCAATTAACGATAGGCGAGACAACTTTCGGCGGACGTGAAGAATTGAAAGATACAACAGGAATTATGGATTATGGTTCATTGATTTATATAACATTGCAACGTGCTAAAACAGCTCGTGAAGCTATGAAAATAATGACAGATTTAGTTAAAGAGTACGGCTATCGTAGCTCTGGCGAATCAATTTCTTTAGTTGATCCTAATGAAGCTTGGGTTCTTGAGATGATTGGCAAAGGTCCTAAAGAGAAAGGTGCTGTTTGGGTTGCAAAACGTGTTCCTGATGGTCATGTTGCAGCACACGCAAACAAAGCTCGTATAAAATATTTGTCAGACAATCCAGAAGAGTGTATCTATTCAGAAGATGTTGTAACTTTTGCGGAAAAAATGGGATATTATGATAAATCAAAAGGGGAACCGTTTTCATTTGCAGATGCTTATGATCCTATGGACCCAACAAACTTATTTTCTTGCGAAGGGCGTGTTTGGATTTTATACCGTAAGTCAGCACCATCTTTGAACTTATCTTCCGATTATATGCGTGCAGTTAAAGGTGCTGAACCTTATCCGTTTTCTATAAAGCCTGATAAAAAACTTGATTTGAAAACTGTTGCAAACTTTATGCGTGATCATTTTGAAGGAACAGAATTTGATATGACAAAAGGTTTAGCAGCTGGTCCTTACGGCTGTCCATATCGTTGGAAACCACTTAGTTTTAAAATTGATGGCGATACTACAACTTATTATTGGGAGAGACCACTTTCTACTCAACAAACTGCTTTTTCGTTCATTTCACAAGCGCGCGCTCATTTGCCACGTGAAGTTGGTGGTATTTTTTGGTATGGCGTTGATGATAATTACTCAACCGTATATAACCCAATTTATTGTTCTTCAACAAAGTTACCCGAATGTTATCTTAATGCAGATGTAGCTAATTTTAATCTAAATTCAGCTGTTTGGATATTCAACTTAGTAGCTAATATAGCATATCAAAAATATTCTTATGTAATAAAAGATATTCAAGAAAAACAAGCTGAATTAGAAGATAAATACTTGACGTATCAACCAGCTATAGAAAAAGCAGCATTAGATTTATTGAAAACAGATCCAAAGCTAGCTAGTCAATATCTAACAGAATATTCTATTTCTCAAGCTGAAAACACTATGGTAGAATGGACAAAGCTATGGCGAGAGCTTGTAATGAAATACAACGATGGATATGTTAATGATGTCAATAAAAATAAAGGTCGCTCTCCAAAAGGTGTTGGATATGGAAATGAATTTTTCAAACAAGTTATAAAAGAACGACCCGGTTATCATGATATGAAATGGCGAAATCCAAAGAAAAAATAATATAAAAATACTTACTTTAACTTATTATTTTATTGAAAAATATGGAAAATACTTATAAAAAAGCTGGCGTTGATATTGATGCTGGTGACGAACTTGTTCGTAGAATTAAACCGCTTGTAAAATCTACTTTTAATGAAAAAGTTTTGTCGGATATAGGACATTTTGGTGGATTTTATGATGCAAAATTTCCGGAATATGCTCATCCTATTTTAGTAGCTTCAACCGATGGTGTCGGTACAAAACTAAAGATAGCTATAGCTATGAACAAGCATAACACGATAGGTGCTTGTCTTGTAAACCATTGTGTTAATGATATTCTTTGTTGCGGAGCTAAGCCTTTGTTTTTCCTTGATTACTTTGCTACTGGAAAGCTAAATCCTGATGTAGCTACTGACGTAATTAGTGGTTTTGTGACAGCTTGTCGCGAGAATAATTGTGCTCTTATAGGTGGTGAAACAGCCGAAATGCCTTCAATTTATCAAGACGGCGACTATGATATGAGCGGAACTATAATAGGAGTTGTAGATAAAAACAAAGTTGTAAATGGGAAAAAAATAGCTACAGGCGATGTTATGATAGGTTTGCAATCCAGCGGACTACATACAAACGGATACTCACTAGCGCGCAAAGTATTGTTTGAAAAATATAAGCCCGAAACGTATATGTCTGAATTGGAAGCTACTATAGGCGATGCACTTTTAGCAGTACATAAATCTTATTTACATGAAGTGCAACCGTTAGTTGAAGCGGAGCTTTTGACAGGAATTTCACATATAACAGGTGGCGGATTAGTTGGAAATACTGAACGCATTATGCCTGAAAATTGCAAAATGCAGATTGATTGGAATGCTTGGAAAATATTACCTATTTTTGAGCTAATCAAAAAAACAGGCAATATATCTGATGAAGAAATGCAAAAAGTGTTCAATCTTGGAATAGGAATGGTGCTTCTAACTGCTGAAAATAATGTAGATAAAGTATTAGAAGCAACAAAAGTTCATAATCCTAAAATTATCGGAAAAATTGTTTCAAAATAATCTTGTTTCAAGTAGCTTATAGCTAATCTTAGCGCCAACAATTTTTAACAAGAAAACGATGAGAAAGTTAATAAAGAAAATTGTTCCGAGATTTGTTTTGACAATTTATCAAGATTATCGCAGTAAAAAAAGAAGCGAACTTTATGCGGGAAATGGTGTGTTTTGTCCGTTATGTAATTCAAATTTCAAGGAATTTGCACCATTTGGTTCAACAAAAAGAGAAAATGCACAGTGTCCTAAATGTGGCTCATTAGAGAGGCATAGACTATTATGGAAATATCTTAATGAAAAAACAAATTTATTTAATGATACAAAAGTAAGATTATTACATTTTGCGCCCGAAAAATCATTTTATGATGTTTTTTCAAAAAGTCAGAACATTGAATACGTACCTTGTGATTTGTATCCCAAAAAATATACATATAATGGGAAGGTAAAAACGATAAAGGTTGATATAACAAAAATTCCTTTTGAAGAAAACTTTTTCGATGTTGTTCTTTGCAATCATGTACTTGAACATATTCTTGATGATAGATTAGCTATGTCGGAGCTCTATCGAGTAATGAAAAAAGGGGCGTGGGGTATTTTCCAAGTTCCTATTGACTATGAAAGAGACAATACTTACGAAGATTCTTCTATTTCAACTCCAAAAGAAAGAGAAGAAGCGTTTGGACAAAGTGATCATGTTAGAATTTATGGGAAAGATTATAAAAACAGATTAGAAGAAGTTGGATTTAATGTTAAAGAAGACGATTATATCAACTCTTTTTCTTCTGATGAATTGTTTAAATTTGGGTTGATGAAGTCAGAATTAATTTACTATTGCAGAAAATAATCTGTTGCTAAATATAACAATAAAAGAACTATAAGGTTTACCTCGTTACCAAATAGTTCTTTTATATAGTTTTTCAAGGGTTTTAAATCAAATGACTTAAGACCTTTTTTATTATCAAGTTATCTCTACTTCTAATCTTTTACTATAACTTTAGTTTCTGCTGCTTGCAGTACTTTTTTGCCTGCATTTGCGTCATAAACAAAAGCAACAATGTTCAAATTTTCAGGTTTCCAATCGCAACTTTTATAAAAAGTAAAAGAATAATTTTTGCTTACTTTTGTTCCTACCGGAATTTCCGAAGTACTAATTTGATCGCCCCAAGTTCCGTTAAAAGAATGACGGAAAACATGGTTATGAATATAATTTTCTACTTCTTTTGGATCTGCTTCGCGGTCGAGTTGCCAATACTTTATTCCATCTTCAGTTACCCATACTGAGAGATAGTTGCCGGCACTTTCTGCTTGCAAATACTCTAAATCAACGCTAGCTGTTAATGTATTTTTATCTCTATTAAAGTCAGAGGTTAGATTAATTTTTACAGGAGCAGTTTTATTTTTTTCGAAATAATCTTGAATAGCGCTTGCCCAATTGCCCCAATTAACAACAATACCGGATTGGTAAGGTGTGCGATTGATAGTTGCAGACGGGTTACTAGTTACAGAGAAAAAAGAGTTTAATTCATTACCGACATCAGTTCTGAAATCATATTGAAAATGCGATTCAGCATCTGCATCAGGTTTAGCAAAGTTGCCGGCGTGGAATGCAACTACGATAACTTTGTCTTTATATGAGTTGTTTATAAGTTCCTGTAGCATTCTAGTTGCTTTCGGACAGTTTATACATTTATAGCCTGTAAACTCTTCAAGTAAGATGCAAGGCGTATCTTTTGTGATATTAGTGTCGGGATTAACATTTTTTTCAAATGGTTGTTGAACCTCATCACAAGATGAAAAAAGAGAGATAAATATCATTAAAATTAGGAGTAAGATAGATTTCATTTTCATGTTATTATATCCTTTTAGACTAAAATTTATAAAAAATATTGTTTCTTTTGTAAAACTATTTTCGTATTAAATCGTATTTGAATTTAACAATGATACAAAAATACGAAAATTGTTTCAATTAAATTATTTTTTAAAAAAAAATTATTTTTCAAATATAATTTAAAATTATAAGAAAAAAAACAAAAAAATGCAACATAAACAAAAACAATACGTATTTTTCTTCTATTTGTATCTTCTTAAAAATATAAGATTGTAAAAATTACCATGAACAAATTAGTTTTGTAATTATTATTATAAATTTTTTATCAATTTTTATCAATTAATCAAATGTATATTAAAATGGACGTAAAAAAGAAAATTATTGACAAATGTATGCCGCTTTTTATTGAAAACGGTTTTAAGATTACTATGGATAGTATATCTTACACGCTTCGCATATCTAAGCGTACTATTTATGAATGCTTTCGCAGCAAAGAAGAATTGATCTACGAAATATTGCTCGTTGCCTATAACAATATGCAAGCTGATTTTGAAGCTGGCAACGAAAAAAGCAATAACCTTATGGAGAAGATTCTTCCTGTATCTAATTTAGAATTACATAACTCTTTTGCGTTATATCATGCTTTGCTTGAAAATGCACGTCGCCATTATCCTGCTGTTTACAAGCTTATGTTTGATTTGCATATTGGAGAATCAGTTTCGAATTTTAGTGATATGCTGAAAGAAGGTGTAAAAAGAGGTATCTTTAGGAAAAATATAGATGTAGCACTTGTAGCTTTATCTTTATTTAATATTTATCATATTGAAATTAACAAAATTATTTCCAAAGATTTTACTGCTAACGCTATTTTAGATAACATTGTTTTATGTTATTTGCGTGGAATAGTAACTGCTAACGGTTTGGAATTAATCGTAGATATTGAGAAAAAAAGTAAGAATATTAAATTAGAAAATTCAAGACAAAATTTACTAAAAACAATACGAAAAATAAACATAGACGAACAATAGAAGATGATTAGGAAAAGAACTTTTTTTTTACTTTTCTTGTTTTACTGTTCTTTTTTAGAAGCTAAATCTAATCAAGAACGTTTAGAGTTGTCTTTATCGCAAGCTATTGATTATGCCGTTACTCACAATCGCAGCTTAGCAAATGCTTCTTTAGAAATTAAGAAAGCAAAAGCAAAAAGTTGGCAGGTATTGGGCGGTATGTTACCACAGGTTAATGCAAGTTTTGATTATCAAAATTTCTGTGGTTATAAGATGTCGCTTATGAATTTTGAAATACCTATGAATCCTACAGGCACTTTAGGTATAACAGCTTCTATGTCGCTTAGCGGAGCTCAGATAGTAAGTGCTATGTTAGTTGATTTAGCGGTAGATATGGCAGATGTATCTGTCAAAAAAAATGAGCAGGAAATTTCCGCGCAAGTTATAAAAGTATATGTTACAATTTTAGCAATGGAAAAGACCGTAGGTTTATTAGATTCCAATCTAGCACATTTGCAAAAATTACATAAAATAACGGAAGATTTAGTCAATGCTGGTGTTGGTGAGCACACTGATGCAGATAAATTATCTGTTCAAGTAGCTTCTATGAAGAACACAATTAACTCTAATAAGCGTACTTTAGAGATGCTATATAATTCTTTAAAATTGCAGTTAGGGACTGAGGTTAATACAAGTATAGTTTTGACAGACGAACTGAAGAATTCTTTGAAAATAGATGAAGCTAAAGATCTATTGAATTTAAATTTTGATATAGAAAGGAACTATAGTTATCAGCTTTTGCAACAAAATTTAATTTTAGCAGACAAGCAAGTAATAATGGCTAAGGTCAATTATTTGCCACATTTAAATATGTTTTATAAATATTCTTATAAAACTTATTTTGGAGCTGACAAAGGAATGGATATGACACCTCCTAATTTAGTTGGTTTATCTTTGAATATACCGATTTTTTCCAGTGGAATTAAGGCTAAACAAGTAGAAGAGGCGCAGATAGCAAGAGAGATTTTAGATAATACTTTTGCCAACACTAAAAATGCTTTGTTAGTACAAAATAAGCAGTTAAGATATAATTTGACCAATGCTTTTGAAGACTATGAGAACCAGCAAGCCAATATTGATGTTTCACAGCGTGTTTTTGAAAGTATTTCAAGAAAGTATGAACATGGAACAGCTTCATCACTTGATGTTACAAATGCAAGTATGAATTTAATTAATGCTCAAGCTCATTATGTTCAAGCTATGTTGAATTTAGTCAATGCAAAAATAGAATTAGAAGTTTTGTTAAACAATAAGAAGTTAAAATAATAATATAATTATTTCAAGAAAAAAATGAACAAGATATTCAGAACTATAACTGCAATTTTAATTATTAGTTTTTTTGTTAGTTGTTCAGACAAAAAAGCGGAAGTAGTTGAAAAAAAGCAAGAGACTGTTGAGACAGTAAAAACACAAGTACTTACCAGCGATACTATTGTGCGTATTTTAGAGTTTCCTACAACTCTGCAAGCTTATCAACAGATGAAAGTTTCACCTTCTTTAACAGGTACTATTGAACATATTTATGTTGATGTTTCAAGTAGAGTGTCGGAAGGACAATTATTAGTCCGTATGGACCAAAATCAATTAAACACAGCTAAAATCAATTTCTCTTCTGTACAAGTTGAATTAGATCGTGTTGAAAAATTGAAAACTAGCGGTAGTGCTTCGCAACAATCTTATGATAAGTTAAAAGCACAATATGACCAATTAAAGCAAAGTATTTCATTTTTAGAAAGGAATACTTTCGTTAAAGCTCCGTTTGCTGGCGTTATTGCTGCTAAAAATTATGAAGACGGTGAAATGTATGCAGGACAGATGCCGATTTTGCATTTGATGCAGATTAACAACTTAAAAGCATTGATAAACATTCCTGAATCTTATTTTCCATTTGTGAAATCGGGCATGAAAGTTAATGTCCGTTCAGATGTTTATCCAGATAAAAATTTTTCAGCTACAATAGCAACAATTTATCCTACAGTAGATCCTGCCAGTCATAATTTCCAAGTAGAAATCAAACTTCCTAATTCGTCGCTTTTGATGCGACCGGGTATGTTTGTTTATGCTACTTTAGCATTAGGCAAGGAAAAAACACTAACAGTACCTTCGCAAGCAGTACTTAAATTGCAAGGTTCAAATGAGAGATATATTTTCATAAATGACGGTGGAGTAGCTAAGAATATAAAAGTTACTTTAGGACAACGTTTTGATGATAAAATTGAAATTATATCCGATGAGATAAAAGAAGGAGATGAAATAGTCATTGTTGGGCAAGCTCGTTTAAGCGATGGCGTTAAGTTGAATGTTATACAGTGATTTAATATAATCTTGGAATACAATAATGAGTATATACAAATCATCAATAAATAGACCTATTACAACATTATTAATTTTTGTTGGCGTAATGATAATAGGTATTTTTTCCTTAATTAAGTTACCTATCGACCAACTTCCTGAAATGGAGCCACCTTATATAAGTGTGATGACAACTTATGCTGGTGGAAGTGCTAGCGAAATAGAAACGAATATAACAAAACTACTTGAAAACGGTTTAAATTCTGTAGATGGACTAGTAGAAATCACCTCAACTTCAAAAGATAATATGTCGCTCTTAAATTTAGAATTAGAGTGGGGTGAAGATCTTGATGAAGCGGTTAATGATATTAGAGCTATTATTGATATACTTTACGAACAATTGCCTGAAGGTTGTTCTAAGCCTTTGATTTTCAAGTTCAATACTAGTATGATGCCTATAATGATGTATGCTGTTACTGCTGAGGAAAGCTATGCAGGTTTAGAAAAAATACTAGATGAAAAAGTTATTAGTGTTTTAAATAAAATTGAAGGTATTGGAAATTTATCTATAGCAGGTTCTCCTAAGCGTTATGTATATGTTGACGTAAATCCCAATAAGCTTGATGCTTATAACTTAACTGTAGAAGCAATCGGACAAGCTATTTCTGGTAATAATATAGATATAGCTGCTGGTTCTGTTAAGATGGGGAAAGAGCAATATCAGCTACATCTAAAAAATGAATATTTAGAAAGTGAAGAAATAAACAACATAGTTGTAGCAAATACTTTTGACGGCAAGCAAGTATTTTTACGCGATGTTGCAACTGTTCGCGATACGCTTAAAGATGTTACTTTTGATGAAAAAATTAACGGGAAAGATGGCGCGCGTCTTGTTGTAATGAAGCGTTCAAACGCAAACACTGTGGAAATTTGTGAAAATGTAGAGAAAGAACTAGCTAAAATAATACCTACCTTACCTAAAGATATTAAAATTCAACAAATTTATGCTGCATCAACAGAAATAAATAATGCGATTAATGGATTAACAGAATCTATTATGTATGGATTTATTTTTGTAGCTCTTGTAGTTCTTTTCTTTTTAGGTCGCTGGCGTGCTACTCTGATTATATCTCTTACCATACCAATTTCGCTTGTAGTATCATTTATTTATTTACTATTTACAGATAGTTCAATAAATATCATATCGCTGTCTTCACTTACAGTAGCTATAGGAATGGTGGTAGATGACGCTATAGTTGTTTTAGAGAACATATCAAGGCATATAGATAGAGGTGCTGCTCCACGTGAAGCTTCAATATATGCTACCAATGAAGTTTGGGTCGCGGTTATTGCTACAACTTTAGTTCTTGTAGTTGTCTTTGTGCCGCTGACAATGATTGGTGGAATGGTAGGGATGATGTTCAAAGAAATGGGCTGGGTCATTACGTTTGTTATAGTTGTTTCTACTATTGTTGCAATATCTTTAACACCTATGTTAGCTTCAAAGTTATTGAAAGCAAAAGAAGTTACTGTAAAAGATGGACGTATTGTAAGTGTAGAAAATAAAGATAGCTGGTATCAAAGAGTTGTTGTTAGTTTCTTAGATAAAGTAGATATGTGGTATGCAGATTTCTTGCGTACTTGTTTGAGAAATAAAAAGAAAACTATTTTAATTGCTTTTCTAATATTTGTAATATCATTAATACCTTTAGCTACAGGAATGATAGGAACAGGATTTATGCCTGAACAAGATGTAGGAAGACTAGCGGTTACTATGGAACTACAACAAGGTACTAGGATTGAAGAAACAATGAAATTGGCGCGAAAAGTAGAAGCTGAGCTATCTGGATCTATTCCTGAAATTCGAATAATAGCAACATCTATAGGTTCAAGTGATGAAGGAGGAATGACCTCATTATTTAGTTCGGCAAGTAATAGTAAAGTAACTATGAACGTTAATATCGGTAGAAAATATCAGCGCGAACGTTCTATATTTCAAATTGCTGAAGTTGTTTCAAAAACTATTGCTCAATTCCCCGAAGTTGCAAAATATCAAGTTAATACTTCCAGTGGAATGGGTGGTGCTGAAGGCACTAGTATTGATATAGAAGTATATGGATATGATTTTGAAAAAACAAATGCTGTAACAGCTGAAATAAAAGAGCGTTTGAGTAAATTTAAGGGGGCAAGAAATATTAAAGTCAGTAGAGAAGATGACAGACCGGAGTTAAAGATTGTTTTTGATAAAGAGAAACTAGCTATTAACGGATTGAATGCTTCAACGGCTTCTATATTTGTAAGAAATCGTATAACTGGTATGAATGCAGGATACTTACATGAAGATGGTGAAGAATATGATATAATTGTTAGATTAGCTGAAGAATATAGAAGTACAATTACAGATATAGAAGAAATAACTTTGATGTCTCCAATGGGAGCAAAAATAAAACTTAAAGAGTTAGCAAGTATAGAAGAACATTGGACACCACCTAATATAGAAAGAAAAAACAGACAAAGATATGTAAAAGTTTCTGTTACTCCAGTAGGTATATCTTTAGGAGATTTAGCTAAACTTATAAATACAGAAGTTGGAAATATAGAGCTCCCTACAGGAATTCGCGTGAACGTAGGTGGAAGTTATGAAGACCAGCAAGAAGCATTTGCAGATATAGGTTTACTGTTTATTCTTATTATTATGTTAGTCTATATAGTAATGGCTTCGCAATTTGAATCTTACTCAAAACCATTTATTATAATGATGGCAGTTCCTTTTGCTATCACAGGATCTATACTAGCTTTATATATCACTGGAGTAGAGTTAAATCTTGTCGCCGCTTTAGGAATTGTGTTACTTGTTGGTATTGTTGTGAAGAATGGTATTGTACTTGTTGACTATATTAATTTAATGCGTGATAGAGGATATGAACTCAATGAAGCTGTAGCGCTATCAGGACGCTCACGTTTAAGACCTGTGCTTATGACTGCTTTTACTACAATTCTAGGAATGGTTCCTATGGCGTTAAGTACAAGTGAGGGTTCTGAAGTATGGGTGCCTATGGGAGTTGTAGTTATAGGCGGATTGTTAGTTTCAACACTTGTTACACTTATTATTGTACCTGTTTTATATGTAGTTATGGTAAGACGTGGTGACAGAGAAAAAGAAGAAAAATTACGAAAGCAATTTATTTTTATGGATTTATCAGGTGATTAAAAAATGAAAGCAGTGTTTATTGTATTCAATCAGACAAATACAGAAAGAGTTGCATATATGTTAGACCAGCTAAAAATAAGAGGGTTTACATTTTGGGAAGAAGTGCAAGGACGCGGAAGCGAGGGCGGCGAACCAAGACACGGAACTCATACGTGGCCTGAAATGAACTCCGCTGTCATTACTGTAATCGACGATGAAAAAGTTGATGAACTTTTAAGAACAGTTAGAAAATTAGATAGACGAAACGAAGAAGTTGGTGTACGCGCATTTGTGTGGAATATAGAACAAATGGTGTAATAGATAAGCTAGCTATAAAAATAAATTAAAGAAAAATTAGTAATGGTAAAATTAACCAAAAAGGGCTGAATCCTGCAAATGGAAACAGCCCTAATTTTTTACCTCTGAAAAAGTTTTATCGGAGATTATACTAAATTGAATTATATCTTTAGCTTTAAAATTCCCCTTCCCAGAAGGGGTGGACGGCGAAGCCGGACGGGGTAGTCCCACACTTCCCCTGCTACGCAGGTACTCCTCTCAAGAGGAGAATGACACACTTCCCCTGCTACGCAGATACTTCTCTCAAGAGGAGAATTTGATTACTACATTGGAAACAATTATTATTCAAAATGGTATTAACAAAAAATAAACTTTTTACAATAAAAGTAACTTACATTCGTTGATATATAGTTGTGTAGTAAAAAATATTTATAAATAAATTAAAAAATTGATATGAAAAAGATTCTTGAAGGTATACGAGTTCTTGATTTAACGAATGTTTTATCAGGTCCTTTTTGTACTTTACATTTAGCACTTCTTGGTGCTGAGGTAATAAAAATTGAAAATCCTAAGGGTGGCGATTTAGCTCGTGCATTAGGTTGTAAGCCCGAATATAATAAAGCCTTGCATGGCACAAGTTTTTTAGCACAGAATGCTAATAAGAAGTCTTTGACTTTGAATTTAAAAGAACCTGAAGCAGTAGAAATTTTCAAGGAATTAGTTAAGAAAGCCGATGTAGTAGTAGAGAACTTTCGTCCTAATGTGATGAAACGTCTTGGGATAGATTATGATGTGTTATCTAGTATTAATCCTAAGATAGTCTATTTAGCGATTTCGGGTTTTGGGCAAACGGGTCCAGATGCTTTTAAGCCTGCTTATGATCAGATTATTCAAGGTTTAAGTGGTGTTATGGCGATAAATGGTGATGAGCGTTTAAATCCTTTGAGAGCTGGTTTTCCTGTTTGTGATACTGTTGGCGGCATGAATGGTGCTTTTGCAGTAATGGCAGCACTTTTCCATCGTGAGCGTACGGGCGAGGGTCAATTTATAGATGTTGCTTTATTAGATTCGATTATGCCGCTTATGGGTTGGGTAGTAGCTAACTTGATGATAGGCGGTCAGCAACCTCAACTTTTAGGTAATGATAACTTTACTGCGGCACCTTCGGGTACTTTCCGCACAAAAGACGGCAATATAAATATAGCTGCGAACAAGCAGGAGCAATGGCATTCTGTAGCGGATATACTTGGTGTACCTGAGTTGAAAGAAGATGCACGTTTCAAAGAACGTGACGCGCGTAAGGCAAATCGTGCTGCTTTAACTCCTCTTTTAGAAGAGAAACTAATGGAGCGGAATACAGATGAATGGGCAGATTTGTTGAATGAAGCGGGAGTTCCGTCAGGTAAAATACTGAAACTTGAAGACGCTTTGTCGGCAGAACAAGTTGCACACAGAAACACTTTTACGGAAGTTGAAGTTGAAAATGTTGGCAAGATAAAACTATTTAATTTAACTGCTAAGTTCTCAAAAACTCCGGGCTTAGTAACATCGCCGCCGCCTGAACTATCTGAACATACAGAAGCTATCTTAACGGATTTAGGGTATAGCAAAGAAAATATTGATGATTTGCGTGCAAAACAAGTAATATAAGCTTTTAAAAATTCCCCTTCGGTGAATGTTGGGGCGTACCCAATACGCCCTACGAAGCCTGACGGGGTAGTTTTTTTGTCTGAACTGTGATTTTTATGATTAATATGATTACCGTGATTATAAGGATATATAAAAAAAGAAATAATTAATCCAGACGGGTTGAACTCTAATTATGGCAGGAAGGATATGGTGCGTTTTCTTATGCTCACTCTCAACTTGAAAATGTATATCATTACATTGCCAATCAGGAAGAGCATCACAGGAAGCGAACATTTAAAGAAGAATATCTTAATTTTCTTCAAAAATTTGAAATTGAATAAAACGAAAAATATTTATTCGAGTGGCTGGATTGATAATGTCACCACTTCGGGGTTTATTTAATCTTTTGTTTTTACCTAGTTATAATCATATCATCCCTTCGGGATTTATATTATACAAAATCAACCCCGAAGGGGTGTCAGTATTATAAATTAAAATTAAATCCCAAACAAAATTAACCCCGAAGGGGTGACATAGCTTTTAAATCAGCAAATTAAAAATCTTGTTAATTCTAAATAAATCATGGTTCAGATAATATGAGCGAAAAAAGCAACGTAGTCAATAAAATCATACAAAATAGTATTAGAATAACATCTGTTTTTTTTTAGTAGTTTTATTAAAAACATCAAAATAATAAAAACATGCTAATTTTTAGCAATATATTTGTTATATTGTATTTTAAAACTAAAATAAAAAAACAAATAAAACTACAAATAAACAAATAAATAGATCTAAAGTTATGTTAGAACAAAAAGAATTTCTGTCGGAATTTTCGTTGCCGACTTACGAAGAATGGAAAGAAGCAGCTATCGTTGCTTTAAAAGGAGTTCCCTTTGAGAAGAAAATGATTACATCAACTTATGAAGATGTAGATTTACAACCTATTTATAATGCTTCAGATAGAGACAAGGTTCGTTATGTAGCAGATTCTTTGCCGGGTAAATTTCCTTTTACGCGAGGTATTGATATCGCAGGTTACAAAGGGCAGCCTTGGTATGTTGCTCAAAGTATTAATTATCCGTTGCCGAGCGACTTCAACAAAGCGTTACTTGAAGATTTGCAGTGTGTTCAAAATGCTGTAAGTGTTCAAATCTGTAATTGTCAAACAATGTTTGCAGATATGTGTAATGATGCTGAATGTAAGAGTGAGATTTGTCGTTCTGTCCATATCTCTGATATGCAAGATATGGAAGAAGCTTTCAAAGGTATAGATATAACTGCGATAGCAATTCATTTTTTGCCTACTTGTCCAATAACACATACTTTTGAAGTAGCAACATTATTTATAGCTTACTGCAAGAAACACAATATAGATTTATCAAAAGTAAAAGTTAATTTTGGCTTTGACTTTTTGACTTCTATTGCAAAAGCTGGTGAATTTGAAAAAACTTCGCCAAAAATCGCATTAGATGAAATGGCAGCACTTATTGAAAGTTTGAAAAAACACAATGCTGTTGGAACGAATGTGATTTCTATTGATACTGCTATGTATCATAATGCGGGCGCTAGTGCAACACAAGAAATTGCTTATGCTGTAGCTACAGGCGTTTATTATATTAAGGAACTCTTAAATCGCGGACTTGATATAAACGATATAGCAAAAAATATACATTTTAACTTTGCAAGTGGCGTGAAATTCTTTATTGAAATTGCAAAACTTCGTGCAGCACGCGTTGTATGGGCAAAAATTATTAAAGAGTTTGGTGGTTCAGAAGAAGCACAAAAAATGACAATACACGCTTTTACTTCTAAAGTGTATAATACAAAATTTGATCCATATGTGAATATCCTGCGCGCTACTACCGAAGGAATGTCCGCCATATTAGCAGGTGCTAACAGTCTGAATATAAGTCCGTTTGACGCAAAACTTGGCTTGCCTTCTGATTTCTCAAGAAGAGTAGCTCGTAATATACAAGCTATATTGAAAGATGAATCACATATTATTGATACTATAGATCCAGCAGGCGGTTCATATTATGTAGAAACTTTGACTGATGAATTTGTAGTAAAAGCATGGGAAATATTTAGAAATATAGAAAAAGAAGGCGGAATAGTTGCTGAGTTAGAAAAAGGAAAAATCCAAGACGATATAGCAAATGTAGTTGAAAAACGTAAGAAAAATATAGCGTTTAGAAAAGATGTTCTACTTGGAACTAATAAATATCCAAATTTGATAGAAAAAGAAGTTGATACTATTTTGTCTTATGATGCAAAAGCAGTACAAAAACATGTTGAAGAAGGACTAAACCGCAAAAAAACAGTTGACACTAAAGCTATATATGAAACATTGAAAACTGATAAAAATGCTGCCGCAACATTGGCAGTAGAAGCTTTTATGAACGGAGCAAATATCGCAGATGTTTGGGCTGCTAAAGAACAAAAAAATAACAATATAAAAGCTATTCCGTGTTTCAGAGCTGCTAAACTTTTTGAAGATCTACGTGACGCTGCTAACGAATATAAGAATAAAACTGGTAAAGCACCAAGTTTGTTCTTTGCTAACTTCGGTACTTTAAAGCAATATAAAGCCCGAGCAGATTTTTCTACTGACTTCTTTGCTGTAGCAGGATTTAATATTATTCAAGGTGAAGGATATATGAACGCAGAAGAAGGAATAAAAGCTATTCCTAATATAACAACTCCTGCCGTTGTGATTTGTTCAACAGATGATATATATCCAGAAGTTGTGCCTAATTATGTTGCAGAACTTAAAAAACAAAAACCTAATATGAAAGTTATTCTTGCAGGACTTCCTAAGGACTTTGTAGAAGCTTTTAAAGAAGCAGGTGTTGATGAATTTATTCATATTAAATCTAATGTTTATGAGACACTATATAATCTTTTGAAAGATATAGGAGTTTTATAAGCACTTAGCTCATCTGGAAATCATATCATTATAAATATAAGGGCGAGCATAATAAGTTCGCCCTTTGTTGTTTGAACTGTGATTTAAAATTCCCCTTCAGTGACTGTTGGGGCGTATTGCATACGCCCTACGAAGCTTGACGGGGTAGTCTATTAAAATTTATTGAAAATATAAAAAACATGACAGGAACAATAGTAAACACAGGAGCGGTAATACTTGGTAGTTGTATCGGAATGATATTAAAAAAAGGACTTGCCGAAAAATATCAAACTGTATTCTTTCAAGTTGTAGGGATTATTACAATTTGCTTAGGAATAACTATGGTTTATAATATGCAAAATACTATAATAGTTATTGCGAGTTTAATTAGCGGGGCATTGCTCGGAACGTGGTGGAATATAGAACAAAAACTTACAACTATAGGAGATTATCTAAAAAAGAAACTAACCATAGGAAACGCAAGATTTTCCGAAGGTATTATTACTGCTTTTTTGCTATTCTGTATGGGCTCAATGACTTTCCTTGGAACTATACAAGAAGGGACAGGTGTATCTTCCGATTTACTTTATACAAAATCATTGCTTGATTTGTTTTCTTCAATAATTTTAGCTTCAGTTTTCGGAATAGCTATACTTTTTTCTGCAGTTCCTTTATTTATTTTTCAGGCTGGAATTACTTTATTAGCTATGCAAACTGCTGACTTTATGTCGCAAGAAATTATAAATGGATTGACAAGTGTAGGAGGTGCTATGCTAATTGCTTTAGGAATAGATATATTAGGACTTAAAAAAATGAATGTCGCAAATATATTGCCTGCAATTGTTATCGTTTATATAATATTATATATTGTTAAGTAGAAGTTAAAAAATCACGGCAATCCCACAAACCCTTACGGGGTTGATTAACAACATCTCACAATTATATTAATCACCAAAATTCTACAAGTACTAGTTCAGACAATTTAATTTGCTATTAATGATATTTTTTTCATTTTTTTGTTAAAGTTTATTCGAAAAGTTACGATAACAGTAATGAAAAACAATATTTTGATTGTTTAGCGATAGCGAATATCAATTATTGAAGTATTATTTTTAATTATTACATAAATAAAAACAAAAATTTTAACAAACTATTTTTTTAAATTATTCAAAGGATTTTTTATGAAAGAGAAAAAGAAATTTGAAAAAGAATGGACGAAAACAAAGTTTTTTGCCATATTTCTTTTCTTGGTTACGCTCGGACTCGATTTAAGTCCGAATTATTTGAAAGCCGCAATAACAGGTTTCACAGGAGGCCCCGGTGGTACTGTAGTAAAACTGGTTTACAAAGCTGGCGGTGTGTGGGAAGCGACAAACAATGGCGCGCCTGCTATTACTGCTGCTGCTACAATACCAGCAGGTGCTACTTTATTAGTTAGTGGTGCTGAAGGTGGCGAAATCATTATCGAAGCTCCGCTTTCTACTCGTGCAGGAGCTCAAGCACAAGCAGGCTTTCCGGCATCAATTACATTAAATCAAGCAGATGCACAATTGACGCTAAAGGCTAATTTAACAACACATGATGCAAGTGCTTTAACTGTTACAGAAGGTACAATTGACTTTGCAGGTGGTACTGTCAATGATTTAACTAATACTTTAACAAATGTAATTGTAAGTACTGCTCAAACAGACTTAGTTTTACCCGCTGCACTTGCGAAAATGAATAGTCTTGCAATGAATACTGCTGCTACAGTTAGCGTGGCAGGTAATAACAAGATAGAGATTGCGACTACTTTAGCAATTAATGGAACAGGTACTTTTGTTGTAGTTGGTAGAGATGCTACAGTAACAGGAACTACAGAGCTTAGGGCAGGTGGTAAAATTAACGGTGCAAATAACACTACAGATGCTTATACTCGCACTTTTACAGGTGATGTTACTCTTGGTGACGGAGCTATAGCTTCTTCAATTGATCTTAGCGGAAATTACAACACTAATGTGTTTGGAACTGTAGCAGTTGCGGCGCTATCTACGCTAAATATCAGTAATTCTGCTGAAAGCCATGGAAAAACTACAATTAATACAATCGACGGACTTTCTGCAGGAACAATTAATGCAAATGGTGCAGATTTGACAATTGAAGCTGACTTAGCACAAGCAGATTTGAAATTACAAACAAACAGAAACACAAACTTAACGCTTACAGCGGGAACTGTAGTCCCTACTTCTGTTACAGAACTAAGTAATTTGGTAAATGTTGGTGA
>JAAYTD010000030.1 GCA_012518115.1 Ignavibacteria bacterium | reverse complement strand
AGATTTCTCCTTAATTTATATTTATTATTAAGTTAATTGCCTGTTTACATAATTCTTTAATTTAGTGAACATCTTTTTTGTTTTTAAACAAAAATTTTGATAGAGGCGGTATGCTCCATTGGTATGACAAATAGCTTCTAAAATTATAATAACTGCTTTGAGAGCCGTTGGAATAAGTTAAATTCAATGAAAAATGATGTTGCTCTAATAATCTATAAGATACTCCACCAGATACACTTAAACTATTATTGGAATTGTTATTATAAGAATCTATTCCAAAATTCGTCGCTATATTTACAGATAATTCTTTCTTTTCGAGAAATGTTTTATTTACATGAACTCCTACGGAATGCCTTGTAGTTACAAAAGCATCTGCTTTTGAATTTGAATAACTGTAGTTTATTCCTGTGCTTAGGTCTAAATCCTGAATACTCAATGAGTAAGATGGTGAAAAAGTATAACTTAACGATTGTGAATTATATTCTGAGTTGGAATTTTCCATATCGCTGAAAAAATAATCTAGAGGCAATGAAAATCTATGATCCAATTTGCCCATATTTATAGAATATGACGGATTTAAATTAAAAGAATGATTATCTAATCCGAAAGAGGAAAATGTAGTGTCTTTTGTGCTTGGGTCTTGCTCAACTAAAGTGCCGTTATATCCACCGTCAATAGAAAAAGATTCCGAAAATGTATAATTCAAGTTCGTACCAAAAGTATTTGTTGTGGAAGTCATTATTTGTTTCTTGGATAAATTATCATTCGATCTGGAAAAAATCCAGATAAATTCAATTTGCTATCTAATAACGATAGATTTGAATTAACGGAAATAGATTGATTATTGGTAGCCATATTAGGCACTCCAAATGATTGATAATCTTGCGTAATCAATCTATAATTGAGTTGCAAACCGAAAGTTTTGTAATAAAAACCTAAAACATTATTTGTGTTAAATCCCATTGTGGAATTGGAACGTACATTCAGAAAAGATGAGTACTTGCGCGCAGATTCATTATCTATTTCTTCTGTCCTAATGTCTTTGGTATGACCACTGACAGCCCATTCGGTAGAAAAATTAAAATGAGACAAAAATGAAAAACTACTGAATATCCCGGCAGCTAAATTGTCCTGCGGCGTAATATGCTGCGGCATTAATGTCTTTACTGATGTAGTATCGTCTTTAGCTTTAAATAATACAAAATCTAAAACAAAACTACCCGCCGTAAAACCGATTTTTCCGCCCATTCCCATTCTTGAATACGATGGCGTATAGTTCTGCATTGTAGAATCAAATGATCTAGCTTCCTCTATCTCGCCATAAAAACCGGCAAATCTGAAAGCACCGACATTCACTTCTGTGCCACCGCCAAGAAAAGTTTTACCAGAAAATATATTTGATGATAAATTTATATTCCGATAACCTAAATGCAAGGTTATATCCTTATAGCGCGGACTTAAACCGTAGCGAGTAAAAGGATGCATATACGAACTCTTGCCATCTACATAAGCAAACGAAAGAGGAATATCCACGCCCGCTATCTTTAAATTTAATCCGCCGGAAACAACTGATGACCACGGACTTTGCTGTGCATAATTATTTCCGTAATCCGAAAATGACAGATTAAACCCTATATTGCCACTTAAATCAAACCAATTATCCTTTTTAATGTTGGACAAATCTTGAGCAATTGAAGTAGAAAAACTATTTGTTAAAATTATAATTACCGCCAAAATCAGTAATTGCTGTCTTTTGAACAAATTTGTAGATTTTTTCATAATTTTATTCTTGCATTTTAGTTTATAATTATTATCAAGCTGAACATTCGGAATCATCTATAAAAGCAAGTTTCCATTTCGATGAAGCCGATTTTATGAAATAAAGAGTACGTAAACCAAATTTATT
>JAAYTD010000001.1 GCA_012518115.1 Ignavibacteria bacterium | reverse complement strand
TTAAAAATAATATGTATCTAAATATTAAGTTTGATAATGTTTTTTTATTTAATGCTATTTTACAATTAAATAAATAAAATTAAAAATTTCTGTTATTGTGTTTGAACTTGTATTTTTGGGTGGTAATATGTAAGAAGTAATTAAGAAAGTAATAGAGAATATATCAATTAAAAAACTATCTATATATTACCACCATAATTGTCTTCAATTTTATCTAATTTCATAGTTATATAAGAAAAATTAAAATTTGTAAAGTTTGTAAATCAATAATATGCGAATATAAAGAAATAAAAATAAAAAAACAAGTCTTTGGGCAGAAATAGTATTAATCAATATAGGGTAGGGAAGTGCTACAGTTAAGATTGAAGTTGTTGTCAAATTTGATGCTAGGTAGCAAATGCAATTAAAAGCTAGTTTATTTAGCATTGCTACCGAAAAGAGAACAGATTTTTTTACATCATAGTAAAAAGTTCGTGGAGATGGCGGGAGTTGAACCCGCGTCCAAAGAGCTTCTTCTATTGCTTCTACATATTTAGTTACTTTATAAAATCTTACTTTTAAGTAAGCCAAGCAACAGGCACTTAAAAGCCATCGTCGGTAAAAGTTTCATTCGTCATCCCGCCGAACAATGCCGAACTATCCTATTTAAGTCGACACCTATTTAACAGCCAATAGGCAAACCGTTAGATAGATGGGCTACCGCTTAATTAGGCAGCCAATGCAAAATTATCTTCTGCGTTTATTATAAGTTGTCGCTTGTATTTACGTGTTTGACGACTAACACGATATGCAACAGATAGCGTCAGTCACCCTGTCGAATCCATATCATCCCCAAAAGGTAATAATTACAAATATACGAAATTTCTGTGCAGAAATCAAGTTTTTTTATTTTTCTAAATAGTGTGTGCCGCGACTATAAGGTGATTCTACTGTAGCATTAGTTACTGCTATTGCAGCTTGTAATCCGTTTCTTAGTTCAATGATTTCGCGAGACATTTTAGCTTTTCTATAAAATCCTTCTATTGCTAATTGTAAGTTTCGCAACATATTTTGTGCTCTATGTAAACGCTCTTTTGTTCTTATCAAGCCGACATAGTTCCACATTGTATATTTGATAGATGTCCAATCTTGAAAAATAAGTGCGGGATCTATTTCTTCTTTTTCATCTACCCATTCGTATATCGCTGGGAAATAGTCGTCTTTTTTCCATGATTTGCTTGTGTCTTTTCCTGCTAAATATCCCCATACTAGCGCTTCTAATAAAGATGAAGAAGCTAGTCTGTTAGCGCCGTGTACTCCTGTGCAGGATATTTCGCCTACTGCATAAAGTCTTCGTAATGAAGTTCTGCCACGCAAACTTACGCCGACACCGCCACAAGAATAATGTGCAGCAGGAACAACAGGTATTAAATCGCTTGCCATATCAATCCCAACATTAAAACAATGCTGATATATTGTAGGGAAACGATTTTGCAACCACTCTTTACTTTTATGAGTAATGTCAATAAAAACGTTAGTAGAACTAGTTTCCAGCATAACTTTATGAATGCTACGTGCAACAATATCTCGTGGGGCTAAACTTTTTTGCGGGTGGAAACGTTGCATAAATTCGTTGCCATTTTTATCAACAAGCACGCCACCTTCACCTCGTACCGCTTCGGAAATTAGGAAACGTTTATCACCTTCAAATAATGCAGTCGGGTGAAACTGAATGTATTCTAAATTGAAACACCTAGCGCCAGCTCGCCACGCTAAAGCAATTCCGTCGCCAGTAGCTTCTGCAGGATTAGTTGTATGTAAAAAGATTTGTCCTAATCCGCCCGTAGCTAAAATAGTACGGTTTGCAAAAATCGGATATATAGTTTTTGTATTATTATCAAAAACATAAGCTCCGAAACAAGCAGGATGTTCATATATATCAATAGAGTTTTTAGAATGATGCGACAAAGTTAATAAGTCAAAAACTACTTGATTAGTTAAAATCGTTATATTAGAATTTTCTTTAACTTTTTTTATAACAGCTACTTGAATAGCTTCGCCTGTTTTATCTTTGTTATGTACAATTCGTCGTAAAGAATGAGCTCCTTCAGCAGTTAAGTCAAATTCGCTACCGTTTTTATCAAAATTTACGCCTATTTTTTTTACTAATATTTCATCAATTAATTTAGGACCTAAAGTAGCTAGCTGTTGAATAGCAGGCTCCCAACAATGTCCGTCGCCGGCAAGTTTCAAATCATTAACAAGCATTTGAGGTGAATCTGTTTCGCCACGATAGATGATACCACCTTGTGCTTGTGAAGTGTTTCCGCTTAATAAATCATTAGTTTTTGTAAGTAAAATAACTTCATTACCTTCTTCAGCAGCTGTTAATGCAGCAATAAGTCCTGCAAGTCCACTTCCTATAACTAATACATTTGTTTGTTTCATAGCTAATAATTCACTAAATTTAAACAATATCTTAAGAATACAAAAATACGCAAAATATATATAAAAAAATTGTTTTTTTCAAAAATAATCTATATATTTATATTTATTTTTATTAAAAAAATCAGTATAAATATGATAAATCATATACAACAACAAATCGATGCAAGTATTAAAGTTAAACAAAGTTTAGAAACTGAAAAAATATATAAAAGTGTAAATATCTTAGCTGACACTTTGTCGCAAGGAAATAAAATTTTACTTTGCGGAAATGGTGGAAGTGCTGCCGATTGTCAGCATATTGCTGCGGAGCTAGTTGTTAGGTTCAGGAGTAGCGTGAAACGTAAGGCTTTACCTGCAATAGCTTTAACTTGCGATACTTCTATTTTAACTGCTGGCGGAAATGATATTGGATTTGAAAATATATTTGTTCAGCAGATAGAAGCTTTAGGAAATTCGGGCGATGCACTAATAGCAATTTCTACTAGTGGAAATTCAGAAAATGTGCTTCGTGCTGCCAATAGAGCTAAAGAAAAAGGAATTAAAGTTATAGGATTGTTAGGCGGAGACGGCGGAAAAATAAAAGAAAAATGCGATTTGCCGATTGTTGTAAGTTCTAAAGAAACTGCAAGAATACAAGAGGCTCATTTGTTAATAGAACATATATTATGTGATTTAATAGAAAGAATTATGTTTCCTGATTTATTTGATTAATAATAATTTTTAACTTGTTTATAAATATGGAAAAACTACCTTTTTATAAAGATTTATTGTCTTACGATATATTCTCAAAAGTTTATTTTAATAATCATGTTCTTGATTATATTATTGCAATTTTAATTTTTATTCTTGCAACATTTATATTAAAAATTGCAATAAAAATAACTTTTAGTACTGTTGAGAAATTTACTAAAAACACTAAAACTAATTTAGATGATAAGATATTTGAATATATAAAGTTAAGATCTGGTCCTGTTATAAATCCATTTATTTATTTAGGTGCGATTTATGCAGCTATTAAATCTTTAACTTTATCAAAAGGATTTATTCAAGTTTTAGATCAAATTACTTTAATTTTAGTTGTAATTTTAATTGCAAGATTTGTAACAGATGTGTTGAAATATTATGTTATAAGTAAAAGTAAAATTGATACTAATACAGGAACTCCGTCAGGAGCTCTTTATTTGCTGTTGCCAATTATGAAAATCATAATTTGGATAATAGCTTTTTTGACAATTATAAGCAATATGGGGTTTGATATATCAAGTATTCTTGCTGGTATTGGTATAGGTGGTATAGCTATAGCTCTTGCTGCTCAATCGTTTCTTGGTGATATTTTAAGTTTTATTTCTATTGTTGCCGATAAACCTTTCGAAATAGGTGATTATATAGCAATTAACAATATAGAAGGTTACGTTGTCAAAATTGGGATTAAGTCTGTTAGAATTGCAAGTATTAAAGGCGAAGAGGTTGTTTTGCCGAATGCTCAAATAACATCTTCACAATTACACAATTACAGAAAAATGAATAAACGGCGAGTAGATTTAACTTTGCAAGTAACTTTTGATGTGCCAAATGAAAAATTAGAAGAAATAAATAATATCATTAAAGATATAGTTTCTAATCAGGAAGGCGCTGAGTTCGGCAGAAGTCATTTTGCAGGATTTTCAGATTTCGGATATATTTTTAAAATTGTGTATTATATTATAGGTAATGATTATTCAACTTATATGAATATACAGCAAGTTGTAAGTTTAGAACTCCGCAAGGCGTTAGATAATATAAAAGTTAATTTTGCTTATCCTACACAAGATGTTCGTGTGTTTAATCAAACAAATCAAATAAAAGAAATATAAATTAGAAAAAAAATTCTTTCTTTAATTGTCGGGGCGTATTGGGTACGCCCTTTTTTTTGTCTGAACTGTTTTAAAATTCCCCTTCCCAGAAGGGGTGGCAAGCGCTAGCTTGACGGGGTAGTCAATAATTGTCTGAACCGCAGATTTATGGGATTAAAGGATTAGCAGGATTATTGAAACATGTGCCGTAGGCACAAAATTTCGGTAAAAGAAATGTAATCTTACTCATCTCGTCCCGTACGGGACGAAACATAATCAAGTATAAGTTTTTACCGATATTTAATCCCTACGGGATTTTTAAGGATATATAATTAATAACCACACCTCCCCTGCTTCGCAGGTACTCCTCTCAAAGAGGAGAATTTTAAAAAAATCCCATTAGATTAATAATTATTCTAATGGGAATTTGTTTACTAGCTAGTATGATAATTTACAAAATCTAACAAGCTTTATTTATTGTCAAAAAACTTTTTTAACCAAGTAATAAGCTCATCTAATTTTATTATAAATCGCTCATCAGTTCTACGTACTTTAATTTCAATATTATTTTCTTTAAGATTTTTTTGACCGACTATAACTTGTACAGGTAATCCGAGTAAGTCTGCATCGTTAAATTTCACGCCTGCGGTTTCGGCTCTATCATCAAATAGAGTTTCAATGTTTTCAGTATTTAATTTATTGTATATTTCTTCACAAGCTTGAGCAACTTCTTCTGATTTATGGGAGTTCAAACCTAATAGATGAACTGAGAAAGGAGCTAATGTGTTGTTCCATATAATTCCTTTATCGTCAAAATTTTGTTCAATATAGCAAGCCATAATTCTTTCAACTCCAATTCCATAGCTTCCCATAATGATAGGATTTGTTTTACCGTCAGCATCTAAGAAGTTAGCTTCAAGTGCTTGGCTATATCTTGTTCCAAGTTTGAAAATATGTCCTAATTCAATAGCTTTGACTACACGCAAAGGTTTTCCAGTTTCAATACATAATTCACCTTCTTTAACTGTACGTAAATCAAAGTAGTTATCAATCTTAGCATCTCGCGCTAGATCAATATTTTTCAAGTGGAAGCCGTCTTTATTTGCACCGCTTACCATTCCATTCGCATTTTTAAGTAATAAATCTGCAACAACTTTTATATTTTTCGGGATATTAACAGGTCCTATTGAGCCGTGTTCCGCTCCGGTTAATTCTTTTAATTCCTCAGGAGCTATATAGCGTATATTTGTAGTACCTGCAACTGCTTGTAATTTAGTTTCATTGAGCTCGTCATTTCCGCGCATTAAAATCAGCCAAGGCTTATCATCTACCATATATAATACGGACTTAGCACAACGTTCTTCAGGTATTGCAAATTGTTCTA
Source organism: Ignavibacteria bacterium (assembly GCA_012518115.1). Taxonomy (GTDB): domain Bacteria; phylum Bacteroidota; class Ignavibacteria; order Kapaibacteriales; family UBA2268; genus JAAYTD01. The sequence continues at coordinate 22,017 of JAAYTD010000001.1, read as the reverse complement.
CAAGGTCATCTATAGTTTTTGCATTCGGTGTTGCAAACTCTTCTATTTCAGGATTTTTATCTATTCTTGAAACAGGTGGAACGTTTGAAGTAGCTACTTCAAGATTAGCAGCATAATTCTCACTTATCGCACAAACATCTTCGCCCGAATTTGATTCAACCATAAATTCTTGTGATTGTTTTCCGCCCATAGCGCCACTTGAAGCGCCAACAACAAAAAACTTAATTCCACAACGATTGAAAATTTTCACATAAGCATCATAATGCTTTTGGTATGCTAAGTCTAATCCTTCCCAAGAGTTATCTAAAGAATAAGCATCTTTCATAATAAATTGTCTTCCTCGAAGTACGCCTGATTTAGGACGTGGTTCATTGCGGAATTTTGTTTGTATTTGATACCAAATTTGGGGCATATCACGATAAGATTGAATATGTTGCTTAGCGTGATAAGTTATGATTTCTTCATGTGTCGGTGCTAAAACTAATCCGTCGCGATTCTTTATGTGAAAAAGCACATCGCCCATAGCTTCAACTCTATTAGTTTGTTCCCATATTTCAATAGGATTTAAGGCAGGTAGTAAAAATTCTTGTCCGCCTATTGCATCAATTTCTTCGCGTAAAATTGTCATTATTTTTTTTATGACACGATATCCTAAAGGTAAAAATGAAAAAACACCCGCCGCTAGTCCACGAACTAAACCAGCGCGCAACATAAGTTGATGTGAAGGTATTTTTGCTTCATTCGGTAATTCTTTTAACGTAGGGATAAAAAATTGTGTTTGTCGCATAGTAAAATATTTTTTATAAATAAACTTAAAGATTACAAATTTACGATTTTTTTTTCTTTTTTCGGTAATGTGATAAAAAAATAGTATGGAAGAATGAAATATATCCATAAAAAACATGTTATAACTAAATATAATTGATAATATTTATTGATTTATTTTGTATATTTATAGTTTTAGTATATTGCTTTAAGTAATTTATTTATATATCATAATATAAAAACAAATGGAAGCAAAAAATGTAAAATCGGGAAAAAATATTTCAGAAGATATTAATACAATTTGGGACGAATATGCCCAATATGATGTCTTAATGGAATATGTTAATACATTTTTATATGATAGAGAAAAAAAAGATGCTTCTTTTTATGCAAAAGTTTTTGATTCTATCTATAAAAATTATAGTGTTGTTTGTCCCGAAGCTGAAATATATTATGCTGAAAAATATATAAATAGTATTCAAAAATTTTTAGATAAAATAGAAACATGTCGTCAACAAAAGCTATAGGTCCTGAATTTCGTGGAGTGTTTGAAAAAATTGAAAATCAAGCTGATGAATATGTTAAAGCATTTAACGAAATAAATAAACTTTTACGAGATTCTGATAGAATTAAAAGAGAAAATCAGGAAATGATTTTAAAATGTGAAGATTTATACCAACGTAATTCTGTATTATGTAACAAATTAGAAGAAATCGAAAGTTATATAGACAAAAGAATGAACGAAGCAGTAGAAGAAATAATTAAATATTTTGAAGAAAATATTATTAATGAAATTATAGAAAAAGCAAATAAAGCTATTAGTAACTTTGAAAATGATATAAATAGAATAGTAGAAAGTGTAGAAGGAACTTACGGACTAAATGAGTTAGTAGCAAAGTTACGTGAAGTTTCTCAAACAGTTGGCGAAAAAATAGCTAGTTTAGATGGAGAAAAAGAAAATTTAAGAAAGGCTCGGCAAGAAATAACAACAGATTTGAAAAATGAAATAAAAACAACAATTGATAAATCTAATAGTTATTTGAGAAACTTACAACAAGAAGTAGAATCATTTTTTGTTACGACAACATTTAATATTGAAGAGAAACTAAAAAAAGAATTAACAACAATAAAAAGCAATCAAATGAATTTTAAACAGAAATTTGTTAATATTTCTAAAAAATCTGAAAGTTTTTTAACTATCGGACAAAAACTTGAAAAAAATATTACGAAAATATTAGAAACTAACGTGAAACAAATTTCTGACATTAATACGGAATTTGATGAGCTGAAAGAACGAATTAATAATTTAGAAAAAATTATCTTAAAAATATATGAAAGAAAAAATTGAAAATTTGCTTTTAAATGATAAAATTGATGAAGCTAAGAGCTTTATTTTTGACGAGATAAACAGGAATAAAGATGTAAAAGAAACACCTGAACTGTATTCGCTTTTAGGAACAGCTTATGCTATGGAAGGTAATAATAGTTTAGCAATACAATACTTAGATAAAGCTTATAAATTATCACCTAATAATAGTGAAATTATGATGAAAATATGTAATTTTTTATTAGCTAATAAGCAATATAAAGAAGTTGCACAATTTGTAGATAATTTTTATGAGAAGAAATATAACGACAATCAGACAGATGATGAAACTGACGACAACTTTAATTACTTGAGTTTTATTGTAGAGGACAGAGATGCATTATCTTATGTTCAATCGGAGAAAGAAGAAACGTTAAAACCTCTTAATAAAGACGTAGTTAAGAGTAATGAATTTCTAGAGATAACTACTGATTCTGATAATTTATTTAACTATTTTGATGTTTTATTAACGGACGAGCAAAGTTATACAGAAATTGAAAATGATGAAGAGATAAGTATTGTTGATTTTTCAAAAGAAGCTATTGATGTTATAGATTTTAACAATGAAGTTTTAGAAGAGTTACCTGAAATACTTTTAGAGATGGAAAAATCTGAACTATTAGAGAGTGATAGCTCTATTTCTTTATATTACGAAAAAAGTAATGAAAGTATTGAAACAGACTATTCTCAAAAACCGCGTTTATTATTTACTACTTATGGTTGGAATGAAGCAGGTGGAGGTACGACATTTCCTAAAGAGTTTATAAAAGAATTAGCAAACAGAGGTTATAAAGTAGCAGTATTTTATGCGGCAGGAAGTCATCAAACAAATGCCTCGCCATATTTTATGGAACATAATATTGAAGGAGGAGTTGAGTTATATGGGGTTTTCAATCGACCTGCTGCATATTATGATATAGACAACCCACTTCGTGAAGTAAAAAATGATAGTATTGTAAAACTGTTTCGTCAAGTTATCGATGAATTTAGTCCGGATTTGATAAATTTCCATAATTTCTTAGGCTTGTCTTTTGAAATTGCTAATGTAGCAAAAGAGCTAAATTTCATAACCACTTATACACCTTATAATTATCATTTAATAGATCCGCTTTTGTATATGTATGATATTAACTTAGTATCTTGGAAGAATACTAATTTCTTTGAAAATTCACACTTACCTGAACGTTTTCCAATGCTAATTGACGGATATAAAACTCGTGAACAAGCTGCTAAAAAGTTACTTTCAGAAACTATCGATTATACTTTTACTGTTTCCCGAAGAGTTAAGAAAATATTAAGTGATTTCATAGGAACAGATGAGCGTATTTATGTTATAAATCAAGTACGTAATATAGAGGAATTACCTGAAAACATAAACAAAGATACTTCAAATATACATTTTGCATTTATTGGAGCTGTTGTTCCTCAAAAAGGCGTGCATGTTATTGCTCAAGCTGCTCAATTATTAGATTATGATAATGTTAAATTTGATATTTACGGTTTTTCAACTCCAGAATATTTAGAAGCAATAAAGTCAATTGATAAAACAAATAAAATTATTTTACATGGTGAATATCTCAAAGAAGATTTTCCGAAAATTGCTCAACAATCTGATATAGCTATTATGCCGAGTATTTGGGAAGATTGTGCTCCTTTTACATTAACGGAATGCTTAGCTATGAAACTACCTGTAATAGCTTCTAATATAGGTGGAGCTAGTGATTTTATCATAGAAGGATATAACGGTACTTTTTTTGAACCGGGCAACGCTAAAGCACTAGCTGCGGTTATACAATCATTGGTAGAAAATTCATTTAAAATTGCAAGTATGCGTAAAAACTGTAAGTTAACTTTAACATTTCAAGATTATGTAGAACATAAAATCAAAATTTATGACCGTCTTTTTAAGAAAGAAAAACCTTTATCGTCAGAGTTGGAATTATATTTTCATAAATAAAAAAATAATTATTGCTAGTAGTAGAAAAATATGTTAGATACATCAGAAATAAAAGAATTATATCAAGAAGTAATACTTGATCACAATAGAAATCCAAGAAATTTTGGAGAAATTGAAAATTACACACATCACGCACGCGGACATAACCCTTTATGTGGCGATCAATTAGACTTATTTTTAATAATAGAAAATGATGTTATTCAAGAAGTAAAATTTAAAGGATCGGGTTGTGCTATTTCTAAAGCTTCTGCTTCGATAATGACAACAATTTTAAAAGGTAAAACAGCAAATGAAGCAAAAAAAATATTTGATGAATTTCATAAAATAATAACTGTTAATTCTGACAACTCTAATGAAAATATTAATATCGGTAAATTAGCGGTTTTTGCAGGTGTTAGGGAATTCCCTGCAAGAGTTAAATGTGCTTCTTTAGCATGGCATACTTTGTTGAATGCTTTAGAAAATTCATCAAATAATGTAACAACAGAGTAGCTAGTAATATAAATGACTATTTATATTCATATCCCATTTTGCATTAGTAAATGTAACTATTGTGACTATTATTCTATAATAGCTAACAAGGAAGCTATAAAAAAATATATTAATTCGTTACAAACAGAACTAATAAAAGTAGCTAGTAAATATCGTAACAAAGAAATTACAAGCATTTTTATTGGCGGTGGAACTCCAACAAGTATTGATGCTGATCATATTGTTGAGATATTAAATAAAATAAAGTCAAATTTTAATCTTTCCCAAAATTGCGAAATAAGTATAGAAGCAAATCCTGCAAGTAATATAAATTTTAGCAAATTAAAAGAAACGGGCATTAATCGCATTTCTTTTGGAGTACAAAGTCTAAATGATGAAGAATTGCGGTTTTTAGGACGTATTCATAACGCAAATCTCGCTAAAGAAACTATAAAAGAAGCTAAAAAATATTTTAACAATATAAATGTAGATTTAATTTTTTCTTTGCCTATCCAAACAATTAGTTCATTAGAAAACACGCTTGAACAAGTTTTAGAATTAGATGTACAACATATTTCTGCCTATAGCTTAGTGTTTGAAGAAGGAACTAAGTTATATAATTTATTAAAGAACAATCAAATTAAGGCTAAAGATAATGATGAAGATGCTTTTTTTTACAACTATATTGCAAATAAATTAAAGACGGCTGGCTTTGTTCATTATGAAGTTTCTAATTTTGCAAAAAGTGGATTTGAATGTAAGCACAATTTGATTTATTGGGAACATAAAGAGTATTTAGGAATAGGTGCTGCTGCTTATAGTTTCGTGGACGGAAGACGATTTCACAATATCAAAGATGTAGAAAAATACTGTTACTTGGTAGATAGTGGTTTTTCACCTATCAAACAAACTGAAGCTTTAAGTAAAGAAAATATATATATGGAAAAAATATTTCTTGGACTTAGAAGTAGCGGTATAGACTTCTCAATATTATCGCCACAGCAGCAAAAATTTTGTGAAACTATTGTAGATAAAGAGCTAGCTATTATTCAAATATTGTCAAACAATATGAAAATACTGAAGTTAAATTCTAACGGATATTTTATATGTGATGAAATAACATTAAAGTTGTTGGAAATGAATAGCTAATTCAAAGTTAATCATTAATGCTATATTAGTTTGTTAAAAGTCTTTAGTGGAAGAGTATTTTTATAATAGCTATATTTTGATAGTGCGGAGAACGGGACTTGAACCCGTACGCCCGTAGGGCGCCACCCCCTCAAGATGGTGCGTCTGCCAATTTCGCCACCTCCGCTAAAAAAATGAATACAAATATACGGATTTTTTTTTATTTTACAAATTTTTTTCCAGAAAAACAGTAAATAGTTATAAAAACACCTTATTCTGTAGCAAATATTTCTTCTAGTGTGTCAGCTGAAAATAATTTTTTTATATCTAATATTATTATTAGTCTATCGGATAGCTTAGCTATAGAAGAAATAAATTCAGTATTCATACTAGTTATCATTTGTGGAGGTTGTTCAGTTGTATTATTATCTATTTCAATAACTTTATTGACGCTATCTACAATAAATCCAAGTAGATTGTTCTCAAGTTCAACTAAAATTATACGTGTTTCATCGTCGTAATTTTTGCGTTCAAAACCTAATCGTGTTCTCAAATCTATGACAGGAATTGCATCGCCACGTAGGTTTATTATACCACAAAGAAAATTAGGTGAGTTAGGAATATCTGTAATTTCTAACATTCTATTGACACTTTGAACATTTAGAATATCAATTCCAAACTCTTCATTTCCAAGATTAAAGCTAACAACTTGAAAAGTTTTATAAATTGTTTGTTTTTGTGTTGTATTACTGATATTAAATTCAGCCATATTTCCTCCGCTTATTTACAATTAATTTTATTATATTATTAATAGATTATCGTATAATATAAGAAAAAATTGAGTTTTTTTATACAAATAAATCATATTCTGTTGCTTTTCTTATTTTTACTTTTGTAAAATCGCCAATTTTTATTTTATTATTTCTTTTTTTATCAATAATAACGCTGTTATCAATCTCAGGTGCATCTGCTTCCGTACGAGCAATAAAGTAGTCGTCTATTTCATTTTCTACAAATACATTAATTGCTTTATTAATCATTTGTTGATTTCGTTTTAATGATATAGATTTTTGCAAGGTCATCAATTTATCAAGTCGTTCATCTTTAACTTCGTTCGGAATTTGATTTTCTAATGTAGCTCCTATTGTATTTTCTTCCGCCGAATATTTAAAAACGCCAACTCGGTCTAATTCATATTCTTCTAAGAAATTATATAGTTCTTCAAAATCTTGTTCTGTTTCACCGGGAAAACCGACTATAAAAGTTGAGCGAATAGCTATATTTGGTACAATTTCTCGCATATTCTTAACAATCTGTTTTATTTGCGTAGAAGTCATTTTTCGCTTCATTTGCTTCAACATATTATCAGAAATATGTTGCAAGGGAATATCAATATATTTACAGATATTAGTTCGTAAGTTCATTAATTCTAATATCCTTAAGTCAAAGCTAGCAGGATGAGAATACATTATTCTAATCCATTGAAGTTTTTCTATATCAGATAATTGTTCTAGCAGATTTAGAAAATTGCTTTTTTCATCTTTCAAATCACAACCATAGTTGGTTGTTTCCTGTGCTATTAGAATTAATTCTTTAACATTATTATCAGACAGATACTTAGCTTCTTGAATTAAGAGCGGTAACTCTTTTGAAGTATATTTTCCTTTAATTTGTGGTATAGTGCAAAAAGCACATTTTCTGTTGCAGCCGTCAGAGATTTTCAAATATGAATAATAAGGAGAAACAAGCAGATCTTTTCTTAAAAAGTTATAATTTGCATTTAGATAACTCAAAATTTTGCTTTTATCTAAAACAGGAAAAAACTTATCAATACTTGGAAATAATTCATATAGTTTGTCGCTTCCTTGTCTAGAAACTAAGCAACCGAAGACAATAATTTTTATTGTAGGGAACTTTTTCTTTAACGAAATGAGTGAGTTAATATAGCTATAGCTTTCTGAAATAGAATCAGCAATAAAACCACAAGTGTTTAATAAAATCAAGTTAGCTTCTTCTACTTTTTCTGTTAGAATAAATTTTTCTTTTGGTAAAGAATTAATTATATATTCGGAATCAACAATATTTTTTGGACATCCTAAAGTTAGAATACAAAATTTTAGTTTCATTTTTGAAAATTACCGTTTCCGTAGAGTAGTAAAATCTCGAAACACCATATTAGCAGGATTAGCAATTCTTTCGTACTCGTCTTCCGATAGTAATTTTAATTTTACCGTAACAGCTTCTTTCAAAGAAATATTGTGTTTATTAGCTACTTGCACAGCATTAGCCGTTGCTTCATATCCTATATGAGGAGCTAAAGCCATTGCCACAATTAGCGAATTGTTTAGATATTCACTTATTTTATCTTTATTAGGTTTTAATCCTGCTAAGCAATATTTTTCAAACAACTTGCAAGCTGCAGCCAGCAAGTGCGTTGATTGTAAATAATTATAAATAATTACCGGTTTAAAAGTATTGAGTTGTAATTGCCCACTAGCGCCGGCAAAACTAATAGTAGTATCGTTTCCTAATACTTGTGCACACACCATATTTAATGCTTCGCATTGTATAGGATTTACTTTTCCCGGCATAATCAGTGAATTTAAGTCGTTGTCAGGCAATTTTAATTCACCGATACCGCAGCGAGGTCCAGAAGCTAGTAAAATAATATCATTAGATAATTTCAAAAGCGTACAAGCTAGTGTTTTCAATGCTCCGTGAGAAAACACAAGTGCATCGTGAGAAGCTAAAGATTCAAATTTATTATTAGCAGAAACAAACGGTAATTTAGTAATTTTTGAAATTTGTCTTGAGACTTTTTCGCCGAAATCTTTCGGAGCATTTAGTCCTGTACCAACAGCAGTTCCACCTATTGGCAATTCATAAAGTCCAAGTATAGAATGCTCTAAACGATCAATATCATTGTCAATTTGTTGCACATACGCAGAAATTTCTTGACCGAGTGATAAAGGTGCGGCATCAACTAAATGTGTTCGTCCAACTTTAACTATATTTGTAAATTCATTAGATTTCTTTTCTAAAGTATTTCGTAATTTTTTTAGAACAGGCAACAAGACACGTTTTACTTCTTCAGCAGCAGCTATGTGCATAGCTGTTGAAAACGCATCATTAGAGCTTTGAGATTTATTAACATCATCATTTGGATGGATAGGTGTTCTCGTTCCAATTTGTCCGCCAGAAATTTCGATAGCGCGATTAGCTATAACTTCATTTACGTTCATATTGGTTTGAGCACCTGCACCTGATTGCCAAACTGTAAGCGGAAAGTGTGCATCAAGATCACCTGAAATGACATCTTCAGTAGCTTTAATAATAAGATTTGCTTTATCTTTCGAGATAAGATTTAATTCTGCATTAATAGTGGTTGTTGCTTTTTTCAAAATTCCAAAAGCTCTAATAATAGAACGCGGCATACGTTCTTCACCTATATCAAAGTGAACAAGTGCGCGAGCTACTCGACTACCATAGTAGGCACCTGCAGGAATAGTAACTTCACCCCAAAAATCCGTTTCTTTTCGTATAGATGGATCTTTGCTTTTAGAGCGAGATGTTTTTGTGCCGTCTTTCACATTTGCCTTTGCCATAAAAAAAATTCTAAATATTAAAAAATACAAAATTAACATTTTTTTTAGACTTTTCAAAGCAATTATTTTGAAAAAGATAGTTTTATTTCTATAATATACAATGCCTTGTATTATTCAAATTGGATTATATATTAGTTTAGAATTCCACTTCGAAACAAAGGGGTGGTAAGCGTCAGCTTGACGTGGTAGTTATTTGAAGTCAGAAGACGACAACAATTTTTTAAACCGCAAAGAGCACAAAGAGTTACGCAAAGGACGCAAAGAAGACAGAAGTCTTATTTTCCGCTCTTCGTTGTGCAAAAAATTCCCCTTCGAGACGAAGGGGTGGCAGGCGAAGCCTGACGGGGTAGTCTATTAATAAATATCAAATGTGAAAAAACAAGTTTATAACTAATTTTACAATTTTTTCCTTGAATTTCCATATAATTTTGTATATTTGTAACTTATTAAAATTATAAATTTACTAAATGAAACAATTTTTCTTATTTTTATCGGTTTTATTCTTTTTGAATTCTAATATTGCCTTGTCAGATAATATAATTAAGAGTATAGGAATTGAAGCTAATTTTGCAACAATGAAATTATTTGGTAATACTATGGCAACAAAAATGCAAATATTCCAAATAACAGGTTCAGGACAAATTCATTCAGGTGGTGGGTTAAGATTTATTCAGCCGGGGATAGAATTATCTACAATTCTATATCTTGATAGCCAAAATCTTCATAGAGCAGTAATAGGTACAGAATTAATTAGTCTTACTTCCAGAGAACGTATTCCTTTTGCAAGAGGGACTTGGCTTTTTGCAAAACATGAAATTATATTATTAGATTTTTATACAGGTTGGCATTATGCTTTTTGGGATATGGATTGGCAAGATGCTAAGCTGTATGCAGGTCCTGAATTAATGTTTAATTTTATGTTGAAAAACCATTTTAACGGTGGTACAAATTATGATAATCCTGAAATAGAAGAACAAATAATTACAACAGATAAAGATGCAGAGTTTCGCTTAGGAACACGCTTGCGTGTTGGAGTTGAAGGTAGATTGCATGGTAATTTGTATTTTAATGGTAACTTTTCCATAGGTGCTTATAATTTACTTTTACGTAATGACGCAACAGGTGAGTTGTTTAATATGAAAAATGACTTTGAAAAGAAGGAATTAATACAAGGTTTCTATAACATTAACATCGGTTTTCGTTATAAATTATAATTTTTTACAATAAGGAGATATTTTGGATACTAATAAATATAATTCAGATTGCCGTTTTTTTCTTGGCACAGTTCCTTGCCGTTTCCATAAAAAAACAAGTAATAAATGTTATAACTGCACAGATTATCAAAAAATTGACTATAACATTTTAATTATAAAACTAGCTGCTGTAGGTGATGTTATAAGAACGACACCTCTACTTCATAAATTAAAATCTGAGCATCCAAATGCTTTAATTCATTGGGTTACTTATACGCCTGAAATTTTGCCTGATTTAATTGATAGAAAATATAAATTTAATCTTGAAAGTATTTTAACTTTAGAAGAAACGCATTTTGATAAAGCTATGAATTTAGATAAAGATTTACAAGCTTCGGCTTTAATGAACAAAATATCTGCCGATGAGAAATTTGGTTTTTGTTTGAAAAACGGTATGCCTGCACCTTGCAATGAACTTGCAAAGCATAAATTTGTAACAGGATTATTTGATGACGTAAATAAATCTAACACGAAATCATATCTTGAAGAAATTTTTGAAATATGTAATTATAAATTTCAAGGTGAAGAATATATATTACCTAATCCGCCTGAATTTGATTGGAAAATTGATAAGAGCTCCAAAGTTATAGGATTAAATACAGGTTGTGGTAGTCGTTGGGTTTCACGTTTATGGAAATTTGATTACTGGGTAGAATTAATTAATATGCTACAAAAACAAGGATTTACACCTTTATTGCTCGGTGGCGAACAGGAAGATGAACGTAATAAACAACTAGCTAGTTTAACAAACGCAGAATATAAAGGTTACTTCCCATTACCTAAATTTATTTCTCTTGTGAACGAATGTGATCTTGTTGTTACTGCCGTTACTATGGGGTTACATTTGGCGATAGGATTGAAAAAACAAGTTGTTTTGATGAATAACATATTCAATCCTAATGAGTTTGAACTTTATGGACGCGGAAAAATTATTCAACCTGCAAAAGAATGTAAATGTTATTTCGCACCAACTTGCAGTAATGACGATTATTTTTGCTTAGATAGCTTAACTCCGCAAATGATTTTTGAGGCAATAAAACAACTTATTTAGTATGATATATTTTGTGTCCGACATTCATCTCGGATTTCATTTAAGAGAGCAAGACAAGAAACGTGAAAATAATTTTATTGATTTTTTAGAAAATATAAGAACTGACTGTAAGGAGCTCTTTTTATTAGGTGATATATTTGATTATTGGTTTGAATATAAAACTGTTATTCCTGCACCTTTCTATAGAACACTAGCTAAAATTTCAGAATTAATTGATGACGGAATAAAGATAGAATACTTAATGGGCAACCATGATTTTGGACATAAAGATTTCTTCAAAAATGAGTTTGGAATTGATATAATAAAAACAGACATCGAGCGAACTTTAAACGGGAAAAGATTTTATCTTTCACACGGAGACGGCAAAGCTTATAATGATAAACCTTACTTAATGTTGCGTGCAATTTTACGCAATAGAGTTTGTCAAAAAATTTATTCTTTCTTACATCCTGATTGCGGTATTTCTATGGCACTTGGCACTTCACGAAAAAGCCGTAAATATACAGATAATAAGAATTATGGAGCAAAAGATGGATTGAAAGATTTTGCTGAAAAAAAAATATCGGAAGGCTTTGATTTTGTGATTATGGGACATCGTCATTTAGCTGAAACTGTACATTTTTCAAAAGGAATTTATATTAATTTAGGTGAATGGTTTCAAAATCCACATTACGCAAAATTTGATGGAGAAAATTTAGAACTTATTCCATATAATGCTAAATCATAACATAAAAATAAGGTAGGGGATTTCTTAATAAAACAAAGATGTTTTTTAAAATTCCCCTTTGGTACGAAGGGGTGGCAAACGAAGTTTGACGGGGTAGTTATTGATTATTATTCAAAATGAAATATAAAATAAAAAAATCTAGAATTCTAAAGCTTATAGTTTTTCTAACTCTTTTTTTAACAATTTTTCTAAATTTATATTCTTATCGGTCGCAAACATTTTTTCATAAGGAATGAATTTCAATTTATTATTTTTATATAGTAAAACACAAGGAGTTATTGTTACATCGTATTTATTCCACAAACCTAAAGTATCGTTTTTGTTATCATAGCTTACATCAAAATAATAATTAAATTTGCTAAATTGTTTCTCGTAATTACCTATCGTCTCCTTTTTCACAATTATATTGTTTCTGCAAGAAAGTAAAACACTCTTTTCCAATTTAGCAAACGCAGGCGATTTCATAAAAATACTATCTAAAGTTTGAAAACATTTTTTGCAAGAATATCCACCAACAAAAACTAATACTCCACTTTTATCTTTAGATAAATTAACTGGATTACATCTAATATCATGAACTATTAAATCAGCAAAAAGATGTAAGTTAGCAAAGAAAAACAAGATACAAAATATTTTAATTCTTAAAATCATAAATAAAAGCAGAATATTTTAATGGGTTGTCAATGAAATAATCTTCTATTTTCTTTTCCATACTCTTTAAGTTGTTAAAATCCTCAGGTTCAATTATAAATGGAGTAGTATTTCTAAATACTAAATTTCCATTATTAAGCACATAATTCATTGAAAAACAAAAATTTGGTTGTGGCGAATTACGATTACCTTTTGCAAATAAATCTACATATTTTTCTATCCATTTTCCATTACGATAAACCCAAATATCATAATACCATTCAGAATCCCAATAATCGTCAGTTACTCTATTTTCATAACAAACTAATAAAGTAGTATCATTAAGAAAATTAACACGCTTAATAACGCTAAAAGAAAGTGTTGTTTGGTTCAATTTTCCAATAATACTATAAAGTTTACCTTGTTTAATATCATCGTCAAAAGTTTTTGCAACCTCTTTACATTTTTCACAATTTTCTATCGGCTTCCATTTTTGGGGAACACGAGAAATTGTATGCAATAGCTGCATATTTTTATTATCATAAATTTTAATCTTATAATTATCAAAATCCGCAACAGCAAAATATCTATTTTGATAATCCATGTTTTGAAAAGGAATAAAAAGCACATGTTCCACTCCCGACGGATTTTCTAATATTTTTTCTGTTATTATTTTCTTTTCTAAAATATCATAGATTAATATGCTCGTATGTTCTCTACTTTTTAATGATTGAGAACTCATATTACACATCATTAAAATTAGTTTATTGCCTTCTATTTTAGCAAAATCAAAACTTATTTTCCCACCTTGATTTTTGTATTTAACTTTATGCAAAAAATCAACTTTATTATTTGAAGTATCTATTTTATAGATATATACATTCATTTGTTCTATTAAGCATAAATAATTATTAGAAATTGTATAGTTTTTGAAATATGCATCTTTAGATAAAAACAATAAAAATTTTTCTTGTATAATAGGAACTTTCAATAAAGTATATTTATTATCTTTAGAGTACTTATGTAGTTTTAAATATTTACCAATATCTTTATCTTTTTCTTCGTTTGATAAATCTAACAAATATAAATTATCATCTGTATAAACTATTTTACAACCTCGAACACTAATTGCTTTTTTCTCATTATCTTCCAATAAAACTTGTTTTTTTAATCTAAAATAGTCGTTTACATAAGTTTGAGAAAACATCTTATTATTTAGAACAAAAAATAACAAAATTGCTACATTCATATATTTTTTCATTGCGCTATATTATAAATAAAAAAAACTCTGTTTACTGTTTCCAGCGGAGTTTCATCAAATTACTACAATTATTTAAAACTTGACAATAAAATATAAGCAAAAATTAAATAAAAACAAAATACTTTAATTCTTAAAATCATAACATAAAAACAGGGTAGGGGATTTTTAAATAAAATAAAGATATGTTTAGAGTGAAAGAAAAGTTATTTTTGTCTGAACTGTGATTTGTGGGATTTATATGATTTATAAGATTTTGAGCTTGATATTTTTCTTTGCGTTCTTTGCGTAAGTCTTTGTGTCCTTTGCGGTTAAAAAATCATTTTCCGACTTCTGCCTCCCGGCTTCTGTCTTCAAACTACCCCGTCAAGCTTCGCTTGCCACCCCTTCGTACCAAAGGGGAATTTTAAAAATTACCTCAAAATCACGCTAATCATATAAATTATAGTTTATACAATAGAAACGATGTAATTCAATTTGGTATAATTTCTATAAGAAAATCCGTAATATTCCAATTTTTTCGCACTATTAAAGTTTGATTTGTAGTATAAAATGTTTCACAAAATTCAAATGGTATCAAAGAACCTTTATCAAACTTCCCATTTTTATTTTTATCGTTAAAAACTATAATATTATAAGTTCCCTCAAGAAATTGCTCAAATTTATAATTTCCTTTTTCTTCAATTTTTACAGTATATTCATTCTTCTTATTGTAAAACAAAATATACATATTATCTTGCTTTTGAATTACTTCAAAATTATCAATTTTACCACTAACTTCCATAAATATCGGTTCTTCTGCTAAGCTATCTAACTTAGCGCTAGTTGTATCTTTCTCTAAACTATCTATTAGATTTTTATTGACACTGCCGCCCATAATTATATTCATAAAATCTGATTTTGCATTAGTGATAATTGGATCATAAGCTGGCAATCCTATATTATCTTTTGGTGAAATTAATCCATTGTTATCTAAATCTTCTAAAGCTATAATGCGATATTTTCCATCTTTAAGTGCAGGGATTGTAAATTTTCCATTTGTAGCTACAGCAGTAGTTTTATAATCAGGAACTTCTGTAAAATAATTTATAGTATCTTCTTCTTCATTTATATTGTAAGCAAAAATAGTAATTTTATTTTTGATATTTTCAGTTATAATTTTGCCACTAATTTTTCCTGTGTCAATTTTATCTCCTGTTGAAAAAGTAAGGAAGAAAGGATCTGTAGCTAAATTATTATAGTAATCTTGATATTTTCCTGATAGTTGCAAAGAATAAGTTGTTTCGTCTTCTAATGGTTCATTAAATTTAATAGTTAACTTTTTTCCGCTCCATTTTGGAGTAAATTTTATTTTTGGTGAAATAGTTAAATTTTCAAAAACAGAATTGCGGTTCATATACTTATTAAATTTCAATTCTATTTCAGAATCGGTAAAATTTAATTGTGCATTTTTTAAAGAAGATTGTTCTATAAGAGGGGGAGTTTTATCGCCTTCGCCACCTGATGGTGCTTCAATATGAGCACAGCTAGCTAGTAGAACAAGAATAGAAATGCTCAAAATTAATTTTTTCATAATGAATTAGAGTGTATGTTTCAGAAAAATCTAAAAATGTCCAGTTTCATAAAACAAATGAAACCGGACATTTTAATCGGTTAAATTATTTTAGTATTAGAAATCATAGCTTGTATTTATATCAGCAGGGACATCTTTAATTCTTTCAAAATCAGCTGTGAGCTCAGGTGTAATAGAGCCGTATTTTAGAACAAATTCGTTACCTTTCTTGTAATCACCTTCAGCTTGAATTTCTAAAACAATTTTAGTTAAATCACTAACTCTATCGAAGAAAGTATCTTTATTGTATGAATAGAATCCATTTTGATCTTTTACAATAGCACCGTTTTCAAATAAGTATCTAAATTGCATACAGTTAGCAATGCCATGTGCTGATTCTGCTCCGAATCTCATTGAGCGGAACAAACCTGCAATATAAGTTACAACAGAGTTTTGTAAAGTTTCTTCGTCAATTTTGCCTAAATCAAACATAACTTTATGACCAAACATAGCAGATATATCAGCTTTAAGTTCTTCCAAAGGTGAATATCTTTCCATAAGTGCTTTGCGTACAGTTAAATCTTTTTTGCCAAACACAAATCCACGTCCAAGATTATGTGAAACTTCATGTAAAGTTACGAAGCTAATCATAGATTTTTTAGCAATAAAATGTCTTAATTCAGGAGCTAGTAAAATTTCGCCTATCGGTTTAACAATTTTTTCAAACTTTGCTTCCATCATATTTTTAAACATTGATTTTTTTCCGCCCTTAACTTCATAAACATTAGGATCGTTAGGTAGGGCAGCAGCAATAGTTTTTGTTGCTTTTTGGCAATCGCCACCGAAATATGCAACGTTTACCATTTGCAATACAGTTCCATCAACTTGTGCATCAACATAGTATTTTTTATCCCAAGGCAATTTTTTCTGTATATCGCCAATGATAGATTTAAATAATTCAAGTTCTTTTGTAGCTTCAACATCTTTAACCATTACAACAGTTTCGTATGCTGTTTTATAGTTAAATAAACCGTCTTCGTAATTTTCAATAGGACCGATAATAACATCGATGTTATTGTCTTTTAAGTCCATCCATGCCCAGTCGCTTTTGAAGTAGTCATCTGTTCTTACAGCTTCAGCACGTAATGTTAAATAATTTTTTAGTGATGGATTGTCGCAAAGTTCAGCAGCTTCATCAAGTAAAGTCGCAAGTTTTTCTGTTTGTTTATAGTATTTGCGATATGGTGTTGCAATTAATTTGCCGTTTCCGTCGCGAGTAATAACTGTGTATTGACTTTCAAACGCCGCTTTGTCCTTAGGATTGTCCGCGATATGTTTTTCAAATTCTTCTTTTGTCATATCTAGTGGGTAAAAACCACCGCCAGCAGGACGAATTTCAGGTCCTTCTCCTACAAAACGCTTGTATTCGTTCATCTTATCGTAAGGACCATAATAAATATTTACTAATTCTAACATAAGCTTAGAGTTAGGATCATCTAATTTAGCAAGAGAATCACGTACAGCAATAGCGTCATGACAAGATTGTTGCCAGAAAATATCGTTGCATACTTTTCCTGCTTCAGCAAGTTTTGCAACTAATTGTTTCTCACGATCAGTAAGATGTGACAAATCTGCTTTAATAGCTATAGGTGCAAAAGCATCTATTTTCTTTTGAATTTCAGAATTAATATCCTGAGATGGAGTTTCCACTTTTCCTCCTTCTTTTCCACCACAAGAAGCTAAAACTAGTGCAATAGCTAGTGTTCCAATTGTTTTTAAAAGTTTCATATTTCTATATAAAAAGTAAGTTAAAAAATATAATTAATTATAAAAAATAAACCCTAAATTAAGAAATAATATCCATAAAACAAAATATTTTGTTGAAAAAATATTTTTTAAAACAAAAATAAGGCTACTCTATAAAATAAAGTAGCCTTATTATCGTGAAATTATTTTCTATTAAACTATCTTGATATTAGTATTTCACGAATTGTTGTAAATAATTTACTTTTTATTAAAATAAAGTACTTGCCATTTTCTACGCCTGACAAATCTATATCTATAGCATAACTACCAGCTTCAAATTCTTTTGCATAAAAAGTTTTAATTTCTCTACCTGCTAAATCAATAAGCGAGATATTTAGATATATATTTTCCGGGAGATTTATTTTCATATGTGCTAAAGAATTCGTTGCAGGATTTGGAGTAGGATCGTTTATATCATATCCTTCAGGCAATACTTCGCCTATACTTTTATCGCCTCTAATTCTAAACATCTTGCTTCTACAGTATTCCATTGTTTCGTCAGAATTATAAAGAGCTCTAAAAATTGCATTTTCTGTTTCTATATCTGGAACAATCCAATTAATATAGTTGTCTTTCGCAATTACATTTGTAGCTACTCGTGTCCAATTTTTTCCGCCATCAACACTTAAATCAAGATCAAATTTATCTATGTTTTTGTGCGTCCAACGAACTTTATAAGTTCTATTAGAATAAAGTAATTCTCTTAATTTTGGAGCAGTAATTACTAATACGCCATTTAAGATTTTGAAGTATCCCGTTCTAGCTATTTCTAAATCATTTTCACAGTTTAGCATACGTATTACAGCGGTTACAGTCGTTACACTTGGCACAACCCAATTAGTTTTATTTGTAGTTATAGGATACTTTCCATTTATAGCTTGCCACGTAATTCCTCCATCATCAGAAAATTCAAATTTTACGCAGCTAGCACCTTCTACATACCATTCTATAAATGATTTATCATTAGATCTATAAGGTTCTGAAGCTGCATAAGGATTTAGAATATAACCGTAAGGTGCTACAATTTCAAAAAATTTATCACTTCTATCAACTTCAACACCTGTTTCTGCATCAATTATGCGTACCAAACAAGCTGATGAGGTATGATCGGGAGTTGTCCAGAAAAATGTTTCTAAATCGCTACTTATAGCGGAATCGTTTAATCGTCTCCAAGTAACTCCACCATTATGAGAAAATTCAAGAAATATATTTGCAGAATTTGTTGTTGTCCAAGTTATTGTTTGCTTAGTTTTTTGTGCATATTTTTCGCCACCATTTGGAGAAACAATATTAACAGAATAAAGTGGAGTATGCGGAATAACTTGCCAATTGCCGTACTCAGTAACATTATATCCTTTAGTTGTTAGAACGGCTTTGCTGTCGTGCCAATTAAACACAACAACACCTTGATTTTTATTGATTTTAAAGCATAAAGTTCCAAGATAAGTTTTTTCAGCAGGTAAGTTAATTCCTCCTATATTTGCATAAGCATCATAATCAATTTCAATACTTCTTGTGTTACTTTGAGTATTTTTATCAAGAGGTGCAGATTGCAATTTTAGATAGCCATTTTCTGGCTTATGTGCATCAATATTCTTAAAATCAAAAGTTGAATTAAACAATACTTTTTCTTGACCTTTTAACTCTGTAAATGTTAAAAGGTTAGGATCATAAGAAATAGCAAAAGTACAATTTGCAGGAGCAAAATCTTCACCTGTATTCAAAATATAAAAAGCTAGCTCTACTTTCCCATCTTCAAAAAATGTAGGTTCTGCCATTACTTCATAGCTTACAGCTAGTAATGAATTTTTCTTTTTATCTTTTATAGTTTTCTCATTTTTATTTGCAAATTTAGCCATTGTATTGAAGTAATGCGACAAATGCACATCTTCTTCAGCCACATAATCCATCACATTAATCTCATCTAAATCACGTCTTATTGTAGCTGGTACATTAATATTGTATATAGAAGAAATTTTTCCATAATTTCTATCTACAATAGTTCTATCAATAGCATTAACATACTTATCGCCCGTTACATCTGAACGCGGACTTATTATTCCTACATCTTGTCTAACAATCACTCTATCGGCAGCATTTATCATTTTATCTTGATTTACATCGCCACCAACCATTGCCGCTAAACCATTAGAAGCTACAGAAGCACCACCGTTATATATTAATCCCGTAGTTGCATATCTATCCATATCTGTTTTTGAGTTTACGGCTGTTCCTCTTGCAGTAAAATAATTTCCGCTCCAAGGGGTGAGCTCAGGTTTAGACATAACATTATAATCAACTCCATTCCAACTTAAAAAATCCCAACCTGACTCAACTTCAAGTGTTGTAGGAACATCACCTGTAAATAAGAATGGGGCAGGGTAACGAGACATTATAGGCAAATGATTAATATGCTCAACAAGTAACCAATAATTTCCGTCTGTTACGTTTGTAAAAACAAAGTTTGCGTTTGCAAAATTCATTTTTCCTTTATATAAGTTCGCAGGATCTCTATCGGCATATCCAAGATAAGATTCGGCAGGTTCGCCGACTACAGCGCCAATTTCGCCAGAATTATTTCTGAAAAGTTTTACGCGTAATCCACCTTGAGCAAAAGAAGTACTTATATTGTTTGTCAGTTTTCCGGGATAAGCTCCGTTATGATATCCTTCAAGCATAACACGTACAGTAAAGTTATGTGTTGGGGTTATAGTAAATAGAGGTCCTTCGGATAATATTTTTTTAGTTTCTCCATTTATTGTAAATGAACCAGACAATCTAAATCTAGCATTAGTTAATGAAGGTGATAAAGGTCCTTGATCGTTAAATACACCATCATTATTTAAATCGGGGTCAGCTATTGACGCATCAAGAGAAAGCGCTATATAATTGTCTTTTCCTGTTAATTTTGAGAGATATCTATTACCTTGTGCCATTTTTATAGCACCAAATTTATTGCCGGGCCAATATAAACTACCTACATACTGATAGGGTTGAATAATATTGCCACCACCACCTCTAAAAGAATATTCAATAGAAGGCGGTTCTGATTTCGCACCGGGTGTAAAGTTCATACCATCGTAATATAATCCTACCCAACGAACACGCACATCTGTTTCAGTATTTGCAACAGATTGGCGGAAAGCAGGTTCAACAAGTTTTATAAATGGTTTAAAAGGTGAGAACTTCACAGCTTCACCGTAGTTTTTCAACAAAATTCCATTGTTTTCAGATTTAGCTACAGCACGACTAACTCCATCAATAACGAATGCACCACCATCCATACTAAATGAAGAATGCAAATTAATTTTATTAGAGTTTAACAAGTCAGAAGTTGGACTAGCTTGTGCCGATTGTACAAAAACAGTAAATGGCGTTGGCTCAACACCTGTAATATCTAAATTGTTAGGAATACCGCTCCAAAAACGGATTTCTTTAAATTCTCCTACAAAACTTCTTGCACTTTCTAATAAATTAGGCGGTTTATATCCTATGAATAGGGGATATTCGTTTAGTCCGTTTAATTCAATTTTTTCTTTGAAGTTAAGAGCAGTTTTATCAGCACCTTCTACAACACCATCAATATAAAATCTTGCTTCAGATATTCCTTTGTCATTGCTTTTTATAAAAAGTACTCCTATGTGTGTCCAAAGACTATCATTTTGAATTGAGTTAGGGCGAATTATTACGTGATTTTTACTTGTCCGTGCAGTATGCCAATTTCCGAACTTGTCTTCAAGCATTAAAGAGAGAGTACCGTCGGTATGTAAGCGTAAGGAATAATGAACTTTGCCATCAACACCTCTTGCTGTTTTTTCTATTAATGGCAAATAAACTTCAGCATCAGTAGGGAAGCGATAAGGACGAATCCAAGCTTCAAAATAAGCGTAATCACCATTTATATTCATTCCTTCTTTTGGAGCAACTTGCAAAATTGTTCCCTCTACGGAAGTAAGACCAAAATAAGGAGCTATCTGGAATTCATCTGTAACACTATAAAGTAAACTTTGTTCATTTGCTTCTGTTCCACGAATACGAAGAATTGCATTTTTTACGTAAGGTTCAATAGTTCGTAAATTTGCTTCAGGGTTGTTGTTTTGATAAGGTTGCCAAATAGCTTCGCCAGATTCGGCATCAGGCGAATTTTTTCCCGAAAGCTCTTCACCTTTAGGATTTCTTGCCTTAAACCAACTTTCACCTTTATCTAAACTGTATTCAATTTCTAAATCATTGGAGCTAGTCTTTAAAATGTCGCCTAATCCGTAAGAAACCCAACGAAGTACAAAATTATCTCCTTGTTTATTCAAAACACCTGAATTTTTGCGAGGTGATGAAATTTTTATATGCGGTTGATCAGGACGATAAGTAGCTACACTTGTTATGTTATCTATGAAAAACGGCTCAATCATTGCTGTAGTATTTTCGGCTGGAGTAGATAAATTATCTTG
>JAAYTD010000029.1 GCA_012518115.1 Ignavibacteria bacterium | reverse complement strand
TCATACCAATGGAGCATACCGCCTCTATCAAAATTTTTGTTTAAAAACAAAAAAGATGTTCACTAAATTAAAGAATTATGTAAACAGGCAATTAACTTAATAATAAATATAAATTAAGGAGAAATCTAATTAACAAAATTAGACGATTTATTATTACTGTTATAGCAATAATTTTTCCTGTTATACTTCAGGCTCAGCAATATTCGTTCTCCCGATCCTAATGGAGACTGTGTAAGAGCTAACAAAAAACATAGCTTATTCTTTGTTATACTCTATATGTTGTAAAATTCCGTATATTATTATTTTATTAAAAAGAATAAGCGTAGAATTGTAATTATGAGTTATATTTATCCTGAATTATGGCAATAACTGATGTTGCTCTCTTGCATTGATTACTATCAACATTATTATCGAATATAAACGCTTGGGTAGAAATTGGAAATTTATAAAGAAGTATAAATACGATGAATAAAATAATTTTAAAAAATAATAAGGTGGCAAACACTATGAAAAAGCTATCAAAATATGTATTATTAGTATTCTTATGCATTTTTACAATAAATGCACAAGACAAAATAGAACCTGAAATAAAGGTTACAGCAAGAAATTACGGTGATTCCGTTGTAGTACGTTGGGCACCGAATACTCCTACATTATGGCTCTTATGCAATAAATACGGCTACAAAATAGAAAGAGTTTTCTATGATGTAATAGGTACAGAAGACGATGAGAAAACAGTAGAACGTACCGTGCCGGTGCGAGATGCTATTTTCAAACCATTAACTAAAGAACAAATGATAGAGCGTTATAAAGACGAGAAGCATCCTCAGGGTATGGTCGCTACGGAATTTCTCTACGGCGAGATAGATCTTAGAGGTGATGAAGTAGGACCGATAGCCGACTTAAAAGCCAAAGAAGATGAGCAGAATATGCGATTTGCTTATACATTGCTTGCAGCGGATTTAGACCCCGATGTAGCAGATGCAATTGGTTTAAGATATTCTTTTAAAATCAGAGATATGAAAGATATACAGGATTCCGTTATAACTCTTAGAATAACACCATTGGTAGATACAAGTATTATGGCGGTTTCTCCTGTTACTTATCATATAGATATATCCTTTATTAATAAGCTATATCTCAAGCCTTCCAGACTTTACACTGAATCTGGCGACGGTCATATTAAGCTTAATTGGTTACGCGATAATTATTTCACAGCTTATTATATAGAGCGTAGTACAGACAGCATTAATTTCACGCCGCTTAATACAAAACCGTATTTTTATAGCGATGAAAAAGAAGAAGCAAGTGATAACGCCGATTATGATTACGATATGGATTCTAATTCGGTTAAAACGGATTTACCGGAAACTGATTTAGCTGATAGTACGCAAATTATCCATTATCCAAAAGCGACACGACCTCGTTTTACGGAATCATATATATCATATATTGATACTGTGCCAAACGGTAAAAAATATTACTATAGAGTTTATGCAACAGATGCTTTTAATGATAGATCTGATTATTCGGAAATCGTAAGCGGTGTCGCAGAGAAAGAAATTGCATTAGATCCGCCAAGCGACTTTAAAGCAATAAAAATTGGTCCTAACAAAGTAAAACTTACTTGGAAAGAACCGGAACATAAAGATAAACTGCAAGGTTATTTTATTTCGCATCAACATACTTTTGCACAGGAACATATAGATTTTCTGACAGAAGAATTATTGCCTCCCGGTACTAAGGAATTCATACACGATAACGTAAAAGAAGGCTTGTACAATATTTATTTCATCTATGCAGTAGATTTTTCGGGTAAATATTTCCCTTCAAAAGTCGCAACACTTTATTTGAACGATACTATCGCGCCATTGCCGCCTAAGAATGTATCAGCAGTTGTAGATTCAAGCGGTTTATGTGCAATCACTTGGGATCATAATGAAGAAGATGATATTGAAGGATATAAGGTTTATTATTCAATGAATTTGGATCATATGTTTAACCAATTAACCGATGTGCCGACAGAAATGAATATGTATTTGGATAGAGTTGATCCGAGCCTTTTAAATAAAGAAATTTATTACAAAGTAGTTGCAGTAGATAGAGCCGGTAATCACTCTGATTATTCTGAAGTAGCTGTCGGCAAGATACCTGATTTCCACGCTCCTGTGAAACCTTTGGTTGAATCATACTTCGTAGGAAATGATGAAGTGAAATTTACTTTTATCGTAGATAACGGTGCTGATATAAAAAAGCATTATTTCTTGAAAAGAAAAGAAAATGCAAAATGGGACACAGTGCGAACCATTACAAGTGCGGAAGTTGAAAACTTTAGGATAAATTTAGTTGATACAGCAACTTCCGAAGCAGGAATTTATGAATATTGCATGCAATCCGAAGATGCTTCAGGTTTGTTTTCCTCACCGTCTCAAGTGGTAACAGTAAAATTAAATGAAAGAAACAATACCGAACTGTTTATCAAATTAGAAGCTAAGTATAATTCTAAAGATAAGAAAGTTAATTTAAAATGGAAAAAACCAAATTTTTCCAAAGACTTTCATTATGTAATATACAAAAGCACTAACAACGACGGTTGGAATATGTATGAATCAGTAGATAAAGAAACATTGGAATATAATGATTCGCAAATCAATGAATCAACAAATTATAAATATAAAATAGTGCCTTATAGAATGGGTGCTAAAATTGGAAACGGAGAAGAAGTCACTATTTCTATCCCTTGATTTTATAATGACTTAAAATATTCTCGTGTTAAATTATTGTATAAAAAACTAAAAAAATCGGTAAAATTAATTGCTGATTATAAAATTCTTTTTTCATAATTTTTCATAATAATATTGTTGATGAAAGTACATTTTGTCGATGATGTTATTATGAAAGGAATATTTTTTATATGATTTATATTTCTGTCGTTTTCGGACTGCGGAAATAATTATTTGATAGTAAATTAAATTTATCCAAAAAGCAAATAATTAAACAAGTAATAAATAATAAACATAAATAAAGGAGCAATCTAATGAACAAAATTAGACAATTTGTTGTTATAGCTTTAGCAATACTTTTCCCTATTTTAGCTAAGGCACAGCCATATCCACTTCAAGTGCAAGTGATACCTAAACCTAATTTTACTTCCTTTTTAGGTCTTTTTAAAGAAGATCCGGGCAAATACTTATCGTTAAGAGTAAGTAGTACAGGGGCAGGTGCTCCGACAAAAAAAAACATTTATTTTGCCATAAAGTTACAACAACTTGCGCCTACCAGAGACGTATCGTTAACTACAAATGAGTATAAAAGACCATTATCGCCTGTGGTAATCAATATGCCCGGTACTAATATTATTACTGCCGACCAAATGAAACATGCTTTCGATGGTTATACGGAAGCAGACTTTATATATACAGGAATGGGCAGTATTGATTTTATCAATATTGCAACAGGGTTAAGACTACCGGAAGGGATTTATAGTTTATGCTTTATCGCCTTAGATTATGATATTCCTGTTGGAAATTCTCCTGTGCCGCTTTCCGATCCTAATGCAAGTTGTGCTCAGATAACCATTTGCTACGAAGCAACGCAGCCAATGATTACGATGCCGATAAATTCCATCGTAATGCCTGAAAGCAACTATATCAAGAAAAAGATTGATGCTAAGAAGATTATTAATTTCACTTGGCTTGCACCGACAAATACTTGCGGTGCGAATTTGAATACACTTACTTATGAATTCAAACTAACAAATCTCTTGGAGAGCCAAACAGAAGACGACGCAGCAAATAATAATCCACCATTGATAAAACGAGAGAATTTATATTCAAGCTCGCTGTTAATCGATACAAGTGCTTATCCGAATATTTTTAAAAAGGGTGAAACTTATGTTGTGCAAGTAATAGCGAAAAGCAGCAATCCTGATATAGAAATCAAAAATCAAGGAAAAAGCCTTGCTTGTTCTTTCATATATGGTGATAAGGATACTACGAAAACTGATGACAAAGACAAAGATAAAGATAAAGATAAAGACAAGGACAAGGACAAGGAAGATGAAAAGCCTGTAAGATTAGCCGTATCAAATATAGATTGCGGAATAGAACAACCGAAAAACCAAACTGCTGTCAGCACGCTAAATGTAGGCGATGAAGTTACTATCGGTGATTTCACTATGAGAATTGCAGAAGTAAGAAGTATTGGTAACAATGCTTTTAAGGGCAAGGGAGTAATAAGAGAATCCATAATCGGAAAATTTGAGTATTTTAATTGGATTAATTTAATTGTAGAATTTGACAGTATCACTGTAAATGCCGATAAACAGGTAATCGGCGGGTATGCCGTAGGTTCTTATGATGATACTACGCTGAATGTAAATTATACGGAATTTTTCAGATCTTTCCATGATAAAGCAGGAAATTGGTACGAAAGATATTTTAATAAAGGTGTAGAAAACTCAATTAGTAATTTCAGTGAAGCACAGAAATATATAAAGCAATTTAAGCAAGAGATTAAACTCGGTTCTCAATTGGTAGGCTTAAGCGCCCAAACATTGCCGATGAAGTTAGAATATAAGGTTGAGGGCTACAATATAAATCTTGCAATTAGCGATATGAAATTCACACCTAAAGGTTCGGCTTTCTCAGTTCTCTACTTCTTGGATATACCTGAGGTAAATCAAGCCATACCTTTTGGAATGTCCGATATATGTATGGACGGTAATCCTGTAGCAAACGGTAGATTTGCTTTATTGGGCGATGCCGAAATACCTTTGGGTGAAGATGCAAAATGTAAACTATTTATCGCCGGCGGTGAGAGAAATACTTACGTTAAATGGAGTAAAAAGGGATTCGATGGCATTGCATTAGCTGCAAAAGTTAAAATTGAACCTGAAGCAGGAATAATAAGTACGAAAAAAGATAAAAAATCTGTAGATGTCATTATCAAAACGGAATTTGTTTCATGGGACGACTGGACAGCAGAAATCTCAATGGACGAGTTCAAGCTAAAAGACTATCCGGATTTTACTTTCGGAGTAAAAAAAGCTATTTATGACCATTCCACTAAAAAAGATCCGCCGGGATATAAGAAAATCGTAAAAGAAATAAAAGAGAAGGATAAAACATTCCAAACAGATGAAGAATTTAAAGGTTTATTCTTTGAAGAAATTGAATTTGGATTACCAAATTACCTTACCGGAAGCAAAGCTGATAAACCGTTTAAATTTATAGCAAGCAATGCTTTCTATGATTCCAAAGGTTTGACTTTGACTGTAGGAATGAAAAATTTAATCGATATAAGTACCGGTAAATTAGGCGGTTGGGCATTTTCATTAGATACAATTCAAATGATGATTGTGCAAAATTCATTTAGAGAAGGTAAAATGAGCGGTAAACTCAAATTACCTTTAAATGAAGATTCTACATATATGACATATACCAGTGTTCTCTCCATTCCAAAGGGTCAGAGTATGAAATATGAATTTAATGTAGTGCCAACGATGCAATATAATTTTTTCAAGTATTTTAGAGCAAATGTTGACCCAACTTCTTATGTCAATGTAAAGGTGGAAGAAAAGGATAATGAAAATGAAGTAACTTTGAAAGCTAACTTGAATGGTAGCCTTAGTGCTACTATGAGTATTGGAAATGACCAAAAAAGTGATGGAAAAAATTTCAAACTCGAATTAGTTAGTTTTAAAAATATGTATATTTCCAACAGAGATTCTCTTGGAAAACCGGATTTTGTATTCGATGCCGGTGATTGGGGATTAGGTTGGGGAACTGATGTTCCTGAAAAGGATTCTAGCAAAACAGAATCTAAAAATAAGAAAGACAAAAGCGCGAAATCTGAAGATAAATCCGAAGGAGAATCTGAAGGTAAATCTGAAGGTAAAGTAGGTACTTTTTCATTTAAACTTGGCTCGCCAAAATTTTCATTAAGAAGCAACGGAGGAGTTACTGAGGCAGAATTAAATAAATATTCATACTTAACGGGAAAAACAAAAACAGAACTTGTAGCTGCTGCTAAAAACGGTACCGTTATATCAAAAAGGGTAGGAATAGAACTTCCGATAAGTTTAAGCTTAGGCAATGGAGATAAAACAATGGGCGAGGGTACTGCCACACCGGCGTTTTATTGTGATGTAGCCTTTGATTATAAATTTGATGCTTCTCCGGCAATGTATAATTTTGATTTTAAATTTACTGAAATTGGTGTAAAAGGCGAATTTGGACCGGTACATTTAGAAGGAAAATTAAATTTATACGATAAAGATGCTACCTATGGTGATGGATTCAGAGGTGCAGTAAGATGTAAATTTCCTATGGATATTACGGCAAGTGCTACTGTGCAGTTTGGTAATATAAAGAAAGGCAGTCCGGCAAAAAACATTAACTATTTTTATGTAGATGGTGCAGTTAATTTAGGTGATGCTGCTTCAATTCCTATTGCCTATCCTATAGCTTTAACCGGCTTTGGTGGCGGTGTATGGAAAAATATGGTTACGCAAAATGATAATTCATTTAGATGTAAGATACCGGAAATTGATGAAGAAGACGGAAAATTTGAAATAGATACAAGTACCATACAGTTTGAAAGTTTGACAACAGTAGGAGCAAGTGTAACGGGATTGACTTATGTACCGGTTGAATCAGGAGAATCTGCTTTCGGAATGCGAGCTGAAATATATTTAGCAGCTGATAAATCTGCAGGTGGAGCAAGAATGATAAATGGAAAATTAGCTCTGACTGCCACTACCAAAAATTCCAAATTTGAAGAAATATCTCTAAAAGGAGTTATGAATGCAATAGGTGATGGAAAAAATGAACACGTTGTTTCAGCGGATGCAGAAATTAAGTATAATCACCCAAGTAGGCAATTTGCTTTAGATGTAAATGTATATGCAAATGTTATTGAGGTAGCTGAAGTGAAAATACCGTTTAAGTTACACGTAGATGGTAAAAATAAAAAATGGATTTTGGGAATAGGCGAACCTAATTACATCGATACCGGAAAATGTGTGTCTTTAAATGCCGGTTTTGATCTTGCTGTTGTAGAAGCTAAACTTTGGGCAAAAGGCTATATCTTAGGTGGAAATAATATGGAAAATTTCCAATTACCTGATTTGCCGGAAAAAATATTGGCAGTACTTGAAATTCCTAGAAGTAAGCCTATGCTACCACCTGCTTCAAACGGTTTTATGCTTGGTTGTAGAGCAGGATTCGATTTTAATTTTGAATTTGGACCTCTGTATGCTCTGTTAAATACGCTAATTGGATGTGATTTATCTGTAATGGATAGAGCCGGTATGATATGTTCAAATGGTGATAAAATTGGCGGTATTAATGGATATTATGCAAACGGGCAGATATATGGATATTTGCACGGAGATATTGGTGTGCAACTGAAGTTTTTCGGAAAAAATAAGAGATTTGCTTTAGTTACAGTAACTGCAGGTGCTGCAATGAAAGCAGGGCTAATAGATCCTACCTGGATAAAGGGCGTAGTGGGTGTGAGAGGAAGTATTTTAGGTGGTTTAATAAAATTCAATACTAATGCTAAATTCTCTGTAGGAAAAGAATGCGAAATAGTCGGAGATCCGCTGAAAGATTTGGTAATTGTAGAATCGGTTACACCGGGAGTGAAAACTAAAAACGAAGTATCAAGTGCCGGAAAAACCGTGAAAGAAGCTACAGTTTTTGTGTCGCCAAAAATTGCTTGTAATGTGATGATAAATCAAGAATTTGACTTATTATCTGATCCTGAAGATGAAGAATCCAAAAAACGTACCTACAAGTTTAAATTTAATAAAACTATGACTAAAATTACTAATTTAGACAAGCCAAGCGAAGTAATTGAATTTGATCAAGCTACAGTTAATAATTTAATCAAAAAGAATGATCAATTTGTATTAAAATTCAACAAGATGCTTCCTCCAAATACGAATTTTGAAGTACAAGTTGTAGTAGATATGCGAGAAATAATAAATGGTAATGAAGTCCTGCCTATAGATGATAAAGGCAAAAAATATACGGAAAAAGAAGCACGACAGACATATAAATATTATTTTAAAACCGGTGAATTACCGGATAGGATAGATGAAGATAATATTGTTGATGCTTATCCTATGAATAGGCAATTTGAAACATTTGTACAAGATGGGCAAAAAGGTTTTATTATTTTACAGTATTCTCAAGAATATTTAATAAAAAATAGAGATATGAGCTTAGGAAATGATGCCTTGTTCGGTGAATTTATTAATTTAACCAATAAAAGAGAACCTCCTGTGTATTTTAATTATAAATATAAAACTTATACTCAGCAAGAGCCTCGTTCGTATCGTGGAAAACCGTCAATTGAATTTGATTTGAAAAATTTGATTCCGGGACATATTTATCAGGTTAAATTTTATGTAGTAAATAAGTCCGCAACTGTTGCAGAACATGCGAAAAAGACAACTACAAGTGAAATACAGATAAGTGAAAGCCAAAGAACAAAACTATTAAGCGGTACAACAGGAGGAAGTGATATGTCATCTACAACTACAATGGTAGATAAAATTACAAAACAGACTAGTAAATCTTCTGAAACATTTACTGATGCATCTAAAAAAGAGGAAACTGCTTTAAGTAAAATAAAAAGTGAACGTAATGCAGATATTAAAGATGTATTTATGTACCATTTTAGAACTTCTTCATATAAGAGTATCACTGAAAAAATGAAAAATATTGAAGTAATTAGAGATCTTGGTAATAAAGTATCTTATATACGCAAACGAATGAAAAACGGACAAAATGCAAGCTATGCTGAAAATTCAATATTGATAATGCAAAAGAATAATAATAGAAATTTGTACTTACACTATTTAACCCCTGAGATTAAGGTTAGGTTCCCGATATATACTACTCAGGAAGAGGTTGTCGGTGGAAAAGCATTTGAAGGACAAAATGCAGAAGTTGCAAATTCTATGTTTCAATTAATTAATTTAAATGGAAGTTCTTATACAAGAAAGAGCGATAGTTATGGTACTTCATATTTCACATATAACTACAATAATTATTACAATGATAATCATTATGCCCATATAATTGGAAAGTATGGTCGTTTTATGCGTTCATTGGCAGAGTATAGTACAAATGTTTTTGATATAATGGGAAATTATATAGCTTATTATAATCTTTTTTATTGGAATGGTTTTGAAAGCGCTATTCCTTCGCTTAATGAATGTATTTCCTCAGAATGGAAAACACAATATTTTGAAGGTAGACTTACAGACTATGAAATACAATCGGGTAAGATTAATAGAAGCTGGGACTCACCCAGATTATTCTATAGATATCCTCATTTTAGAGTATTAGCACAGCATTTAGGCTTTGCTATGAGAATAGCAGATGATTTGATGTATAAATGGCATATTACTTGGAATAATCATAATATTGAAGTTTCTGATTACAAGGGATATAAAATTAGCCTTTGGGTAAAAAAATTAAGAGATGCAGGAAACCAAGAAAAGGAATTAATAAGGCAAGCAGATAATGCTATTACAAATAATGACCCAATAATGAGCCATAATTGGGGTAATGGTAAGTGGAAAACATCAGTTGAGAAAAAAGAAGAAGAAGCAAGAATAAAGGTAAATACAGGAAAAAACCCTAATGTAAAAAATGAAGCTAATATTCTGTCTCTAAGGGAACTATATCTCCAGAATTACAAATTAAATGTACTTAGCAAACCAATTGATAAATTATTTTACCAATCTACCTTAGGTACGCATTTCATCATTATCGAGCATAAGCGTTTAGGTGAAAAGTGGGAATTTATAAAAGATTATAAATACGATGACTAATTTATGAATTGTATGATTTATAGGGCGGCTCTCGTAGTCGCCCTTTTTTTGTCTGAATTGAAGAATTGATTGTTGCGTCCTTCGTTGAGCGGAGCCGATACGACTACCCCGTCAAGCTTTGTAGGGCGTGTCGCGACACGCCCCGACAGCTGCCGAAGGGGAATTTGACCTCTCCTAACCTCTCCAAAGGAGAGGAATTTGAAAAATCTCCTCCTTTGGAGGAGTCGGAGGAGGTTAAAATATATATATCCTTAAAAATCCCGTAGGGATGACATTATTATAGTATTGTGTAATCCAAATTTTGATAAAACCCCGTAGGGGTGACATTTTTAATGAATAATTATTATTGTAATCTATTGCCGTCAGTTTTAACTGACGGATAAAAAGAGAAATAAAAAAGAAAATTGGGTTTTAACCCAATTATAAATTGGGGATAAATCCCTGATTGCAATTAGGAGCATTATATCCGTTGCCTAAAGGCAACGGCAATTGATGAATAAACAAAGTGGGATTTTACCTCTAACATTATTCTAATCACAAAAATCAGAGTGCAGACAATAGGAACGAAGTAGAAATGAACTAATATATGATTTAAAATAGTATATAAAAAAAACGTGTAAGTTGTAAAAATTATTTATTCTCTCACACGTTTTTTTTATTCTTAATTGTTTTTCTTTCGTTCTATAACCTTAAGAGCGGACTTTACAATATCATTAGCCGTTAATCCATATTTTTCTAAGAGCTCGTGGGGGGCGCCACTTTCGCCGAAGCTATCTTGTATTCCAATAATTTCCATATAAATAGGATGTTTTTGTGCTAATAGTTCAGCTACAGCACTGCCCATTCCGCCATATACTTGATGTTCTTCTGCAGTAACAAATGCACCACATTTTTTTGCAGCTGCAATTAATGTTTTCTCATCAAGAGGTTTAATTGTATGGTTATTAATAACAGTTGCCTTGATTTTATGTTGTTCAAATAATATTTCAGCAGCAAGTAAAGCTTCCCATACCATAGTTCCACAAGCTACAATAGCAACATCATCGCCATCTTGCAGAACATCGGCTTTTCCTATCTCAAATTTAGAAGTTTCCTCTGTGAAAAGCGGAACTTCAGAGCGAGATAAACGAATATACGCTGGACCTTGAATTTCTGCTATAGCTGCGGTAGCTTTTCTCGCTTGCACATAATCACACGGAACAACAACCGTCATATTAGGTAATGAACGCATTAAAGCTATGTCTTCTAAAGCTTGGTGTGTCGCACCGTCAGGACCTACTGTTAAACCTGCGTGAGCGCCCGCTATTTTCACATTCGCATTGTTATAACAAACAGAAATTCTTATCTGATCAGCATTACGAAAAGTTGAAAATGTCGCATAAGTTGAAAAAAATGGAATCTTGCCACATAAAGCCAAGCCAGTAGCAACAGTTGTAGCATTTTGTTCTGCTATACCTAAAGAGATAAATCTTTCAGGATGCTTTTCCTTGAAAAATGAAGTCATTACAGAACCTGTTACATCAGCACCTAAAACAACTATTTTATCATTCTTTTCGCCAAGTAATGCTAATTCTTCGCCAAAACCATGACGAGTCGGTTTTTTACCTCGTAAAATATATTTTTTCATTTTCTTATAATATTTTTAATTTAATAAATTTACTTACTCAATTCTTCTAAAGCTTGAATAGCTTGTTCTACACTCGGTGGAGTACCATGCCATTTGTAATCGTCTTCCATAAATGAAATTCCGTTGCCCATCTTAGTTTTTCCTATTATGCAAGTCGGTTTGCCGATTTTTCCTGCATTTTGTGCGAAATCATCAAGTGCAACAAGAATTTGCGCAATATCGTTAGCGTTATCTACTTCTAACACTCTAAAATTAAACGACTCAAATTTTTCACGTAAAGGATAAATAGACATAACATCTTTAACCCTGCCATCTATCTGACAATCGTTGTTGTCCACAAACCAACATAAATTATCTAACTTGTAAAAACCAGCTGCCATAGCTGCTTCCCAACAAGAACCTTCTTGAAGTTCGCCATCACCTGTTAAACAAAAAACTTTATTGTCAGTTTTGTCGAGCAATTTCTCATTCATTGCCATACCAACAGCTATAGAAGCACCTTGTCCTAAAGAACCTGCAGTCGATTCTATGCCCGGTAAAGAGCCTACCGAAGCAGGATGACCTTGCAAACGAGAACCTAATTTTCGTAAAGTAGATAATTCTTCGGGCGGAAAATAGCCTGCACGTGCAAGACATGAATAAAATACCGGAGCTAAGTGTCCAGCACTTAAAATAAATTTATCCCGACCTGACCAATTAGGATCTTTAGGATTATAACGCATATAACCACCAAAAAACAATGCTACCATAATATCAGCAACACCTATAGAGCCACCAGAGTGTCCCGATTTTGCAAGTGCCAATGATTTTATAACATCCCGCTTTACTTCCTTAACTATAGGAGTGAAATCTGAAGCAACGCGTCTAATATTTTCAAATGTCGTATTTGAAAAAGAAAAAAGTTTGTCCATATTAATTTCAGATTATTCTAAAGTAATAAAAAAACTAAAAATTATAATAATATATTGCAAAGTTACGATTTTTTTCGCACATTTCCGAATAAAATGTAAAAAATGTGTGAAAATGATTGATTTTGTTGAATATTAATGCCATTTTGAGTAATATATTAGTTTGTTTTTATTGTCTGAAATGTGATTTTTATGGTTTTTTTGATTAGAAATAATGTTAGGGGCATATTGCATACACTTTTTTTTTGTTTATTCATCAATTGCCGTTAGACTTATCCAACGGATATAATGTGAATAATGCAATAATTTAAAGGGATTTATCCCAAATTTATAATTGGGTTAAAACCCAGTGCTCTTTTTTTATTTCTCTTTTTATCCGTCAGTTAAAACTGACGGCAATTGTTAATTGTTTTTCTTATAATGCTACAATTCCTACAAATTCCAATCTAAACAAAAAAAAGACACGTTATTTCAATTAACGTGCCTTTTTTTATTTGTTTCTATGCGTTTTTTGCTATCGCTCAATTATTAGTTTTTCTACTTTTTTTGCTCCGTCAGCGTTGATAATAACATTATAACTTCCACTAACTAACTGTTTAGTATTAAATGAAACAGAAAATTCGCCTTCTAAATTTTTGTCGTTATAAATGTCAAATAATTTATTTCCCGCAATATCATAAATTGAAATACTGAAATTCTTAGCTAATGTCTCTAAAAATCCACTTATCGTACAAACTGAATTTGCTGGAGTTGGATAAAGTGAAGTTTGTATTTTTGTAAATAATTTAATAGATTTGAAATTACGATTAAAAATAATTTCATCAGAATCAAAATACCCGATTACTGCTAAATTATTATTTATTTCAACATCTATAAATAAACCACTGTCTTCATAAATCTTATCCCAAGTTTTACCAAAATCCTTTGAGCATAGTAAAAAACTTGTATTTCCAACCGCTTGAGTAGTAAAATAAATGTAGTTATCTTGCGTAGTGCTTATAGCGCCGACACCACCATAGAGAAATTTTGATGAATATTCTCCAAAATTAATTTTTTCCCAATTTTTTCCTTTATCTTTTGAAATATAAAGTTGGTTAGCGAAAACTCCTCTGGCAATTAAAGTGTTGTCAGACATTTTTAATATCTCATTTATATACAAGTTCATATTTTGGAAAGGCTCGTCGATTATATATTCTTCAGACCAGTTTTTTCCACAATCTTCGCTTCTGAGTAAAAGACCATTTGAACCACCTACTAAAATTGTTTCTTTATCTATAAAAACAATTGAACCTAAATTTCCTTTATCTCCTCCTGGTGCTTTACTTTTTGTATCATTATCGTCATAAACAACTTCCCAATTTTTGCCACCGTCTTGCGTTTTTAATATTTTTGCTGTTGTTTGTGTCAGCCCAACAGCAAAACCAAGTTCTTCATCAAAAAATTTTAAATTATTAGCTGCTAATGATGTTTCATCGGAAAATTTTGTTAAAAAATTCCAAGTTTCGCCTTTATCTTTTGAAATAAATAATTGCGATTCACTTGTACCACCTCCTGTTCTGGAACCAAATATAATATCTTTGTTTGGCAGAATATCAATAGAAGAATACTGTGCTGTAGAAGGTATTTCATCAGAAATTTGAATAGTTGAAGATTTTTGTAACGAAAAATCATACTTGGTTATCGTTTTTTCAGCAGTATTCAGAATACCATTACCTACCAAAAAAACAGTATTTTCATCAAAAAATACAACTTGGTTAATGCCGTGTCCTGTACCTGCACTTACCATTTCCCATTGTGCTATACTTGTATATGAATAAAAGAGAATAACAAGTATTAATAAAGTAATTTTTTTCATAATTTTCTCCATTTAAATTTGGTTAATAAAAATTTTATATTGGTATTTGATATAACTTGTTTGTTTGTATAAAAATTTCATTTTTATATTTATTTCAAACAAAAAAACAACTAAAATTCAATTGTTTGTTAAATTAATAATTTTTTTATAAATAAAAAAAGGAAATATTTGAAAAAGTGTAAAAAAGTTTAGAAAAATAGCAAAAACATAGATTTTTACAATATAAGTTTTTTTCTTTCGTTTTCATTATGTTGTACCACAAAAAAATTACTATGAAACTATGAAAATAATAACTTGGAATATTAACGGTTATCGCGCTATAACAGGGCAGAATTCAAGTAGAAGATATAATGTTGTTACTAAGGAAAACAAACTATTTGCGTATATTTCTGAGGCTAATCCCGATATTATTTGTCTTCAAGAAACTAAAGCGGATAGATCTCAGATTGACGAAGAAAATCTTTTCCCTGAAAACTACAGTGGCGAGTACTTTTCGGCAACTTCGCGTAAAGGTTATAGTGGAGTAGTAACTTTTGCTAAAACTCCACCTACTAGCTATTCTTTTGGTTTTGATGAAGAGCGATTTGACCGAGAAGGTCGCGTTATTATTTCTCATTATCCTGATTTTGTACTGTTAAATATTTACTTTCCGAATGGAACTTCGGGTGATGAGCGCGTTGAATATAAGCTTGAGTTTTACGATAAGTTATTTGAATTCTTAGGAGCTCTAAGAAAAACACAATCTAATATAATTATTTGTGGCGATTATAATACTGCACACAATGAAATTGATTTGGCACGTCCTAAGGAAAATCAAAATAATTCAGGTTTTTTGGAAATTGAGCGAGTGAAGCTTGATGAGCTAATTGAATTGGGATTTTCAGATGTTTTCCGTGAAAGAAATCCTGAGCTTGTTCAATATTCTTGGTGGAGCAATCGCGGGCGAGCTCGTGAGAATAACGTAGGCTGGCGTATTGATTATTTTTTTGTATCAAATAATTTAATGCCGAAAGTTAAAGATTGTTTTTATGAAATGGAAGTGCAAGGTTCAGATCATTGTCCTCTTGTTCTTGATATAGATATTTAGTTTTTATAATTTATTTGCAAGTTTATTCAGCAATCCTTCTAATTTGTTAGCTATTTCAGCTTCTGTAGAATTAGCTTGAGTTGTTTGCACATTTGGTTTTTCTTCTTTTATTTTTTCGTTATTAAGTTTTGTAATTTGATCATTTAGCTCTGTAATTTTATTATTTAGTTCTATGATTTTGTTACTTAATTGCTTGTTTTTCGTGTGCGTTTCTGCATTTTCTTTTTTTAATTTTTCTATTTTAAGTTCAAAATTGTTTTGTTCTGCCAAAATATTTTCGGGAGAGAACAAAGAATTTTCGTCGTAAGAGCGATTTTTATAGTATTCTAAATCTTTTTGTAATTCTGCGATAATATTTATATTTTCTTCATTTTTTTCACTTAATTTTTTGAAAGCTTTAACAAGTTTTTCAACTTTTTTCAATTCGCTTTGTAAATTTTCATTTTCTTTTTGGAATTGAATTTTTTCTTCATAGTTTTGCATAAGAGCTACTTCGTTATCAGATATTTTTTTTGTCATTTCTTCAACAATTTCAAGTAAGTTTTCATTTTCTTGTTTTAATTGTTGAACTTTTTCGTCATCTGTTTTATTATGTGTCAAAGTATTTTTCAGTTCGTTGTTTTTTATTAATAAGTTTTCCAATTGGTTTTTTGCTTCATTGAGAGAATTTGCCAAACTATTTATTTTAACTAAATCTTCATTTTTCTCTTTTACTAATTCTTCTATTTTTCTATTACTTTCATTAATTACTTTATTTAGTTCGTTGTTACTTTTCTGTATATTACTTGCATGTTTTTTTTCTTCATCCAAATCTTTTTGAGCAATATATAAATTATCTTTCAAATGTTCTACGTAATTTTCAAGCAAATTAATTTTGTTTGTATTTTTTATATTTATCTCTTCAGCTTTTTGCTTTTCATTTTGCAAAATATCATTAGCTTTATTTAGTTCGTTGATTTGATTTTCTTGCAACGAAATTTTATTTTCTAACGTAAGATTTTGTTCTTCTTGACTTTGAATTTTTTCTATATATTGGCAGATAAGCTCTTCATTTTTTGGTGTTATATCTTTTAGTTTTTCGATTTCATTTTCTTTTTCTTCTATAATTTTTTGCAAAAATTGTTTTTCAGAAAAGATATTTTTACACTCTTCCTCCTTGTCTATATTTCTTGCAATTAATTGTAATTTTTCGTTATTAGATTGGATTTCTATTTTGTTAATTTCTTGTTTTAATTTTTCGATTTCGGCAAGCAAATTATTTTCTTTTTCTTCTAAATTTTTGTTTTTATTTTTTGTTTCGTCAAAATTTATTAAGGAGCTTTCTAGTTGGAAGATTTTCACTTTTAATTTCTCTATAGTGTCATTTTTTTCAATAAGTTCTAATTTATTATTTACAATTTCTTTTTGAGCAAATTCGTAATTTTTTTTGGTGCTTTCATCAACATTAATTTTTTCTTCTAGATTTTTTTTTATGTTTTCCAATTCAATTACTTTATTTTCCAAAATTGTATTTTCTTCTTTTTTGTTTTCTAATTCTAAAGAAGTTTTAATATATTTTTCGCTTTCTAATTTGTAGATTTGGTTTTCATCTAAGAGAGCTATATAATTTTGTTCTAATTGCGACAATTTTTCTTGTTTTTTTCGCAAGTCATCAATTTCATTATACTGCGAAGCTATGCGTTCATTTTTTTGATGAATTGTGGAATTTAATTGTTCAACTTCAGCTTTTTTCTCGCTAAGTTCTTCATTTTTTTTATTGTTAGACAGCGTTAAAAATTCGATTTTATTTTCTAAATCGTTAATTTTTTCATCTTTATTTCTAACTTTTTCGGCAGCATTTTTTGCCGCTTTCCACATATTTTCTAAAGCATAATTAATGTCTTGCTGATTTTGATTGTCGTTCACTTTATCTTCTCCAATCTTCTAAATTGTATTTTGCGTGGCAAGGTACAAGTTTAGCTTTTTCATAATATTTTACTGCAACAGCTTCTTTTTCTAAAAATGCGCCGACCCAGAAAGGTAAATTTTTTCTATCTTCAAGTAAGTACAATCTTAGTAAAGTTTTGAAAGGATATTCACCAAGAACAATATAAGATTGATGAACAGGTTTTGTAGCTGGAACATAATTTCCGTCTTTATCAGTATATCCTATTCTTAACAATTTAAAGAACTTACCTTGAACTTTTGATAGATAGCAAACTCCTATCGCATTTTTATTGTTTTCTACAAACGCAATAACTGAATCTGCATTCGGCAAAAGGTTCATAGCTCGTTTTATATTTTTTTTCTTAGCTACTATATTCACTAAGTTGCCGTATTCTGAAGAGTTTTGTTCTGCTATAGCTATAGTAGGTTCTTGAGTAAGGGCGGGCAAATAGCTTGTGAATTTTTTATTTTCTGTTAAAACGTTCAGCAAAATTTCGTCATTTAAAGTGTCAATAGGGAAGTCAGGATTTACAAAAAACACAAGTCCGTCATTTGCAATATCCATTTGATAATAAGGCGCTACATTGTAAAATTGCATCAAAGAATCTTCATCTTGCAAATTGTCGCGTCCAACAATAGCTAAGCGAGTTTTGCCTGCTAAGAGATGAGCGAGCACGTTTCTTGCATTCACACTTTGGACAGTAATTTCAACGTTTTTATATCGTGCGCGATGCATATTGAAAACGCTATCTAAAATAGGATAATAAGCTTCATCACAAAAAATTTCAACAGATCCCGAATCTATTGTTTCATGGCTAATCGGACGTTTAGGTTTGTCGCTATTGCAAGAAAATAAAAGACTGAATGTACATACCAAAAATAAAAATTTGCTAAAAAATGAAAGTTTATTGTTTGTCATTTTCTTCCTCCTTATCTTCATCATCTTTACTAATTATATTGCCCGAAGAAAAATCATATCTTTGCGATTTAAATCTGTATAAAACTAAACGATAAAGCCCGAATAGAATAAATACAACGCCCATAATGGTAAAAAATTCTGCATTTTCTCTTGGTGGCGTTATAATTCCGCTAACCATAATGATACCAAGAATAATAATTATAATTCGAACTGCATAATTTATAATGTGAAGATACATTTTTTTATAAAATATAATTAACTATTATTTGGATAATTGCAAATATACAAAAAAAAATAAAAAACTTCAATATAAAGTATCTTATTTTATAGTTTTATAAAAAAAACTTCCACTTAAAAATGAGTGGAAGTCAAAATCTAATTGTTTATATTTAGCTCAGATAAAATTACTGTTTGAAAAGAATTTTTCTATTGTTATTTCTTTTGAAATTCTATGTTTTCTGGAGTAGGAAATGAAATAACTGTTGTTTGTGCTCCTGTTTCTGCATCTGTAAATGTTATGGAATAAGCACTTTTTGTATCAACTCCTGCAGGTAGCTTAACTCTTACAGGCGTAGAAGAAACCTCAATATCTTTTAGTATGATATTTCCTGTTCGTATGTCTGTAATGCTTACAGTACCTTTTTTAGAATTTGAAATAATTAGTTCGTTTTCGTTGGTATGTACAACAAAATTTTTTATTGTTTCTAACTGTTTGAGAAGCTTTTGTAAATCTTTTTCTATTTTTAAATATTCGTTCTCTAACTTTGAATAATCTTTCTCTATAGTTTCTAGCTGCTTAAGTAGTTTTTGACAATCTTTTTCGATTTTTGAATAATTGTTCTTGCTTGTATTTGGTATTGTGAGCAGTTTTGGTGAAAAATATTTTTTGTGTCTGCGATTAATGGTATTGCTTGTATCTAAGTTTTTGAAAAGTTTTTGGAGTTCTTCCTTTGTTTTTTCATAGTCTTCTTTACTTATGTTCAAATCTGGCAGAGTAATAACAGGATGAGCTGTACTAACATTAATAGTGTCTATTCCCTTGAAATTTTTGTAAAACCCTTGCCAATCTTCCTTACTTATATTTATATTTGGAACTGGCAGAGTAATAACAGGCTCACAAGTACTGGTATCTATTCCCTTGAAATTTTTGAACAATTCTTGCCCATAGTTCTCTGTGTTTATAGAGAAACTATTAGTATTTGGATAAAGCCAGCCATCTTTACGCTGTAAATTACCGTTTGAATCTAACCATACTGTAAATAAAGACAATACTCCTGTTACATCATCAGTATTACGATAATGTTGATAAGCAATACCATCTACTTTGGCTGTATGAGAAAAATCTACTTTTGCTTTTGCTTCATAATTAGTTGTAGCAAAAGTAAAAAATGTTGCAATAAAAAATGCAACTACTAATAAACTGTTTCTTTTTAAGTTCCTTACTGAATTCATAATCCACCTTCCGATATTATTTTAAAAATTATTTTTTCCTGTATTTTTTGTCTTTGTCAATCAATTTTGACAAAAATTAAATTATAACTATCTAAAATTAAATGATAGTATTAAATATATTAAATATAAGATTTTTTTAAAAAACAACCAAATCTGAATAAAAAAAATTTTAAAAAAGGGAAAATGAAAAAACATATTTTATTGTGTTTTTAGCGTTAATTTCTGTTTTTGTTAGAAATTTTCAACATTTTTATAAAATTTTGCAATAAAAATGGAATTTATTTTGTATTTAATGGGAAAATATGTATTTTTGTGTATGAAAATGGGTGAAAATGGGATAAAAATTTTCATTTTCATTATAAAATATATTTATCAGAGTAGAATTTAGATTAATTTTATGGCTTCATTTAAAGGCAAAGAGACGTTTTCACTTGACAATAAAGGTCGTGTGAGCTTACCTGCGAAGATGCGTAAAAGTATTCCGGAGTTAGCGGAGAATACTTTTGTCGTTACTCGCGGGTTGGACAAATGTATCTTTGCTTATCCTATAAATGAGTGGGAAGAGAAGCATAAGAAAAGTTTAGAGGAACTCAATCAATATGATGCTCAAAATCGTCAATTTTTGCGTCGCATGTTAGAATGCAGTGAAGATGTAACCTTAGATTCGCAGCAGCGGATAACTCTCCCTAAAGATTTGCTTGATTGGGCGGGAATAGAAAGTAAAGTTACTATAGTTGGCATTTTAGATCATATTGAATTTTGGGATCCTGCTACTTATGATGAATATATGAATAGTTGTGATGAATCTTTTGAAAGCATTGCTTCAAAAGTAATGGTCAAGCCAGAAAATGTCAGCACGAAAGAGTAGAAGAAAATCAGCTTCATCTAAGTTAAGAATTGACAAATCGCAGTTGGG
Source organism: Ignavibacteria bacterium (assembly GCA_012518115.1). Lineage (GTDB taxonomy): Bacteria > Bacteroidota > Ignavibacteria > Kapaibacteriales > UBA2268 > JAAYTD01. Next base: position 61,335 of record JAAYTD010000029.1, on the reverse strand, counting down.
GGACTACGATTATCATTCTCCTGTTTTATTAGAGGAGGCGGTAGATTTTTTAGTTACTGACAGAGAAGGTACTTATATAGACGGTACGCTCGGTGGTGGAGGGCATGCACGCGTAATAATGCAAAGATTTGATTCTGGGGGAAATTTATTTGCATTCGACAAGGATGTAGCTGCTATTTTGCGGGCACAAACTTTATTTGAGGAAGAGATAAATTCTTTACCGCCGAGGCTTGTACTGTTTAACACTTCATTTTCAGAGGCAAGCAGCATTTGCCAACAAAGAGGAATAAATCCAGCAGGTATTCTGTTGGATTTGGGCGTTTCGTCGCAGCAGTTAGATACCGATCAGCGTGGTATAAGTTATCGCGTTGATTCACCGCTTGATATGCGTTTTGGTGAAAATGGAATAACTGCTCGCGAGATACTCAACACTTATTCAGAAGAAGCAATTTCAACAATTCTTTATACTTATGGCGAGGAGCCACGTAGTCGTTCCATAGCTAAACGCATTGTAGAAATGCGAAATATCCAACCGTTTAATACAACTTTTGATTTGCGTAAAATAATTGAAGAAATTACGCCAAGCTCTCAACATTTCAAAACATTATCTAGGGTCTTCCAAGCGATTAGAATAGAGGTTAATCAAGAAATTGATGTTTTAACCAAAACTCTAACTGATATTATAAGTGTGCTAACTACTTCAGGTCGAATAGTCGTTATTTCCTATCATTCTCTTGAAGATAGAGTTGTAAAACAAATATTCAAGGCAAATGCTCGGAAGACCAAGATAAATAAGTACATAGAAACACTATCAAATGACGTGCCAAACTTGGAAATTTTGACTAAAAAACCGATTGTTCCAAGCGAAAAAGAGATATTACGTAATCCACGAGCGCGTAGTGCAAAAATGCGTGTAGCAGAAAAACTATAATAAATGCTATAATCGTCAACAATTATTTACATATTTTTTATTTTTATAAAAAGTTTGATATTAAACAATAAATTTTGCTTTTAGTTTATAAAAATGGCATGTTATTTGTAAATATATTATTTATGTTATGCAAAACGAAGAAAAAAATATATCTCGTTATAAATAATATGAAATAATTTATTTATATTTGTAATTATTCAAATTAGAATATTATGTTTTACTTTTTATTATAAATTCATTATGATATACAAAAAAATTTTTACAAGTTTAATCTTGTTATTAGCCATGTCGTTTAACTTAAATGCGACAACAAATCTACTAGAACCCGCTGATGGTTCAGATTGTGTAGATGTAAGACATCCAGTTCATTTCTCTTGGTCATATGCTGGTACAGAGCCAGTAGCTAATTATAAATTAGAAATTTATGAGGAGGGTATTCAAACTCCGAGTAAGGTTTATGAAATTCAATTAGCTTCAACTGTTTTAGCTTATGACAAAGAATTATTACCTGCAAGAAAATATTCTTGGCGTATTATAACGAATTATGTAAATACAGCCATTACTGCAGACACTGCTATTAACATTTTTAATACAGCATTAGAGCCGGATTTATTGCCAAATATAGAAACTACAGCTGGTACTTATTGTACTTCTGATGGATCATGTGAGTTAACTTGGGAATATGATGGTCAGGGTTATTATAAATTTGAAGTAGTGGTATCCGAACGTTCTGACTTTTCTACTGCGTTGTTTACTATTACAACAGAAACATCATCTTGTAGGTTTATTGACTTACCTGTAGATGAAAATTTATATTTTCGTGTTCGTGCTGTTTCGTCTTATGCTAATTGTGTAAGTCAGTGGTCAAATGTGCTTAACTTAGTTATGATTAATTCACCTGCAATTCCTTTATATTCAAATTTTTCAATAGAAGATGGAAATACTTGTGTTTCTGTTACACCGATGTTTAGGTGGACTAAACCTGATGGGTCAAAACATAAATATGTAGTTGATGTTTCAGATTCAGCTAATTTCCGAACAATAACTAGAAGTTTTGAATCATACGCAGATAGTGTACAGGGTTTTTTGTCTGAATTTAATCATAAATACTATTGGAGAGTTAAAGCTATCGATACTTCAACTCAATGTGAATCCGAATATTCAGAAGTAAGAGAGTTTACAACACGTCCTGAACCTGTAACTTTGCTAACCCCTCCTAATAATGCGAAAGGCTCAGAAGCATTAACTAGTAACAATGAAATAGAGTTATCTTGGAATCATGATAATCCAGTTGCTAACTATACATACTTAGTTCAACTTTCTTATACTGATGAGTTTAATGAAAGCGATATAATTTTATCGGAGGAAACAAGCGAATTGCATTATACATTTGATTTAAATATACCTGATATTACAAACAAGTCAATTTTTTGGCGAGTTAAGATAATTGAAGGAAATTGTGAAGCTGGTTGGAGCTTAATTTGGCAATTTAAAACGCCGTATAATACACCTAAAATCCTTTATCCAACAATTTCAGAAACTTGCTTTAGAAATAATAATAAAGAGTTTAAATGGGAAAAATCAGCCGATGCTTTATCTTATTTGATTTATTTTTCAACAGATAGTAGATTTGTTAAATATGATTCAGTTGTAGTTGATAAAAATATTGATTCAATTTTAGTTAATATACCTAATTATGAAACTAAGTATTTCTGGAAAATAAAAGCTTTAGATTCTTTAAACGATAGCTTTTGGTCGGAAATTGCAGAATTTCGTACAGCAGTAGCTCCGCCTAGTTTATTGGCGCCTGAGAACAATGCTACTTCTGTTCCTTCTGATGTTGAATTTAAATGGAGTTACCGCAACAATTCAGAATATAATTTGCAAGTATCAGAAGTGGAAGATTTTAGTGAAATACTAATAGATACAGTATTAAGAGCAGATCATGTTACTTTGATTTTAGGAGCAAATAATAAACAATACTTTTGGCGAGTTTCTGTTACAGATGAAAGCAATACAGAATGTCCAAGTGATTTTTCAGAAGTATATTCTTTCAGAACAAAATTGGCGGCACCTATTTTGACTTTACCTATAAATAATGATACACTAAAATATACTGTAGCAGACTTCAAATGGGAAAATGTAGTTAATGCAACTTTATATGATTTCCAAATTGCTTTAGACGCTGACTTCACTGAAGAAGTTGAAACAGTAATAAGGGTTACAGAAAATCAATATAGAAAAACATATTTAAAAGAACATACTACTTATTATTGGCGAGTAAGAGCTACAAATAAGGAAACTTTAAGTGAATGGTCGGAAACTTTCTCATTTACAACAGGCTTGCAATTACCAGATGCACCTATTCTTATTGAACCATACAATTCAATGTATAAGGCTCCAATTACATTAGAACTTAGATGGCATAAGAGAGCATTTACAACTAAATATAAGTTAGAGTATTCTAAGGATCTTAATTTTGAAGAAGATGTTGTTGCAATTGAGAACTTGATTGACACTAGCTATAAAATTGAAACTCCATTAGAGAACTATCAAACTTATTATTGGCGTGTATGTGCGATAAATGAAAAAACAATCGATGGTGAAACTTATGAGGCAACAAGTCAATGGAGCTCTATCTGGTCATTTAGAACAATAAAATCAATTCCAGAAGATAAAGTTGAACTTAAATTACCAGCTGATGGAACACAAAATTTAGTATGGGATGAAATAACTTTAGAATGGTTACCAACTGAAAATACTGAATATTATAGGTTGCAAGTATCAACAGATAAGAATTTCGATAAATGTGCGATTAATGTATCAAAAACAGTAGGTACGCGTTACCCAACTTTACGTTATCTTGATACAAGTAAGACTTATTATTGGCGTGTATGTGCTGTAAATGAAGCTGGAGCTGCTGAATGGTCAAATGTATGGACATTCACAACTTCAAATGTACTTTCAATTTTTGATATTACTTTGATAGATGGACTTAAAGTATTGCCTGTTCCAGCAGTTTCTACTGTTTCATTGAACTTCACAACTTTGAAACATCTTGAAAATGCAGAAATTGTTATCGTAAATGAAGCTGGAGCAAGAGTTAAACAAATTGTAGGTTCTTATGAAGGTAGCACAATGATTAACTTAGATCTTACTAACTATAGTAACGGAACTTATTTCTGTTATGTGAATTATAATGGTAAAATGATTGCAGCTACACAATTTGTTGTTGCAAAATAATACATTTTGTTGAACGTAAAATAAAAAAAGCAAGGGCTTGTTGTCTCTTGCTTTTTTTATTGTTATTCAAAATGGTATTAAATACCCTGTAAACTTCGTTTGCTACCCTTTCGTTCCAAAGGGGAATTTTAAAAATATCTCAAAATCACACTAATCACAAAAATCATAGTTCAGACAATATAAGCAGAGAATTTATTAAAAATAATGCTTTTTCAACTGCAGAATTTAGAATAATTAGAAAGTTGTAGATTTTTTTTGTATATTTGCAAATAGTTTTGATTACTAAAAAAAATAGAGAGAAATATGGCTACAGTTGACGACAAAAAAATAATTTTTTCACTAATTGGAGTGAATAAAATTTTTCCACCTCATAAACAAGTTTTGAAAGATATTTATCTTTCTTTTTATTATGGTGCTAAAATCGGTATTATCGGACTTAATGGTTCGGGAAAATCAACTTTACTTAAAATTATTGCAGGAATTGAAAAATCTTTTCAGGGCGAGCTAGTTATGTCTCCGGGATATTCTGTAGGTATTTTAGAACAGGAACCGGTGTTAGACGATACATTAACCGTGCGGGAAGAAATTCAACAAGGAATGCAAGAAATAGTTGATTTGCTAAATGAATATGATGAAATCAGTGCTAAATTTGCGGAACCGATGACCGACGAAGAAATGAACAAACTTATAGAACGTCAAGGAGCTCTAACAGATGTTTTAGAAGCTAAAGATGCATGGAACTTAGATAACAAACTCGATAGAGCTATGGATGCTTTACGTTGTCCGCCAAATGATGCTATAATAAAAAATCTTTCGGGAGGTGAAAGACGCCGTGTAGCTCTATGTAAACTGTTACTTACAGAACCTGACATTCTTTTACTTGATGAGCCTACAAACCATTTAGATGCTGATTCTGTAGCGTGGTTGGAGCAACATTTGCAACAATATAAAGGAACAGTTATAGCTATCACTCACGACCGCTATTTCCTTGATAATGTTGCAGGTTGGATACTTGAGTTAGATCGTGGCGAAGGTATTCCTTGGGAAGGCAATTATAGCTCTTGGCTTGAACAAAAAGCTAAAAGATTAGAACAAGAAAGTAAAGGTGAATCTAAGCGACAAAAAACATTAGAACGTGAGTTGGAATGGGTGAGAATGTCGCCTAAAGCTCGCCACGCTAAATCTAAAGCTAGATTAAGCGCTTACGAAAACTTACTTAATCAAGACGTTAAAGAAAAAGAAGAAAAATTAGAGCTCTTTATTCCAAATGGACCTAGACTTGGGAATAACGTAATTGAAGCAGTAAATGTAAAAAAAGCATTCGGTGATAAATTACTTTTTGATGATTTGAATTTTAATCTGCCACCTGCGGGAATAGTTGGCGTAATAGGACCAAACGGAGCGGGAAAAACTACTCTTTTCCGAATGATTATGGGATTAGAAAAACCAGACGAAGGTACTTTTAAAATAGGTGAAACGGTTTCAATAGGATATGTTGATCAGCAACATGCAGAAATTGACCCCGAAAAAAACGTATGGGAAGTAGTTTCTGGCGGGCATGACTATATAACAGTTGGTGGGCGTAGTGTTAGTTCTCGTTCTTATGTAGCAAAATTTAATTTCAGTGGTGCTGACCAACAAAAAAAATGTGGTATTCTTTCTGGCGGTGAAAGAAATAGATTGCATTTGGCACTTACTTTGAAACGCGAAGCTAATGTGTTGCTACTTGACGAGCCGACAAACGATATTGATGTAAACACGTTGCGAGCTCTCGAAGAAGGTTTGGAAAATTTTGCAGGCTGTGCAGTTATCATTTCACACGATAGATGGTTTTTAGATAGAGTTGCTACGCATATGCTCGCATTTGAAGGCGATAGTCAAGTATATTTCTTTGAAGGCGGATATACGGACTATCTTGAAAATCGTCGCCAACGATTAGGAAAAGATATTGAGCCGACTAGAATTAGATATAAAAAATTAATCAAATAAAAAGTAATGAAAAACAATTCAAAAGTATTTTTTATAATAGCACTTTTGTTAGTTATATTAGATCAATGTACAAAACTTGCTGTAAAAGGATTTTCTTTTTGTGGCATAGAACATACGGGTTTGTATTACGGTGAAGTTATCCCAATTATCGGTGATGTTTTACAATTAACTTATATTGAAAACGAAGGTATGGCGTTTGGTATATCTTTTGGTTGGGGCAAAATTTTTTTGAGTCTTTTTTCGCTCATAGCTTCAGGAGCTCTAGCTTACTATTTGCATTCTTTATGTAAAGTTAGTAAAAACAATCTTATTAAACTTGCTATAGCTTTAATTTTAGCAGGAGCGTTTGGTAATGCTATAGATAGAAATTTTTATGGAGTTTTGTTCGGAGAAGCGCCTTTATTTTATGGACGAGTTGTTGATTTTATATTAGTAGATATTCCCGATATTAATTTATTCGGAAAATATTATTCACATTTTCCTGTCTTTAATGTAGCCGACAGTTGCGTAACTTGTGGCGTTATTCTACTTGTTATTTTACATAATAAATTACCGGAATGGAATGAAGTTTTTCCTAAAAAAGACAAAAACAAAGTATTAGAAAATTAAGATAAGTTTTAGTGAAATATAAAAACATAAAGATGTACCGTAGGTACAACATATCGGTAAAAGAAATATAATCTACTAATCTCGTCCCATACGGGACGAAACATAAAGAAAGATGAACTTTTTACCAACATTTTATCCCTAACGGGATAAAAAAATGTTGCAATTAATTAAATTATTTTAACTATTTGAATATGGATATTTTTCAAAAAGGTGAGTACAAACCGATACCAAATTCTTTTAAAACTAAAGGAATTATTGCATTAGAAGAATTAACGAAATTTCAAGATGAGTTTCAATCTTATGATACTGACACAACAATTAATGAAATAAGAGATGCTATTGTTGGTAATTATTTAGGATACGATTTGTTAAATATTAACAAGCATGGATTTGACTGTAAAAACTCAAAAACTGGAAAATTTCTTGAAGTTAAACAGTGTAGTATTTTTTCTAAAAGATTAGGCGGAACATGGAACGATACTAATGAAGAAAAAGCTATGGCTTTTAGTGATAAAAGACTATTTACGGCTGTTGGAATTTGGAAGGGAGCAGCTGATTTACAATTTATTGTTTATGGACAGCATAAAAAATTAGGACAATACTTATTAAAAAGAGTTAAAGCAGTTGCAAATACAAGTACTCGTTCGACGCAAAGTGTAGGAATAGAAAAAATGATTCAGGAATACAATTTTAAAGTTATTGTTCCACCAGACAAAAAAAAGGATTTCGTATATAAATTATTAGTAAACTATAAAAGAAATATACCAACATATTTAACAATAGATGATCTTTTAACTATTAATGATGTTTAACATGTTTCAAATTTATAATAAAAGTTCATATTCATTAGAAGATATAGAAGATAACTATATTGATTCAATAATAACTGATCCGCCTTATGGTATTTCATATCAAAATAATTATTGGGATAAGGATTTGCCAGATAAGGAAATATGGGAAAATAGTTTAAAAAAAATTAAACCGGGCGGTTTTGGGTTGATCTTTAGTTCCGTTAGATTAATGCATAGATTAATGGTTGACTTAGAAGACAGTGGTTTTTTGATTAAAGATGTATTATTTTGGGCTTATCTGAATGGAATGCCCAAAAGTAGAAATGTTGGGTTGTTAATAGATTCAGAGCTCAATATTGAAAGTGAAAAAGTTGGAGAATATAAATACGTTCAAGGATATAAAAAAAATGGTGCCGATAATTACAAGGTAGAAAAAAAACATAAATTATCTCCAAGTTCAGAGTTAGGGAAAAAATATGATGGAGCAGGATTGGGATTAAAACCAGCATACGAACCGATAATTTTAATACAAAAACCTTTAGAAAAAGGTTTAAATGTAGCTCAAAATATAATTAAATATGGTACAGGTGCGTTAAATTTTGAAGAAACAAGACTTCCTTATGATGACAATGAAGGTAAAGTGGGACATAATCCACACGAAAAAGGTAGGGTGCCGGCAAATATATTAAGAACTGATAAATTTGAAGATGGATATGATAAATTTTTTGTAGTACCAAAAGTTAGACAAAGTAAAGAATACTTCAATTTCCATCCAACAGTAAAACCAGTTGAATTGATGCAACATTTAGTAAAGCTAACAACATTTGATGAACAAATTGTTCTAGACCCTTTTATGGGAAGCGGATCAACAGGATTGGCTTGTATAGAGCTAAAAAGAAAATTTATCGGTTATGAACTTGATGTTGATTATTTTACGATTGCAAAAAAGCGGTTAGAAGATAGAAACAAGGTACAAACTTTGTTCTAATATATTTATAAACTATACGTAAAAATTAAAGAGGCAAAATTATTGAGCAATTATTCTCCAAAAGACATTATAGAAATTTCTAAAAGCATATTCAAAATTAAAATCAGTGACCAGTGGCATACTACTGAAACAACTAAAAAATAAGAGATCTATTGGAAAAATTAAACATAGACTACCTAAAGAGACGGAGTTAGGGATTAATCATAGTTCAGACATAAAAACATTGTACAAGGTAAAAATTGTGCAATGTTTTTTTATTTTTTTTGAAGATTATATGCAAGTTGCCCGCAAGCGGCAGCAATGTCTTGCCCTTGCGAATTTCGGACAATAGCTAGTACTTTTTCTTTGTTTAACTTTTCTGCAAACAAGTTAATTTCGTCGTTACTAGCTCCTGAAAAGTTTTGAGAAGTACCTGTAAAAGAAATATCGTTGAAAGGAATAATATTAATTTTTGACGGAAAACGTCGCGATAATTTGACTAATTTTTGTATGTCTTCTTCACGATTATTTATTGTTTTAAATAATATATATTCAAAGGTAATAGCTAGCTTAGTTTTTTTATAATAGTAATCCAAAGCTTTAAAAATTTCATTTAGTTTATAAGCGTTAGGAATTAGTTGTTTTCTTACTTCATCGAAAGGTGAATGTAAAGATAGCGCTAGTTTAATTTTTATATCTGAATCAGCTAACTGTATGATTTTCTGCGGAATACCGACGGTAGATAAAGTTATATTTTTACGATTTATAATATTGTATGTGGTTAATATTTTAAGAGCTTCCAAAACATTGTTATAATTTAGAAGAGGTTCGCCCATTCCCATAAGAACAACATTGTTTATTTTTTGATTAAAAATCTGTTCAGTAAGTAAAATTTGGTCAAGAATTTCACTTATTGTTAAATTTCTATTAAATCCTAGTTTTGCAGTAGCACAAAACGCACAATTGATAGGGCAACCTAACATAGTTGAAATACATAAAGTATTTATTGGAGCGGTGTATAAATTTTTGGAGTTTGGCAAAAATATAGTTTCAACAAAATCATCATTAGAATTTTTTACTTTGTATAGAATTTTTTTAGAATTGTCTTGAGATAGCACATAATCTACAAATTCTAAAGAAGATAACGAAAAATCATTGCTGAGTTTTTGTCGTAGTTCTTTAGGGAAATTAGATATTTCATCAAAGCTATTAACTCTATTTTTATAGATCGCTTCTAATAGCTGCTTAGTACGAAATTTTTTTTCTTCTAATAGTTCAAAGTATTGATTTAATTCGTTAAGTGATAGATTTTTAATGAACTTCATACATAAGATTTATAGATGTAAAAAAATGTTCTCCATTTTCATTCCTCTGGAGCCTTTAAGTAAAAACACAGTGTTTTCAATATCATCTAATTTTTTCATATAATTTGCAATCTCTTCTAATGTTTCAAAGTAGATGATATTATTTCGCTTATTTTTTTGTGCAGCTTGTTCCATGTTTTTTCCTGTAACTAATACTTTATAAAGTGAATTAGAGGCATTTTCTAAAACATTACTATGTTCTTCTTCCGTTGCTTCGCCTAGTTCAAACATATCACCTAAAATAGCAATATGTTTTTTAGCTTGTTTATACGCCAAGAGTGTTTTTATAGACATTAGCATAGAATCAGGATTTGCGTTATAGCAGTCATTTAAGAAAAGGAATTTTCCTATATTTTGCAAAGCCATTCTAGCGTATGATTGTTCCGTTGAATTTTCTCTATAAGCTTCTAAACCAGCTTTAATTTCTGAGCCTGTAAGTCCGAGATAAGCTCCTATTGGTATTGCAGCAGTAGCATTTAGGGCAATAGCATATCCGACAGCATTTAAGTTAGCAACAAAATTTTCATCATTTATGTTAAAATATAGACTTGGTTTTAAATCGTTTTTTAGCTCTATTTCTACATTAAAATCATTTTTTTGACTTTTATCTGTTCCATAAGTTATAGAGTTCTTTAATATATTTTTATACTTAGCTAGTCTTTGGTCATCACAATTAATAAAACAAACGCCACCTGTTTTCATTAAATTTCCGAATAGAAATGTTTCTTCTATTTCAACTTGTTCGAGGTCGATCAGTTGTTCTAAGTGTTCTTTTCCGATATTAGTTATAACACCTAAATCAGGTTTTAGGAGCTCCGAGAGTAATGAAATTTCACCCGGTGAATTTGTTCCAATTTCTACTACAGCAGCTTGATGTGTACTATCAAATTGTAACATTGTTAGTGGAACACCTATTTGATTATTTAAATTTTTATAAGTTTTCAAAACTTTATAGCGCTGAGATAATACTGATGCTATGAGCTCTTTTGTTGAAGTTTTTCCATTTGAACCTGCTACAGCTATTACAGGGAAATTAAATCTAATTCTATGAAAAAAAGCGAGTTCGGCAAGTGCTTTTAAAGTATCTTTTACAACTATCGCTGGAAAATCTATATTATTTTTATGATTTTTGAACCAATTTTCTGAAATAATAGCTGCACTAGCTTCCTTTTTGAATGCGTCTGTAAGACTATCATGTCCGTCAAATACTTCGCCTTTTAGTGCAATAAAAATATTGTTTTTTTCTAAAGTGCGAGAATCTGTTGAAACGCCTGAAACATTGAGTTCATTTCCAAAATTTATAAAATCAATTGCAGTGAGAGCGGATTTAAGTTCTAACAAAGTAAAAGTTGCTGTATTTTTCATAATTAATCTCTTTTAAAATGTGACATTTCTAAAGGAACGACGATAGAAAATTCAATCAAGCCAGATATTTTGTCGTTTTCTATCCAAGGTGTTTGATGAATAATTTTTTTTACTCCATTCTTTTCTATAGAGTAAGAGTTTGATTTAGCTTCAGTTATTAATTTTTTCATTAACAAAATTGAACTTTCTTTATGGCAATCTATTAATGAATCGCCTATATTTGCATTAGGAAAAGTTGCTTTAGATTTTTCGTTCATATATACAATATTAAGGTTAATATCGCAAATTGTGATAGCAACATCAATGGATTTCAAGTAGGTTTCGAGCATAATTAAACAAAGATAAAAAGTTAAATATTGAAAAAAAACAAAAAATTTTAGCAAATATATAAATTTATTAGCAAAAGATAGTTATATTAATCAATTAAAAGAAAAGAAAATGAATGAAAAAGAAAAAGATGTTTTTTTATCGTAATATTTTGCAATACTCTGTGTTTTAGCCAAGTAAAATTCTATATTGACAAAATATAATTTACTAAATTATTGTTTAAAATATTACATTTTGCATTAAAAAAATACTACAAAAACACTATGAAGTTTCATATTTGTCGTTTTTTTTAAATACTTTGAGGTTTTTAATTTTTTTTTCTTTGTAAATTAAAAAAAAACTAATATATTTATCTTTTTCGTAAAATATGAAAAAGAGAAAAATTGTTTTTTGTGCATAATATTGTTTATACTTTTAGTATATTTTAAGTATAAACAACTTTGAATTCACTATATTTTATTATTGATTTAGAAACAAATTTTAATATTTTTATCGACTTAATGTCGTTGGAGGGTTTAACTATATGTCTAAAGGTGGAGTAGCTAAAGTCTATTTCGTGTTGTATCTCGCTGTATTGCTTGAGCTGCTGATCATTATCGTTGAACGAGATGAAGCAGAGGAGCATTTGCAGAAACAGAATAATGAAACGATGAAAATCGTTGAAAGTATTCTTTCGCAATTGTATTCCGGTTCAGGCTCGGAAAGTATAAACACAAAGCCACAAGATGAAATTACGTTGCCTGCAGAAGCAGATATGGCAACAATTAAAGAAATTTTTGGATCGGAACTAAAGACATCGCGTGAATACTTGATAGAAGTTGGCGTGACAGATGTAACTTTAGATGTAAAGAAAAGAGAGGGAGAGACTTCAAAAGAATATGACGAAAGAATTGCGACACTACTTTCTCTTGCAAATGTAGAAGATTTAGAATATCAAATATTTTATATTCCTTCTCAAACTACGGATTCTATGCCAACTTTCCAGACAGATGAATACATAAGGAATAATGATATAGATTTTATGACTTTTGAAAGTGGTCAGAGTTTCCCTGGTCCTAATGGTGAGCCTTGGCAGTTTGTCGGTGCTTATAAACTTCAATTTGATAAGGATGCTGCTTATAATAAACTTGATGTAGCTTCTCTGCAAAGTACTCTTGATTTTGAACCTATTTATAAGCCTGTTAGAAGAGTAGGAAATGGTTCTGTTCCTCGTGGAATGAGTGAAGATTCAGCGTTCTACTATTCTGATTTTAGAACTAGGGAAGCTGCTAAACAGTTTACAACTGGAGCTCAAAAACGTGCATTTATTGTGAATTTTGAACCTAGCGATAGAAGTAAGGCAGGTATTTATAAATTACGTTTTGCTTCTCAAACAAATAGAATATTAGGTGTTGCATCTTTAGAAGGTAAAGCTTCTGAAGTATCTGACGATGCTATGGTTAATATAGGAACAGTACAATTATCAGTTCGCGATCTTAAAAAAGTTGCCAGAGAACTAAAAAGACGACATACACAATTAGATGCTCTTGAAGATATAGATGCACTTGTTGCTCAATCAAAAGTAAACACTTTAGAGGCATCGCGTAAATTTGACGCTAGTATTGAAGAAGCAATGAAATTAGTTCAAAACGAACCTGATGCAGCTGATTTGATAGGAAAATTAAGACTTTATAGCTATATAGCAAAATTAGTAAGTCCTGGTCAATCGGTGAATTTTGATCAAAACAGAGGTAATTTTGATATAAATATACGTGTTCAAACTGCAAAACCTAGTACTGCAAGACCTTATATTTCTACACTTACTGACGATAGATGTTTTACAAATGCTAAACATACTTTCGAAATAGAAGCCGGACCTTATAAAGGAAATAATAGAATTACTGGTAGAATTTTAGGAAATAGTGCATCTGTCACATTTGCTCTACCACCTCATCAACTAAATCCTGAACGAGATAAAAAGTATACTTTAATAGGAACGGTAAATCAGGAATTGCCTGCAGGAAAGTATATAATGGAGTATACGCATGAGATATCAGGTAAGTCAGAAGTTGTTTACGACACTTTATATGTTTATGAAGCAGGAATTGTTGATGAAAGGAGAACTACAGATAGATTAGCAAGAAGAGCTAATTACGGTAGTAAAGTTGCGGTTGAGATGTTGCCAAACTCTCAAAATGATATTTCTGCTAGTCAATTTAAAACTTATGTTTCATTTGATGGTGAAACTCCTAAATCTATAAATGGCTATCAAATTACTAGAGATGACAATATAGAATGTTTGGCTAAAAATAATAAAATAAAAGTAAATCTTGTATGGGTACAACCTTATACTTATCAAGAAATACCGCTTTATTCTTCGGAAGCTGATATTAAATTAGAAGATCCAGCTATACTAGCTTTTGATTTGGCGCCAAAATATACGCAATCAGGTAATAAAATTAAAATCGAAATTTCAGGAGTTTCTATTCTTGGACCAAGTACAGGTTTAGATGATAAAAACGCAAAATCTACATTATCCGAGCCTTCTTTAAGAGATGCAAATATAGATATAAATGGATATTCTGTTACAAGTCAACCTGAAATAGTAGGTGGTGATGCTGAAACGGGCTATATGATAGAAATGGAAATAACCAAAAATTCAGGCGTGAATGTAAAATCAGCGCAAGGTATGGTAACAATTCCGATATCTGTTACTGCTAAGCACCCAACTAATTCAAAAACTTCGAAAATGGATACGGAAATTATGTTTAGTGTTGATTATACGCCGTCAACAGGGTTAAGAATACCACCAGGTAGACAGCAACAACAAACACCAAAAAGGCAACCTCCGAGAAGATAATAAATTTTAAAAATAATAATAGGAATATATATAATGTTTAAAAGAAAAAGTAATTTTATTTTCTTCGCTTTAGCACTAGGTTTATTAGTTACTCTAAATAGTGATATAAAAGCGCAAGACGGAATATCTTCACAAAACAAATTGAAAGAGATATTAAGTAATTTTAACAACTTTAGATTTTCTAGTGTTTCTTTTTATGAAATGAATGACAGACAAGTACGTTCATTAAAAGAAATTATAAAAAAGAAAACAGAGTTTGAAGAAGAAGCAGCTGCGGAGGAAGAAAACATAGCTTCAAGCCAAAATGTAGTAGATCCGGAAAGATTAGAAAATATTGTTAACGAAGTTAGAAAAGTTATGGCTACTGGAACTAGGTCATTACCTGCTATAAGAAGAGCTTTTAACGGAGATATTGATCAATTCGAATATCTTGAAGATCTTGAAGTTAATGATGTTGAACTACAACTTGCGTATCAACAAGCAATAGGGGGTACAAGAAGGCAAAAGGCGGACATCTATCAAATGTTTATGATTACTAAGCCCGTAGAGGAGCCTGGAACGCCACCTGACATCATAGCTCTTATTCTTTGTAAAGAGAGAATTGCTAAAGATGAGTATGAAGAGTATTTGATTGCTTACTATAACCAAGTTATTGGAAATGCAGTATCAAATGAAAAAAACATACTTACTTATCATGAATTAATGAACTTTATGATAGAAGACGAAGATGATGCAACAAAAACAACAAACTTATACGACAAACTTATTGTTGAATTCAGACAAGGGAACTTCAATCTAATTACTCCAGAGGTTAGAGGTATAGGTTCAGAACTCGTTTTTGTGAAAAATTATGGAAAAACTTCTTCTATGATAGCTAATGAAAATGATGTAACTGATATGGATGTTGCAAAATTTATTAGAATAAGTGACGGGCAGCCGGCTGATTATTGGAAAGAAAATGAACTACTTATTAGCCCAGATTTAATTAGTTGGAAAAAATATACTACTGAATATTATGAATATACCGCTGAAGACGGCTCAATAAAATTAGCACCTTATAGTAATGCGAATGCTAATCTGCCGAGTTATGGTGCAGAGATTAGATATGGAATAGATGAAATTAATTATCCAAGCTTTTGGAGTGAAAGACTTGCGGTAAGAGCTATTTGGGAGAATATGAAATTTGGTTTAGTGTTACCTACTTCAGGTTGGTCATCTTTTTCAAAAGATGTGTTTAACATCGATAGAACAATGACTTGCGGTGGTTTTGGATTATCGTTGAATGCCGATTTCCCAATAAAAATAATCCCACAAAGTGGAGTATTTAGTTTCGGCGGCTCTTATATTTTTGATGATGCAAAAGAAGCGACTTATAAAAATCGCCAAAAATTAATGGATGAAGGTACTTTTAATTACATTAAAAATGATGTATTGTATAATGATTATTTAGTAAGATTTACAGGACAAATGCATTATACTTTCGGTATTTCTATTGATGCAGGCTATCTAATGCGTTTCGGTATTGGTGGAACTGTTTTTGGTGTTGAAGCTTGGCGCAATAAACAAGAAGAGACTTCTGAAGGTGAAACAGTTTGGAATTATATAAAGGAATCAAGTGAAACAATAGGTGGAATTTCAATGAAAGCAGAATTTATGGCTTCTGATGTAACAACACCTTATGGAATTACTGTACAGTATTTTGATGAAGCTTTATCCGGTAACATATGGTTACAAATACCTGTAGTGAGAGAATTGTTTTATATAAGATTAGATGCAAAAGGATACGTAGCTGCATTTAAAGATCAGGTACGCAGTTGGGAGAAAGACGGTTTGTTTATGCCGATGGTACGTTTAATATTCAACTTTTAATTCATTTTTTTAACTAAATTAAATATAAAGACGAAATGAAAAAAATAAATTTAATTTTAATGATTGCAATTACTTTTTATTTATGTGGAACAAATTTAATTGCACAAGAATATACAGAAAAAGAACAAGGTATGTTAGACGCTCTTACAACCTTAGATCAAGATATAGTAAAGTATTTTCCGCGCTGGAAAATATGCGAACCTGACTTGCAAATACATATTCAATCTGCTTTTTTAGGTGCAGGTTTTGATAGAAATTTGTTGAATCTTAGTAACATAGAAGTACTTGCTGCTCCCGGTGCATTTGATGTTCAATATGGACATTTTCAAATACTGCTTATTTCTTGCGGGGATGCTTTTATGAAGACTCATCAAATCGAACAATATATTTCCTCAGCCTTGAAAAAGAAACTTACAGGTGAAATTAGCTATTCCGGTACAGGAACAGGTAGAACATATTGCTATAAAGAAATTCCTGTAGAAGTTCCTGTTTCAACATATCAAGCTGATGCTATATTAGATTATTTGCGTCCGACAGATGTTTATCAAGCCTTTTCTTTGTCACTTTTTGAGCAGAACGTCAAAATTGGCAATACTGGTTTTTGGCTAACGTCAAGACTTGGTAACGATAAAATAGGTTATCAATTCTGGTCATCGGGAGAAGGTAGTATAGAGTTACAACGTCCACTTTATTTGAATAAAGATATTAATACTTCACGTGCAATTCCATATTTAATGAATGCTTATCTAGGTGGTGGATATAGAGTTACAAGCGGAGTAGATCCTTCTAATTCTTTCTTTACTTGGGTTAAAGAACGTACTTTAAATGGTGCAATAAGCGGTAGTTTGATAGCAGGTTTAGATTTCCATTTACCTATTTACCCGCAGGCAGGTTTTAGTGTAGATGTACGTTTACCTGTGGAAGATATAAGAACAACAGGTATTGAGCAGCATAAATGGGGTTCATATGCTTTAGATCCAGAAGTTGATTATATTTCAGCATATGGACATGAAATAACATCTATAGTTCCTGTTTCTAAAGCATCAGGTCATTTTGGGCTATTTTATAATTGGTGGTTAGATTCACGAAATCCTGAAAATTATCTACGCTTTGATTTAGGTGTTAGTTATTCTGAAGTAGCTGAAATGGGATTGTATTATACAGATAAAGATACTCCTAATCAAGTAGCTCATATTTCAAATGAAAATATTGAAGGATTAAAAACATATAAACCTAGCGAACCTTTAGATTGGTTATATGCTAAAATAGAATACCGTAATCAAGCTACTTTTCCTTTTGGAGCTAGTGTTCAACTATCTAATAATAATCTTTTAGGTAGAGTTTGGATACCACTTTTAGGAGATTGGTTATACGTAGAAATGAAATACACTACGCCAATCCGTGAAGCAAGACCTTATGAAATAAAGAATTTCTTTATGATTTCTCCGGTTTTGAGATTAACTATATAATTAATACTATATTTAAATATTTAATCTTTTTAAACAAAACTAACTTTTCCCTACTAATCATCGTTTTCCATAGGATTGGTTAGTAGGGAAATTTGTTAATATAAAATAAAAAATTTGATAACATGTTAAAAAAAATAAAACTTAATCCACAAAAAATAATCTGTTATATATTTATATTTTTTAGTTTAACTAACAACTCATTAGTTGCCGAAAGAACATGGAAAGATAAGAAAGCAGAAAAAGAAAAGAAACAAAAACTGTTAGAACGTGCTAAAATAGAAGCAGATAGAGAAGAAATAGATATTACAGTTAAAGGAGTAGATATCACACGTTTTCCAGAAACTAAGTTACTGATAGAAGCTTATAATAAATTAGGAGAACCATTGGATACATTGTTGCCTGAACAAATTACAATTTATGAGAATAATATTGAGTTTAAAGCACTTACAGTTGAAAAAGTTCCAATGGCTAATAATTTACCTTGGGATCTGATTTTCGTAATTGATATTACAGGTTCTATGCAACCGCAAATTGATGGAGTTGTTGAAAATGTTACTTCTTTTGCAGGGAAATTACGCGAAAGAGGAATAGATTATAGGTTAGGATTAATACTTTTTTCAGATAATATAGAACGAGTATATCAACCTACTTCAAATATAGATAACTTCTTAAGCTGGATAAAAAAAGTAAGAGCGTTCGGCGGTGGAGACGAAAAGGAAAATGCGCTTGAAGCATTGAAAACAGTAACTCAACGTATCCAATTTAGAGATGAAGCTAACCGTATAGCTATACTTATAACAGATGCTCCATATCATCAAAAAGGTGATGAAGGCGGGGACGGTAGAACGCTTGAAACTTTAGAAAGTGTTATAGAAAGAGCACAAAGAATCGATTTGAGAGTCTTTTCTATTACACCTCCAAAATTGAAAAATTATGCTATATTGTCTGAAAATACACGAGGTACAACTTATAATATAGAATATGCTTTTTCGACAGTTCTTGATAACTTTACTCAACAAATTACAAACTTGTTCTATGTTACATATAGATCAGAACATACTTCTATACCTGATTCCATAGAAATAGGACTATTCGATAAAAATTTAAGTAGAGTAATTAAAAAAACTATTCCAATAATGGAATTAGGGAGAAAGTTAATTATCGAAAACCTTCTTTTCCAAACAGCAAAGTATGAATTACCTGAAAATGTTAGCGAATTAAATTTACTAGCTGATTTTATGTTGAACAAAAAAAACATAGCAATTCTTGTAGAAGGACATACAGATTCTGTAGGTTCAGATGCTTTTAATGATAACTTATCACTAAAAAGAGCTAATGCAGTGAAAACATATCTTATAGGACGTGGGATTTCTGCTGATAAAATACAAGTAAAAGGATTCGGAAAAAAAAGACCTATAGCTAGTAATGATACGGACTTCGGACGTAGTTTGAATCGTAGAACTGAAATAGTAATTCAATCAAAATAAACTTCTTCTTGCTACAATAAAAATGAAAAAAATAAAAGATATTCTTCATAAGTCAAGAATATGGATGGAAAGTTTTGCAGAGAAACGACAAGCTATGTGGTTTCTCTTCTTACTTTCATTAGCAGAAGCTTCTTTTTTCCCTATTCCTCCTGACATTTTGTTACTAGCTATGGGAGTAGCAACTCCTAAAAAAGCATTTAAAATTGCAGCTGTTACTTCAATAGGTTCTGTTATTGGAGCTATGTTAGGATACTTTATCGGGTTTGCACTATTTGAAACTATAGGAAGTTACATTGTTGAAATATACAACGGGCAAGAAGTATGGAAAGTTATCGTGGAAAAATATAACAGTGAAATAGGAGTGTGGTTCCTTGCAGGTGCTGCTTTTTCGCCTATACCTTTTAAAATAGCGACAATAGCAGCAGGAGCAACGACTATGCCGTTCTTGCAATTTATTATAGTTTGTATCATAGGAAGAAGTTTGCGATTCTTTGCTGAAGCTGTTGTTATTTACTTCTTTGGTGAAAAAGCAAAAGATATATTAGAAAAATATTTTGACAAAATAACAATAGCTTTTCTGCTTTTAATTATTCTAGGATTTGTTTTAGTAAAATATATATTTATTTAGAATTAAATGTTCGTTGAGATAGTAGATAACGAGAAAATTATAAATGTAAGGCCGCCGATATCAAAGAGTTATGCTATAAGATATGCTATGGCGGCTTTATTAGCTGATGATATTGAAACATTAGAAATTATTGCAAAAGAAAAGCAGCTATGCGATGATATAAAAAACACTCTTGCTGCTATTTACGCACTGATTAAAGATGATATATTATTTTGTTATGAATCTGCTTTGCTAATACGTACCATTTCTTTACTAGCTCCTCATTATATTAATGAAATTCCTATCTATATCTTTATTGACGATGCTTTGAAAAATAGATTAACTGAAAATTTACAAAAAATCCTAAATATAACTAATATCAAATATAGTATAGAAACGAAAAAAATAGAAGAAATAAAAAGTGAAAAGGAAATAGAAGAAAAGATCGCTAAATTCTATAAACTTGAAAAAGTATTTCTGAAAATACAAGAAAATTCTATGAAATACTTTGAGTTAATTGACGATGAAGAAAAAAATCAATCTAATCTACAATCTTTTTCCAATCTATGCGAAGAAACACGTCAAAATTTGGAAATAAAAAGTAAACGTAATTCAGAACAAATTAATGACGTATATAATGAATTGAAGCATTGTCAAAAAATACTTAATAACCATGAATTACTTTTTGAAAATAATAAAAATGAAAAATGTAGAAATTCTAAAATTTTAGAAGATGTTTTTACTAGCTTCAAAGCAATAGAAAATAACTTGCCCGGGAATAAAGAATTTACTTTTTTGAAATTATATGACAATATAAAATCTGGTACTTACGAGATAGATGCTTCTAAAACTTCACAGCTATTATCGGGCTTACTTATGTCGTTACCGATATGCGAAGGCTACAGTGTCATTGATGTAATTAACTTAAGTTCTAAATATTACGTTGACTTAACTATTGATGTTATACGGCATTTTGGCGTTAATATAATATGTGATAAATATCAAAGATTTTATATTAGCGGCGGACAGAGCTATGTTCCTGCTAAAAATATATCTATTGAACTTGATTGGAGTGCAGCTGCTAATTTCTTAGTTTTAGGTGCTATTCGTGGTGGAGTTTGTATTGAAGGAATTAATTTTCATTCTAAACAGCCAGATAAAAGAATATATGATTTTTTCTTAGATATTGGTATCAATATGGAATTGAAAAACGATACTTTGATATTGTATAAAAGTGTAATTTCAGGTTTTAATTTTAATGCAATAGATACGCCCGACCTTATTCCACCTTTAATTGTACTAGCGTTAAATGCACAGCAAGCTTGTTATATTCAAGGAATAAGCAGACTTGTTTATAAAGAAAGCAATAGGAGAGATGCTATTTTGCAAGAGTTTTCAAAATTAGGCGCTAAAATTGAAATAGATTTAGAAAATGATAGATTTATTGTTAATCCTTCTAAACTTCAAGGCGGAGAAGTTTTTTCGCATAATGACCATAGAATTGCTATGGCGCTAGCTATTGCTGGAATGAATGCTAAAGGAAAAGTAAAAATACAAAATAGCGAATGTGTTTCTAAATCTTATCCCAATTTCTGGACAGATTTAGGATTAATACAAACTATATAATAATTTTTTTTTGCAGAAAATAGATAAAAAATGTTTATATTTAAAAAAATGATTAGTTTGTTATGATTTAGATTTATAAAATGATATGGAAGGATATTCAAAAAATAAATTTAATAGTTTGATACTTCGTTTTCTGATATTCTTTTTTTCTTTCAATATCGTTTTGCCTGCTGTGTTTCCAGTAGAAACTTACGCAGCCAAGAAAACAAAGAAAAAAACTACAAAGAAGAGAAGTACAAAGAAGAGAAGTACAAAGAAAAAAACTACAAAGAAAAACTATAAACCTGAACATACTTTTTTAATTGATACTTTGCTTGCAGAAGGAATAGCTTATAAAAGAGTTCTTATTAAACTTAATAAATATAAAAATGATATCCATATTTTACAGGTCAATTTAAAAGATAAAAAAACTACTTTGAAAACTATAAAAGCAGGTAATAATATTATGGAACTTGAGAAATTGCCTGAAATGTTGCAAAAAGATAGTGAAAATAACAAACAAAACTATTCTGTTATAGGAGGAGTAAATGCAAATTTCTGGCGAGTTTATACAAACTATCCAGTAGGTCCTACTATTATTGAAGGAGAAGTAGCTGAAATGCCTACACATAAAAAATGGACAAGTACTTTTTTTAATGATGTAGGTGAGCCTTTTATGGGATACTTTAAGCTACAAGGTGAGATATTAGTTGCAGGAAAGCGAATAAGCTTAACATCAGTAAATAGACGGAAAGACACAACAGGGGTGGTAATGTATAACAGATTTGGAGGTGATACTATTCCATACATTAATTCTAAGAAAACAGAAGAACTGTTGCTGAAAGGATTAGATGATGTTTTGCAAGATGAACCTTATGACGATTCCACAGAACAAACTATGACTTTAGATGCTTATAGAGCAGAGCTCTTTGAAACTCAAAGAGCTTCAAATTCTGAATACAACTTAAAAAAAGTAACATTAAAATATATAGATATTCCTTTTGTTAATGCTTTCGTTAGATGCGAAGTTGTATCAATAGATACCGGTTCCGTACCTATTAAACCCGGACACTGCTTAATTTCTTTCGGCAAAGATATAGATACAAATTTAATTCCCAAAGTTGGCGAAAAAGTTAATATACATTTTTGGACAAATATACACGAAAGTGAACTTTTTGCAAGTTCTGTTTCGGGTACACCACGTTTGGTGCGAGACGGAATAGCACAGCATGAAGCTTATGAAGAAGGTTCAAAGTCAAGACGTTTTATTTCTAAACAATTGCCAAGAACAGCTATCGGATTTGATAAAGACAAAACAAAAATGTTCCTTGTTGTTGCAGATTCAAGAAAAATGTATGAAACAGAAGGAGTAAACTTAACTCAACTTGCAGATATTATGGAATATATAGGATGCTATAATGCTCAAAATTTAGACGGGGGAGGTTCTACGACTATGGTAGTAAACGGAAAAAATTTGTTGAATGATGCAAATCCTTATACTTCTCGGAGAATATCCGTAGCTCTTGCAGCAGTGAAATTAGAAAAAGAAAAAGAAGTTATGAAGTTAAAACGTAAACAAAGGAGAAGATAAGTATGAAAACAAATGAAATACTTCCTATAGAAAATATAAGAATAGGATTACAAGCAAATAACAAAAAGGATCTTCTAAAAAAAATGTGCGAACTAGCTGCTAAAAGCGGAAAAATAGAAAATTTAGAAGAAGTAAAGAAAAAAGTTATCGAAAGAGAAAACTTGATGACAACAGGGATCGGACAAGGTGTTGCTTTACCTCACGCTAAAACTAATGCTGTTAAAGGTATTGTTGGCGCGTTTGCTAAGCTTAAAGAAAATGTAGATTTTAATTCTATTGATAGTAAACCTGTAAAATATGTTTACTTGCTAGTAGGAAGAGAAAACAATACAGGTATGCACTTAAGAGTATTAAGTAGAGCATCTCGTATTCTTCATAATGAAAAGAATATAAGTGAATTAGATAAATGTAGGACAGAACAAGCAATACTTGATTTCTTTGTGCAAATGGAAGAAGATGAATAAAAAAAGGTTTGTTTCTACATAACAAGAAACAAACCTTTGAGATGTAATAATTACAAAAGTCTATGGCTTGTTAAATAAATTATCATCTAAATCTAAGTTAACTTCAAAAGATTCAATGGTAGTTGTGCTAGATTCAGTACCATTAAATTTAGTTGTAATAACTCCAGGATATATAACTCCTTTTACCTTTTTCATATCAGAAAATAACATCTCAATATCACCTTCAGAGATTTTTATTTTATAACCTACTAACCAATTAGTTAGAGCATCAATGCAAAGAGTCATGCTTATAAAATCTTCTATTGCTTCTTTAGGTTTCATCTCAATAAGTTTGCAAGACTTTCCATTAAATTCTTCAACTCCTTTTAATTCCAAAGTGAAATCAGCAGCTTCTTCAATATATTGACGTATGTCCACATCTTGAGATTTTATTTGTGATAAAACTTGGTCCCACTGTTCAGCAGGTAAATCTTGAACAACAGGTTTGATAATAGCACAATCATTTTCGTTTTTGATTATAACTTGTTCACCCATCGGGCTTTTTACCTCTAATCTGAACTTAGTGCCATCTTTCCGATACAAAGTCGTTGTAAATTCTTGTCCCATAGCTTTGTTTACAATAACTTGTTTAATAGTTTTGAAATCAGCGCGTTTCTCTGATTTCATTGCTTTAGAACAATTTTCTAAAACATCTAAAGCAGTTTCTGCAAACATACTATTGCTTGCAAAAATTAATGCAAATAAAAAAACAATCTTTCTCATTTTTTATTTTAATAATATTAGTGAAAAAAACTTTTACAATATACGAAAAATATTGTAAATAGTATTACTGAAAATATTTTTTTTTGTAAACAATTTGTTTTTCTTTTTGCTTATTATTATTTTCGTAACGTCAAGCTTTCATATAATATAACTTTATAAAATTCTGCTTGAAATATAAAAGCAGAGTTTTTTTTACAATTCAAAATTTAATACTATGAAAAACTTACTTAAATTCAGCCTGTTAATCTTTTTTCTTTGTTTTTTCCCTTTATTTTCCTCTTCTAATGTTGACGGTACTGCTAAGCCTGTTATAAAATGTAGGATATTTATAGATAACTATATGACTTGTATAGGTTGTGTAGAACCTAATAAGATGAAAAAGTTACAGGGTCTAGAACTTTCTAACTCTGTTCTTGATTTGCAAGTATTTTATTCAGGTAATGTTAATTCTAATGATTATTTAGATGAGTTTAAAAAGAACTATGGTCTGAATACTTCAACTTTTATTTATGATCCTAAAGGCTTTTATGCTAAACACTATAATGTAGATTATTTTGCGAGTATAATTATTGTAAATGCTGAAAATGAAGTTCTTTTGAAGGAAGAAATTATTGATATAGATAAATATATTAATTTTATAAAAGATTTAGACTCAAAAATAGATTTGCAAAAATTTTATGGTAGTAAAATTAAAGGTTTGAGATTCTTAAAAAAAACAGTCTTGAAGGATAAAGAAAATAACAATTTTGAAACTCCTTATGATTACTATACCTTTTCATTTTGCTCTGATATTGATAAATATAAGATAGCTACTAATATTTTACAGTTTTTTCTTTTTGATACTACTGGACATTTAACAAAAGAGGTTATAACAGATTACGCGACATTACCTACAGGAGATAAAATAGATTTTTTTGCAAATATTGATTTGAAAACTCCTTCTGATAGTATTTTTATTTGGTCTTTCTATTCTCTTTACAATAAAGAAAAGAAAAGACATGAACGCAATATTATCAAAACAAATGTTAATTCCAATGAAATTATCAAGTATAAACATGGTGTTGATACTATACTTAAAGACAAAACAGCTTTTTCAATTGATTTTACAATGTTAGAAGATGGTCGTTTAATATTTAAGATATATCATTTTGATGATATTTATTTAGATAGTACTTTTAAATTGTTAGCTCTTACTGATACAAATTATAATATAGTTAAATACTTTGGTGTTTCTGATACTTTAGCTAAGCATTATAGACTTGGCAAGATAATGGCTGAACCTTTTGTTGTTGAATATAATTCTGATATTTATTTTTTACAAAATAATTCATTTTCTTTGCAAAAATATGATAAGAATGGTGACTATCTTGAAACTATACATTTAGGTTTACAAGCACAATATAAAATTTTGAAGAAAAGCTTTTCTGAAAAATTAGATAAACGTGAGTTTTTAGAATATAATACAAATTATTATAGGACAAGAGGTTTATTTATAGATAATGGCTTAATTTATGTATGGTATTCTAAGGGTACTGCATTGTCTGATCATTGTATAGATGTTTTTGATATGCAAGGAAATAGAGTTAAAGAAATCAAAATAGATTTACCTTGTAAGGTCAGTTATATAAAAGACAATAAGATATTATTGTCTAATTGGTGGACAGATAAAAATATTTCTTGTTATTGGTATGAAATAGAGTAGTTTTTTAGCTAGCTTCGCAAATGTATTTTTGCGGAGTTTTTTATTCCGTTCACTTCGGCAAGCATAGAAACAACTACCCCGTCTAGCTTCGCTTGCCATTCCTTCGTCCAAAAGGAGAATTTATATAATTCAATTTGGTATAAAAATAATAAAGACTGCTAATAATGCAGTCTTTTTTTGTTTCTTTATTTCTTTTTTTGTATTTTTGAAACGTTAATTTTTTATAAAAATCAAATTATTTCCATTCTATGTTATCATCTGAAATAATAAAAAGATATCAGGAGCTGAAAGAATTACTAGCTAAGTATAGTTATTCTTATTACGTTCTTTCCGAATCTTTAGTCTCAGATTATGAGTATGACGAGCTTTTCAATGAGCTCTTAGCTATTGAGAAGACTAATCCGTCGCTTATTTCTGCTGATTCTCCCTCGCAGCGTGTTGGTGCTTTACCGCGTCAAGTTTCATCGGTTAAGCACAGTTTGCCGATGCTTTCTTTGACTAACACATATAATTTTGATGAACTTGACGATTTCAATAGACGTATTTCGGAAAATTTGTTAGGTGAAGATTATAGCTATTGTTCGGAATTGAAATACGATGGTGTTTCCATTAGTTTACTTTATCGGGACGGTAAATTTTTTCGTGCTGTTACGCGTGGCGACGGTATTTCAGGTGAAGATGTAACGAACAGTATTCGTACTATTCAAACTCTTCCTTTGGAGGTGAATTTAGTTGAGGTGTTGGACAAACCTTTAAGAAATTTTGAGGTACGCGGTGAAGTTTATATAAAAAATGCTGATTTTCTGAATCTGAATGAAATTCGCATTAATAGGAATGAAAAACCTTTTGCAAATCCGCGTAATCTTGCTTCGGGAAGTCTTAAGCTCTTGGATAGTAAAGAAGTTGCAGAACGTTCTTTGCAACTAGTTTGCTATTATCTTTATTCGGAAGAAGTTCAATTGCAGACACAATTTAAAAATGTTGAATTATTAAAAGAGCTAGGTTTTCCTACTAGTTCCGCAACTGAATATTGTCATAATATCGATGAAGTTAAAAGTTTTATAAACAAATGGGAAGTAGGACGTAACGATTTAGAATATGAAACAGATGGTATTGTTGTGAAATTAAATGACTTACATCAGCAAGAGAAACTGGGAGCTATAGCGCGCTCTCCGCGTTGGGCAATTGCATATAAATATAAAGCGGAGACGGCGGAGACGATTTTAACAGATATTTCGCTGCAAGTTGGGCGTACAGGGGTGGTTACACCTGTTGCAGAATTGGAGCCTGTATTTTTAGCGGGCAGTACTATAAGTCGTGCAACACTTCATAATTTAGATTTTATAGAAAAAATTGATTTGCGGATAGGAGATACGGTAATTATAGAAAAGGGTGGCGAAGTCATTCCTAAAATTACAAGCGTTGTACTTTCAAAAAGAAAAGAAGGAGCTCCAAAGTATGAATTTCCTAAGACTTGCATTTGTGAGCTGAAATCACCGTTACGAAGAATAGCGGAGGAAGCGAATTATTATTGTGAACATCCGAACTGTCCTTGGCAAATAAGGCGACTTATAGAGCATTTTGCTTCAAGAAATGCTATGGATATTAGCGGACTTGGAGAAAAAGTTGTTGACAAATTGGTTTCTTTGGAGTATATAAAAGATATTGCAAGTATTTATGAACTGAAAAATTATCGTAATCAACTTGTAAAAATAGAAGGGTGGGGCGAAAAAAGTGTTGATAATTTGCTACAAGCTATAGAGAACTCAAAAGCAAATCCTATGCACCGCTTACTTTTTGGACTTGGAATAAGATTTGTCGGAGAAAAAACAGCAAAGATACTTTCTAAAGAATTTCGTAACATAGATGAATTAAAAGTAGCTACTTTTGATGAGCTCATAGTAATTCAAGAGATCGGAGAAAAAATTGCTACTTCTTTAAGAGCATTTTTTGAAAATCAAAACGCCATAGAGCTTATTGAACAATTAAGGCAACACGGACTGAATTTTGTTTCTGAATATGAAGCTAGTCCTGTTGTAGAGAATGAAATTAGTGGAAAAACATTTGTTTTTACAGGTGAATTGGAAAGAATGAGCCGCCAAGAAGCTGCGAATTTAGTTGAAAGTTTAGGTGGAAAAGAAGTTAAATCTGTTAGTCAAAAAACAAATTTTGTTGTGGTCGGAAGTAAGCCGGGCAGTAAGTATGACAAAGCAAAGCAATTGAATATAAAAATATTAGACGAAGATGAATTTCTTAAAATGATAGAGGCAAATAAAATAGTAGATTGATGTATTATATAAAGAAGAAAATGTGTAGAAAAATAGTTTTATTTTTATCTTTAGTGTTCTTTGTGTCAGCACAATTAAAAGCGGAAGTTGGAACTAGTTTTAAGTATAACGGCTACTTAGGGGGAATGATGATTCATTCGGGATATTTATCAAGTGATGAGTTTGATATATTTGACAGTAACAATCAAATAGTTGGTAGAAAAAAAATAGAAGCTTGTCCTGTCGGTATAGGAGGAGTTTTTAAAGTTTTTATTGGTGAAAATTTTCGTATGGGTTTTGATGGTGGGATAACCATGTTAAAATTAGATGATTATGGTAGTTCTTCTACTATAGGGTTTGGTGGTATATTAGTGGGCGCTAATCTCAACTTTAAAAAATTTTCCCCTTTTTTTGAAACTGCTTTGCACTTTGGTACGCTAAAAAACACTATACTACTTGACAGTCCTAAAGATGATTTTATTGTTGAAAAAAATGTTCTTATAAAAAATACGAAATATCGTAGCTTAGTGCCGTCAATAGGGTTAGAGTATGGTGCTAGCGAAAAAATCCGATTACTTTTGAAGTCGGATTATATTATACCTTTAAGTGAAAAAGATGCAGATTTTGTTACTGGTGTACGAATTTATTTAGGCATATTGTTTACGCATTTAAAATAATTTTTTATTTTTGATATAAGTGTTTTAAGTGCGAATTTATTTATATAAAAACTATGTCTATAATTTTCATTAAGCTTTGCATAGAACTATAACTTACTTGCTTAAAATTCAATTCAATTATTTTATAATTTCGTTTTATCCATTTTTTTTTTAGTTTATTTTTACGTATATTTGTAGATTAATATATTTAGTAACAAGACAGAAAAACATTAAAACAGGATTTTTATGCAAAAAATCACATCAGCTATTAAATTTGCCGGTAAAGATTATATTTTAGAAACAGGTCGTTTAGCAAAGTTTGCTAGTTCAGTTCTCGTTAGTTGTGGGGACACGCAAGTTTTAGTAACGGCTGTAGCGTCGGAGAAAGAGTTAGAAGGCATAGACTTTTTACCTTTGCAAGTTGAATATAGAGAAAAGCTATCTGCGGCGGGCAAGATTCCCGGCAGTTTTTTAAAACGTGAAGGACGACCGAGCGATCATGAAATTCTTTGCGCTCGTCTTATTGATCGTCCTATAAGACCGATGATAACAAAATCTTGGCATTATGATACTCAAATAATAGCTAATGTGTTTTCTTATGAACCTGATGTTAATCCTGACACGTTGGCGGCGGTAGGTGCTTCAGCAGCTTTACTTATATCAGATATTCCGTTTGAAGTTCCAGTTTCTGAAGTGCGAGTAGGTCGCAAACAAGGTGAATTTATTATTAATCCTTCTAATGCGGAATTGGAAGACTGCGATATTGACATCACAGTTGCAGGTACTAGTGTTGCAATTTTGATGGTTGAAGGCGAAATGAAAGAAATTTCTGAAGAAGATTTCATTAAAGCTTTGGATTTCGGGCATGAGCACATAAGAATTCTAAATAAATTGCAAGAAGATTTACTATCGCAAGTAGAAGTTAAAAAGCGTGCTTTTACGGAAGAAGAATTACCTGAAGAGCTCGTAGCTTTTGTTGAAGAAACTTGTTATGAAGATATGAAAAAGTATGTTCATACTATTACTACAAAGAATGAAAGACGAGAAAGTCGTCTTGCTATTCGTGAGAAATCTTTAGAAGCTACAAAAGAAAGATTTGCGGTAACTGAAGCAAATCCGGAATATGAAGAGTATACTGAAAATATAGAGCGTTGGGTTGATAATATAACAGGTAACTTAGAAAAGAAATTCATGCGTTCAATGATTCTTGACGACAAGATACGTTTAGATGGTCGTAAATTAGATGAAATACGTCCTATAAATTGCGAGGTTGGATTGTTAAAACGCTCACATGGCTCATCACTTTTCACACGTGGCGAGACACAAAGTTTAACTTCTGTAACACTTGGAACAAGTCGTGACGAACAAATTATTGACGGATTAAATCCGACTTATAATGAGCGTTTTATTTTACATTATAATTTTCCCCCTTTCAGTGTTGGTGAAACAGGTCGTTTGATGACAGGAAGACGTGAAATAGGGCATGGTCATTTAGCGTGGCGCGCATTAAAAACTCTTTTGCCGAGCGAATCAGATTTTCCTTATACTATTAGAGTAATTTCCGATATATTAGAATCTAACGGTTCTTCTTCTATGGCTACAGTTTGTGCAGGTAGTTTAGCTATGTTCGATGCAGGTGTTCCTTTAAAGAAACCAGTAGCAGGAATTGCAATGGGTTTAATTAAAGAAGAAGAAAAAGTAGCTATTTTAAGCGATATATTGGGTGATGAAGACTTTTTAGGAGATATGGATTTTAAGGTAACGGGAACAGTTGATGGTATAACAGCTTGTCAAATGGATATTAAGATTGATGAAGGTTTATCTGTAGAATTTATGCGTGAAGCTTTAGAACAAGCAAAAGCTGGTAGATTACATATACTTGGCATAATGAACGAATGTATAGCTGAGCCGCGACAAGAGTTATCTAAATATGCACCACGATTTGAAACTCTTAGAATTCCGCAAGATACGATAGGAGCGGTTATTGGCACAGGTGGTGAAACGATACGAATGATTACGCGTGAAACAGGTACAGAGATTAGTATAGAAGAAGATGGTACAGTACTTATTGCAGCTACAACACAAGAAGCTAGTGATGCAGCAAAAGAAATGATATTAAAATTAACTCAAAAACCTGAAGAAGGTGAAATCTATAGAGACTGCGTTGTCAAAGAAATACGTGAAAATCTCGGAGCATTTGTAGAGTTTTTACCAAAAATACAAGGCTTATTGCATATATCGCTTATAGCACATGAAAGAGTTGAAGATATTTCAAAATATCTGAAAGTTGGCGATAAAGTAGATGTTAAATTGCTTGAGATAAGAGATGGCAAATATAGATTAAGTAGAAAAGCTTTGCTGCCGAGACCTGAAAGAGAAAAAGAAAAGACAAAAAATAAAAATAAATAATTAAATAAATTTGAAGGAGTTAGTATGATTAAATTTGGGACGGATGGCTGGAGAGGAATTATAGCTAAAGATTTTACATTTGAAAATTTATCTATGGTAGCTCTAGCTACTGCAAACTATGTAATAAAAAATCAATTGAAACCGCATAAGCAAGCTGCAACAGTTATAGGTTATGATACGCGGTTTCTATCTAAAGAATTTGCTCATGAAGCTGCTCGTATTTTTGCAAGTCAAGGCGTACTAGTTCATTTAACTGAAACATTTGCTTCAACACCGCAAGTATCTTTCCATACAAAACAAAAAGGGGCTGAAATAGGAGTAGTTATTACAGCTAGTCATAACCCCCCTGAATATAATGGATATAAACTCAAAGCGAACTTTGGAGGACCTGCAACACCTGAACAAATTGCAGAGGTAGAAAAAGAACTTTCAACAATTAGCAGAAGGAAAGTTTCACAACTAAAATTAGAACCTTTTGAAGACTATGTTAAATCTAAGAGAATAAGATTATTTAATCCTAGAGAATCCTACATTAGATTAATAAAGAAAAAAATTAATGTTGATGCTATTAGAGATGCAAATTTGCGTATAATTCTTGATCCTATGTATGGTGCTGGAATGAACACTCTACAAGCACTTTTGCCTGACCTTGTAGAAATACATAATCATTATAATCCAGGATTTGGTGAAATAGATCATCCTGAACCTATTGCTGAACACCTTTATCCGTTGAAAGATAAAGTTATTGATGAAAAATTTGATATTGGACTAGCTACAGATGGCGACGCAGATAGACTTGGTGTTATAGATAGCGACGGTGAGTTTGTTGACTCTCACTTTATTTATATGATACTGCTTAAGTATCTTTATGAGAAAAAGAGAAAGAGAGGTGTAGTTGTTAAAACAGTTTCTCTTACTTCTATGGTCGATGCTTATTGTAATGCAAAAGGTCTTGAACTTATAGAAACTCCTGTTGGCTTTAAATATGTTGCCGAAATTATGGCTGAAAAGAATGTATTAATTGGCGGCGAAGAGTCGGGTGGATTAGGAACGATTTTACATATTCCTGAACGTGACGGATTGTTTAATGCAATGCTTTTATTAGAAGTTATGGTAACACGTAAAATGACTTTGCAAGAGCTATGTAAAGAATTAGAAGAGGAACTCGGACAACATAGATATATGCGAAAAGATATTAGAGTAACACCAGCACAAAAGAAAGCTATTTTGGCAGCTGCTGAAAAACGACCAGATAGATTAGGAAAAAATCCTGTTTTAGATGTATCTACAAAAGATGGTTATAAGTTTTTTATAGAAAATGGTTGGTTACTCATTAGACCCTCTGGAACAGAGCCTTTAATAAGATTCTATGCTGAAGCTGATTCAATAGGCAAAGTTATTGAACTTATCGAAGAAGGAACGAAAATGACTAAGGTGTAGTTTTGAATAGTAATTCATTCAAAACTACTACCATCCAATATTTTCTTACAAAATAATAAATTAGGGCTGTTTCTATTTTTAAGATGCAGTCCTTTTTAGTTAATTCTTAATTATACCAAATTGAATAGTAATTTGTTCCAAATAATGTAGTAGTCAAATTCTCCTCTTGAGAGGAGTACCCGCGTAGCAGGGGGAGGTGTGGCTTATTTACTACCCCGTCAAACTTCGTTTGTCACCCCTTCGTGCCGAAGGGGAATTTTTAAAACATCTCATAATCACAAAAATCATATAAATCATAGTTCTGACAATAAAAACGAACTAATATATAATTCAATTTGGTATAAAAACAATTACTTAAATAATTTAAGTTTGTTGGGCTAGTAAAAATTATTATTTTTGTATCTGTTTTTTTAACAATACGTTTTTTTATGAAAGCATTACTTACTATCGGGCTGCTTATTTGCTCTAATATTTTTATGACTTTTGCGTGGTACGGACATCTAAAACTTACTGATTATTCATGGTTTAACAAACTGCCGCTTTTCGGAATTATTGTTTTTAGTTGGGGTGTTGCTTTTTTTGAATATTGTTTTCAGGTTCCAGCAAACAGAATTGGGTTTGTTAATAACGGTGGACCATTTTCGTTAGTGCAACTCAAAGTGTTGCAAGAGGTTATCACGCTTGTAGTTTTTATAATTTTCTCCTACATAGCTTTTAAAACGCAGATAAAACCTAACCATATCATAGGGTTTGTGCTTTTAGTTTTGGCAGTTTATTTTATTTTTAAGGGATAAAATTTTTATAGTGGGGAAGTCTATAATTGTCTTTAAGTTATATATTCAGATTGATTTATGATAAACTATAATTTATTTATTTCTGCTGCCGCTAGTGTGGCAAAGCGTTTACATGCTAATCAAAAAGATAAATCTGGTTCGGATTATTTCGAGGGACATCTTACTACCGTAGCTAGTCAAGGGCGAACTTGGTTAGAAAAAATTGCTGGTTATTTGCATGATGCAAGTGAAGATACGCCTCATTCTGTTGAGGAAGTGTTGAATTTCCTTGAACAAGAAGCAAGTGTAGAACTTCCTTTGTATGCGAAGGATGAACTTGCGAAGGCTCTTTATCTTCTTGATTGTAATACTGCACTCTCTCGCAAGGAATATATTGTAGCTATTGGTAAACACTTTTTGGCAACAGCTGTAAAACTGAATGATTTACAAAATAATATGGAGCTATCGCGTTTGTCTGCTCCGACCGAGAAAGACCTAAACAGAGTAAAACGTTACCAGTCTGAGCATGCCTATTTAACACCAAAATATGCGGAATTACGAAAGTTGCGTATCCTTTTTGTTCATGGTTATAACAGTGGAGCATTTGGTTTTACAGCTACGGAATTGCAACATCAGTTAGGCAAGAGAGCTGTTATTTTTGCTCCTGCTTTTTCTAATGGAGTAGAACGGTTTGAAAACATTTTGGCAAATATTAGGCAAGCACAAACGTTGATTGATTATGAAGGAATAGACTTAGTTGTCGGTTCAAGTATGGGAGGATTTACAACTTTGCGAGTTAAGGGGGTACCGAGAATTATTATCAATCCTTGTCTGAAGCCGTCTGAACAATTTGATAAGTTGGAATTGGTTTCAACAACAGATGAAGATATTGCAAAATACGCTGAATTAGAACAAAAACTTGCACCTACTAAAGAGGAACAAGAACAAACGTGGGCTTTGTTTGCTGACGAAGACGAGCTCTTTTCCTATAAAACTGAATTCCAAAATCTCTTTGGTATGAAAAATTGTTTGCAAGTTCCGGGCGGACATCGAAATAATCCTGTGCGTGTTAAAGAACATATTATACCGTTAATAGATACTTTACTTGAAAATGGTGTGATAAAATGCAAGTAATGGCTTAAAAAATGGTATTTAAAAACAAATAAATTCTATTTTGTATCAATATTTTTCAACGACAGATAAGAAATTTACAGTTCACCTTTTGAATTGTTGATTAGATTATCAATTCTTTCAGGTTAACTTTTAGTTTTAAAGTGGTTTTACAAAAAACTAAATCAGTTCATATTTGATTTAATAATTTCTGCCAATATTTTTCAACAACAGGCAATGTTATCCACAGTTCATCTTTTGAGGCTCCCCACTGTTGTATGCCAAACTCCTCATCTGCTGAAAATTGGACAATAGAGCCGTTAGAAAGATGCAGTTGTCCCTCACAACTTAAATGTCCTGTTATTTTTATCTCACGCTTAATTATTTTCGGTTTCATACTTTTGAATTGTTGATTAAATTATCAATTCTTTCTTTTAATATTCGTTTAGTGTCAATAATACTTTTTACTTCATCTGAAATTTCTTTTATCTTATTTAAGTCCTTATGAATAGGCAGACTTAATTCATTTACTCGGTCTCCAATAGTAGAAATAGTACCTTGAATAAAAGTGTATTTTTCAATCTGTTTCTGTACAATGGGTGTATTTAGCAAATACAAAAGATAGAAAGGTGTTATTTTACTCTCTTTGGATACTCTCATTTTTAGCAAGTGGCTTTGAATGATAATTTTCTCATCGGCTTTGGTAACTATTGCACTTCTGCCAATTAAAAAGGTGCCGTCCTTAACGAATAAGATATCGTTTTCTTTTACATCTTGTTGTTTTCTGTATTGTTCGTAAATTTCTTCTGGTACACATTTTATTGGATCTATTTTCAACTCCCAATTTACAATGTCGCTTGTACGGATAAATGGGATTTCGCCTTTTCCATAAAACTGTGAACCTATTTCATTTCCTCGCTTTATTTGTAACTCTTTATCTTTAAGTAAATTGCCGATAGTTTTCACCTCAAACTTATCGGTGTTATTCAGGTCGTCAATTTCTTGGCGTAGTTCGGGGTCATAATAATCGGGTATGAAAATCCAATTTTTTATTTGTGAAAAATTTAAACTAAATCCTAAGTGACTTTTCGTGTTTAATTTTCCATTCATAAATTCCTGATATTGGTCTGCTACAAAAGCTATTTCATCATCAATTATAGGGTTATTGTTTTCGTCAAAAATAAAAGAGCCATCGTTGTTTAGTTTGTATATTTCTTTGCCGTTTTTGTTATGACCGCAAGTAGCAGGAATACTCATAAAAATAGGATAATCGCTTACTTTAGGCTTGCCTTTTCTAAGCACCATTACACTCGTTTTAAAGTGTGTATGTGGCTGAAAAGTATCACTTGGCATACTAATAATAGCCTCTATTTGTGAGTTCTGCAATATATAATTCCAAATATAACGATCAGATGGATTGCCAAAAGTGCCTTCGGGTAACACCATTGCCATTCGTCCATTATTTTTTAATAGTTGCATACAACGTTCTATGAAAAGAATTTGAGGTGGTCGTTCCGATTTAAGTTTGCCTTTTGAATAAATATTTTCTTTTAATTGCCAATTATGTGCAAGTTCAAATTGTTTGAGTTTATCTTCGCCTTTCACTTTAATTTTGTCGCCAAAAGGCGGATTAGTAAGTAACACGTCAAAAGTTCCTAATTCAATTTTTGTTTTGGCTTCGGAACGCCAATTTTTAGGATTTTCTAAACTATCTTCGCAGAAAATCCCTGTTGTGCCGTCTCCAACCAAATTCATATAGGCTTTGGCAACTTTTGAAAGAAAGTAATCTTTGTCAATTCCTCTGAAATTTTTCGTGGCAATTTCTATTTTTTTCTTGGTAATTTCAATATCATTCCAGCCCAATTTTGTATATTTTTGATTTGTTTTATGCCAAACATATCTTAATGCCTCGATTAAGAAACCGCCACTTCCGCAAGCGGGGTCTATAATTTTATCGCTTTCGGTAGGCTGTATAATGTCAACAATCATTTTTACTACATTTCGTGGAGTAAAAAACTGTCCTTGTCCACCTTTTAAGGCGTGTCCGATAAAGGTTTCAAAAGCATCAGCAATAACATCGCGCTCGCTTTCCATTAAGGAATAATTTTGCAGTTCGCCAACAATGAACATTAAAGATTTTGTATCTAATGTTATTTTATCTTCACTGTCAATTACTTCCGGCGAATTGGTTTTTACCTCACTGAAAAGATCTAAAATTCGTGCTTCTACTTCCTGTGGTTTTTCGTCAATTCCTGCACGAAAACGAACAATCTTGTCAGGTGCAGTATATTTTTCATCGTAAATTTTGCAAAAAATAATATTGATAAGTTGTTGTGCTAAAACTTCATCACGAGTTGCTCCAACAGTGTTTGCTGCTAAATGATTGCGAATAGATTTGAAGATGGCTTTTAAATTGTGAGTTGGTTTTAAATCAGAGCGTTTGAACTGTCCGATATCTTCAATACGTTGCTTATATTTGGGAATATTGGGTATTTCTTCAAAATATACTTCACCGTTTGACTTTACAAATTTGCGAATAAAAAGGCGTTCCTCACCGTTAAACCACACACCAAGATAAGCCGATGAAAGTGTTAAGTAATTTTCTAACTGAGTTCTGCCATCTTTGCGGTTTTTCTTTTTACATTCTACAATAATGTAAAGCGTTTCGTCCATTTTTAGTGAACCTGAAAACACAGCAATGTCCACAGGGTACTCCTTTTTTGTGTCTGAAGGACGAACTTTTACACGGTGTTGCGGTCGCGTTTGAATGTGAGTAACAGGATAGCCGTAATCTTCAACTAATTGACGTGAAAAGATTTGAACTGCTTCAGTCTCTTCTGGTGTTGCAGGTATCTCAATGCCTGATATATAATCAGTTATTGTTATTTGTTCTTTCTTTGCCATGCTTATTTGATACTTCTTATACTATTTTTATGGAAATAACTATACTAAAATTCAACTTGTTTTCAAATTTTTATCTTTTTCTATTGAAAAAGTTGTAGTTCATACATTTGGCTATTGTGTGTGTAATGCAGTCTGACCAATTAGTTTCACTCAATTGAAAAAATCTTCTTAAAGATACTAATTTATTTTGGATTTAATACTATAAAAATAATTTTATTTAAAGACAATTATGCAAGTTCTAAAATTGATAATTATTTATGAAAATTGCAATATTCATTTTTTATAGTTAGCTATTGATATATTTGCAAAGCATTTCCGCCTCGTTCTTGAGCTTTGTGCAAAGCTATCGTTGCATTTGTTGTAAATGATTCAAAAGTATCACTCTTGACAGCAGTTACAATTCCAGCGCTAATTGTAAGAACGATTTTGTGTCCATTTATTTCAACAAATTTTGTAGCTATTTGATGTCTAACTTTTTCTACATAATGTTTTACTTGTTCAGCATCTTGATTTATATTTAAAATTCCTATAACATCTTCGTTAATTCTACCTATAATTTCATATTTTTTCAGATGCTTACGAATTTCTTTTATGAGATAGTTTATAATTTTATTTTTCTTATTAATATCATTAAAAGCAGAATACTTATCTAAAGATATTAGCACTAAAGATAATTTCTGTTCAACTTCTTGATTTCTAACGAGCTCTTCTTGTATCCTGTTTTTCAACGCTTTATTATTTAGTATTCCAGTTTGTCTATCAATAGATACATTTTCGTTGAACAACCTAACCATATTAATTTTTTCATATATTTCACCTATATGGTTACATAACGCTTCAAGTACTTCAAATTCAACAGCGTTAAGAATGGAACTAGCTCTAGCTTCTAAGAATAGAGCTCCGTAAATATTTGTTACAGATTTAATAGGAATAGAAATAAAAGAGCCGTTTTCAATAAGTGGTTCATAGTTGTTAACTCGT
Organism: Ignavibacteria bacterium; assembly: GCA_012518115.1. Classification (GTDB taxonomy): domain Bacteria; phylum Bacteroidota; class Ignavibacteria; order Kapaibacteriales; family UBA2268; genus JAAYTD01. The sequence continues at coordinate 22,814 of JAAYTD010000029.1, read as the reverse complement.
GTATATTCATCAGGAAGTTGTGCTATAAAAATATTTCTACAGTCAGCAATGCTAATTCCTACTAAAGATCTGTCTAAAACAATAGGTGTGCTAAAAAACAAATCGTCAACAACTTCTTCAGTGGATTTATAGTTACTAACTTGCCATTCTTTAGTCTGTTCGTTATAGATACAAATTCCTACAGAAGAACACTCATACATTTCTGCTATTAATTCTAACAATGCAGCACAAACATTGGAAAAAGAATAATCTTTTTCTGTAATAATTTTTGTTAAATTATTGATAGCTTCTAATATCTTAGTTGCATTTTGAGTAACAAATTTTTTAGTATAAGAAGAAAATAATGTCGATAACAATCGAGTAAATTGTCCTAAAAATGCTACTGTTGATTCTTCATAAGCCTCTACTTTATCTGTATCGGCACATAAAATTCCAACAACTTTATTTTCAAACAGTATTGGAATGCCAATGAAAGAAGCAGTATTTACATTCTCAGAATAATAAGGAATTAAATCAAGTTCTGCAATTGGATTTATATTTGTTAAAATCTCCGGTTTAGCATTTTGTACTATTTGACTTAAAATATCGTTACCAAAAGGAATTTTTGTGTTTTTTCTAATTTTATCTTTTACTTTTGGTGAATTCATATAAACATCAAAAAGTAAACTCTGATTTTCATAATTAACCCAAACAAAAGCAACTGTATTCGCTTCAATAACAGAGCGAATAATAACGAGAAAACGAGAGACGAGAAAACCAAATTCCTCCATAGGATTGTTGAACTCTTTATCATCAACTATCAATGAACGAGGGATTTCTAATTTAGATTGCTCTTTTTGCGTTTCTTCTTCATCTTCTTTTTGCAATTTTACATTCTGCAATACATCTTCTATGTTTTCTTTTTCAGATGTATCATCATCTAATATATCATTGTTTTTAAACTCTAATTTTTCAAGATATTCTTTTTCCTCTTCTACTATTTCTTTTTGCTCTACTTTTTCTTCTTCTATTTTTTCTTCATCAATTATCTTTTTTTCTTCTGTTGCTTCTTCATCAACTATCTTTTCTTCTTCTTGATTATCTTCAGCTTCTAAAATCTTGACTTGTATATTTTCACTTTCTTTTACAATTTTTTCAGCAATAATATTACTCGACTTTTCTTCTTCTTTGTTTATATCAATAATAATTTCAGGTTCTTCATTTACTTTTTTATGTATATCTTTTTCTTTAATTTCAAAATCTATAGCAAATATTTTTTGTTGTTTTTGTTGAGTTTCATTTGTTGTGATGGTTTCGGATTGTTTTATATTTGCAGATTTATTTACAATGACAAATCCTTCATCAGCTCCTATAAAATCAAGCATTGCATTATCATCACTTTGACTAACTTCAAAGTTATCGATAGTAGTACGTTTAGCTTGCACATCTGATATAACAGTTGTTTTCAGTTGAGTTGCAGATTTAATCTTAAATCTATCATGTTTAACGGAATAAGTGATTTTTTGTGCAATTATGTTTATAAGGCTCACAAGCCCGAAAAATGCTACAAAGACAGAAATTATTTTTAGCGTAACATCAGAACAATCTATAGCAAAATAAATACCGACAATAATTAAAAGTATCGAAAGTATTTCTCGATAACTTATCTGTTTTAATATAAATTTTATGTTTTTTTCCATAAAAGAAGACGTTTTTTTAAAAATTAAGCAACCCAAAGTTAAATATTTAATTATAACTATGTATACAATACAACAAATATAATAAATTTACACTAATTTACATAAAACTATTTAATAACAAACATGTAACTTTGTTAAAATTATCTACAGAGTTTTTTGTTAATAAGTTAAATTGTTAATTTAGCATAAATTTATAATTTTTTATATAGTGTTTTACTAGTTGTTTGCTTTGAACTGTAGTTCATATAATTTTTTATAAGTTCCGTCTTTATCAATAAGTTGTTGATGCGTTCCGCGTTCTACAATTTCTCCGTTTTCAAACACAATAATTTCATCACAATTAATAACAGTAGATAATCTATGAGCTACAATAATTGCTGTTTTATTTTTAAGTGAATTGTTTATAGCTTCTTGCACAATTTTTTCCGATTCTGCGTCAAGTGCTGAAGTAGCTTCATCAAATATTAAAATATCCGGATTTCTGATAATCGCTCGAGCTATAGCTATTCTTTGTCTTTCACCGCCACTGACATTGACGCCTCTATCACCTAAATGTGTTTCAAATTTATTAGGCATGTTTTGTATGAAATTATAACAATTAGCATTTTTAGATGCTTGTATCACATCTTGTTCATCAAAATCTTGTAAGCCGTAAGTAATGTTGGCTTTTATAGTATCATTAAATAATATGTTTTCTTGCGAAACAATGCCAAACAGTTTTCTGTAGGAACTTAATTTTAATTTTCGTAAGTCAATGCCATCAATGAGAATTGAACCGTCGCATACATCATAAAAGCGAACAATTAAATCTAAAATAGTAGATTTTCCACTTCCACTAGCGCCTACTAAAGCTATTTGCTTACCTTTCTCTATCTTCAAATTAATATTTTTCAAAACATAATCTTCTCTTTCAGTATCATATTTAAAACTAACATTCTTAAATTCAATACTATTTTGAAAATGGCTAAATTCGATATCTCCATCTTGAACACTTGGTTCTAAGTCAAGAATTCTAAAAATTCTATTTCCAGCTACTATTCCACGCTGAAATCCTGCAATATTGTTTGTAACTACAATTATTGGTGCCATTATAGAAAACAGTGCAAATAAAAATAGCATTAAATCTGCACTCGGAATTTCACCTTGAGAGATTAATAAACCACCTTGAACAAGAACTACAACAAGCGCACAAATTGCTGCAAGTTCACTTAAAATAGGAACTAACGAAGTTATTTTTGTATGTTTAACAGAAGAAACAACATAATTTTTAGTGTCATTTCTAAAACGTGCATTTGCATTCTTCTCCGCCACAAATGCTTTTACAACACGAATACCAGAAAGTATTTCAGACATTGTACTTGTAAAATCTGCCATAGCTTCTTGCATTCTGCTTGCATAACGCTTTAGATATTTTAAAGCTATTCTGATTATTCCTAAAATAGCGAGACCAGCTACAAAAGTGATTAAAGTTAATTTTACGGAAATAGAAAATAGAACGGCAAGAAAAAGTAAAATTTGCAAACCTTCTCGTAAAGTGGAAGTAGTAGCATTTATTACAGTTTGATTAACTATTGTTACATCATTTGTAATTATTGACATCAAATTACCAAGTTTACTCCGATTGAAAAAATCTAAAGAAAGCGAACTGATTTTTTTAAAAATCGTATCACGAACGTCCTTAATTACACTCTCTTCAAATTTACAGTTAACAATATTACCACTAAGCTTAAAAATATTTTTAAGCAAAAAAACTAAAAAAACTAAAACACCAAAACGAAATAATGTTTCTGAAGTATCTGAGACCGTTATTACATCTTGTACATACGAAAATACATCGTCTTTTAGTTGCTCTAAAAAAGTTAAGTTTTCTGGCTGTTTTTTCTGTTCTGTAGTAGCAGATGTATCGAAAATAATTTCTATAATCGGCTTAATTAAAGTAATTGATAAAACTGAAAATAGTGAAAAAAAGAAATTTAATATTAAAGACAAAATAAACAACCCTTTGACAGGCAAAACAAACTGCCAAGTATGTTTTAAGATATTAAAGGTGCTTTTTTTCGGTTCAGTATTTTTATATGAAGTATGCAATTTCTTATATTGTTATTATTTATAATCTGTTTTCTTATTTTATTTTCTTTTATATTGTGAAGATCTTAATGAATTTGATGAAACTGTAAAAGTAAGAGCATTATACTTGTTTTTATTTTCCAAAAACTTTTTTTCTGCTATAAATCCTATCATAGCAGCGTTATCCATACAGTACGACATTTCAGGCGCTAGTGCTATCATATTATTTTTTTCAGCTTGTTGTTTCATTTCATATCGCAAGCTAGAGTTAGCACTTACTCCGCCTGCTATAAATATAGTTTTTACTTTATATTTTTTTGCAGCATTAATTGTTTTTGTTACAAGAACTTCAACTATTGCAGCTTGAACGGATGCCGCAATATCAGGAATAACATCGTCTGGGATTCCGTTTGGAAAGTTTTTTTGGACAAAATACCGTACAGATGTTTTTAATCCACTAAAACTAAAATCAAAATCTTTCGAATTAATCATTGAACGCGGGAAATTATATTTTTTACAATTACCACTTTTTGCTAATCTGTCTATTTCAGGACCACCAGGATACGGCAAGTTACAAAGTTTTGCAATTTTATCAAAAGCTTCGCCTGCTGCATCATCGCGAGTTAAACCGACAATTTCATAATCATTATAAGATTTTACATAAAAAATTGCAGTGTGTCCGCCACTTACAACTAAAGTAATTACAGGAAATTTTGGTGTTTCATCTCGTAAAAATCCAGAAAAAATATGTCCTTCAATATGATTAACAGGAACAATAGGCAAATTATACTTTATTGCTAAGCCCTTGCCAAAGTTAGAACCTACAACAAGCGAACCTATTAAACCCGGCTCACTTGTTACAGCTAATGCCTCTATGTCAGAAAAACTAACCCCAGCGCTACTTAGAGCCTCAGATATAATTTTTGAAATAGTTTGCAAATGAGCGCGCGAAGCTAGCTCAGGAACTACTCCGCCATATTTACTATGAAAATATTGTGACGAAATAATGTTACTTAAAGCAACAGAATTATGTATAACTGCTGCTGAGGTTTCATCACAAGAAGATTCTATCGCAAGAAGCATTTTTTAAAATGTATAAAATAAATATAAGTAAATATAAGTAAAAATTATAAGCAAAAAAAAGACTGAACAAAGAGAAAAAAATAACGTCCAGTCTTTACAAGATTTATGATGAACATAACAAAAAATTATTTTACAACTTTAAATGTTGTCGTTTTTTTTCCATTACTTGTTAAATAAGCTATGAAAACTCCTGACGGCAAAAATTCAGTGTTAACCGTAAATATATTAGTATCGTTAGATACATTTGCCTTATAAATAAATTTACCACTTAAATCAAAAAATTCAACGGTTTCTATAGTATTATCAGAAGTTGAAATAATATGTAAAATGTTTGTAACAGGTTGAGGATAAATCTTTAGATTACTGTTGCTTATGTTAATTGAACCATTAGAAAAATCCCAAATAGCATTGAACTGTACAAAATCATTGTCCTTGTTATCATTATTGTAAATTGTTACCAATAAAGTGTCTTTGCCTTCTACTCCATAGGGTTGCATTTTTATATAGCTTTCATACATTGGATCTGTTGCAGCACCTGCTTTCAAAACAAAAGGTTCAGTATTTGTTTCAGGTATTGAACCGTCGTATATCATACAATTTTCACCAAAACAAAATTCTGCTGCATGTCCATCTGTCATAGAGATTTTCTTTAAATTCATTACAACATTTACATCTTTTGTAGACTTGTTTTGCAAAACAAAACTAATTTTAGCATTTTGATTGACATTTTCTACTTTAGCAATATCGTCTAAATTTGTAATGATAAAACTTGCCGATTCTAATTTGTTTTCAGCCAATATAGTAGAAAAAGCAAACATTGTTAAAGTGATAATAAATAAGATTTTTTTCATTTTTTTAGCTCCTACGAAATAAAATTATTGTTTTTACGTATTATTTTTATTAGTTTTGAAATAACTTGTTTTACAAAAATACGAAGGATATACGAAATGAAAAAGAATTTTTTTGCAATTTCACTATTTTTTGCAATTTTTTTAATAAATTCTACATTATTTTCACAGGAAACGACAAAAAAAATTGCTAATGTTAATTTAAAAAATTTAGCAGGAAAAACAGTAAGTACTGCAGATTTTGACAATGATGGCAAGCCTATTGTCATAAGTTTTTGGGCAACTTGGTGCAAACCTTGTTTGGAAGAGCTCAATACAATCAATGAAGTTTATGAAGAATGGCAAGAAGAAACAGGCGTTAAGTTTATAGCTGTCTCTATTGATGATTCAAGAAATAGCAAACGTGTAGCTCCTTTTGTTAAAGCTAGATGTTGGAATTATGAAGTTTATCTTGACCAGAATAGCGATTTCAAACGCGCTATGGGCGTAAACAATCCACCACATACTTATGTTCTCGATGGGAATAAAAATATTGTTTATGAACATAATGGCTATGCTCCTGGCGATGAAATCAATTTATTAAAAGAAATCAAAAAAGCAGCAGCTATTGGAACTGAAGTAGAAACAGAACAAGAATAATTTTTGTGTTGCTTAATGAAAATTATAGATACACTAAAGATCGGGAATTACGAAAAAAGTGTTTTTGAAAACGGTTTAGTTGTAATTTCTGAACAAGTGCAGAATACTGCTTCATATTCGGCGGGAATATGTGTAAATATAGGAGCTCGCGACGATTCAATATCAGGAATAGCTCATTTTATGGAGCATGCTGTTTTTCGACATACAAAAAAACGTAATTCAAAACAAATAGCAAATGAATTTGAAACTTTAGGTGCTTATTCTAATGCATTCACAACCAAAGAACAAACATGTTTTTATGTGCGCGCAATTAAAAACCATTTTGCAAAAACATTTGAACTACTTTGTGATATTGTTTTGAATGCTATATTTATTGAAGATGAAATTGAACGCGAAAAGCTTATTATATTGGAAGAAATTAAATCTTATGAAGATGATCCCGAAGAATATATTTTTGATTTAGCTGATATTGCTACATTTTCAAATCATAATCTTGCTAACCCTATAACTGGCTGGCAAGATACTGTTAAGCAAATTGATTATAAGGAACTTGAAAATTTTTATAAAACTTTTTATAGAGCTGAAAACATAGTAGTGTGTGTTGTAGGTGATGTTAATCATAAAAATGTTGTAAAACTTGTAAATAAGTATTTTTCTGAAAAAGAATTAAATTGTACTTTACCTATAAAATTACGCACAAAACCTACAATAAACTATGTTAATAAAACAATAAAAAAAACTATACAACAAGCGCACATCGTTTTAGGAAAACAAACGCAAGGACTTCAAAGTACAGAATATTATCCACTAGCTGTGCTGAATACACTTTTTGGAGACGGTATGAGCTCGCGTTTGTATCAAAATTTACGTGAAAAACACGGTTTAGCTTACTCTATCTATTCATCAATCAATAGCTATACAGATTGCGGTTCATGGTATATTTATGCTGCAACAGATGCTAAAAAATATAAGAGAACTATTGATTTGATTTATAAAGAAATGCAAAAGTTAATGCTTAAAATGCCGACAAAAAAAGAATTGAATCGTGCCAAAGAACAACTAAAAACCGCTACAATTATAGAGCAAGAAAGCTTGTCTTCACGTATGCAAAATTTACTAAAAAACGAAATTGTTTTTGGAAAATATGAGCAAACGGTAGATATAATTCAAAAAATTGACCAAGTGACTTTAGATGATATACATACACTAAGCAATAAATATTTTTGTGAAAACAATTGGGCAATTGCTTCTATTATTCCTGATAATTTTTTTTAGAATTTTTTAGAATATAATTAAAAAAACATACAATAAATTATTTTTCAAACGTCTTTAATACTTTTCCAAAGTTATTGATAAATAAGAAGAATACTCTTTTTTTATTCAATTTTTTTTATGAACTATATTTAATTGAGGTTTTAATATGAAAGTTACAATTGTTGGCGGCGCTGGAAACGTTGGGGCAACTTGTGCTCAAGTAATGGCAAACAAAGAATTAGTGGAAGAAATATGGCTATGTGATATTGCAGAGGGAACATCAAAAGGCAAAGGGTTAGATATGTATCAATCTATGCCGATTTTTAGTTCAAATTCAAAAATATTCGGTACAAGTGATTATAGTGATACTGCAAACTCGGATATCGTTGTAATTACAGCTGGCATAGCACGTAAGCCGGGCATGTCAAGAGATGACTTACTTAGAATTAATGCAAGTATTGTTAGCACTTGCACTGAACAAGCAATAAAGTTTTCTCCAAATGCTTGTTTTATAGTTGTATCTAATCCATTAGATGTAATGACTTACGTAACATTAAAGAAAACTAATTTGCCTCGTAATAAAGTTATAGGAATGGCAGGTATTCTCGATACTGCTAGATATAGAACTTTTCTGGCAATGGAATTAGATATTTCCGTTAAAGATATTCATGCACTTGTCCTTGGTGGACATGGAGATACAATGGTTCCTTTGCCACGTTATACTACTGTGAATGGTATTCCTATAACAGAACTTGTTGCTCAAGATAGACTTGATGCAATCTGTGATAGAACAGCAAAAGGTGGTGGAGAAATAGTACAACTCTTGCAAACTGGTTCTGCTTGGTATGCTCCTGGAACTGCAGTGGCAGAAATAGTAGAAGCTATTGTGAAAAATCAAAGACGGCTCTTACCTTGTACCGTATTACTTGAAGGCGAATATGATTATGAAGATGTTTGTGTAGGTGTTCCCGTAATTATCGGTAAAAATGGTGTCGAAAAAATTTTAGAACTAAATCTTAATGTTGACGAAAAAGAACTGTTTGATAAATCTGCTAACCATGTTGCAAATACAATAAAAGAAGCTATGAAATTAATTGGATAGACACATGATTAAACGATAAACAAAAATTATAGCATCATCTATCATTAACAATAGGTAGATGATGTTTTTTTTCAATTTCTAAAATTTTATTATGAATAAAAAATTTAACTATCAAAACCCATTTCCGATAGGAAAGGATGAAACGGAATATGAACTTTTAACAAAAGAACATATATCTGTGAAAAAATTTGACTCGCAAGATATATTATGTGTCGAACCTGAAGCACTAACAATATTAGCAAATACTGCTATGTATAACTGTTCTTTCTTTCTAAGACCGGCACATCAAAAACAAGTAGCAAATATACTTTTAGATCCTGAAGCAAGTGAAAACGATAAATATGTAGCATTAACTATGCTTCGTAATGCCGAAATTTCTGCTAAAGGTGTTTTGCCATTCTGTCAAGATACAGGAACAGCTACAATTATCGCTAAAAAAGGCGAGAATGTACGGACTAATGGTGGTGATGAAGAATATCTTTCTAAAGGAGTATATCAAACATATACTGAAAATAATTTACGATACTCACAAAATGCACCTTTAAATATGTATGATGAAGTGAATACAGGTACAAATTTGCCGGCTCAAATAGATATTCAAGCAGTTGATGGTGATGAGTATAAATTTCTATTTATAGCAAAGGGTGGTGGTTCTTCTAATAAAACATATTTATTTCAAGAAACAAAAGCACTGTTGAATCCTGATAGTTTAGAAAAGTTTTTGACAGAAAAAATGAAAACACTAGGAACAGCTGCTTGTCCGCCTTATCACATCGCATTCGTTATAGGCGGAACATCAGCAGATATTTGTATAAAAACTGTTAAATTAGCTTCTGCTAAATATTACGACGAATTACCAAAAGAAGGTAATGAGTTTGGACAAGCTTTCAGAGATATAGTACTTGAAGAAAAAATATTAAAAGCTTCACAAAAATTAGGATTAGGCGCGCAATTTGGTGGAAAGTATTTTGCTCACGACATAAGAATAGTACGCTTACCACGACACGGTGCATCTTGTTTTATTGGAATGGCTGTTTCGTGTTCTGCAGACAGAAATATTAAAGCAAAAATTAATAAAGATGGCATCTGGATTGAAAAAATGGAAAAAGAGCCGGGAAAATTGATACCTGTAGAATTACGAAATGAAGGAGAAGGGAATGCAGTAAAAATCAATCTCAACCAACAGATGAATAAAATATTAGAAGAATTGCATAAGTATCCTGTTTCAACAAGGTTATCTCTTACTGGAACTATTATTGTAGGACGTGATATTGCACATGCTAAATTGAAAGAACGCATAGATTCCGGTAAAGGCTTGCCACAATATATGAAAGATCATCCTATATATTATGCAGGACCGGCAAAAACTCCGAAAGGAATGCCGTCAGGATCATTTGGGCCTACAACTGCCGGTAGAATGGATGCTTACGTAGATTTATTTCAATCTAATGGCGGAAGTATGGTAATGATAGCTAAGGGTAATAGATCTCAGCAAGTTACTGATGCTTGTAAAAAATATGGCGGATTTTACCTTGGTTCTATAGGCGGACCGGCAGCAATTTTAGCAGAAAAAAATATTAAAAAAGTGGAGTGTTTAGAATATCCTGAACTTGGAATGGAAGCTATATGGAAAATAGAAGTAGAAGATTTTCCTGCTTTCATATTAGTTGATGACAAAGGGAATGATTTTTTTAAACAAATACTTTCTTAAGTGATCATATGCTTACCGTAATTTTTAAAATTCCCTTTCGCACGAAGGGGTGGCAAGCGAAGCTTGATGGGGTAGTTATTAATTAATAACCACCTAATAAATCACAGTTCAGACAAAATAAAAAAAACCTCATTAAGCACTATTGTTTAATGAGGTTAGCACGCCGGACTGGATTCGAACCAGTGGCCCTCAGCTTAGAAGGCTGATGCTCTATCCAGCTGAGCTACCGGCGCTGATTTTATAAAAATAATTCTGGACTTAATAAATTTGCATTTCTCATATATTGAAATACAATTTTCATCTTATTCACTTTATTTTAATTTAAAGATGAAGTACAAAAATACATTTTTTTTTTATAAAAAACAACAAAAAAAATTTTTTGGGCATAAAAATGAAAAATTCTTATGCTATTTGGGAAAAAAATGTTATTTTGCAGTTTGATTTTTAACTATATTTAAAATTTAAAAATTGTTCTACTTAAAAAAGATAAATATTATGGAAATATCGAAATTTATAAATGAACTGCAATCTTCTATAAATTTTTATGGAATAATTTTTTATGCTTTAGCTCTTCTTATTGTTGTTTCGGGGTTGGTTACAATTCTAGCGAACAAGTTGATGCATTCAGCAGTAGCTTTATTGTTTTGCTTTTTTGGTGTAGCTGGCATATATGCTATGTTAGCAGCTGATTTTATAGCGGTAACTCAGATTATGGTTTACATAGGTGGAATATTAACGCTAATTATATTCGGTGTTATGCTTACAACTCGTATGACAGAAGCTAATGAACGTACTGCGGTTTTAGACAGTACAAAGACTGCTATTGGCGCTTTAATATCTGCATGTTCAGGTATAGGTTTGGTTTTAGTTTTTCTTTTAGGTGATTGGAAACAAGTTCCTTTAGAGGAACTTCCCGAATCTACCTTGCAAGATATAGGAAACTTATTGTTTACTAATTATATAGCTGCTTTTATTGCGGCTGCTATATTGTTATTGGTTGCTTTTATTGGAGCTGCACTTATTGCACGTCGTAAGAATTAAACTGTTATTGAATTGTTTTTAAGGAAATATTATTAATTAAAATATTTATGATGGAAATAGGATTAACGCATTTTTTAATTTTGAGTTCAATACTTTTTTCGTTTGGTTTGTTTGCGATATTAACGAGAAAGAATGCAATTTTAGTTTTAATGGGATTAGAACTAATTTTGAACTCTGCTAATATAAATTTTGTTGCTTTTGCTCGTTTTGCTGGTTTAGATATAGAAGGGCATGTAGCTACTTTATTTGTAATCGTATTGGCTGCTGCAGAGGTTGCAGTTGCTTTAGCTATATTTTTAAATATTTATCAAAATTTCAAGCATATTTCGGTTGATGAAATTAAAGATTTGAAGGAGTAGTGATAATGACAAGTAAAGAGATATTTTCTATTTTACAAGAGAAGTTTGGCGACAAAATTCTTGGTTTTTTTGAAGGTGATAAAATTGATCCTTTTGTTAATATATTGCCTGATTCTATCAAAGAGATTTGTATGTTTTTAAGAGATGAATCTGGTTTAGAGTTTGATTATTTAGCTAATTTGACAGGCATGGATTATAAAGATTCTTTGGGTGTCGTATATCATCTTTATTCTATTAAACACAACCATTATTTTGTGTTGAAAGTAACTTTAGATAGAACAAAGCCAATGCTTCCTACTGTTGAACGCGTTTGGAAAACAGCTAATTGGCATGAACGAGAAGTATATGATATGTTTGGTGTGATATTTTCAGATCATCCTGACTTGCAACGTATACTTTGTCCGGACGACTGGGAGGGATTTCCACTTCGCAAAGATTATGTAGCTCCTACAGAATATCATGGAATTGATGCTACACCTAATAAATTAAAATAAACTAAATAAACTGTATAGAAATAAATTATGCAAAAAAGAAGAATACTTGATTTTGAATATGGTAATATAGACACGGATCGTGTTGTAATGAATTTCGGTCCTCAACATCCTTCTACACATGGAGTTTTACGACTTGAAGCTGAACTTGAAGGAGAAGTTGTATCGGAAATATGGCCACGTATAGGTTATTTACATAGATGTTTTGAAAAATGTGCTGAAAATTCAACTTATCCGCAAGTTATTCCTTTTATTGACAGATTAGACTATATTTCGTCAATGAATAATGAGCTACCTTATGTTTTAGGTATGGAAAAATTGCTTGGGATAGAAGTACCTGAAAAAGTAACTTATATTCGTACAATTTTATGTGAACTTAATAGAATTGCAAATCATCAAATAGCAACAGGTACATTTGTTATGGATGCCGGTGCTTATACGCCGTTTCTTTATTTCTTTATTGATCGCGAGATGATTATAGACATTTTTGAAAAATGTTCAGGAGCTCGTCTTTTATATAATTATTTTTGGATAGGTGGTTTGCAACGCGATATTTATCCCGGATTTAAAGACGATTGTCTTGCTGTTATAAAAGCAGTGCGTGAAAGAATCAAAGAAGCAGATAAATTATTTTTATATAATAAAATTCTTATTGAAAGAACTGCTAATATAGGAGTCTTACCGGCTGATGTTGCAATTAATTTTGCTTGTTCTGGTCCTGTATTGCGTGCCTCAGGAGTGCCTTTTGATTTGCGTAAGACAAGAAATTACTTGAATTACGATAAGTTTGATTGGAATGTTCCTGTTGGTAAAGGTGAAGTAGGAACTGTGGGAGATTGTTGGGATAGATTATGGGTTAGACTGGCAGAGATGGAAGAAAGTTGTAAAATAATTGAACAAGCTTTAGAACAAATGCCGTTTGAAGGTGATGTTAGAGCAAACTTGCCGAAACGTATAAAACCTGAAGTTGGAGAATTCTATTTTTCATGTGAAAGTCCAAAAGGCGAACTTGGTTTCTACATTACAAGTGACGGTACACTGAAACCATCGCGAGTAAGATGCCGTTCATCTTGCTTCGTTAATTTAAGTGTGTTACCATATATTACTAAAGGATATATGATAGGAGACTTGATATTAATACTAGGAAGTATTGATATTGTGCTTGGCGAAGTCGATAGATAAAAAAACAGTTGTAAAATATTTATTAAAAACTTCTAAAATTATATTTAGAAGTTTTTTTTATTTGGTACAATTATTGCATTCATTTTAAAATTATTAATATATTTTAGTGAAGCAATGAAACGATTTTTCATATTTATATTTTGCTATTTCACATTATTGTTGAATGCCTACTCACAAGTTGTAAGTTTTGAAAGAACAGATGTAGAAGGTGTACGCGCTGATTTTGTTACAGCTACTTTTACATTTGGAATAGATATAAGATTAGATAGTATTGAAAATTGTAGTAATGTTGCTTTTGAGTTAATTCATAATAAAACAAAATACATAAAGTATTCAGAAATGAAGGTCTCAACTGACTGGGGGGACCCAGGTGTTCATCATATTGTACAACCTGCTGTTGATACTATTGCTGATATTGCAAGAATAATCGTTGAAGCGGGAACAGGATTTCCGGCTGATTCAAACTCACCCAATAATCCAAAAGTTATTCATCTTGAATTTGTTGTATGTCCGAATGCAATTCATGGTGAAGTTGTTGATTTTCATTTAGAGAAAGTGCGTGCTACTGTTTTTCGTGATACGATAATTGAACTTTTAATTCCTATTACTCCGAAATTTAGTTATAAAGTACATAGCTATGTTGATGTTTGGCCCGGCGATGCTGACAATAACAATATTGTGGACAGTCGTGATTTTGCTATTATTTCTAAATACTTGGAAGAACCTAAACAGAAAATGCGAGCTTTTAAGCGTAATCCGACAAGTACTTTATGGAAATCTCAAAAAGCTATTGCATGGGATACCTTAGCAGCTACTTATTGTGATTGCGACGGTAACGGAGTTGTAACGAATTCTGATCATTTAGTGGTTGTTTACAATATGGATAGTACGTGGGGAGCAACGCCGCCGAAAGTAAAAAAACAATTTTTTGAAGAAAATGTCTGTTTTCTGAAAGATTCTAAAATACTACATCTCCCAGTATATATAAAGCAAAACCAACAAAATTTAATAGCAGTAGCAGCTAGTCTAAATCTACAAAAAATAGGAATAAATGATAAGCTAAAAGTATTAGGAATAGAAAAATCGAATTTTTTCAGAGAAAATAATATCTTTTATAATATAAACAAAGACAGTTCGTGGATAAATTTTGTAATTACTTCTAAAAACAGGGGATTAGAAGAAAATTATTATGCAAATCCCGTCTGCTATATTGTTGTTGAAAAATTAATATCTCAAGATATAGAAAATACATGTGATATTTTAGTTGAAGATTTCTATGGGATTTCGAATTCTGGTGTTATTAATAAACTTGAACAAAAACAAGTAAATAGCTCTATAACAGAAGAAAAACAAGATGGGCTTAGTATAAGCTATGATAGATATAATTTAAATGTTGTTTCTTCTGATTATATGATACAAAAAATAAAAATAATTGACTATTCTGGAAAAGATATTGATGAATATTATACACATAATTATGATAATAAGTTGAATATAAACCATTTGACAAAAGGGATATATTTTGTTATAGTTATTTTAGAAAACAAACAAACTATTATAAAAAAGATAAGTTTATAAGATTTTGCTGTGTATATTTTCAAAGAAAATAAAAAAACATACATCTTGATTTTTCAAAATGTATGTTTTTTTTATTAACTACTCTGTCAAGCTTCGCTTGCCACCCCTTCGTTCCGAAGGGGAATTTTAAAAAATCACAAAAATCATATATAATTCAATTTGGTATAATAAGTTGAAATTAAATAATATCATTAGTGCAAAAATACTTGTTCCTATTTTTAATCTAAATTACAAAAATATTCGTATATTTGTAATTAGGCATAAATCAGTAGATAATGTCAGCAGACAACAATCATTTTTTAAAATAATTATTAGAAAATTTTATGAATAAAATTATAAAAACTAAATTTCTCAATGAGAGGGTGAAACTTTTTGAGATAGAAAGTCCGTTGATTGCACGAAAACGTAAGCCGGGACAATTTATAATGTTACGAATATCTGAAGAAGGCGAACGTATTCCAATGACAATTGCAGATTCGAATGTAGAGACGGGGACAATAACTATCATTGTGCAATCTGTAGGAAAGACAACTTCTGAGTTGCAAAAACTTGAAGCAGGTGATACTATTCTTGATATTGTTGGTCCGCTTGGCAAACCTACACATATAGAAAAATTTGGTAATTGTGTAATTGTTGGCGGAGGTGTTGGAGCGGCTATTGCATATCCAACGGCTAAAGCTATTAAAGAGATAGGTAATTATGTAACGATAATATTAGGAGCTAAAAGTAAAGAATATATTATTTTGAAAGATGAAGTTTCTACTTTTGCTGATGAAGTTTATATAACAACTGACGATGGTAGTGAAGGAATGAAAGGTTTAGTTACAGAAAAATTAAAGCAAGTAATTGAAGAGCAAAAAATAGATTTTGTTTTAGCTATTGGTCCTGTTCCTATGATGGAAGCGGTAGCTAGTTTAACTAAGCCTTATGGTATAAAAACTGTAGTTAGTTTAAACTCGATCATGCTTGACGGTACCGGAATGTGTGGTGGATGTCGTGCAGTTGTTGGTGGCAAGAATGTTTTTGTTTGTGTAGATGGTCCTGAGTTTGATGCTCATGAAGTAGATTTTACCATATTAATGCAACGTAATAATATATATAGAGATAAAGAGTTGGAATGTAATTTAGAAAAACAAGCTAACGAAATGCAGAAAAAAATGGAGCAAAACAATGTATAAAAATATAAATGCTAGACCTGCAATGCCAAGTCAAAAAGCTGAAGATAGGATTAAAAACTTTGACGAAGTAAATCTTGGCTATACTGTTGAAATGGCAAAACTTGAAGCTGAAAGATGTTTGCAGTGTAAAAAACCATTATGTGTAGAAGGCTGTCCTGTTTCTGTTAAAATTCCTGAGTTTATAGCTGCTGTTGTCGAAGATAGATTTGAAGATGCAGCTAATATTTTAAGACAAGACAATGCTTTACCTGCAGTTTGTGGAAGAGTTTGTCCACAAGAAGAGCAGTGTGAAAATTTATGTGTGCTTAGTCATAGATCTAAACCTATAGCTATAGGAAATCTTGAGCGATTTGTGGCAGATTGGCAAAGAGAAAATATCGGCATTCAAGTTCCTGAAATACAAACTTCTACAGGTAAGAAAGTTGCAGTTGTTGGTAGCGGTCCTGCAGGTTTGAGTTGTGCGGGGGATTTAGTACAGATGGGACATGAAGTTACAGTTTTTGAAGCTTTACACGAACTTGGTGGAGTTTTAACTTATGGTATTCCAGAATTTCGTTTGCCTAAAGAAATTGTAAAAAAAGAGATTGAAGTGCTAGAAAAAGCAGGAGTTAAATTTGTAAGAAACTATATTGTTGGTGTTATTGAAACTCTTGATGAATTACTTGAGCGTTTCGATTCAGTATTTATCGGTGTAGGTGCAGGACTTCCTTATTTTCTAAATATACCTGGCGAACATCTAAATGGAATATATTCAGCAAATGAATTTCTAACCCGCATTAATTTAATGAAAGCTTATAAGTTCCCTGAGAATGATACGCCTATAGTAACAATGAAAGATAAAAGTGTTGCAGTATTCGGTGGCGGTAATACAGCTCTGGATTCTGTGAGGACTGCTAAAAGATTAGGAGCAAAGCATGCAACAATATTTTATCGCAGAACTGAAGCAGAAATGCCTGCAAGAATTGAGGAAATTCATCATGCTCAAGAAGAAGATATTGAATTTAATTTTCTTGTTGCACCTATTAAATTTAACGGTGATGAGAATGGTTGGTTAAAGTCTGTTACTATTCAGCGCATGCAACTTGGCGAACCTGACTCTTCGGGACGACGGAGACCTCTTCCTATACCTGATGCTATAGAAGATATACAAATTGAAGCTGCAATTGTTGCGATAGGAAACGGTTCAAATCCTATAATAAGTCAAACTTCACCTAATCTAAATGTCAATCAATGGGGGAATATATTAGTTGAAAAGAAAACTATGAAAACAAATATACCTGGAGTATTTGCTGGCGGTGATATAGTTACAGGTGGTGCAACCGTTATTTTAGCAATGGGAGCAGGTAGAGCGGCAGCCAGAGCGATAGATAAATACTTAAAAAATAAGCAGTGGGAAACTATTGAAGTTGAACAGGCAGAATGGTAGTAATAAAAATTTATTATTAATTAAGAAAAATGAAAATCTTAAATGAAGAAAATAATTTTTTAGCTATTGATGAAGAATTTTCTCAATATAGTAACTCAAAAATAGTAATACTTCCAGCACCTTATGAACATACTGTAAGCTATGGTGGTGGAACTATCGACGGACCTAATGCTATCATTGAAGCTAGTGCATATGTAGAATTTTATGATGATGAATTTGACAGAGAACTTTGTTTTGACATAGGAATTGCAACTTTGCAACCTCTTGATTTTTTTGAATGCTACGATGAAAAAATGTTGCAAAAAATAATGACAACAGTAGATAAACTTCTTTATGATGATAAATTTGTTGTTACTCTTGGTGGCGAACATACCATTTCAACAGCACCTATAAAATCTCATTTGAAGAAATATCCTAATATGTCTGTATTGCATTTTGATGCACATTCTGATTTGCGAGATGAGTATCAAAATAGTAAATATTCTCATGCAAGTTTTGCGGCTCGAGTGTGTGAATTTCTAACACCAAGTAAATTAACGCAGGTAGGGATAAGAGCTCAATGTTCAGAAGAGGCAGAGTTTATACGAAAAAATAAAGTTAATACTTTCTATGCTTCGGCTTTAAGACGTGGTATTCATGGTGATAATTGGCAAAAACAAATTGTAGATACTTTATCTGAAGAAATATATATAACTTTTGATGTTGATTATTTTGATCCAGCTATAATGCCCGCTACAGGCACACCTGAGCCTGACGGTTTTTTATATAGCGAAACTTTAGATATTTTTAGAGAAATTATAAAACAAAAAAAGAAAATTATAGGATTTGATGTAGTAGAGTTAGCACCTATCGCGAATTTATCTCATCCAAACTTGACGGCTGCACGTCTTATTTATAAATTGTTAAACTTTGCATTTAGCAAGTAGTTTGTTTCTTTTTAAACAGAAAAAAGCAAGTAGTTGTTTCAAACTACTTGCTTTTTTCATTTTATTAGCTATGGCTATCGTTTAAGTTGATTTAACTCAGCTAGCATTGTATCGCTTACAGTTATGACTCTTGAAGCAGATTCATAAGCTCTTTGTGTAGAAATCATTTCGGTAAATTCATTAGCTAAATTAACGTTTGATTGTTCCAATGCATATCCTTTAACTTGTGTAGTCGGAAAAATTTCAATAGCTGTACCAATAATAGCATCACCTGAGTTTGGAGATACGGAAAAATAATTGTTTCCATTTCGTACAAGTCCTTCATTATTTGGGAACTTAGCTATAGCAATTTGCGATAGAATTTCCGTTTGTCCATTAGTAAATGATCCTAATAATCTTCCTTGTTCGTCAAAATTTAAATTAATTAAATCTCCAAGAGGGAAGCCGTCTTGTTTTTCAAAATTTGCTGTACTATCAGCTGAGTAATTTTTAAGACCGTATGTTAGATTGTTAGGGTCAGTAAGTTGAATTTTTATAGGATGTACAAATAATCCATCACTTTCGAGTGTAGTGTTAGCATCTGCAGCGTTAATCATGATAGCAAGAGGTGATTCAAGAGTTCCATCAGTCTTAAATTGAATAAGAGTTTCACTTATTACAGTGTCTTTTCCATCAATTTGTGCAGATAAATTCCATTCACCTTTTTCAGCAGTTTTTTCGAAAGTAAAAGTGAGTACGCGTGCTGCACCTGTATTATCGTAGATTGTCATACTTGTTTTACGGATACTATCACTGCCTTCAGGAGCTTCAGAGTTCAAGTTTCCTACGATAGTAATATTTTGTGTTTGACGTGGTAATGACACTGTGTCCCAAGGTATTCTGACGTTAGTTAATGTTCTGTCTAAACGATTACTGCCATCTGAATTTCTTACAGGTTTTCCGTCTGCATCATTTTCAGTATTGTAGCCTTGAATAAATGCACCTGTATTTGTATCAACAAGATAACCTTCTTCATCTCTTGTAAAAGCTCCTGCTCTAGTATATTGAGGTTGTCCATTATAATTGACAACAAAAAAACCATCGCCTTGTAGTGCAGCATCTAATGGACGATTTGTTGATTCAATTACTCCTTGCATCATATCTTGACTAATACTAGCTAGTTTTACTCCTAAACCAAACTGTAAAGGATTTGTTCCCCCGTTACTGTAGCCTGTATTTGCTTCAGGCGCTTTACCGCGATTATAAATTTGATTAAATTGTTCTGCAAAATTTGCTCTGTTTGCTTTATAGCCAACGGTACTTGCGTTTGCAAGATTGTTAGATATTACGTCAAATTTCGATTGGTGTGCTTGTAAAGAGCTCGTACCAATTGATAATGATCTTGATAAACTCATTATATTTCTCCAAATTATATTTATTTAAAATGATTTTTATATGTCTTTATTAAAATGCTGATTCTCTTATGTCAGAAATTCTGTCAAGAGAAATTTCGATGCCACCAACAACCAACATTGTGCCTTCTTGTTTAAATTTAACGGAACTTATTTTGCCGACAACAAATGTAGTTGAATTTAGAATTCCACCATTTGCATCGTTTAGTTCTGCCGATATAAAATAATTACCTGCTGGCAATACATTACCGTTATTGTCTTTTCCATCCCATTTTATCGTATGTTCACCTGCCATACATTCTGAATGGTTTAATTCAATTGTTCTAATAATATTGCCTGAACTATTTCTTATTACTAAGTTGCCACTTGCAGCGTTAAATTTGTTTTCAAATCCTATAACAGCACCATTTGTTCCGTCAAGTTTGACTTGATTTGTAATAGCTTTAGCGTATTTTCCTATCATGCCTGGTATAGCAGTATTTTCTATACTCATAGCTAATGTTCCAAACAAATCAGATTGATTAGTCAGTAGCTGCTTGATACTTGTCAATTGTTCCAATTGAGAAAATGTAGCTAACTGAGCAGCAAATTCCTGATTGTTATAGGGGGCTGTTGGATTTTGATTTTTTAGTTGATAAGTTAATAATTGTAAAAATTCGTTTTTTTGCTCCGATGCAGATAATGTGTTATTTTTTAATGCTGTTGAAGCAAAAGAATTATTGTTTTTTAAACTTACATCTGGTATGTATGATGCCATAAAACTTCCTGTTTATAAAATTAAAATAAAAAAATCGTAAAAACTTAAATGTATCTTTCTATAATTCGACTTTGTATCAGTCGCGTTTTTACTTCATTTTCCATTGCTAAAATAGGTTCTTCCTGAACGTTATTGGCAAATGAATTTAGAAGTTGAGCGTATTTAAAACGCTCCTCTTGTTTATTAGTGTTTTGTTGTCTGTCTCTATCTGTTAAATCTTGTTGTAAATGTTCTTGTTTTTCAAATCTAAAATCAATATTTTCAAGATTTGTTTTACTAAAAGTTTCTTTTAAGTTGCCAATATTATTTTCAATTATTTTTAATGTCTCTTCATTATTTGTCTTGAAAATAATTACAGGCTCTGTATCATTCATATTTATTTCTACAAAGACTGTGCCAAGTGATTGTGGCTGTAAAATAAGCTTAGCTATACCAATTTCTCCTGAAGATAAAGAATGTGCAAATTGTACAATAGCATCAGGATATTCCGTTATTTTTATATTTGTAAATGATTTATTTTTAAAACTATTAAAATAAACAGGTGAATTAGACAAATTAAAACGATTATCTAAACCACTTGATAAATTGTTGATAACATCTTTTGTAAAATTTGTTCCTTGAAAATTCTTGTCGTTTGTATTAAGGTTATTATTATCATTTTGGCTAAAATTATTATCTTCTTGATCATCAGATTGCTTAAAATTATTTAATTCAAACTCATTATCAGCTAAGATTTTAATTTCGCTTGTTTTCGTTTCATTATTTATTTTTTTAATGTCTTTGTTGTTATTTATGTTTACCTTTTCTTCGTTATTGTTTACTACACTTTCATAGTTTATCTGTTTGTTTGTATTTATATAGCTGTTTTTAATTTTTTCAATATTTTTTGATTTTTCGTTATTAAATACGTTTTGTTTATTATTTTCTGTTATTATCTTTTTTTCTTCGTTGTTACTTTCTTTGTTGTTGCTTACGTTTATTTTTTCTTCGTTATGATTTACTATATTTTCGTATTCTATTTTTTTATTTGTAGTTGTATAGCTTTCATCTATATTTTCACTATTTTTTGTTTTGTTATTCAATACATTTTGCTTATTTTCTGTTATTATCTTTTTTTCTTCGTTGTTACTTTCTTTGTTGTTGCTTACGTTTATTTTTTCTTCGTCATGATTTACTATATTTTCATATTCTATTTTTTTATTTGTAGTTGTATAGCTTTCATCTATATTTTCACTATTTTTTGTTTTATGATTGTTTAATACGTTTTGTTTATTATTTTCTGTTATTATCTTTTTTTCTTCATTTCTTACATATTTGTTTTCTGTTATCTTATTTTCTTTGCTGTTGATTATGTTTATCTTTTCTTCGTCATGATTTATTACACTTTCATAGTCAATATATTTGTTTGTATTTATCTCTCGCTCATCTATATTTCCACTATTTTTTATTTTATTTTTGTTTAATAAGTTTTGCTTATTATTTTCTGTTATTATCTTTTTTTCTTCGTTTCTTCCACTTTTATTTTCTGCTGTTTTACTTTCTTTGTTGTTGCTTACGTTTATTTTTTCTTCGTCATGATTTACTATATTTTTGTATTCTATTTTTTTATTTGTAGTTGTATAGCTTTCATCTATATTTTCACTATTTTTTATTTTATTTTTGTTTAATAAGTTTTGTTTATTATTTTCTGTTATTATCTTTTTTTCTTCGTTTCTTTCATTTTTATTCTCAGTTATGTTACTTTCTTTGCTAGCGTTTATGTTTACCTTTTCTTCTTCACTATTTAGTGTCTTTTCATTTTCTATCGTTTTGTTTACATTTACATAGTTAGTATCAATTTTTTCAATACTTTTTGTTTTCTCGTTGCTAACTACATTTTGTTTATTATTTTCTATGTTTATCTTTTTTTCATCGCTTCTTTCGTTCTTGTTTTCTTTGTAGTTGCTTATGCCTATCTTTTCTTTATCAATACTTAGTATGTTTTCCTCATCTATCTTTTTGTTTATATTTAGATATCTATTGTCTTTATTTTCAACATTTTTTGTTTTATTGTCATTAGCAACGTTCTGCTTATAATTGTCTTTTACTATCTTTTTTTCTTC
>JAAYTD010000028.1 GCA_012518115.1 Ignavibacteria bacterium | reverse complement strand
TATTATCAGGTGAATACTCTATTGTAACTTGCGATTTTGAATCGGGACGTAAATATGGCATATCTTGTGTATTCTTACGAACATCAGCTAGCTTCTTCACAAGTTTATGAGCATAATTAATAGGAGCGGGCATATATTCAGCTGTTTCATTGGTAGCATAGCCAAACATCATTCCTTGATCGCCTGCACCATTGACATCAACACCTAAAGCAATATCGGTTGATTGATTATTGATAACATTAAGGATAGCTGCAGATTCACAATCAAAACGTAAACCCGTATGAGTATAACCAATATCTCTGATTACGCCTCGCACAATACTTTGCAAATCAACATAAGTTTGCGTTGTAATTTCGCCACCGACAACTATCATTCCTGTTGTAGCATAGCATTCACAAGCTACACGACTATTAGAATCGTCTTTTAGCATAGCATCAAGAACAGCATCAGAGACTTGATCACAAACTTTATCGGGATGACCTTCAGAAACGGATTCAGAAGTAAAAAAATAATTTCGTGTATTCATAATTTGAAGTTTTTCTAAAAATTTTCTAAAAAATAATTATAAATATACGCATTTTTTACGAATTTTTATATAAATTGGATAAGATTTTTTGTAACTATCTAAAAAACAGTATCTTAATTTTGACTATTACGCCCAATATTCAGAAAAGAATGCTTTTTTCTACACATTTTTTCAAGATATTTGCATAATACATTTCAACTTGTCAATAACAAAAAGATAAAACTAGCGCGATAGTATATTAAAATACTTCTATTGAGCAATGACAAGTTTTTCTACTTTACATTTTCCATTAATAATAGTTTTTAAGAAATAAGTTCCTGTAGCCAATTTAGAAACATCAAAAGTCTTTGAAAATCTATCGGAATCGCTAAATCCTTCATAAAGTTTTAAAATTTCTTTACCTAAAATATCACTTAAAATAATTTGTAAGTAACAAGGTTTTTCTAATTCAATATTCAAAAAAACTTCTGGTGTCATTGCGGGATTAGGATATAGTGAAATTTCGTCAGTTTTGATATATTCTTCATCTATCCCAACAGAAGTAAACACTTTGTGCAAGTTTAGTTTCCCCCAGCCCCATAAATCATTTGGCACTTCTTTCGTATAATTATCAACTGTTGCATTTAATTTCAATAAGTTAATCGCTTCTTCTGGCGATAAATTAGAATTATTTTCTAACATTAATGCAATCGCCCCCGAAGTTACAGGCGCACTCATCGATGTTCCCATCAAACAAGCATAAGCATATTGTCGTCCATAGATTTCCATTCTTGCAGTAATACTTTCTTTTTGCCCTTCATAAGCCTTATCAAATGAACTAACCGCTGACGATACCACCATCCCAGGTGCCACAATATCTGGTTTTATTCTGCCATCGGCACTTGGACCTCTACTTGAGAAAAATGCTATATCACCATATTTTCCACTGGAATTAATTATATTTCCCTGACTATTTATATATTTATTTTTTGAAACCATAGCCCCTACAGCTATTGCTTTTTTTGTTGATGCAAAATCAGAAATCGTACATTCGCTATTTCCTATAACTGCATTTGATTGACCGGCAGAAGAGAAGTTCTCCGTAATTCCATAATAATCGACTAAATACCAATTCCATATATTCACTTTACCTTCAGTAGCTTTCGCAGAAATTCTAAAAAGAAACCTTTTATTACAATTAACATCAACAAAAGCATGCGGTTTATTATTAAATGGTGAATTACTCAAATGTACATTTACTTCACATTTGTCATTATTTTCTGTAAATATAAAGTTGATTACAGTATCCTTATTAGTGTTATGAAATTCTGTTTGATATTTTGTTTTCAATGTAGATTTGTCCAAAATTTCAAAATTAAATTCAAATGGCTTTCCTTCCTCGCCCCACGCATCAATCCATAACCCATTTTTTGCATTTTGTTTATTATAACTATTTTGAATATAACTTATAAGTGGTTCGTTCTCTCCTAACACTTTACTTATATGTAATTTTTTATCGCCATTATTTCCTGCAGAAGTTACAAATAGTTTTCCTTTACCAACAAGTCCATCAATAGCTTGAGAAAATAGCGATGTACCATCGTGTGGTCCTATTTGCCCACCCCAGCTTAAGTTTACAACTGCCGGCTTCCCTATAGATTCAGCATATTTGAAAATATAATTAACACCATCTATTATATCACTAGCGCTTGTATTTTTCCATTGCTCCTGTGCAGGTGGCTTTAAGGCAACTATTACCAACTCCGATTTCGGTGCTATTCCTACACTTTGCTGAGCCGTTTCTATATTTTGTCCAACAGCTATTGCTGCTACATGTGTTCCATGCGAAAAATTTTCTACATCTACTTTAGCTTGTAGAATTTCTTCACTATTAGATAACTCACGTCCATAAGAAAAACCTTTTGGACTAGAACCATCCTTTCCTTGTTCCCAAACTCGTGAAATTATTAATTGATTATTACTTGAATTTCTAAAAGCTGGATGTGTATAATCGAAGCCTGCGTCTATCACGCCAACTACAACGCCATCTCCACTATAAGTTTTTTGTAAATCATCTCCATTTATCACTGCTTGAATATATGTAACAGATTTAGCGCTATCTAGTAATGGCGAAAAAGTATTTCCTGTTTCAATATATTCTATCCCAGGTAAATCAATAAATTCCAAATACTTATCTAAGCTAATTTTTGCCGTAGCTATTCCAGAAACGATTGTATGAAAGTTCGCACCTAATTTTTTTGCTTTTTGAAAATCAAATTTCTGATTAAACTTTAATAAAATTGAAACTTTCGCAGAATCAGATAGTATTTTTTTAGTTGCTTTTGAATTTATCTTTATTGTTTTACTTAACTTATAAGCAAAAGGCGACATATTTGACTTAGCGTTTATTGCATCATTAGATATCAAAAACAACATTATAATTAATAAAATTTTTAGTGTTTTTTGCATATTTTTTACCTTAAATATAATAAATTTATAAAAAATCAATTATTCTTTTATTAATTTACAATTTTTTTTCATTATTTCGCTAAAAAAATAAATAATATTATATTTTATTAACAATATTTGTATAAAAGAGAAAAAATGATATTTTTAGGCGTAATAGTCAAAATTAATGGTAAAATTCTTGTAATTATGTAAAAATCATTACCTTATCAACATTTTAAGTTTATGGTTAAAAAAATCATAGATTTGATATACTACTATTATTTTTATTTATATAAATATATTTTTTCTTGATTTTACAGACTAAAGATATTTTTGTTTTGGGAAAGAATTGTGTGCAAAAACACAAGAATGTACGAAAATTAGGTAGATATTATTTTGTGAATAAAACATTATAGCTGATGAACTTTTATATAATTACCCTTTTCAAACTTACCCAAAAAAATATTTGTACAGTTCGCCATAATATTTTTTATACATAACAAATGCCTCTTCAATAATTCTCAGCGCTTCTTCTTTACCTATAAATTCTTCGACAACAACAGTTTTATTTTCCAATTTAGTATAATCTTCAAAAAAGTTCATTATCTCTGTCGTCATGTGTGGCGGTAGCTCAGAAATAGCATTGAAGTGATTTACACTAGGATCACCAGCTGCTACAGCAATAATTTTATCATCTGCCTCGCCGTTATCAAGCATTCGCATCACACCTATTACTTTAGATTCTACAATACAAAGTGGTTCAAAGGCAAATTGCGAAAGAATAAGAATATCTAATGGGTCTTTGTCATCACAATAGCTCTGTGGTATAAAACCATAGTTATGAGGATAATACATAGATGAATAAAGCACTCGGTCTAAACGTAAAAGTCCACTGTCCTTATCTAGCTCATACTTTGCACGATTACCCTGTGGAACTTCGATAATTCCTCTCAGTACATCTGGGGAATCTGTTTGTGGAATAACTTGATGCCATGGATTAAAATTACTTCTCATATAGTTTGTTTTCCTATATTTTTAAATGAAATTTAAATATTATCTATTGAATGTAATAGGGAAATTAATTATCCAAATAATTTACTTAGTATGTTCTTGTATTCAACAACCCTTATAAGGATATTTTCAACATTTTCATCATCTTTTTTAATAATAAAGATAAAACCTAACTGTTTTTATATAGATTTTCCCATAGAGTTTTCCATCATGTAGCAGACTTTTTCAGTCTGTTACTCACTAATACTAATACTTGAAAGATATGTTTCAATTTTTCAAGCAAGCTTTTTTATACCATTTTGAATTATTTATTAGTTCAATGATGTTTTAAAATTCCCCTTTGGCACGAATGTCGGGGCGTGTCGCGACACGCCCTACGAAGCTTGACAGGATAGTCGTTTCGGCTCCGCTCAACGACCAAATAATCACACCTCCCCTGCTACGCAGGTACTCCTCTCAAGAGGAGAATTTGACTACTACGTTTAGAGCAAATTATTATTCAATTTGGTATTAATCATTTATTTTCTTTAATCAAAGGATTTATATTTTCCCTTTAAAAACATAAAAACCTTAAGAATAAGTTCTTAAGGTTTTTTTAATATATAGCTTGGCAGTTACCTACTCTCCCACAAGGTCACCCTAGCAGTACCATCGGCGTTTCAGTGCTTAACTACTCTGTTCGGGATGGGAAGAGGTGTACCCACTGAGCTAACACCACCAAGCAGTTTTATAAATAGGATTAGTATATTCTTGATAAGGAAAAATTATTAGTTTATTATCAAGTTTATATGGAACAAATTATATTAGAGTTTCATATCATTCTATAAGAAAAGAGTATAACAACTCAAACATGGGTAAGCCTTCGGATTATTAGTACTTCTCGGCTGAACATATTACTATGCTTACACCTGAAGCCTATCAACCAGGTCATCTT
>JAAYTD010000027.1 GCA_012518115.1 Ignavibacteria bacterium | reverse complement strand
TTGAAAAACATACGGTAATTTTAGTGACAAAAACTATTGGCCGGGGACTTGACACATTGCTTCATACTAGTTTTAAGCATAAGGAAAATAAAACTTATGAATACACAATAAAAATAATATATAATGAACTTCATGAAGCACCTACGTTTACATTTGGCGTTATTGTTGAGAAGATACCTATTGGAAGTAATATCTTATTAACTGTAACGGATAATTCAGAATTATGAAAAAACAATTTATTTTATTATTTGTGTTGCTGTTTCCATTGTTATTAACAGCACAAAGCAGTGATTATTTTTATTATTATAGAGGCGAGAAACAATATTTAGAATTAAATACTAACTATTTGTTTATCTCTTCAGCTACTGCAAGGTTTTCTCAACAAGATGCTATTTTATTTCCTAATGATAATGTTATGTTAAACAAAATACAAT
The DNA here is from genome assembly GCA_012518115.1 of Ignavibacteria bacterium. Taxonomy (GTDB): domain Bacteria; phylum Bacteroidota; class Ignavibacteria; order Kapaibacteriales; family UBA2268; genus JAAYTD01. The sequence goes on along the minus strand of JAAYTD010000027.1, from coordinate 23,610 downwards.
TAACAGGAAAGATAATAACAAATGATAAAATTATAAATTCATATTGGGGAGAAATAAAATTAAATGAAAGTCTATCAGAACAGGACTATCTTGAATTGATAAAAGCATTAGATAAAACAAATAGTGTTGAAACTGTTTCACCTTATTTTAAAACAAAGAATGCTGAAAAGATTGGTCTGTCTAATTTCTTTTATGTACAGCTTAAACATTTATCTGATACAACTCTGTTAAAGGAACAAGCATCTAATTATTCTTGTATAGTTGTTACTCAAGATAAATATATGCCTTTATGGTTTGTTCTTTCTGTTACTAAAGAAAGTCAAATGAATTCTTTGGAGTTAGCAAATATATTTTATGAAAGTAATTTATTTGAATGTGCCGAGCCTGATTTGATGGCAAATGATGGTTTACACAGTAGTAATAACAATACTTTTTTTGACTATCAATGGGGTTTATATAATCCTTCAGGGCTTTATGGTGGAGATGCAGGGATAGATATAAATGTATGTCCAGCTTGGGAAATTACTAAAGGTAAGAATATAACTGTAGCTGTTGTAGATGCAGGAATAGAGCTTGATCATTCTGACTTGGAAGAAAATATACATCCCTTAAGTTATGATACAGAAACTGGTGCTTCGCCGAGTGTGGTTTATGGCTATCATGGCACTGCTTGTGCAGGAGTAATTGGTGCTGTAGATAACGATATAGGAATTGTTGGAGTTGCACCGGATTGCAAACTAATGTCAGTAAGTAACTCTATAGCATTAACTCCATTATCACGTATGAAAAGAGGAGAAGGAATTAATTGGGCTTGGCAAAATGGTGCTGATATTATTAGTAATTCTTGGGAATCTGCTACTCAACATTCAATCATAGATAGTGCTATTTCTAATGCTTTAACAGAGGGGCGTAATGGAAAAGGCTGTGTAGTAGTGTTTTCTGCAGGCAATAGTACTTCAGGTGTAGAATATCCAGCTAATTGCAATTCTGATATTTTAACTGTCGGAGCTATAAATCCTTGTGGAAAACGTAAAACTACAGGTACATGCAGCTGCGGTAAATCTTGGGAAAGCAATTATGGTAGTGAATTAGATATTATGGCACCAGGTATTCTAATACCAACAACTAATATATCAAACACTTATGAGTTTGACTTCGAAGGTACTTCTTCTGCTTGTCCTCATGTAGCAGGTGTAGCTGCATTAGTTTTGTCAGTAAATCCAGATTTAACACAAAAACAAGTTGTAGATATTATTGAGCAAACAGCTCGAAAAATTCATAACGGTACAGATACATCCGAATATAATTATCAAACTGTTGCAGGACGACCTAATGGCACTTGGCACATAGAAATGGGCTATGGTTTAGTAGATGCTTGCGCTGCTGTATCTATGGCATCTGGCATACCTTGCGGACATAATGTTATTCATTATAATAGTACTATCTGTCGTACTGGAACAACTGCAAGCAATACACGATTTGGTAAACATACTTTGGAAGTAACAAATAATGAAGATTCTACGGATACTGAATGGTACATAGGCGGAATTGCTAGTACTTTTTTGAAAAAAACAGGAGGCAATTCTTTTGTCCTTAGCGATTATTTACTTGATTATCTACAAACAACTAGTAATCTTAACGCCAATAAAGTTAATGTATATTTGAAATTACCTAATGACACAATATATCATTGGTCTGTAGATATTCAAAATGTAACTTCTCTTTTTGGAGATTATTACAACAATCTTGATAGTTTAGGAGTTAAGGTTAGTTCAAATGGAAACTTTGGTTCTGTATTTTTAACTGATACTTCGATGCAGTTTTTAAAACTTCCTTGCGACAATTTGGAAATAACAAATCTTGATGATATTAGTGCCGATTTCGATACCATTCCTTCTATAGTTTATAATGGTAATGAAACTAATCTTAAATATAAATTAAAGGATAACGTTTGTCATCAAGTTATAAAATTGAAGTCAAATTGCTACAATTGTATTGAAGAGTTTGAAATTAATGTGTATAACTTCAAACCTCAAGTAGAAACGCGTAGAGATTGTAGTGGTGGCACACGGATCACTATAGTAAGTCTTAATGGTTGTACGAACTTAATAACGAAATGGCGTCGTGATACTTCTGATGTATTACTCAACAATGAAAATACTCTTATTGTTGATAGCACATTAGGACCAGGTACATATAAATTTGAGTACTATCATCCTGATAATTCGACAACTCTTATTCATTCCATAGAGATAAATGTCCCCACTATTGATTCTCCAATGCTAACTTTAGAAAGTTCAAATACTTACTATGAAAATCATAAATGTTTTTTCAGTGCTAAGATAAATCTAGCTCAGGGTGTAACAGCTACGGATTATAAGTTTTTCGGTTTATATTATACCTCTTCGGCTTGGGGTATTCCTTTTGAAATACAAGTTTCAGATACGAGTACTTTTATAGATATTTACCAAGAAGTAGAATGTGGTGAAGGTAGCTATAAGATTTCAATATCTCTTGCTTCTGATACTAATAATACTACAATTTGCGATTTAATTATTCCATTCAATTGTAATTGTGAAAATTGTGCTAATGTACAAACGGGAAAATATAAGAATATTTATAACGCTAGCCCTCCTTTCAGCTATGTAAATACGTACTTTGGTGATAAAGATGAAAACGGTAACGCTATACGCATAAATCCTCAGATAGAGGAAGAAGTAGGTCTTATGAAATGTAAAAAATCATTTAGATTACCTGCCGGAGTTGAGCCATCTGATATAATTATAAATGAAGTTAATTCCAGTGCTCCTGATACTACTTACTACGAATTGCGAACGGTATATGATGAAGATTCTAATGAAGTTGTTGAGTTATATGTTGAGTTGAATAGTCCTTGTGGAGATAACAATAGTTTTGGTTTTCCAGGCATTAATTCTGTTACTTTTTCTATAAAAGTAGCTATGCCTAATGGCGATACTTGCGAATATCTACAAGTATTTCAATGTGGTTGTAATTATCCACCTAATCCAGATTCTTGTAAATATATTGCCATACATCATATAATGATGCGTAGCGCCCCTTATCTTTTCTCTTATTCTGACAGTAGTTGTGTTCGTGAGCCAATAACTTTCTGGCTTTATAATGCTTTGGGAATTCGTCTAACTCCTGTATATGATATATTACCTTCGTCGCCGGCACAAGGTACATTTCCTGTTGATATGTCAGGTCAAGTTCCAGGAGTATATTTTATTGTTGCAGAAAATCCTGTAAATGAAATTTTCGGAGTTTTGCAATTTATTAAACAGTAAAGTATAGAAGAAAAACGGACAAAAAACAGGTTGCTAAAAATATTAGCAACCTGTTTTTATATACTTTAAAGGTGAACTTACATAGCTAGTAAACACGAATAAATTTATTTTTTTTATTAATTATTTTTCTATATATTTACAAAATTATTTTAAATTATAAACTTTTATTTTAACTATTATGATACAAAAAACACAGAATATTTTTTTGAAGCTATTTTCTATATGCTTTATTTTATTTTTATTGGTTTCTTGTAGCGATTCAAATGACCCAGTAACTCAACAGTATTTTGTAAAGCACATAAAATCTAAGAATTACACTAAGCAATATTTAGCGGACATAATTAATACGTTTTCTCCTGAAACAGCAGATCTTTTGCCGGATATAAATATTAGTACAGATATGATTACATACAACACGTTCTTGCCTAACGGCTTTCCTGTTGTTGCCTCTGGCATAGTGGTTTACCCTAACAATTCAGATATAAAAGGTATAATTGTCGGCTTACATCCTACAATAACTGCTGAAAGTATGTCTCCAAGTACAGCTATGTATTCTAATGAATTACTTCTTGGAGCTTTTGGCTATGCAGTTATCATTCCCGATTATATTGGCTTTGGTGTTACAACGGATAAGCCTCATCCCTACCTACATGTAGAAAATACAGGCATAGTTTCAGCGGATATGTGTCTTGCGGCGCGTGAGTATTTTAAAACTATCGGAAAAAATATTGATTCTTATCCTGTTAGTGTTGTAGGTTATTCGCAGGGAGGAGCTGCTGCTATTGCTTTCCAAAAAATTGTTGAAAATAGATATCCCACTATTAACATAAGAAAAGTATATGCTGGTGGCGGTCCCTATGATATTCCCGCTATTTTGGAAGAATTTAGAAATACAAAACATACTGCTTTGCCTTCGTCTCTTCCTTATGTTGTTCTTGGATTAAACTATGGCGATAATCTTAATTTAAATTTCAACAATATTTTTCTTGAACCACTGCTTTCAAACTATAAAACTTGGTTTAATAAAAACTATACTAATGATGAAATAGATAAATTTATAGGTTCAACGGACATTACGACTTTTATGCATCCCGATTTATTTAAAACAGAATTAAATGAAGATCTTCAGAAATTTTACACCTCAGCACTTAACAATTCTCTTGTTGAAGGTTGGATTCCTAAGGCTCCTATTTTTCTTGCACATGGCACTGCTGATGATATAGTACCTGTTGTATGTTCCAATAATGCTTACAAAACTTATAAAAACAAAGGCTGTAATGTAGAATTAAAATTAGTTGAAAGCAAAAATCATACTGAGGCAGCTCTTGATTTTTTCACTACAACACTTTTTAACATCATGTTCGGTGATACAAAATAACTAGCTATAAAAACACAGAAAAGAAAAGAAAACAAGTAAGGAAAGTTTTGTTCTCTTTTTTTATAATTATAATAATTAATATATTTGTAAATAGCATAATACCATTTTGAATAAATTCTCCTCTTGAGAGGAGTACCCGCGTCAGCGGGGGAGGTGTGGGACTACCCCGTCAGACTTCGTCTGCCACCCCTTCTGGGAAGGGGAATTTTAAAATTTCCTCTTGTGGAAGAGTACCTGCACTAGCGGAGGTGGTCAGCAATTGCTGAACTAATATATAATTCAATTTGGGGTAGCAAACGAAGACTAACGTTAATAAAAAAACTTGGAAGTAATAGGAAATAGTATTATCTTTGAAAATATTTAGTTTTAGACTAAATTTTAATTTTATGCTACAAAATATCAAAAAGAAGTTAAAAAACATATTAATAAATCGCGAGCTCCTACAGTGGGCTCCTGTTTTGTGGATTATAATATTATTTGTAATTCCTTTATTTTCTTTCTTGTTAGTAAATTTTTTCTATGTGGAAATTATTGGCGTTCCGTTTTTTCACATCAATATCTCTAATTTACTAAAGAATCTGTTTTATCACGACTATTTGACTTCTTTAGTTATTTCTTTAACTGTTGCCTTTGTTACAACTTTTTTCGGTTTTTTTCTATCTTTTTTCACTTTTTTTTTAAGAAGCCATTTAAAAAAATATATAATAGCTCTTATTTGTCTTCCTGTAATAATTAATCCAATTATTCAGTTTTATTCCATAAATTCTTTATTTTCAACTGATGGCATTTTCAATAATACTTTATTGGCAACAGGAATAATTTCAGAATTAATAAATGTACCTGATACAGTAATTTATTCTTTATCTTTATTTTTCAGATACTTACCATTTTCTTTCTTTTTTATATCTATTTTAATGTCCAAGCTAAATATTTTGCACATAGAAGCAGCAATAGATCTGGGACTAACAAGATATAACATTTTCTTCAAAATTATACTCAAAAAAACATTTAAAGGAATATTGGCAAGCTTCGGTATTGTAGCTATTCTATCTTATGGAAACTTTTCATCTGCAGTGTTGCTACCAATACAAGATAGATTGTTCGCTACACAATTCATTAAATTACTATTAGATACAAACTATTTGAATGCTTCTGCTTTTTCAATACCTTATGCTATTTTCACTATTTTATTTATTCTGTTTTATAATTTTTACCTTAATCGTAGCAATCAAGAACAAAATATCCCTACAAAGAAATTATCACGTTATCAGTGTTTAGCAATTGCTAAATCGCCAATTACTTTATTTATAAATTGCTTAACTCTTTTATTTGTTCATATTGTTCTCCTTTTTATTATATTTTTCTCGTTCAACAGTGGCAACTCGCTACTAATTTTTGAAAAATTTTCAACAGATTGGTATTTGCAAATTTTCAACAACTCTGATATTTTATTAGCAATAAAGAATTCTTTTATAGTTTCTACAAGCGTAGCTATAATTTCCACTATTCTTGGTGGAATGTTCGCTTTAAGTTTTTCTAAACATCATCAACTAGCGCGGGCAAAAGTACGGTCAAAATTTACCAACATTATCAGATTGCCGCTAATGTTAAGCGAAGTAATTTTTTGTAGCGCTGCTCTATTTTTTCTAAATTTAATTCATATAGAAAATTTATTTATTGGACAGATTTTAACAATTTCAATTATTACAATATTTGTTGCTATTATTTTTATTTATTCTCAATTGCAGAAATTTGATTTAAATATGGAGTCGGCAGCTTTAGATTTAGGAGCTGATTATATACGTACATTTCGTTATGTAACATTGCCTTCTATTTTGCCTTCGCTTCTATCGTGTTTTATTATTACATTCGTATTTTCTTTTAACGAATTTGCAATAAGCTATTTAATTACAAGAGATAGCTTTCCCTCTATTTCAAGCAAATTAGTAGAACTAATATCACAAGGAGCATCGCCACTAATAAACGCTCTTTCAACGCTAATAATTGTAATTTCTCTATTACTTCTATTGATTGCTAGCTTTAACAATTACCACATCAAGTTTCAAAGAAAAATTAAACTTGTTGTAATTGCTACAATACTATTTACAACATTTTTGTTTATTATAATATAAAATGAACATAAATAATTTATTAATAAAGAACTTAAGAAATCACATTTATAGTGAATATGATTTTATACGAGGTATAAACGTACTATTTGGAAAAAATGGTGTTGGAAAAACAACTGTTCTTGAAGCTATTTCAATTTGCAGTATTTCACGTAGTTTTGTCAGCACCTCTGATATGATGTTAGTCAATAAAGATGCGAAAGATTATTCTGTTACTGCTAAGTATATCAACGATTTAGATGTTTACGGACAAATCACTGTATCATATACAAGTAAAACGAAAAAAAATATTACATCAGGTTCAAACGAGAAACTTTTACCAAAAGATATCATAGGCGAAATTCCTACTGTTATTTTATCCCCAGATCATAAAAATATTACTAAATCTTCACCTGAATTTAGAAGACAATTTTTAAATACTATACTTTCACAATCTAATAGATTTTATATAAAAAAACTATTTGAATTACGAAAAGTTCTAAAAAATAGAAATATTTTATTACAAAGAATAAAGTTAAATCCTAAAATTAGTAGCGATATTTTAACTGAATGGACAAATTATTTTATAGAAATATGTACTGAAATTATTTGGCAAAGGAAAATGTTTTTAGAAGAGTTTACTCCATATTTTTTAGAATCTTACAACATAATCAGCGAAGAAAAAGAAGACGTTTCACTGAGCTATCAAATTAATGGAATAAATGAAGAAATAGAAACAATAGAACAACTTAAAGAAGAATTGAAAAAACGTTCTGAAAAAATATTAGAGGCGGAAATATCACGTGGAATGACACTTTTCGGAGCACAGAAAGATGATTTGAAGATAATGATTAACGGTGGCAATTCACGCGATTTCGCATCACAAGGACAACATAAAACATTACTTATAGCTTTGAAGTTTGCTGAATTTAAATACTTGTTAGAAGCTAAACGGGAAACTCCAATTATCCTGTTAGATGATATTTTTTCCGAACTTGATATTGACCGCGTTTCTAAGGTTATCTCTTTACTTTCGGAGAGCTCCGCACAAATTTTCATAACTTCTACTGAAACAAGTTTTATTAATTCAAACATTAATTTAGACAAAAAACTAATTGAAATTAAAGTAAATGATGATTTATAAACTATTCAATTGCTTTTTTCCATTTGAATAATAGATTTTTACTTATATTTTTTGTATATTTGTAAGATGTATTATTAATTTATTAACCAAAAATAAAATTTACTCAAAAAAAATGACTTCACTCGAAATAAGAAAATCTTTTTTAGACTTTTTCAAGTCTAAATCTCATAGAATAGTCAGTAGTTTTCCTGTAGTTCCGCACAACGATCCGACTTTACTTTTTACAAATGCAGGAATGAACCAATTCAAAGATGTGTTTTTAGGCACTGGCTCACGCGATTATAAACGTGCAGCTAACACTCAAAAATGTATTAGAGTTAGTGGCAAACACAACGATTTAGAAGAAGTTGGAATTGATACTTATCATCATACTTTCTTTGAAATGCTCGGCAATTGGAGCTTTGGAGATTATTATAAAAAGGAAGCTATTCAATGGGCTTGGGAATTACTAACAGAAGTTTGGAAGTTAGATCCAAAACGTCTTTACGCAACAGTTTATAGAACTGATGACGAAGCGTATGAAATTTGGAAAGATTACTTGCCCGAAGACCGCATCCAACGATTTGACGAAAAAGATAATTTTTGGGAAATGGGAGCAACAGGACCATGCGGACCCTGTAGCGAAATACATTACGACCGAACAAGCGATTTTTCCGGTGCTAGTTTAGTTAATGCGGATTCTCCTGATGTTGTTGAAATATGGAACTTAGTCTTTATTCAATTCAACCGCAATGAAAATGGTGAACTTGAACCTTTAGCACAAAAATTCGTTGATACTGGAATGGGTTTTGAACGTGTTTGTGCAATTTTACAAAATGTAAAATCTAATTACGACACTGATATATTTCTACCTCTACTCGGCGAAATACAAAGACTTACAGGAGTTATATATACAACTTCGCTTGACAAACAAACGGATATCGCAATGCGTGTTATAGCTGATCATATCCGAGCTTTAAGTTTTGCAATAGCTGATGGAGTTTCACCCGGAAACGAAGGACGTAACTATGTTATTCGCAGAATACTAAGACGCGCTTCAAGATACGCAAGAAATTTAGGAATTAAAGAACCTATGCTCTATAAACTTGTACCTGTTTTGGTGCGAACTATGGGCGATTATTTCACTGAACTGAAACAAAATCAACAGTTAATCCAAAAAGTTATATATAATGAAGAAGTTGGTTTCTTGCACACTATGGAACGTGGCTTGGAAAAAATTGAAGAAATTATTTCTCATATTGTAAAAGAAAATAAAGAAAAAATTATTTCTGGACAAGACGCTTTTCTTTTATATGATACTTTTGGCTTTCCACTTGATTTAACTGAACTTATAGCTCGTGAACGCGGTTTAAATGTTGATACAGAAGAATTTGATAAAAAAATGCAAGAACAAAAAGAACGTTCACGCGCATCGCAAAAAAATACCTCTACTCAAGTAAAACTTCCAATAATTGATGAAACAAGTGAATTTACAGGCTATGATTTAACTACAGCGAGCTCTCAAGCAAAAGTAGTTTTTGTAAAAGACAATCTTATTGTTTTAGATAAAACACCTTTTTATGCTGAAAGTGGTGGACAACTAAGCGATATAGGCGTGTTATTTATTGGTAGCAATTCGTTTTCTATTGTTGATGTGCAAAAAAATGGAAATGCAATTTTTCATATATCCGACACAGATTTTACTGATGTTAAAGTTGGCGATAATGTTATGACAATTATTGATATGGAAAGGCGTAAATCTATGGCACGTAACCATACTGCAACGCATTTATTGCATGAAGCTCTATGCTCTGCTCTTGGCGAACACGTTAAACAAGCGGGCTCTTTAGTTTCACCAAATTATTTACGTTTTGACTTTAATCATTTTGAAAAAATCTCACTTGAAGACCTTAAAAGTATAGAAAATACTGTAAACACCTTAATTTTATTGCAACAAGACGTAAAAACAGAAACTTTATCAATAGAAGAAGCAAAGAAGAACACTAAAGCGAAAATGTTTTTCGGCGATAAATATGGTGATTTAGTACGCACTGTTTCTATAGGCGATTTTTCTGTAGAACTTTGTGGCGGAACTCACGTTAAAAACACAAGTGAAATTTGTATGTTCAAAATAATATCTGAAGCTTCGGTGGCTGCGGGAATACGACGAATTGAAGCTGTAACAGGAAAACAAGCTTTTGAATATGTGAAGAAGCTAGAAGAAAAACATCAAGAAAAAGATAATGTCATAGCAGATTTAAGCAATAAAATCAGAAGCTTAGAGAAAGAAATTGAAAAAATAAATATAGCAAATCTGCAAAAAAATACGGATCAACTAATTGACAACGCAATTACCATCGGTAATACTTCCGTGTTAATTAAGCAAATGCAACTGACAAACTTAGATCAATTACGTACAACAGCCGAAAAAGTACGTGAAAGTTTTGCTAAAAATGGAATTTGCTTAATAATAAGTGTAATTGATGATAAAGTGCAGCTAGCTTGTGCTGTTACAGATGATTTGAAAGACAAAGTCCCCGCAGGAAAATTAGTTGGCGAAGTCGCTAAACTGTTTGGTGGCGGTGGTGGCGGAAAACCACATCTAGCTACTGCCGGTGGAAAAGATATTACAAAAATTGATTCCGTGTTAGAAACAGATTTTTATAATATCGTCAAAAATATGCTTGAAAAATAATTTTCAAGATTCACTTTTCACAATCGCCACAAGTAACAAAAAGATTATTTGTGGTGATTTTGTCTGAACTATGATTTATGTAATTTATATGATTATTATGATGTCTAAAAATTCCACTTGCCTAAAGGTCGGGCTGCAAATTCCCCTTTCCAGAAGGGGTGTCAAACGCAGTTTGACGGGGTAGTCTATTTTTGTCTGAACCGCAGATTATATGATTACGGGATTAGCAGGATTGTGCCGTAGGCACAAAATTTCGGTAAAAGAAATGTAATCTTACTCATCTCGTCCCGTACGGGACGAAACATAAACAAGTATAAGTTTTTACCGATATTTAATCCCTACGGGATTTTATTAGGATATATATCATAACCACACCTTCCCCGCTTCGCGGGTACTCCTCTCAAAGAGGAGAATTTTCCCCTCAGCGAAGGGCTAAATTCCCCTTCGGGACGAAGGGGTGGCAAGCGAAGCTTGACGGGGTAGTCTATTATTTCATAACCACCTCACCTACTAGCGCAGGCACTCCTCCACAAGAGAAGAATTTGACTACTACGTTTGGAGCAAATTATTATTCAATTTTGTGTTATTTTTTCCTATTTTTCCAAAATATATTTAATCTTTCATTAAAAACTTTTTCTTTCCCGAAATTCGTAGGTTTATAGTATTTTTTTGGTTCAAAATTGATTGGAAAATAATTTTCTTCTACAAAATGATTTTCAAAATTATGCGGATATTTATAATTCAAAGCATAAGATTCTTTTTTCATATATTCAGTAGGAGCATTACGTAAGTGTAGAGGTACTGATAAGTTACTTGTTTTTTTTACATCAGCTATAGCTTCGTTTATCGCCAAATAAGAAGCATTTGATTTTGCACAAGAAGCCAAATAAGTAACACACTGCGCTAAATTTAACTTGCATTCGGGCATTCCTATCATCTGCACCGCTTGAAAAACAGAAGTCGCCAACGTTATGGCAAATGGTTCGGCATTTCCAACATCTTCACTTGCAAATATCACTAAGCGGCGCGCTATAAAAACAGGATCTTCCCCTGCTTCCAACATCTTAGCTAACCACAACAAAGCTGCATCAGGATCAGAACCGCGTAACGATTTGATGAATGCAGAAATTGTGTTATAATGTTCTTCCCCACTCTTATCATAGTGGAGTGATTTTTTCTGTAAAGCTTTTTCAAAAACTTCTTGCGTTAAAGTAATTTCTTTATCATAAGAAAAAAATTTTACTGCTAAATCAATAGCATTTAATGCTGCTCTTGCATCGCCTGCTGCTATAGCTAGTAAAAACTCCCAATCTTTAATTTCTATTTTTATCTGCTTCAAGATAACATCATTTTTCAAAGCATTTTCAACAATTTTCTTTATTTCAGCATCTGTTAGAAATTGTAGCCTATAGACTTGACAACGACTCATTAAAGCGGAATTTACCTCAAAAGATGGATTTTCTGTAGTAGCGCCTACCAAAGTTATAATGCCTTGTTCAACAGCATGCAATAAAGCATCTTGCTGCGATTTATTAAATCTATGAATTTCATCAATAAAAAGTAAAGTCCGTTTTCCTGAACGTTGCAAATTACTAGCTCTTGTAATAATTTCTCGAATATCTTTAACGCCTGCTTCCACAGCAGAAAGATGAAAAAACGCATAATCTGCAATTTCTGCAATAAGCAAAGCAAAAGTTGTCTTCCCTACTCCTGGCGGCCCCCAAAAAATCATTGAAGGAAACTGCTTGTTTTCAAAAAATACTCTCAGCGGCGCTTCTTTCCCAAGTAAATGCGTTTGTCCTACAATATCGTCAATAGTTTTAGGACGTACCCGCTCAGCTAAAGGTTTATTCCTATCATCATTTTCTACATTAAAAAGTTCGTTCATTACTCTGTCCTAATAGATTGTATAATATTGGAGTTAGCAGCTTTTTTCGCAGGAAATATCGTAGCTATAACCGCTAAAGAAATAGAAAAAAATGAGATAAATAGAACTTCAAAAACATTTACAGCCATCGGAATTCTATCCATTATATATTTGCTGCCGTCAATGGCAAAAATACCAAATTTTTCTTGCAGGAAAACAATTATAAAACTTAAAATTAATCCTAAAAATGTCCCTATTATTCCTATGATAACTCCTTCTTTTATAAAGATATTACGAATAAATTTATTATTTGCACCTATTGATTTTAATATAGCAATATCCGATTTTTTCTTAACAATTGTCATAGCTAGCGAAGCAAAAACATTAAAAATAGCTATTAGTAAAATTAAACTCAATATCGAAAAAACAGCGACACGCTCAAATTGCATTATATAATATAATTCTTTATTCAAGTCTATCCAAGTCAAAATTTTAATAGATTCACTTTTCAAATCTTCGTTCAATTTAGACACTGTTTTTTCTAAGTCATTTTTATCAAACAACTTAATATCTATTTGTGAAATAATATCTTCATTTTTCAAAAGTAATCGTTTCGCAGTTCCAATATCAGTAAAAGCTAAAGATAAGTCATAATCCTTGATATTAGAATTAAAAACTCCAGCATTTTGGACGGCTATACCTTGAGGAACTTGAAATGTTTGAATAGATTTTTCTAACATTTTCGCTGAAATTATTTGTAAGGTATCATTAAACTTAGCATCTATTCTACTTGCTAAAGCATATCCAATATAAATACATCTATCTTTCTTTGGGAGATTAAATTCATAGAATCTACTAGAAATTTCAGAAAGATAACTCATATCTGTATAAGCAATTAGCTCAACTAGTTGCAAGTTGTTAGACTTATATACAACAGCTCTTGTTGTCAGTGCAGGCGAAAACTTTTTAACACAAGGATTGTTTTTTATTTTCTGAGTAATTGTCTCCACATCAGACAAATAAGCCGAATTTTTAGAAACTATACGAATATGCGGATCAAAACCAAGTAATTGCTCTTCTGAAAGTTGTCTAAATCCATTGAAAATAGAAAGAACAACAATAAGAGCAGCCACCCCTACAGTAATTCCTAAAATGGAAATAAATGTAATTATTGAAATTAAATTTATTTTTCCATTAAAAATATACTTCTTAGCAATTTTAACATCTAAACTCATAATTACAAAAATACGAAGATTTTGCAGCTTTTTCATTTTAATTGTTACTTTTTTTATTAATTGCATTTTAAGTTACAAAAAAACTGGCTCAATATTTGCATTATAAATATAAAAACAAACTCTAAATACATTAAAAACAATGGACTTATTACCAAAAATCAAAATAAGAGAATATATTTATATTTTGTTAGCAATCATTTTAAGCATTTTTTTGATTAGCTATTTTATCATTTTTACATATTGTAGTAAAAATATTTCAGATAATATTCAAAAAAATATCTATAAAAATGAATTGCAAGATTATAGAAAAGACTTAGATTTATTAATGAAAAATTTAGATAATCAATATCAATTAATTTATTCAACTACAAAATTTATTCATAATGAAATGCTTAAGTCTATTAAATATAATGACGATGAAATTGACCTAAACAATAATATAAATTTATATGAACGAAAATTTTACAACTTTGAATATGTGATTTATAGAAGAATAAATAAAAACAGCGAAATGGAGATGCTTCAACATTCTTTTGAAGATTTTAAATTTTCCACAAATATAAATACAGTTACTAATATAAAATTACCTGCTGATAAGACAATAATTCAAAATATTTTCCAAAATCAATTTTTCAGCAGATTAATTAACTTGAATGAGATAACATACTTAGCAACTTATAGCGGGATTTTTAAAAAAAATATTCTTGTTGGAGCTATAGCAACATTTATACCTATTTCAAATTTCATAGATTTTGAAATTATCAATAAAAATTATTCAATTCAAACACAAGTTATTGATAATTATTCACAACAAATTGTATTCACAACAAATCCAATTAACAATATAGTTTTAGGAGCGCAAACCGATGTACGCTATTTTAATAAATTAAACATAAAAATAGTATCATCAATATATCAGCAGCAGTTTCGTCATACTAATTATGATAGTTTTAATATATGGGATTTACTCAATAGCAACATATTATTAATTATTTTTATATTTTTCGTTACAATAGCTGTCATTGCAATTTTCATTACTTATAAATTAGAACAAAAACTTAACAACCTCTTTTCTATTAATTATTTTGTATTAATGAAAGATACTGAAACATTAAATAAAGTAGTAGAAAAATATGATAACAAAAAGTTAAAAATAGATGTTTTATCTTTTTCTCAACTGAAGAATTATATTGAATTAATAAAGAATTTTATAAGTTCTATAAAACAACAAGAACAACTTACAAAAAAATATGAGATATTAATTACCAACCTAGCTATCATAAAAAAACAGCTAGTTAGTACAAGTAAAAAATTAGAAGAAAAAGATATACATAATAATTACAACAAATATTTATCTTTATTTTCAAATAACATTGAAAAGCACATTACTTCTATCGAGAATTTTGCGAAAGATTACAATAAAATTTTAACTTTATCAAAAGATACATATTTGAATTCAAGTATAATTTTAGAAAAAATTAATGACAGTAAGACAAAGCAAATTAATAAAAATTTGAATATCCTATATAATTATTTAAATATTAACAAGGTATATATTGATAAATTATCACTTGAAGGAAATATTTTCAAAGATGATTTAAGAACACATATAAAAGATATCATTTTAGATTTCAATAAAATGAACAACATAGCAACGCAACTAACTTACGATTTGAAAGAAGTTATATTAAATTTGCAAACTATTACTAATAAAAAACTTGAAAATGACTAAACACCTTAAAAAAGATGCTTCTAACAGTACGAAGCCGATAGTAAAAAAAACTAAAAAATCAGAAGAGATTGAAGCATTTATTTTTTCTATAGGTAAATTGAAGTTCGCTTTAAGAAAGAACGATTTATACCAGTTAGCAGTTTGTTCTTCTTCAATGATTTACTATAGTTCCAAAAAATATACTTCAGGTTTTTCCATTATTGATGCTGATGTCATTACTTTAATTGACCTAATTACAATCTTAAATTTTCGTACTGAAGTTGACAAATTAAATACTTCAACAAAAATTATAAAAATTCAATACGATGATCTATATTTTGGAATTTTAATAAACGATGATTGCTTTACTGATAAAATCAAACCCAAAAGCTATCAACCTAAAACTACTAATAAACTAATTGACAAAATATGTACTTTAAATTCAGAAGATGTCATACTTATAAAAGAAGATGTTTTATTAAAAAAAGTTAAATCACTTTTAAAAAAATAGCAATGAATCAAGATATTATAATTAAAGAAAATTGTATTAAAATAGAACAGTATTTGTTAGATTTCAAACAATATCAAAATCATTATATTCTGTCTAAATTAAAAGAAGAATTTATGAATTTATCTATGCGGACAAAGAATCAAATAAAATTTAATTCTTTTAATCGCTTATTAGATGAAATTTTAATTATCTTATCTAACAGTTTAGAAAGAAAGATAGTTTTGAAGTTTGATGAAATTGATTTATTGCTAACTATTAATGATTCTTTATTGTTATATCTTGAAAACAAAGTTTTGCCTATTAATGTTATTTCAGATTATTTTCTAAAAAACATCCAAGCAATTAGAACAAATAAAAAAACAGA
The DNA here is from genome assembly GCA_012518115.1 of Ignavibacteria bacterium. Taxonomy (GTDB): domain Bacteria; phylum Bacteroidota; class Ignavibacteria; order Kapaibacteriales; family UBA2268; genus JAAYTD01. The sequence goes on along the minus strand of JAAYTD010000027.1, from coordinate 7,310 downwards.
GCAGAAAATTGAAAAAAATACTATATTAGAAAAAAAAGTAAATACTCCAATAGCTAATGTAAAAACAGAACAGAAACCACCTAGTCAAACTTATAAACCACAAATAAGAACTAGTAGCTATGTCTTTCAAAACAAAGGAACAAAGCAGAGTAATAAATTAGAAGAACATACACCAAAAGAGAATAAAACTTTTTCAAAAAATGACAACTTATCGTCTAAGTTATTAAATTTATATGAATTGTTAAATAATAACAGTCTTCTATATAATTTGCTGTCTTCTATTAAATCACAAAACAATAATTTACTACAGACAATTAAAAATAATTCTAATAATATAAAAAATTCACATTTGTTACTTCAACAAATAATAGAAGATGTTAAGCAAAGTGATATATTTATCAAAGAGTTAGAAACAATTATAACGGAAAAATATATTAATGCAAGTTATATAAGCCACGAATTATACGATGAGTTTAACGAACTAAATAGCGATAATTTTAAAGTTTTATTAGAAGATTTACAAAAATATGTCCATAAAATATCACAATCTTACAATAAACAAATAGAATTAATAACCGAACATAATAAGTTTTATACAAATCTTGAACTTATCAAAGCATTAGAAAATATCTTGCCTAAAATTTTACTAGCTTATATCAAAAGTTATTTAGGTAGCTCTATAAAACTTACAATTTCTTTTCATAGAGAACTTGGAAATATTAAAGTGTTAATTTCAGATAGAGGTTCAGCTTTTGCTAACCAGTTGAAAGCACAGGATATTACAAAACTAATCAACGGAATTTCAAATAAAATTACTATAAAAAACAATGGTAGTTTTAATCTTATTGAACTTCGGTTAAAAGAATATAATTCTTTGGTTAGCTATATGATATTCAAAAGCAATCAGCAACTTTACGCTATTCCACTAGCTAGTTGCACTTCTATAAATCAAAATGTTGGTCCGCACAGTATTATTAAGAAATCATTTTATAGTAATAGAGCTTCTACTTTCAATGAAAGCAAGCAGTTAATCACATTTAATTACAAAAATGAAACTTTCACATTAGAATGCGATGATATTGTTACAAGTACTTCTTTAGTTGTTAAAGATTTGCCTGAAAATTTATCTGACAATAAGTATGTTTCCGCTGTAGGACTATTTTCCACTAACTCCGTTTTAATTTTAGAATTAGAGGATTTGATTGAAAGTTTTAAGAAGTAATTTATTTTTACACTTTTACAATAGTAGCTACATCAACTTGTTTTGCTTTGTTTTCTAATAATACAGTTGCGCAAGAATTTATTGTACTTCCAGTAGTTAGAACATCATCTATTAATAGAATTTTCATTCCTTGAACATCGCTTTTATTTTTTAGTTGAAAAACATTTTGCATGTTTTTTCTTCTATTTTCCAGCGATAATTTTGTTTGCGTAGTAGTATATATTTTTCGTTCTATGATATTGTAAGCAACAGGTTTTCTTGTAACTTCACCGACAGAATTTGCAATAAAATCCGACTGATTATATCCGCGTTCTCTTCTTCTTGCTTTATGGATAGGCACGGGTATTATAAGATCATAATCTAGCATTTTATTTTTTTCTAATACTTCAGCTAGTTTTCTACCGAACTCTGTACCAATTTTTGTAAATCCACCATATTTTAATTTATATATCAGTCTCATAATTGCTATATTTTCATCTTCACTATGAGAAGCATATAAAGCAATTGCTCTTGAAATAGCTAATGAATCTTGAAAAAAAGTAATTAAACCGTTTTCAATTTCTTCAGTAGATGGTGCAACTTCAAATGAATTTAAACATTTTTGACAACAAAAATCTGAACTAACATCTATTTTCCTTTCTAACTTATTCCGACAAGACAAGCATATTTTAGGAAATAAGAAATCAGTGAAAATTTGCAGAAAAGAAATCATATAAGCGTTTTTATTTAATCATTTATATTCTCTTTTTCAAGTGTAAAATCATAATTTGTTTTAAAGAAAATCATTGTTAAAAGAGCTATTAATCCAAAATTTTCAATTAACTTTCTCCAACCGACTTTTTGTTCAGCGATAGTTGCATAGCAACCGCAATCTATATTCAAACCGCGCGCCATAGCTATTATAATTGCTAAATTAAAAACAATTAACATCGCTGTAATTAGTAAAGCATTAGCTCTGATTTTTACTCCACATATCAACAGTATTCCAGCGACAAGTTCTATCCACGGCAAAATAATTGCAGTTGCATTAACTAAAAAAAATGGCAAAATATCGTAATTTGAAATATCTTTTGCAAATCCTAGAGTATCGTCAATTTTACTAGCTCCAAAGATAACAAATACTAAGCCGATTAAAATTCTTGAAATCAAATGAACATATTTGTTTTCTAGTATTTTATTCATTTTATTCAAATTCTAATTTTATTATAAGTATTTTTCAAGTTTTTCTATTACGGAAAACAAATCACCGACAACAGAAACATCGGCAACATCAAAAATCGGTGCTTTTTCATCTATGTTGATAGCAATAATAAACTTAGATCTACTCATTCCTGCAAGATGTTGCATAGCACCTGAAATTCCACAAGCTATATAAACATTAGGTGTTACTGTTTTACCCGTCTGACCAACTTGATATGGATGCGATAGCCATCCATTATCAACAACAGCACGACTTGCACCTAGTGCGGCAGATATTTTTGTTGCAAATTTTTCTATTTTAGCTATATTTTCAGCAGAAGAGACGCCACGCCCAACAGAAACTATAACTCTTGCATCTGTTAGACTTTTCACATTTCCAGCAGAAGTAATTTCTATAAATTTATATGTATCGTCATCAACTTCAGGCATTTGAATTTGTTCTAAAACATATTCATTTTCCACTGTATCTTTTGGAACAACAAATCTATTCGGAGCAATGGTCATTACTTGAGTTTTCGTTTTTACTCTTACTTGCGTTTTAAATTTGCCTGAATACAAGTACTGATTATATAAAATATCTTGATTTTCCGTAAAATTAAAATCCATAGCATTTGAAATAAAAGCTGCACCACATTTGACAGCAACAATAGGAGCTATTTCATTGGAATGCACCGATGCCGGAAAAATTACTATATCAAACATCTTATCTAATATAAAATCAGAAAGATAATTAGCTATATGTCTTGCACTTATTTCTTCTGAGTGGTTTAGATTAAAAACTTTTAGGTCTTCAAACAAAGCAAGTTTTGAAAATATTTCCGCATTTCCATTCCTTACAATACAAGATATTTTTCCACTTAAATTATCTACAATTTGTTTTGCTGCAACAATAGCTTCTAAAGAATTTTGCGTTATTTCATCATTTTTATTTTTATCAATATAAACTAAAATACTTTTCATTTTTTTCACTTATAATTTTGTTTTTAATATTTCTGCTAATTTTTTTATTTCTTCGTCTGTATCGTTTATAACATGATTTTCACGATTATTTATAACTATATCAATTTTTTCTACATCTAATATATCATCAACAATTTCTGCTTTTTTCATAATAAACGGTTTAGATTTAGCTCTCATAATATCCACTAATTTTGGATAACGAGGCTCATTAATTCCTTTATTTACAGCAAGAACACAAGGTAGTTTTATTTCAACTTTTTCTTTTCCTATTTCAATTTCTCTTTCGCAAATTGCTATGATATGATTTTCATTTTCCTGTCTAAAATCTAACTTTATTACTTCGGTCAAACAGTTAAGTTCAAACAAAGTAGAAACAATAACAGGCAGTTCTGTAGAATTATAAAAAATATTCTTATTACCTGTAAATATAATATCAGGTTTGAAATCAGATAAGTAGTGACAGATATTTTTTGCAATTAAAGCTTGCGAAAAATTTTCTGTATTTTCAATAAAAATTGCATTATCTGCTCCTACAGCTAGGGCAGAACGCAACAATACCTCTGCATTTGCAATATCATCTATTACAGAATAAGCAATAATTTTTACTTCACCACCAAATTTTTCTTTTGTACGAATTGCTTCTTCTAAAGCAAATTCGTCAAGCGGATTAATAATAAACTTTTTATTTGAAGCTTCTATTCTCTTATTATCATTTGTGATATTAAGTTTTGCTTCAGCTTCAGGTATCAACGAAATTATAACTGCAATATTCATAAGTAATTATTATATATTATAATTAAAAAAATTTGTCTTAAGATTATGATTTAACAGAAATATATCAACTATGTTCATTTAATATATATTTAGTTAAAAACTCTATCGTTCCAGTTCAGGTTCTAATTCTATCGGACAATCTCCTGTAAAACATGCAGTACAGTAATCAATGCCTTCGTCATGTGGCACTGCTTCCATAAGTTTTTCTACAGATAGATGACGCAATGAATCTACGCCAATAGCTTTTCCTGTCTCAGTTTCATTTTTATAAGAATTAGCAATCAACTCTTTTTTAGAAGGAAAGTCCATACCGTAATGACATGGCGATACTATTGGTGGCGATGTTATCCGCATATGTAAGTTTGCCGGACCTGCTTCGCGAATTAATTTAACAAGTGCTTTTGAAGTCGTACCACGCACTATAGAGTCATCAATCATTACAATATTTCTATTTTCTATTACACCTTTTACAGGATTAAACTTTGTTTTCGCTCTAAAATCACGATTGTTTTGCCCTGGTTGAATAAAAGTACGTCCTACATAGTGGCTTCTAATCAATCCAATTTCAAATGCTGAATCATTACCTTCCTTTTGATTTGCACGTGCATATCCCAAAGCAGCAGTATTACCACTATCCGGCACAGCAATAACAGTTACTTTTTTACCGTCTTCAGTCGGAGGAATAGGATGTTCTTCAGCTAAATTTTTGCCTAATTTCCTACGCACTTTATCAACATTATGTCCAAAGATTCTGCTATCAGGACGAGAAAAATATATGTATTCAAAAATACAATGTTTTGCTATTGGAGTTTCTTCTTGAATTTTATACGACTTAACTTCACCTGTTTCAATCGTATGATCATCAATAACAATCATTTCATTATGTTTTACAGAACGTATTTCCTCTGCACCTATCATATCGAAAGCACAAGTTTCAGAAGCTACAAAATAAGCATACTTATCCGTACCTTCTATTTTTTTTCTACCCAAGTTAAGAGGACGCACACCATATGGATCTCGTGCTGCAATTAGAGAATTTTCAGTTAAAATTGCAAGTGAATAAGCTCCTTTTGTAATAGATAGTGCTTCAAGCACTTGCTCTATTTGTGTCTCTTTTTTGCTATGAGCCACAAGATGTAGAAAAAGTTCTGTATCTGTAGTAGTACGAAAAATAGCACCCTTATGTTGCAACTCTCTACGTAATGTATTAGTATTTGTCAAATTACCATTATGAGCAACAGACAAAATACCCGAATGGTATTTCATATTAAAAGGCTGTATGTTATGAACTGTATTTCCACCCGTTGTTGCATATCTATTATGACCTATTGCCATTTTACCGACTAACAATTTATCAAATAAATTAGGATCGGAAAAAGCATCAATTACAAGACGTTGTGCATGATGCGTTGCAAAACGTACTTCTTTTTTACGAAATTCATTTTCATATTCATAAAACGAAGTTATTCCCGTAGCTTCTTGACCACGATGTTGCAAAGCATGTAACATATAGTATGACAATAAAGCTGCTTGATTATGACCATATACGCCAACGACTGCACAATTAGGACGCGCTTTATCCAATTCTAAAAATTCTTCGCCTATTTGATGTTTACAATCCTTGCATTCATGTTTATAGTTTTTATCCATTACTATAAGATTTTAATTTTGGTATCTTTATTTTATATTTTCTGTTCTAAAAATTTTTATATTTTTTTTATCTGTATCAACTTCTGCATAGCTTCCTATCGGAAAAATTAAACTAGATTCTACATGTCCAAACGGTAAGTTGTATGCAATAGGGATATTAACTTTTTTAGAAATTTGCTCCATAATTTCTAAAATGGTAAATGATTTATTTGGATAAAAGTTACCACGTTTTGTCAACTTTTTCATTTTTCCAAAAACAATTCCTTTACAAGTTTTAAATTTCTCATTCATCAATAGTTGGTGCATCATTCTGTCAAATTCATGAGCCAAAATAGATACATCTTCAACAAAAAGTATCGAATCCGATAGATCTATTTCATAATCTGTACCTAAAGTTGAAGAAATTAGCGTTAAATTGCCTCCTTGCAACTTGCCTTTCATCTTACCTGATGAAAGTACTTGCATTTCAGGTACATGATAGTTAATAACTTCATTTGTAAACAGTACTTGATCTAAATTTTTTTTATGCTCATCAGACAAACGACTTGAAGCAACAGGACCATGATAAGTAACTAAGTTGCTATGTTTATAAACAGATAGAAGCAAAGCCGTTATGTCACTATAGCCCATTATAATTTTAGGATAATTACGTAAAGTTTCATAATCCAACATAGTTAAAATCCGCATAATACCATAACCGCCGCGCCCACAAATTATAGCTTTTACATCGGGATTACGAAACAAATCATTCAATTCAGCAGCACGTACCTCATCAGAGTTTGAAAGATAGCGATGATTATTATTCTGTTTTTTTATAGAATCACAAATTAAAGTGTTGCAAGATTTTGATTTGAAAAAACTAACATATTTAGCAATTTGTCCCATAGATACTGGACTAGCTGGAGCAACAAAAGCAACAGTATCACCAGATTTTAAGTTATTAGGAGTTATAAGGTGATGGTTTGGCAAATAGTTTCTAGAAAAATCTGTATTGCTTATATCAAAATTATAAACTTTAGATATACCTTCCTCTATATTTTGAGATAACAAAGAACTTGAAGCTAATGCACTAATGCCTAATCCTAATAATGACAAAAAATTACGCCTAGTTATCTTGTTTTTTGAAACATTAGAAAAATTATCATACTCACTACTATTTTTTAAACTATTTACCGAACTATCCATCTGAAAAAATAACTATCTAACTAACTAGCTAACTATACCTTACATATATTTGAAATAAAAAAATGTATTTGAGATATCAAATATAACAAAAAAATATAAACTTTTAAAATTAAATTTATAATTTAAGTAAATAACTTATAAACAAAATGTTCTATTATTCTCAAAAATTATCATCAAAAACAGTCATATTTCGGTGTAATAGTCAAAATTAATGGTAAAATCCTTGTAATTACATAAAAAATCATTATCTTAGCGACATTTTAAGTTTATGGTTAAAAAAATTGCTTTTATTGTGGTTCTTTTGCTATCATAAAATATG
>JAAYTD010000026.1 GCA_012518115.1 Ignavibacteria bacterium | reverse complement strand
TTGAAAAACATACGGTAATTTTAGTGACAAAAACTATTGGCCGGGGACTTGACACATTGCTTCATACTAGTTTTAAGCATAAGGAAAATAAAACTTATGAATACACAATAAAAATAATATATAATGACTTTTGTGAAGCACCTACATTTACATTTGGCGTTATTGTTGAGAAGATACCTATTGGAAGTAATATTTTATTAACTGTAACGGATAATTCAGAATTATGAAAAAACAACTTATTTTATTATTTATGTTGATGCTTTTATTCAGTCTGACTAGCTGTTTTGAAGATGATAATATCGTAAATTCAAGCGTATATAATGATGATATTGAATATTATCATTACGATCAACATGGTAAGGAAATACATTATACTAAATGCAAGCATAGAATAGTAATTTATGTGAATTCAGAAGAAAAAGTTAATGAAGTTTTAGATGCAATTAAAGGACAAGTTACTGTTGATTGTACTTTAAGTAAAATTATTTGGGCAAGTATAGATAGTACAAGAACAGACATTGTTAAGAACATTAAGTCTATTAAAAATGTAGAAAGTGTACATTATATGGTTATAACAAAGGGTGGCTTTTTTCAGGTTGCAAGTAATTCTATTAATATAATTTTTAAAGAGAATATTGATGTTTACAAATTTTTAGAAAAGGCTGGAATATCTAATCTTGTTGCCAAAGTTGAAAAAGCTCGTTTTACAGATGAGCCTATTTATACTGTTTATTTTATAACTACGAATTTAGATTTTTATAAACTCTCAAGAGATTTATATAAAGCTGGTTCATGTGTATATGTTGGACCTAATTTCTGTATGGAGTTAATACCTTATAATTTTTAGGAGATAACAAATGAAAAAATATCAAAAAAGTATATTGTCATCTTTGATGCTTGGTATATTGCTTTTATTAAGTTTTACTAGCTGCTTAGAAAATGATAATATTGTAAATTCAAGCGTATATAATGATGATATTGAATATTATCATTACGATCAACATGGTAAGGAAATATATTTTACTAAATGCAAGCATAGAATAGCAATTTATGTAAATCCAGAAGAAAAAGTTAATGAAGTTTTAGAGGAGCTTAAAAGCAAGAACTTAATTTTTTCTGGTGATGCTTATAATCCAATTTATGCAATAATAGATTCTACAAGAACAGATATTGTTGAGAAAATTAAAGTTATTAAGAATGTAGAAAGTGTTCATTACACAGTAAAAATTGATGAAGAAGATAAAGATGGTTTCCAAGTTACAAAAAATTATGTTTCCGTAAGACCTAAATCAAACATTAGTATTCACGAAATTTTAGAGAAAGGCAGAATATCTACTAATTTAATTGATAGAATAGAACCTGCAAAATTTTCAGATGCAATCTATTTGATTTATTTTATAACTACAGATTTAGATTTTTATAAGCTCTCAAGAGATTTATATAAAACTGGATTATGTGAATATGCAACACCGGGTTTTAGATTATTTCTTATTCCTTATAATTCTTAGGAGATAACAAATGAAAAATATATAAAAATAGCTTGCTGATATTTTTTGGCAAGCTATTTTTTTTGTTGAGTATGTTTTATATTTTCATTATTTCTTGTATGATTTTTTTTATTTTTTCGGAAGTTATATGTTTTTCTTGGCTTGCGTTTATAACTTTCACTCTATTAGGTTCTTGTTCAGCGATTTTTAGATATCCATTGCGTACCTTTTCGAAGAAATTAATATCAGAAGATTCAATTCTATCTTTTTTTTCTCCTTCTCTTCTTTGAAGAGCATCTTCGGTACTGATATCAAGTAAAAAAGTAACGTTAGGTATAGCTCCCATTTGTTTTATAATTTCGTTACATTTTTCAATATCTTCTTTGTTTAAACCGCGTCCGTATCCTTGATAAGCTAATGTAGAGTCGTAAAATCTGTCTGAAATCACGACTTTATTATTTTTAATAGCGGGTAATATTAGAGTTTCTATCAAATGAGCGCGCGCGGCGTTAAATAAAAATAGCTCTGAAATAGGGCTAATTTTATGTTTTGAATGTAGTAAAATATCGCGTAATTGTTCGGAAAAATCAGTGCCTCCCGGTTCGCGAGTTGCAACGACCTCAAAACCATTTTGTTCCAGAAAATCTGTTAAGTATCTAATTTGCGTAGTCTTGCCGCATCCGTCAATTCCTTCAAAAGTTATAAACATAATTTCCTCCCTTCAATAATAATAACAAATTCACCTTTTTCTACAATTTTTATTTTATTATTCAAAAAATCACTAGTGTTAAATCTAATATATTCTTCAAAAATTTTACTAATTTCCCGTGCTACACATATATTTCTATTGTCGTCAATTTCTGCAATTTCACCAATTAATTTTATTATCCTATGAGATGCTTCATATAGAATAGAAGTATTTTCGCAGTTCATAACTTTATTTATGAAAGTTTTTCTTCCTTTTTTTTGTGGTGGAAATCCCCAAAAAGTAAAGTTATGAACGGGCAAGCCGCTAGCTATCAGTGCAGGTATAAAAGCACTAGCTCCGGGCAATGGTGTAATTTTCACATTGTTTTTTATAGCTTTATCTATTAGCCTATATCCCGGATCTGAAATAGCCGGCGTACCTGCATCGCTTACAAGCGCTACAACTTTTCCGTTTTCTATTTCATTAACAAGAAAATTAGTTCTTTCATTTTCATTATGTTCAAAATAACTAATTAATTTAGCATTTGTATTTATCTCTAATTTTTTTATTAAATTTCCTGTATGTCTCGTATCTTCACAAGCAATAATATCAGCATTTTGCAAGATTCTTATAGCTCTTAAAGTGATATCTTCTAAATTTCCTATTGGAGTAGGAACTATATAAAGTGTTTTATCGGATATTTCTTGATGTTTTTCCATTATATTAAAATAAAAACTCATCTAGCTAGTTAAAATGTATCTCGCCGGATGAGTTTTCATTAGTAGTTTAATTGATATTAATTAAAGTTCTTCTTGTAATTCGTGCATTTCTTGAATTTCGCTATCAGTTATAGTTTCAATCATATCATCTTTTATTTCATCTTGAATATCATTTTGCATATCTTCAAGCACGGTAGTAGTTTCGTTTATATTTTTTCTTCCGAATAGATTTCCTACTGAGCTTTCAATAATCATATCTTGATATTTTCTTAATCCTGTTCCGGCTGGAATAAGTTGTCCAAGTATTATATTTTCTTTCAGTCCGTTCAAGTAATCAACTTTTGATGCGATAGAAGCGTCAGCTAACACTCTTGTAGTTTCTTGGAAAGAAGCAGCAGAGAGCCAGCTATCTGTTGTAAGTGAAGCTTGCGTTATACCGAGTAGAACGGGTTCAGAAATAGCTGGGTCAGCCGGTCTAGAAATTACAAGATTTTTTCCTTTGCTTTTCAAGTCAGCATTAACGTCTCGAACACGTTTGCGTGTGTATAATCCGCCTTCGTAAAATTTAGATTTGCCTTTGTCTGTAACAACTAGTTGGTTCTTCAGTTTTTGATTTTCGTCGAACAATCTTAATTTGTCAACATTATCATTTTCTATCAAGTCAGAGTCACCAGAATCTATAATTTTAACTTTTTGTAGCATTTGTCTTACAATTATTTCTACGTGTTTATCGTTTAATTTTACACCTTGCATACGATATACATCTTGTATTTCATTTACTAGATATTCTTGCACAGCATTAGGTCCTTTTATTCTTAAAATATCGTGAGGATTTACAGAACCTTCAGTTATTCTATCGCCTGCTTTTACGAAGTCTGTTTCTTGTACAAGAATATATTTTCCTATAGGTATAGAATATTCTTTTGTAGTTTTCTCATCAACAGAAGTAACGATAATAGTTTTTTGTCCGCGTTTTGGTTTATCGTATGAAATATAACCGTCAATATCAGACACGATAGCAGCGTTTTGTGGAGTACGTGCTTCAAACAGCTCTGTAACACGTGGCAAACCTCCTGTAATATCTCGTGTTCTACCGAAATCACGTGGGATTTTAGCTAATGAAGCACCAACACCAATTATTTCATTATTATCAACGCGTAGCTGAGCGCGTGAAGGTATGCTATAAGTTCTTAACACATTGCCTTTTTCGTCAATAATATCTATAGCTGGTGATTTAGTTCTGTCACGTGAATCAATAACAACTTTTGTAATATGTCCTGTTTGTTCATCGTTTACATTACGGTAAGTAATATTAGGTAACATATCTACAAAACGTACAGTTCCTTGTACTTCCGATATAATAGATGAATTGTAAGGATCCCATTCATATATTATTTCGCCTCGTTGAACTGTATCATCATGAAGAACCTTAAGTTCAGCACCGTATGTTACATCATATCTTGTAAGGACTTGTTGTGATATTTCATCTATAATTTGTATAACTCCATTACGTGATACAACTACATGTACAGTATCACTTTCGCCTTCATAAGAAATATATCTTACGTTGTCAAATTTAATTTTTCCTTTAAATTTGGCTGATACAGTGGATTGAGAAGCTACTAATGCTGCCATACCACCTGTATGGAAAGTACGTAAGGTTAACTGTGTACCCGGTTCACCGATAGATTGTGAAGCTATTGTACCTACTGCTTCGCCTACGTCTACCATTTTTCCTGTAGCTAAGTTTCTTCCATAACATTTTGCACAAACTCCATGTCTTGATTCGCAAGTAAGTACTGTACGAATTAAAACGGATTCTACAGGTGAATTTTCTATTTCTTGTGCTATATCTTCATCTATAAGTTCGTTTGCTTTAACTATTACTTTTTTATCTATCGGATTAACAACATCAACGAGAGCTACGCGTCCTAGTATTCTTTCAAACAAAGGTTCTTTAACTTCTTCGCCATCTTTTAATGCTGACATATTTACGCCACGTATAGTTCCGCAATCAACTTCCGAAATAATAACGTCTTGCGCAACATCGTGCAATCTTCTTGCAAGATATCCAGCTTCTGCAGTTTTTAAAGCGGTATCGGCTAAACCTTTTCTTGCACCGTGAGTTGAGATAAAGTATTCAAGTATGGATAATCCTTCTTTAAAGTTAGATATAATAGGGTTTTCAATTAACTCGCCTGTGGAACCAGACAAAGACTTTTTAGGCTTTGCCATAAGACCACGCATTCCTGCTAATTGACGGATTTGTTCTTTGGAGCCTCTAGCTTGTGAATCTAACATCATCCAAAAAGTATTAAATCCTTGTTTAGAATGCATAAGTTCATTGTATAATTTATCTGCAACTTTATTAGAAGCTGTTGACCAAGTATCAATAATTTTATTATAGCGTTCGCCTGAAGAGATAACTCCATTTACATAGGCACGTTCTATAGTATCAATTTTATCATGTGCATTATTTACAATATCTTCCTTGTCTTGAGGAATAATTATATCTGTTATATTTACAGAAAGTCCGCCAGAAGTTGCATATTTGAAACCTATGTTTTTCAAATCATCAAGAAATACAGCAGTTTTATCTAATCCAACAGAGCGAAAACAATATCCGATAATTTGTCTCAATCGTTTTTTTGTAAGAACTTCATTTAAAAATCCTAATTCTTCAGGTACGATTTGATTAAATATTACACGTCCTGTTGTTGTTTCTATCAGTTTATTTTTATAGCGTACTTTAATTTTTGCGTGTAAATCTACGTAACCTAAATTATGAGCTACTAAAAGTTCATCAACAGATGCAAAAACTTTACCTTCGCCTACATCACCCTTTCGCATTTTAGTCAAATAATACATTCCAAGTACCATATCTTGTGAAGGTACTGCTATAGGATCGCCATTTTGTGTGTGCATAATATTGTGTGGTGCTAGTAAAAGTAACATAGCTTCAAGTTGAGCTTCAAATGAAATTGGTAAATGGACTGCCATTTGATCACCGTCGAAATCCGCATTAAATGCAGTACAAACTAGCGGATGTAACTGAATAGCTTTACCTTCTATCAAACGTGGTTGGAAAGCTTGAATACCAAGCCGGTGCAAAGTAGGAGCTCTATTTAGCATTACCGGATGACCGCTTATAACCATTTCAAGAATGTCATAAACTTCGGTAGCTTTACGTTCTATCATTTTTTTTGCACTTTTTACGGTTTTTACGTAACCACGCTCAACTAATCGTCTTATGATGAACGGTTTAAATAGTTCTAATGCTAAATCTTTCGGTAAGCCACATTCATGTAACTTTAATTCAGGTCCTACGACAATAACGGAACGTCCTGAGTAATCAACACGTTTACCTAATAAATTTTGACGGAAACGACCTGTTTTCCCTTTTAATGTATCTGCTAATGATTTTAAAGCACGTTGCGATTCGCTGCGAACAGCACGTCTTGAATTGTCAAAAAGTGCATCTACGGACTCTTGCAACATACGTTTTTCATTGCGAAGTATGACCTCAGGAGCTTTAATATCAATAAGACGTTTTAATCGATTGTTTCGGATAATAACTCTTCTGTATAAATCATTTAAATCAGAAGTTGCAAATCTTCCACCTTCTAACGGCACAAGTGGTCGTAAATCAGGAGGCGTAACCGGTATTACATCTAAAACCATCCATTCAGGTTCGTTTTTCAATTTAGGATTCCTTGTACTTTGACGGAAAGAATCAAGTACGCGAAGCCTTTTGAATGTTTCTGCTTTTTTTATTTGAGAAGTTTCTGTTTTTATTTGTTCTTTTAATTCACGATAAATAACCTCAGGATCGGAACGTTTCAAAAGTTCTTTTATACCTTCAGCACCTATAAGAGCTATAAATTTATTAGGATCATCGTCATCAAGTTCCTCATTTCCTGTTCCTTCTAAAGATTCTAAAATCTCAAGATATTGATCTTCTGTAATTAAATCCTTTGCGTTTAATCCAAGTTTTCCGGGAGAAACAACAACATAAGATTCGTAATAAGTAATACGTTCAACATCTCTAGTCGGCATGCCTAATACACAAGCTATCTTGCTAGGTAATGATCGCAAAAACCAAATATGAACAACAGGGACAGCAAGAGTGATATGACCCATTCTATCCCGTCTAACAGATTTTTGTGTTACTTCTACACCACATCTATCGCATATAATACCTTTGTAACGAATACGCTTATATTTTCCACAAGCACATTCCCAATCACGAATAGGACCAAATATTTTTTCGCAAAACAAACCATCTTTTTCCGGACGGAATGAACGATAATTGATTGTTTCGGGCTTAGTAACTTCACCATGAGAACGATTAAGAATGTCGTCAGGAGAAGCTAACTTAATTGAGATTTGATTAAATCCACGATATGACATATTTACAGGTTTCATTATAAAAAAAGGCTCCTTATTCTATTCTAACTTATATATTTTTCACTATTTTTTGCAAATAATCTTGAAAGTCTATTAAAGACTAATAAGAAAAGTATCTAAAATACACATTTTTTTTGTAAAAATTGCAAAAAAAATGAAAAAAAAAGCAATAATTTGTAATTTGTTGAAAAAAATATATAAAAATGCCTTTTCTATCAATAAAAAAGGCATTTTTATTTGGATTTTATTGTTAAATAATAAAACAGTGTTTTTGATTTATCGGCTAATAAACAGTTTTTCTAATTTTGTTTTGTTGCCAACTTTTAATATCATATTATAACTTCCACTTGTTAATTTAGATACATCAAAAGTATAGATAAAATTACCTGCTTTTAATTTTCCTAAGTCAAATTGCTCTATTATTTTTCCTGTTAAATCGCAGATAAGTAGTTGCAAATGTGTTATATCTTCGGTTAAGTTTCCTATTAGCGAACACTTATTATTTGCAGGATTTGGACATATTAAAGTATAATCTATTTGATTTATTGTACTTATAGAAGAATATGTAGTTCCTGTTGTAAATTTAGTTGCTTTTGTCCAGCTTGTTGATACTCCCGATGGCAAAACAGCAGCTAATCTCCAATAATAATCTGTATTTGCTTCTAAACTTTGTTCGTCAGTTAGATAGTAAGAAGTTTCTGTAATTTTGTCTTGATCAACAACAACTTTACCGTCAGAGAAATTTTCATCTTTAGCAATTTGTAATTTATAGTGTTTAGCATCATCAACTTTATTCCAAATATAATTCTCTCTTCTTGCAACATCGGTTTCGTTTTCTTTTGGATAAACTATAACAGGAGGTTCAATAGTTTTCTTAGAAGTTGTAAACCACCAAGTTTCAGAGTAGTGAGGATTTAGGTTGCTATCAAATCCAGCTACTCGCCAGAAGAATTTATTTCCAGGTGTCAATGAAGAAATAGCTACACTTGTTCCTGTAACCTCTTTATTGTCATAGATATATGTAAATTCATTGTTTTCTGAAATCTGTATTTCATATTTAGTGATATTTTGTGCTGCTTTCCAAGAGAAAGTAACAGGATTAGTTAAGTCAATATTTTCTGTACCATTAGCAGGAGAAACAAGTTTAGGCGCTTTTGCCACTGGGTCTTCTTGACTGCCTTCGTTTGTTAGTTTGAACCAATAAGTGTAATTTCTTGTTGCACCATTTACGATAACATTATTAATTTGAACGATATATTTTACGTTATCTTGTAAATTATCTGCTTTCCAAGATAAGTTATTTACTAAACAACCCCAAGATTCATAGTCAAATACTACGTCATGTACATTAACAGGTTTGCCATCTTCTGTTGTCATTTTAACTTCAGTATTTTCAAACTTTACTTTATTGTTGTTGCCCCACCACCAATCTGGATCAGCTATAGGATTAAAACTTAAATAAAATTTTTTGTCAACCCATTCAGGTGGATAGTTTTCATAAGGATATGCAACAAAATCATTTTCGCAAGTTGATTTTTGCATTGCAGAGCCTTCAATGCCATATAAAGTAGCAGCTCCTAAATACCAATTTGTGTTAGTTGGATGTTTGCCGTTTGCTTTACCTAAACAAGTACCTTTTAAGTAAGGATTTATAATTACACGTCTATGTCCAACAGAATGTGGCTGTGTTTGGCTATGATTATCAATAAGCCAACCGATTATATGTGATTGAGATGAAAAACCCGAGTTGGCAGTCGACATAGCCATAGATAAGTTTGAGGTTTTGCGTCCTAAATCAGAATCTGCATCAGAACATTTTCCTGTAACCGAGCCATGCGACATAATTCCTGTTGCTAACATACTTAAAGCAGCAGATTGAGATATGTTTTCTTTGTCTGCAAGCCATGGTATTTCGCCTAGCTTATGATGCTTACGCATTTTGTTTATAAGATTCATAATTTTAGTGATTTCAGCAGAGGAAAGTTTTCCTTTCACGCAACCTTCAACTTTAGGTTCAATTTCATAAACTTGTGCAAAAGAATTGCTACTAATAGCTATCATAAATGCAATAGATAGCAAAAATAATTTGTAGAGTTTCATATTAATTACCTCGTATTTTTATTTAAAAATTTTATTTGTTTTTCTATTTGTGAATAATAAATTTATTGAAAAAAGTTTTGTTTTTTGTTTGTAATTTTACTAAATAGCTTCCTGTTTTAAGATTATAAATAGGTAAACTTATTTCATAGTTTCCTTCGGGCATATATGTATCTAATATATTCTGTATAAATTGTCCGTCTGTTCCAAAAATATCCATTTTTATATTTTGTTTTTCATTTAAAGTAAATTTATAGAAACTATTATTACTTGATGGATTAGGATAAATTACCGGAACTTCTATGCTTACATCAACAGAATCGGCAATCATTCTTATAGGAATATCGCATTTTATAGAAAAATCTAATGTGTCAGCAATAGGTACGCCGCTAAGATAGATGTTTTCGTTAATGCAAAGTTTATTTAATTTCAAAGTATCATAATCAATCGTTTGTTCTTTAGGATTTACATAAGTAGGAGCGTAACAAATTTTAACATCCATTTTTTCGCCACTTTTCAAGTTCTTAGGCAAGTTTTCCATAGCAATAGTAAAGTTTGTTTTTTCAGACAACAATAATGCGCTATTATCAATAAGGATATCAAAAGAACTATTGTTTTGTATGCTAAATTTTTGCGTATTTATCGTACCTACTTTACATTTTCCAAAAGTTATCTTATTGTCTTCGTTCGGTAATCCTTTAATATTGATAATATAAGAGAATACGCTATCTTTGAAAATTGTTTCAGCATCATAGATATCAATAATTTTAATTGTATAGTAAGCTGGTTTTGTTTTATCAATTTTTTCAATTTGTAAATTAATATGTTTGTTAGTTAATTTTTTCTCTATAATATTACAATTAACTTTTTCTGTAATTTCATATTTTTTTATACCTGAACTAAATATTTCGTTATACATAAAATCAATAGAGCCTGCACAGGTATCTATTTTATAGATAATTTTATCTTTTTCTAAATCTTTAAAATTCATTCCGCCCATATATCCGTATGAAACGGCTACTCCATATCCATATATTTGGACAGCTATATTATCTTCGGAAGTAATTTTATGTCCATTATCCGTTGTTCTAATATGTGCGTATGAAAATCCACTTTTGGGAATAGTTATAAATTTATTTTTATCAATTAATTGATTGTCAACATATATTTTATTTATACTAGTGTCGTGTGCAATAATAGTTAAGTATTGTTCCGTTATAATCTTATTATTTTCTAGTTGTGCGTTGACAATATTATGTCTATTTTTAAATTGCTCTACCGGTGGAATAACAAGCATTAAAGGATCACCAATACCTCGGCTTAAGAAAGAAGAAGAAAACTTTGATGTTCTTTTATAAGACGCAACTAATATCGGTCTATTTGCAGTAAGTAATCCTGCTTCTAATTCTTTTTCTAAGAATTCGCCGGCATTCAATGTACACAATTCTGTGTTATTAAAAAATACTCTTGTGTCGTTTCTAGCGGCAATAACTCTAAAAATATCTTTGTTATCTGATTTTTGATAATCAGATGGTTCAGCAAATGGTGTTAAAATAGCATTTCTTCCCCAAGCATGAGTAGGCACAAGCTGTTCTATTAAGCAGTCACGCGATGGAGAATAGACACCTCCTATTGGCTTTACAGGTAAAGTTGTTCGTTGATGTCCTGAAAAGACTGCAATTT
Source organism: Ignavibacteria bacterium (assembly GCA_012518115.1). GTDB lineage: Bacteria > Bacteroidota > Ignavibacteria > Kapaibacteriales > UBA2268 > JAAYTD01. The sequence continues at coordinate 58,191 of JAAYTD010000026.1, read as the reverse complement.
TTTTATCAGCTATTATATGAGTTCCTGACAAATCATTATTTAATTCATATCTATTAATAAGTGCTTGTACAAGATATACTTCGCCTTTGTTCATTACAATGTTTTGCGCATTTTTATTGCCTGTTTTATATGTTCGGCAATTTGGTTCTATAGTAATATTTGTATTATCTTCGGTAGCGACAATTGCAAATTGAGAGGGCGTAGATGAACCTGATATATCAAACATACCAAGAGAACCGTCAGAATTATAAGCTAACACATAATACTCATTTCCTAAAGAAGGTGTTGGTAAGACAATAAAAGCTTCCGCGCTCATAGCTGCATATTCAAAAGCATAGACGGAGGATTTATGCTCTGTTTGAACATAAAAAGTTTTATAATTTAGTATTGTTTCGTTATCATTTCCGCCCGCTGTTAAGTTTCCACTGTTATTAAATCCTTTGAGTTCATAATAATAAGGATGTATTGCAAATTTATGTATTGCATTTGCTTGTTTTATTTCAAAATGATATATAGTGTCTTGATATTTTCCTCGATAATATGATTTATATGAAATAGAGCCTTTGGTGGGCTGTTCCGAAGTAATGAAAATATATATAGAATCTGTGGAATTACTGGTGTTTGAGTTATGGTAATTTGGTAAAAAAGTTAGCCAAAAATTTTTACCTTCACTTTCATAAACTTCTTGTGAAATTACTTTCGCAGGAAATAACATTGTGAATGATAATACAATTAATATTATTTTTTTCCCTATTTTCATTGTTTTTTAACAAACAGTTTAAAAAAACACACTTTGAACTACAAATATAATCAAAAAAAACATAAAAAATAGTGTTTTGTCATAAATAAAATAGTTTTTTTATCATAAAAAATAGTATTTTATCATAAAAAATAGTATTTTTGTAGGCTTAATTTTTAATCATTAAATTTTGTAACACGGATATGGAAGTTGTACCGTTTATTTTAATGCTTGCTGCAATTGCAATTTTGCCTATGGTAGTAGGTGAATGGTGGGATAAAAACAAAAACAAGCTTATAGTTTCTCTCGTGTTAGGTTTGCCTATAGCTGTTTTTTTATTGGTTAGTAATCAAACAGAAGTTTTGATACACTCTGTAGTTTTTGATTATATCCCCTTTATAATTTTACTAGGAAGCTTGTTTGTTATAACAGGCGGAATTTTCATTGATGCTGATTTTGAAGCTACTCCTTTAGTGAATCTTTCTATTCTTGCAGTAGGTGGTGTCTTAGCTTCTTTTATGGGAACTACAGGTGCTGCTATGCTTTTGATACGATTGCTTTTACATACTAATAAGCAACGTGAGCGAAAAACCCACACAGTATTGTTTTTCATAGCTATAGTTGCTAACTGTGGTGGACTTTTAACACCTTTAGGTGATCCTCCGCTATTTATGATGTATTTGCGTGGAGTTGATTTCTTTTGGTTTTTTAATTTATTTAGACCATGGATCTTTGTCAATGGAATGTTACTTATAGTATATTATCTTTTTGATAGTTACCATTGGAAACGAGAAACTTTAGAGGCAAGAGCTAAAGATATAGCTAGGCAAAAGCCTTTAGTAATTCATGGTAAACTGAATTTCGTATGGCTTTTAGTAGTTATACTTTCTGTTGCTTTTGTTAATCCAAATGTATTTCCTATAATGAATGAAATACCAGTTTTAACATTTTTACGTGATATGTTTTGCTTATTAGCAGCAATTTTATCGCTTAAAACAACATCTCGTAAAGTACGTGAAGAAAACAACTTTAACTGGTCTCCTATTGTGGAAGTTGCATTTTTATTTCTTGGTATTTTCTTAACCATGGGGCCTGTTATTGAACTACTTCAATCTAATGCGGATAAAATTAATATGAGTTCACCACATACTTTTTATTATATTACAGGTGCTTTAAGTTCGGTTTTAGATAACACTCCTACGGCAGTAACTTTTTATTCATTAGCTAAAGGAATGTTTGCGGGTAATGCTGCTGCAGGTATGGAAATGGTAGCTGGTATTCCATTTCTTGTTATGGAAGCTATTTGTTTAGGTGCAGTATTTTTTGGCTCTATAACTTATATAGGAAATGGACCTAATTTTATGGTGAAAGCTATTGCAGAACAAAACGGCATAAAGATGCCACAGTTTTTCCAATATATGATAAAGTTTTCATTAATTATCATTCTACCGATATTAATATTAGCACAAATTTTGTTTATATAAAAAAAAATGTTATATTAGTAGTTATAATTAGTAATTGGTTAACAGAAAAAACAGAAAAATATTTTTATTTATAAACTATATACGGAATAGGTTTGATGATGAAAAAAATTACTTTTATTTTTTTGATGTTTGTGTTCCTTTTGCCGACAACAGGTCTATTTGCGCAAAAGACAATGGGAACACTTTATGAATTTATGTTAGATCCTTCTTTGCCGACAACAAAAGCAGAGAATACAGCAGTAACACAATGGTTCATCGATAATTTCGATGAGAACAATATCCCACTTTTTAGTTATACTAAAATTACGGATGCAAGTGCTAAAAAACTTTATGGGATTGACAGTGCTTATAAAAGAAATCCTGTAGAAATAGGAAATAGGTGGTTGTTTTGGACTCCTGTGTTTGAGGGAGATGAAAATTATACGAGAGTTTTGACTGCTCCATATTTTATTGAAGATCCTCCTTTAATAGGTTTTTTAGGTGCTACGGGAAAAGCTGGACTACTAGATCAAGTTAAAGCAATATTAGACACAGCTAGACAATCAGTAGGTGCGCCGGTATATGTACAACTGACGTCAGAAATGGAAGGCGGATACTACAACATAGAAGCTACATATACATTGCATCCGCAAATTGAGGGAGATGCAAGTTTTATGGTGCATATTGTTTTAGCTGAGGCTTACCATGCTTATGGTGATGAAAAACATTATTTTCTTCCTAGAAATTTTTTGACAGGTAGCAGGGGTGAAGTGTTAACGATAAGTTCGAGTAAAAAAACAATGACGCAAAAATATCAAATACCTATTGAGAAAGAATGGAATACGAAGTATCTTTATGTGGTTGGATGGACGACTAACGGTATTAAAACTTATGATGCTACAACTGATAGAGTTATAAATGTTAATGCTGCGAAAACTGCTAAACCTCTTAAATTAGAGATAAAGACAGCAGAAGGTACCAATTTTCAAAAAGTTCAAATTGGTTCAAAATCTTTAGTAACTTTTAGTGTATCTAATCCTACGGCACAAACTATTAAAGCGGAAGCTTATCTAGATCCGGAGACTTCAGCTATTCCTGACGGGTGGCAAGTGAGTTTAAATAAAACTAATCTTATTATTCCTGCGGGACAAACTACAACAGTAACAGCCACTGTTGACGCTGTTGGAATTCCAGGCGTTTGTGGATTGGACTTTTGTGTTCGTCCTTACGAAACTGATGCGTCTTTTAATCCTATAATTACTAGCAAGCAAGCGGTAATTACTGAGAAAAATGTTAGAGCTATTATTTTTGCTGGCAGAAAGTCGCTTAATGAGTATAGACTTTTTAGATCGGCAAAATATTATACAGCTTATAATGAGGAAATAGGACTACTAGATCCGATTTTTCACACTGCAGTTCCTGCTACAGCTTTTGACGCTTATATTTACAATAACACGACTCCGTTTGAGCAAGATGTAGTTACTAATATAAAACAATCTAATTCTGTTTGGGTTAATTTTGGTACATATAATTATAGTTGGCAAAAAGATGAAAACAATTTAATGGCTACTCATTTAAGTGATTCAGAATTAAAGTTTTTATTGGAAGTTCAAGGTGCAAATAAACATTTAGCATTATTTACAGACAAATCGTATTGGTATTTTAACTCTAATTATGCTACTTCTGAAAGTAAAATAAATTTCTCGCAACTATGTTCAAACTTTGGTGTAAGTATTGCTTCTGATACAACTTTTTATTATGATGGAAACTATTCAGATGAGAGCAGTAGGTTTAGACCAGCACTTTTTCAAGTTAAGACTAATGCTAGTGATTCTTTAGGGCAAAATCCTAAAGATGGAGATAGACCTTATTCGTTTCATATGAACAATAATGCTATGATAACCAGTATGAATAATACGACTTTATATGCCAATAAATTCAATATTGTAAACAGTTCTAAATCGACAAGCATTGCATACTATGAGCCAAGTATAACAAGTAATGCGATGGTAAAGACGCGAAATGGTAATCAGAAATTATTTATTGGCGGATTTAGTTTATCCGGTTTAGTTGATGTGCAAATATCTAATTTATTAGTAGATAATTTATTTACTTGGTGGTTCGGTTATAAGAAAAAGTTAGAACCGAAAATTGAGTTATACTTAAAAGGTACAACTTCGCCAACAAATAATCTTAACTTTGGGGAAATTGAAATGCCAAACAGCAAAACACATACGATGATAGTCAAAAATGCTGCAGATTCTGACCAAGGTGATTTAAAAATCTATGATTGTACGTTTGATTTTAATGAAGATGAAGCTTTTGAGGTAGTAAGTTACCCGACAGATCCTATAAAACCTGGAGAAGGAGGCGAATTAGTTGTTAAATTTACTCCCAAAGTTGAAGGCGAAGTAAATATATCGCTTTCTATAGAATCTAATGATCCGAATAATTCTCCTTATACTTTATATATTAAAGGAAAAGGAAAAATGCAAGATGGAGGTCCAGAGCCGATAATGATCGTAACTCCTAATTCTAATTACCACAACTTTAAGCTACAAGAGCCTGATACAGGACCATATTCATATAATATAAATATATATAATGAAGGTGGTGTTGATCTTAATGTAAGTATGAAATTAGAAACTACAAGTCCTGCCGGAACATTTACTTTGAAAGATGCTGATTTTGATGTAGTAAAAACAAGTGATATATTTGGTAAAGATTTTCAAGTTGTGTTTACTCCACCTTATGATAAAGGTGATTATTCCGCAAAATTAACTATTACAAGTAATGATAAGGAAAACAAAGAATTTATTATAGAATTTGACGGTGCAAGTACAGGTAAAACAAGTATTTTGGATAATAGCTTAGGTGCTAAGTTCTCTGTAAATCCGACTATTGCAACTAATAACGCAACAGTTGAATTTACGCTTATAGAAAATAATATCAAAAATATAAAAATTTCTATTTTAGATTTGACAGGTAAACATATACAAACCATTGCTGATGCATCTTATGCGCCGGGAGAACATAAAGTTATATTTGATGTAACTCACTTACCTTCAGGCAATTACTTTATCGGATTTAATATAGATGGAAAACTATCAACAATTCCTTTCAAAGTTGCTAAGTAAGATATAGATAGAAAACTAATTTAAAAAAAAGAAACTCATCTAACTTCAAATTTACAAGTTAGATGAGTTTCATATCTTTATATTGAAATAAACAATAAATTATGTTAGATAAATTAGAACTAAAACATTTGTTAATTGCTTTGATTGTACTGACAGTCGTAGCAGTTGGCGGAATAATTATAACTGTTAAAATCATTACTTCAGATGGAATGCCTTCGTTGTCGGAATTGGAAAATCCCGAACAAAAAATAGCAACACAGATTTTTAGTTCAGATGGCGAGATATTAGATCATTTTTTTATAGAACGTCGTGTTCCACTAACTTATAGCGAAATTCCTAAGGATTTCGTAAATGCTCTAGTTGCAACTGAAGACAAACAATTTTGGAATCATTGGGGAGTACATAGTAAGCGAGTTGTTGGCAGTCTTATTAAGAACATATTAGCTGGATATTCAAAAGAAGGAGCTAGTACCATCACGATGCAACTAGCGGGCAATTTGTATTTAGATCGCCGTGAAGCTACTATGAAACGCAAAATTAGAGAAGCAGCAACAGCTTTCCAAATCGAAAAGACTTATACGAAAGAAGAAATAATAGAGCTCTATGCTAATACTGTGAATTTTGGGCGTGGATCTTACGGCTTGCAAGTTGCTGCAAATAAATATTTTGATAAAGAACCTCTAAAACTAACAACTGCAGAATGTGCATTTCTTGTTGGATTGCTTAAAAAACCTGAATACTTTAATAAACGTGCTAATTATAATGAAGCTATTAAAAGACGAAATTTCGTTTTAAGTATGATGTTGGAAGATAACTATATTTCGCAGAATCAATACCACAAATCTATAAATGAAGGTATCTCGTTTATGCAAACTAACATACCTAAAAATCAAGAACAAAACTATAGACGTTTAGCAAATCTTGGTATTGCACCGCATTTTGTTGAGATGATTAGACAAAACGTGCTTAAAGATAAACGATTAAGCGAATATGATTTCTACAGAGACGGTTTGACTATCTATACTACTTTGAATGCTGATATTCAGAGAGCTCTGAATAAAGCGGTTAATGAATATATGCCGAGTTTACAAGATATGTTTGACAAAAGTTATTCGTGGGGAAAAAATAGTGCGACATTAAACAAACTTCTTGATAAAGCTGTAAAAGAACATCCTAACTATAAAGAAGCAGAAAGAAGTAGAAAGCAGCAAGTTTATGCAAGTTTATCTACAAGTAAAAGTTTCATAGATTCGGTGAAAAACACCGCAACTACAATACAAGTCGGTGTAGTAATTATTGATCCTACTAATGGTGCTATACTCGGAATGGTAGGTGCATCGCCAAAATTTATGTTGGAAAATCCAGATGCAAAATACTCATTAAATCATGCTGTTCAAATTAAACGTCAGCCAGGTTCTGCCTTTAAACCTTTCGTCTATGCTTCAGCTCTTTCGAAAGGTAAACTTCCTAGTAGCACTATAGCTAGCGGACCATTTTCTTATACTTTGCCAAGTGGTGAAGTTTGGGCGCCAAGAGGTAGTGCGAAAGATAGTATAGGAAGTGTTACATATACAAGAGGATTAGTTGGCTCTATAAACTCAGTATCCGCAAGATTAATTACGGAAGTTACAAGTCCTGAAGAAGTTGTGCAACTAGTAAAAAAAGCAGGAATAGATTCAAAATTAGATCCTGTTCCAGCGCTATCGCTCGGTGCAGGTGGTGATGTTTCTCCATTAGAAATAACAGGTGCTTTTGAAATATTTGTAAATAATGGAGTTTTTGTGCAACCATATTATTATGATAGAATAGAAAACAGACAAGGCGAAGTTGTTTCCGCTAGAAAAATGAGTAATGCTGTAACGGAAGTATTAGAAAAAGAAGTTGCTGCACAAATGACTTATATGTTGCAACAAGTTGTGCAATATGGAACAGCTACACGTGTGAAGAACTATTTAAAAGATGTTGAAGCTGCTGGTAAAACAGGTACGACAAACGAAGCGGCTGATGCTTGGTTCATAGGTTATACGCCGCAACTACTTTGTGGAATATGGATGGGGTTTGATGACAAACGAATAAATTTTAATTGTTTAGGTGCTACGGGATATGGAGGTAGAGCAGTAGCTCCTCTTTGGGGAGCGATTATGGCTGAAATATATAAAATACCGAATTTCCCGTATAGACAAAAGAAATTTATTATCGCTGATGCAGCAGATACTACAACAAATGATATTGAAATGTTAAATATCCAAAAGCTTCCGTATCCGATGACGAAAAGACAGCAAGAAACAGAAATGCCTTTTTCGCCACCTACTGAAAATAACAAAGCCGATACAGGTACTTTTCTACAAAATGAAGCTATTATTCCTACGGAAAGAATGCAACTATTATATTAATAAAGACTTGAAACTATAATGTCGAAAAAGAAAAATGAAACGCCATTGATGCGGCAATATTATCAAATAAAATCAAAATATCCTGAAACTATTCTACTGTTTAGAATGGGTGATTTTTTTGAAACATTTGATGATGATGCAGCTATTACCGCGAAAATTTGTGGTATAACACTAACTAAACGCAATAGTGGAAAAGCTGATGCTTCACCTTTAGCAGGTTTTCCGCATCACCAATTAGACACATATTTGACTAAACTTGTCAAAGCTGGATGCCGAGTAGCTGTATGCGAACAAATAGAAGATCCTAAAAAAGCAAAAGGCATTGTCAAACGTGATGTTGTTGAAGTTGTTACGCCGGGTGTTTCTCTTTACGATAAGTTGCTCGATAGTAAGAAAAATAATTATATTGCAGCTATCTATCTGCATCAAGCAAGAACACAAAGTAAATATGCAGGATTAGCTATATGCGATGTCTCTACAGGTGAATTTGTAACTGGAGAAATTAATTTAGATAAAATAAACGAAGTTCTTGATAGCTATTTGCCGACAGAAATCGTCTATTCTAAAGCCCAGCGTGAAGAAATAGAAAAACTATTTGCCGACAGACCTTATCAAATATCTGAAACAAAATTGGAAGAATGGATTTTTGAAATCAATTTTGCTCGTGAGGTATTGTTACGTCAATTTAACACGCGAAATTTTAAAGGTTTCGGAATAGATGATATGCACGTTGGAATTATTGCAGCAGGAGCTATACTGCATTATATTTCTGAAACGCAAAAAACAATATTGCCACATATAAATTCTGTAAGACTTCTAAAAATAAGCGATTATATGTTGCTAGATTATGCTACGCGGCGTAATCTTGAAATTTTATATACGATGGAAGGCGAAAAGCATGGTTCTTTAATTAAAGTTTTAGATAGGACTTTGACGCCGCCCGGTAGCCGTCTGTTAAAGAAATGGATAAATCAGCCATTAAATTCATTAGAGAAAATACATAATAGATTAAATGCCGTTGAAGCTTTATATAAGAATACAAATGCTTTAGAAGAACTTCATGAGATACTTTGTAATTTTGGCGATTTGGAACGTCTTGTCTCGCGTATTGCGTCAGGAAAAGCAACTACAAGAGATATTGTAACGTTAGCTTATAGTTTAGAACGTATTCCTAAAGTTCAAAAGATTTTTAATGAGATAGATAATCAGCATCTACTAGTTATATCTAAAAAATTAACACCACTTATGGAGCTTGTAAAAACTATAAAAAATGCTTTAGTTGAAGAACCTTCTTTGCAATTCGGGACTGGAAATATATTTAGACAAGGCTACAATAGCGAACTTGATAGCTATGTACAAGCTAAGTCAAAAGGAAAGCATTGGGTTAAAGAGTTTCAAGAAAATGAACGCAAAAATACAGATATTCCTTCGTTGAAAGTTAGTTTTAACAATATATTTGGTTACTTTATTGAAGTTACAAACACACATGTAAAAAAAGTACCTCAACATTATGAAAGACGGCAAACGCTAACAAATGCAGAACGTTATGTAACTTCTGAATTGAAAGAATTTGAAGAGAAAATTCTAAATTCCGAATATAAAATTAATGAAATTGAACATATGTTGTTTGCAGAGATAAAATTAGAAGTTTCTAAATTTATTGAGCAAATTCAACAAAATGCTTTACTTTTATCCCAAGTAGATTGTTTACAAAGCTTTGCAACAGTTTCTTTAGAATATGATTATGTTAAACCGATAATTGACGATTCTGATGTTATAGATATTCAAGAAGGGCGTCATCCTGTCGTTGAGCGATTATTGCCGGTAGGCGAAAAATTCTATCCTAACAGTACAAAATTAGATGCTAACGAAGAGCAAATACATATTATTACGGGTCCCAATATGTCGGGAAAAAGTTGCTACTTAAGGCAAACTGCTCTCATTATTTTGTTAGGGCAAATCGGTTGTTTTGTACCGGCAAAATCGGCTCATTTCGGTTTGATAGATAGAATTTTCACACGCGTAGGTGCTCAAGATAATATTACGACAGGTGAAAGTACATTTTTAGTTGAAATGCAAGAAATGGCAAATATATTGCATAATGCTACGGATAGAAGCTTAGTTTTACTTGATGAAGTTGGGCGTGGCACAGCTACATTTGACGGGGTTTCTATAGCTTGGGCGATTACAGAATACTTGCATGATGAGATAGGAGCAAAAACTCTGTTTGCAACACATTATCACGAACTAAATGAACTAGCTAGTAGATACAATAAAATAAAAAATTATCACGTAGAAGTTATAGAAGCTCATAACAAGGTATTGTTTACACATCAAGTTATAGCTGGAGCAAGTGATCATTCTTTTGGTATTTATGTGGCGAATATCGCAGGATTACCGCAAGAAGTAACTGATCGTGCAAATGAGATTATGCAAGAGTTGGAGAGCTCGTCAGATATTAATACAAAGCAAGATCAATTATTTGACAACTCAAAATTGAAAGCTAAACTACAAAAAGTAACACCTAAAAAGAAAAGTAATGTAGCTACACAACTTTCTATTTTTGAAGTACATGATGATAAATTGCGTTCTAAATTGTTGGAAATAGATATTAATTCAATAACACCTATACAAGCAATGCAACATTTAGAAGATTTACAAAAAGATGCAAAATAATAATTTTTTATATCAACTTATATAATTTTCAACAAATTACGATACAAAAGCTCAAGCGGTAAACCTATAACATTGTTATAGCAACCTTCTATTCTTTTAACAAAAAGAGCTCCATAATCATCTTGAATGCCGTAGCTTCCAGCTTTATCTAATGTTTTTCCGTTAGAAATGTACTCTGAAATTTCCTCATCTTCAAGCTCTCGGAAATGTACGCAAGTACGTGAATAATCTGTTATTATGGTGTTTTTATAAGTGTTTATAATTGATAAACCTGTATAAACAAAATGAAAGCGATTACTTAAACTTTTCAACATAAAAAATGCTTCATCTTCATTTAACGGTTTGTTGATAATTTTATTATCTAAAACAACAATTGTATCAGCTCCTATGATTAGCTTTGACGAGCCTTGATAAGCTTCTGCAACTTTTTTTGCTTTTCGTTCTGCTAAGGTTTTAGAATATAAAACAGGTGGAAGACTTGTATCTATATTTTCGTTAATATCGGCAGATTCAATCTTGAAGTCTAAATTTAGTAATTTTAATAAATTTATCCGTCTTTGTGATTGAGAAGCGAGTATAATCTCGTATTTTTTTGTTATATTTGTAAGTTTATTCATAATAAAGTTCCTTTGCTTATAGAACACAAATTTACATTTTTTTTAGATATTTACAATGATTTTTAATTAAAATAATAATTATTAAAATGAGAATAAGAGCGTTAATTTATACATTTTTTCTTTTCTTTTCATTATTTTCAGGCAAGTTATTTTCGCAGAAGATTTTGATTCAAATGGACTTAGCTCAAACTAACCATTTGAAAGCTTATGGAATTGTTTATTGGTCTTTATCGAAAGGTACAGATTGGAACTGGCTTTTAAACTATCGTGGCGGTTCTTTTATGACTGACTATTCTGATGAAATTGCTGCGGAATGTAGAATTAGAGGTGTTGATTTTCAGACGACAAGTGAAAGTGAAGCTGAAGAGATTTTTACAATGTTGCAGTCGGAAGGCGTAAATATGGACGTTGTGAAGTTGGAAAAAGCACCCAAAATTGCTGTTTATGTACAACCGGGCAACGCACCTTGGGACGATGCCGTAAGAATGGTGTTAGAATTTGCTGAAGTAAAATATGATGCTATTTGGGACGAAGAAGTTTTAGGCGGAAAGCTATCCGAATATGATTGGCTGCATTTACATCACGAAGATTTTACAGGACAATATGGAAAATTTTGGGCATCGCAGCAACACCAGCCATGGTATATTCAGCAAGTAGCGCTGAATGAGAATATGGCACAGAAACTTGGATATAAAAAAGTTTCCGAAATGAAAAAAGCGACGGTAAGAACAATACGTGAATTTGTTGCTAATGGTGGCTTTTTGTTTGCAATGTGTACAGCTACAGAAACATTAGATATAGCTTTATCTGCTGAAAATGCTGATATTTGCGAAACAATATACGATGGTGATCCTGCTGATAAAGATGCTAATGCAAAGCTTGATTTTGAAAAAACAATGGCATTTGAAAATTATGAAATCTATACTAATCCTTTGTATCATCCGTTTTCCAATATTGATGTTGGAGTGGAAACAGGACTAGCTAATATAAATGCTGATTATTTTACTTTGTTTGAATTTTCGGCAAAATATGATCCTGTTCCGACGATGCTGACTCAATGCCATGTTAATGTTATCAAAGGTTTTTTAGGGCAAACAACTTCTTTCCAAAAGGATAAAATAAAAAAACATGTTACAATTTTAGCGGAAAGAGAGGGAACAGGCGAAGTAAAATATATACAGGGTAATATAGGACGAGGTTCTTTTTGTTGGTATGGCGGGCATGATCCTGAAGATTATCAACATCTTTTAGGAGATCCGCCTACAGATTTAAATTTATATAAAACTTCACCGGGCTATCGCTTGATACTAAATAATATATTGTTTCCTGCGGCAAAAAAGAAAAAACAAAAAACATAGAATATGAAAAATCTCCAAAAAGTTCTTCAAAAATTAAAATCAGTTTTAGTAAATGCTGATGAAACAAAAGATGTATTTCCTACGCTTTGGAAGTGTGATAATAGTACAAGCGGAAGTACTTTTTTAGAAAGACCTGAACATTTTTTTATAAATCAAATTGAATGGATTATAGAAAATGGATCATCTACTTCATCAAAAAAGGTGGAGTCGCCTATTATTTATAATTTGTTTACGCGATTTACTACGGCTTTTGATCATAATCAAGACGGTAAAGTGTTGAACTTTGCTCAAAGTTTTAAAGAAACGGGTACATTTTTAAAAGCTATTGCTTTCTTGCCTTATTTAAAAAAACTTGGAGTTAACATTGTTTATCTTTTACCTATTACAGCAATTGGTAGTGAAGGTAAAAAAGGTGATTTAGGCTCCCCTTATTCAATTTCAAATCCATATAAATTAGATGAGTTTTTGAATGAACCTTTACTTGATTTAGAGGTTGAAGAACTGTTTGCAGCTTTTGTGGAAGCAGGGCATCATCTTGGAATGAAAATAATTGTAGAGTTCGTTTTCAGAACTGCAAGTAAAGATAGTGAACTAGCTATCAAGAATCCCGAATGGTTTTATTGGATTAAAGAAGATATTGAAGAGCGAGATAGCGAAAATATTTCGGAAGAATTTTATGGAGCTCCTGTTTTTACCGATAAAGAATTGGAAGATATTAAACTAAATGTTGAAAATAAAAACTTCAAAAATTTAATTGCACCGCATAAAATTTATCGTGATATGTTTACAAATACGCCTATTATGGTGCAAAAAGATGAAAACGGTAGAATTATAGGAATTACCGAAAAAGGCGAAAAAGTGAAGATACCGGGTGCTTTTGCGGATTGGCCTCCCAATGATATTCAGCCTGCTTGGTCTGATGTTACATATTTGAAATTATATGACAGCGAAGAATTTAACTATATAGCTTATAATACGGTTAGAATGTATGATGAAGAGTTGGCAAAAGAAGAAAATGAGGTGAAAAGTTTATGGCAACATATAGAAAATATTATTCCGTATTATCAAAAGAAGTTCAATATTGATGGCGTTATGATTGATATGGGGCATTCTTTGCCTAAAAAATTGATGCAAAGAATTGTCTCTAATGCGAGGGCGGTGAAAGAAGATTTTATGTTCTGGGAAGAAAATTTTGTTCCTAATGAAAATTCTGTAAAAGAAGGTTACGATCTTGTTTTAGGTTATATGCCGTTTGATGCACATAATTATTATAAAATGCGTGAGATAATAAAGCGATTGGAACGGAAGGATTTTCCTATAAAATTTTTCGCTACTTCTGAAACGCATAATACGCCGAGAACTGCATCACGATTTCCTGATAATAGTATTCAATTTAATAAACTTATATATACTATAAGTGCTTTTTTGCCTTTACCTTTATTTTTGCATTCAGGATTTGAACTTTGTGAGAAATTTCCTGTAAATACAGGCTTAGGTTTTGAAAATATAGATACTTCGGATTATACTGTAGAGAAATTACCGCTTTTTTCTACGGCAAATTTGAAATGGGACGATAGCAATATTGTTGATTTTATAAAAAAAATAAATAAAGTTAGAAATGAATATTTTACGTTTAACACATTAACAGATATTAGCTTAGTTGATTGCGATGAAGAAAATATCTTGATGTTTAAGCGGAAAATTGATGAAAATAAATCTATTCTTGTTGTAGCTAATTATTTTCAAGAGGAACAGACTGTAGCTATTGATTTGCAACAAGTCTTTGATATTTTAGAAGATAAAGTAATAGATAAAATTGAAGAAATAAAATTACTAGCTTTTGAAGTGAAAATATTTGTTGTGGATAATAATCAATTGCAAAAACCAGAAGAAGTTGATTAATAGCTAGTGCGTTCACATTTTAGAATTAATTTATATAGAAATCATACGAGAAAGTTTTATAATATAATAAGAAATATTTTGTATTTTTGTATTTTTAAACAAGTATATTAATGAATAAAAAATATAATGTAGCTGTTGTCGGTGCGACGGGTCTTGTAGGTCGTACGATGATAAAAATTCTTGAAGAGCGTAATTTCCCAATAAATAATATTAAGCTTTTAGCTTCAAAAAGAAGTGTAGGAACGAAAATTAATTATTTGGATAATGAAGTAGCAGTTGAAGAATTGAATGATAACTCATTTGAAAATATAGATATTGCTTTGTTTTCAGCGGGAAATTATGTAAGTGAAAACTTTGCTCCTGTTGCAGTGGCGAGCAACTGTATTGTGATTGATAATGGTAGTTTTTGGAGATTGAAACCTGATGTTCCTTTGGTAGTTCCAGAAGTAAATCCTGAAAGAATAAAAGAGCATAAAGGAATAATAGCTAATCCTAATTGTTCGACAATTCAGTTTGTTATTCCTCTTTATGCGTTACAGAAAAAATTTGGTTTAAAACGCGTTGTTGCTTCTACTTATCAAGCTATAAGTGGGGCAGGACAAGCTGGATTAAATAAATTTCACAATGAAATTCAAGATAAAAATACAAGAACTTTTTCAATTTTCAATAATATCGTTTTTCATCCTAATGCAGATACTTGTTTTACAAATGAAGAAGTGAAAATGTTCAATGAAACAAGGAAAATTTTATCTCAACAGGATCTAAAGCTAGCTATCACCTGTGTAAGATTGCCTATAGAAAATTCTCATTCTATTTCTGCAAATATAGAGCTAAGTATGCCCGCAAATATTGAGGAAGTGAGAAATGTACTAAAAAAGCAGTCGGGCATTGTTGTAGCTGATGATTTAGCTAATGGCGTTTATCCTACGCCTCAAATGAGCAATGGAAGAGATGAAGTTTTTGTCGGCAGAATAAGACAGGACGACAGCGCGGAAAACGGTATTTATTTATGGATTACAGCGGATAACTTGCGTAAAGGTGCGGCTACAAATGCTATACAAATAGCAGAAAAATTAATAAATAAAAAATAATAAAATTAAGGAGAAATCTTATGACAAATCAGACAAATCAAATGAATGTTAATACTGGTGTTAATAATAGCGGTGGTAATAAATATAGGCAAAGGATAAATCCTAATACTCAAAATCGTTATAGAAAAAATACGCAGAGCACGCAGAACAAATATAACGCTAAGAAGTTTATCAGTAGAAAAAGGACAACATTACCTAGAAAACATGTAAGAGATTCTAAATATTTATCTTCGCCTAATACAGTTTATAATTTTTTGAAAAAATTTACGAAGAAAAAAATTGAGTTTAGTAAAAAAGATCTAAGAAAAATTTCAAACTCAATAAATGCAAAATACCATCAGAGCTTTAAGGATAAGTATCCTTTACACAAAGTCTTACAACTTGAAGGCGATAAAGTATATATTGTTTATGTTTATCCCAAAATGATGATAAAAGAAATGAATAATATTTGTACTTGGTTTTATAGGATTAAAGAAAAACGTGTAAAAAAACATAATGAACAAGCAGGTAAAACAGAGAATGATTCATAAAAAATGTTGTTTTGAAACAAGAAGTAATGAGAAAAATTAATACTATTTCTATCTTGTTATTGTTGATTTTAGGACTTATTCCTATAAAGGCATTAGGATTATCTGCAAGATTAACATCTTCTGATAGAATTACATATTTATATAAAAATGATACAACATCACCTAAGGTTCTTGCTGGAGTAGCTATAGTTCGTTTTAAATCCTTAGACAATAGCTCTGTGATAGAAAGTAAGAATTATAAAAATATCAATAGTATTGCTCCAACGGACTATAGAATTATAGACTTTTTGCTTTCATCTTCTAATGCTGTAAGTAACATAAAAGAAAGAATCAAAGGGCTATCAAAAGAAAAACTAGCTACAATTAAATCATTAGAAGAGAAACTTAAGCGAACGGCAATTATAGAATTTAACAAGGAAATTGATGTTTTACATTTTTGTAAGTATATACAAAATCAAGATGTAAGCATTGAACTTGCTGAACCTTATTATGTTCCTGAATTATTAATGGAGCCTAATGATCCTAAAGTTCAACTTCAAGATATGTTGAAGCGAATAGATATTTTTTCTGCTTGGGATATTTCAGAAGCTAGTGAAGATGTATTGATAGGCGTTAGTGATTGTGGAGTAAATTGGCAGCACGAAGATTTAGTAGAAGGCATTGCTATAAATGAGAAAGAAATTCCGAACGACGGTATAGATAACGATAACAACGGCTATGTTGACGATTATTATGGTTATAACTTTGCTTGGGAAGATGATGATTCTGCGCGTGATGATGTTACTTCGCCCGGTGGACATGGCACAGAAGTAGCTGGTATTTTAGCCGCTAGGGTCAATAACGGAATTGGAATAGCTGGTGTTGCAAATCGTTGCCGAATAGTACCTATCAAAACATCATCGAGAGACAATTATAATTCTGTAATATATGGCTATCAATCAATGATTTATGCAGCTGTTCGCGGTTGCAAAGTTCTAAATTGTAGCTGGGGAATACCTGATGTTTATTCCGTTACAAATCAACTTGTTGTTGATTATATAACAGCTTGTGATGTTGCTTTAATTGCTGCGGGTGGCAACGTTGGTTCAAATGGTGCTGGCAATTATTCTTCATTTTATCCTGCGGGATATTTCGGCGCTTTAGGAGTAGGAGCGGTAGGAAAAGGTGATGTTGTTGGAAATGTTGTTTATGGCGTACCTGTTCGTATTATGGCACCTTCAAATGGAAATTGGACAATTACTTCAAACAATGCTTATAAACAAGTTACATCTGGTTCATCATTTGCTACTCCTGTTGTTAGTGGCGTTGTGGGTTTAATTCGTTCTGCTAAACCTTATTTGTCGCCTTTAGAAGCTATTGAAATAGCAAGACGTAGCGGCAATATTCTTACTTCTAATGGGAAGAATGAATACGATTCAGCATTTATTCCTTTGCAAGTAAATGCACGTAAAGCGCTAGTTAGTGAGATAGAAAAATTACCTGCTGTTGTATTAGTTGAACATTTTTTTACCGATAGAATAACAGGTAAAAAGCGTGATAGAGCTAGCGATTTAGATACGTTAGATCTGAATTTAGTTTTAGAAAATATTCTTGCCGATGCAAAGAATATATCATTAAATTTTTCGTTAATATTTGCTTTAGATAAAAATGCTTATAAATTGATGGAACCTGTGATGTTCATAGGCGATATTAAAAAAGGAGAACGAAAAAAGTATAAAACGAGTGTTATAGTTCAAAATGCTAATAACTATGAAGCGATTTTCAAAGTCTATATTTCAGGAACTAATATAAACGATGAAGTTTATAGCGATAATTTTAAAATGCGACTCGCTACAACAAATCAAGTAACAACTTTTTATAATGAAATAATGAGTATTTCTGTTGGCGATGCGGGTTCAATAGGTTACTCAACACCTACGGGTTTAAGTAGCTTCGGAGCAGGTTTTTCTCATAAAACGATAGGTAATTTCATATATGAAGGTGGCGTAATGGCTTCAGCGGGATTGAAAAAAGTTGTTTCTGTAAATTTAGATACAGACCAGAGAAAGCCTGATAGAAATAGTTTCGTTCCTGTAAAGAAATTAGAAGGTAAAGAAAATAATATCAATATAATTGAAGATTCTAAAGCTAAGCTAGAAAACAAAATCGGAGTTGAAATTCAAACAAAATATTTGTTGCCTCAAGATAGCTCTACTGCTATGAAAATGATTATAACAGCTAAAAATATCAGTGGAAAAACTATAAAAGATTTTGTAATTGGGCATTATTACGATTGGGACGTTGGCAAGTCAAATGCTAGAAATAGAGTGGAGTTTTGTAGTGAATGTATTCCGTATAGCATAGGACAAGACTATGCAGCGGTGGAGATAGCTTACGATACTGATTTAACTGCTTTTGTCGGTTCGTTAGTTTATTATCCGAAATATAGTAATTCTGATTATTTTGTTTTACCACAAGCAGCAGGTATTGATAATATGGTAGAAGATATTTTCAACAGGAATATACAAATCCAAGCACTTACAAGCGGAAAAAACAAGCAAGTTGATAAAGTTACAGATATTTCATACGTTGTTGGATTACATTTTTTAGATGATTTTAAGGCAAATGAAACGCGAGAATGTATAATCTGTTCAGCGGTAGAAGAAACTAAAGAAAAACTTATAGCATCACTCGAAAAATGTGCAAAAGAAGAGTATGGAGCGATAGATAACAACTTTCAAGAAGAAACAGATGAATTTGCGAAAGTTTATGTAAGTGATAAAAAAATATATATCTTATTACTCAAAAACGATCTTGTAAATTTAAAAGCAGAATTATATAATTTTGTAGGAGAAAAAATCTTAACAAAATATATGGATAACAAGGCAGATGTGATAAATATAGACAATTTATCGCAAGGTGCTTATTTATTAAGAATTAACAATCAAAATAATTCTTATACAAAAACTATAATTTATGAAAAATAAGTCAAAGGAAAAATTATGTCAGAAGTATCTTATAAATTTGCATTAGAAGCTGATAACTTGTTACAGAACAATGAGTTTGAAAAAGTTATAGCACTATGTGAGGCAGGACTATTAAAGTATCCTAATTATCCTTTAGCTATGGCATTGCTTGCAAAAGCATATTATTTATCTAATGAAATTGATTCTGCAAAAATTATTATTAATGCTGCTGAAAAAAGGTATCCTATAAATCTATCAATTATTAATATTAAACGTCAAATATATAATGAAATACCAGAACTGGAAAATAACAATGTGGCAGAGGATATTGAAATAGAAGAAAATATGAATATTGAATTTTTTGAAAGTAAATCTAGTAATAAAGATAAGTATGATGTATCAAGTCAGCTAGAAGAAATAAAAAATCTCACGAACATACTTAACAGACCACCTGACGATGAAAGTTTTATCAAGTTATCTATTGATGAAGAAAATCAAAATGATCAAGGTGATATAGGAGAAACAGAATCTGTGTCTTTTGACGAAGATACTATTTCTGACGCTTTATTTGACGATGAAAATTTAGTTGTATCTGAAGAAGAAGATGTCTCTTTTGATGTTTCTTCATCTGAACTTACAGGTGAGGAAATTTCTACTCCTGATGTCGCAACCGTACTAGACGATTTTTCCGTTTCTTCTTCCGATGATGTAGAGGACGCTCAAGATTTATCTTTTGATGAAGCTGCTATTTCAGATGTTTTTTTAGAAGAAGATACTTTTTTTGCCTCTGCTCAAGAAGACGGAGCTCTTGATATTTCTACTTCCGAGTTTCAAGATGAGGAGTTTTCTGCTCTTGATGTTGCAACCGAACTAGCTTCATCTTCCGCTGATGTAGAAGAGCCAGCAGCCTTATCTTTTGAAGATGCTGCTATTTCTGACGTTTCATTTGAAGATGAAGATTTAGTTGTATCTGAAGAAGAAGATGTAGTTCCTGATGTTTCCTCTTCCGAATTTACAGTTGATGAGCTTTACGATGCAGAAGCAGACGTGTTTTCAGTTTCCGACTCATTAAAAGATGATATAGAAGATAACGAAGCGCAATCTGATATTGATAATAGTTTTGTTCGTTTAGATGAAATAGTAGAACTTGAAGAACAAATAGCGCAAGATCAACATGATGTATCTACTGAGGATTGCGATTTAGAAAATGAATATGATGTACTAGCTAGTGATTTAATAGAAACAGAAGAAGATAATAATAAATTGGGGCTAAAATCAATAGTTGTTGATGAAAGTTCTTCTAAAGGATTTAGCTTTCCTTATGAAGAAATAAAGGAAGAAACAGTTTATATAAAAAATGCTAATTTTTTATATAAAATAGATTTAAATTATAGTCAAGATGACTACTTGCCTATTAAGAATAATTTTAATGTAGATCCAGACGAGCATATTTTTAATTCTGTTAATATAGATAACGTAGATTTTCTATTAGAAGAAAACTTGAAAAACAATGCGTCGCAAAAGTTTAATATAGATGATTTATCTCAGATTGCTAAACAAGTGGAAACGGCAAAAATCACGCCTGTAACAGAAACTGTAGAGGAAGAAGATGATAACTTTGAAGTTATTGTAGCTAGTGAAACTATGGCAAAAATTTTCGTAAAGCAAAAAGCTTATAAAAAAGCGATTAAAGTTTATGAAATGTTAATTAGCGAAAAGCCGGACAAGAAAGAGTATTTTGGTCAACAAATAAAAGAATTAGAAGAAAAATTATAAAATCAAATAAATCAAGGAGGAAATATGCCTCATAGTGCTAAAAAGATATTAATTATTGATGATGCAGAGTTTATTTTAGAGAGTACTGCAGTTCTTCTTGAGTTCGAAGGGTATGACGTTATTACCGCTTTAAATGGAGAAGATGGTATCAAACTTGCAGAGACGGAAAAGCCGGATCTTATAATTTGTAACGTATCTATGCCGGGTTTAACAGGATATGATGTGATAACTCATTTAAAAAACAATAAGGAAACAGAAACAATCCCATTTGTATTTTTAACTGCATTTACTGAAAAAGCGAAAATGCGAGAAGGCATGGCTAAAGGGGCTGATGATTATTTAACTAAGCCTTTTGAAAAAAGTGATTTATTGAACGTTGTTGAAACGCAGTTGAAAAAATCCAAAAATTTAGAGAAACATGTGCAAGAAAAAGTTGAAGAAATAGGTAAAAAATTAAACTATGCACTGCCTCATGAATTTAGAACTGTTTTAACGCAACTATCAGGAATTGCACAGGTTCTTGATGGAACTGCCGAGATGCTTTCCGCTGAAGAAATTAAAGAAATTGCAAGTGATATGAAATATTCTATCGATAGAATTGCTAGGATTACAGAAAATTTCTTGCATTATACACAGCTGGAAAACTTCAAGAACTCACCATCTACTATTGCTCAATTACGAAGCGAAGTAACAGAAGAGCCTATGGCTATCGTATCTGATAGTGCTTATGAGGCTGCCCAACGATTTGAAAGATATAAAGATTGTGTTATTAACAATGTTATGACTGATATTTCAATTGCAGTTGGATCAGAGCTTTTTACAAAATTAATATATGAAATTTTAGATAATGCTTTTAAATTCTCTGAAAAAGGAAGTAAAGTTACAATAGATTCAGCAATTGAAGCAGATAATTTAAAAATTGATATATCAGATTTTGGGCATGGTATGTCAATTGAACAAGTGAAATCTATAGGTGCATATAGTCAGTTCCAACGTGAAAAATTTGAACAACAGGGCGTAGGTATCGGTTTGGAAATAGCAAAATCAATAGCAAATTTACATAATGGAAGTTTGAAAATTATTAGCGAAGTTGATAGCGGGACAAAAGTTACTATTATGTTGCCACTTGTGAAATAAACAAAACTGCCTTTTAGTTTTATTTTTCAACTAGCTATACGTAAGTAATAACAAATTATATATGATAAAAAATAATCTTCGTATTGTAATATTTTTAATATTAGCATACTCATTTAATATATTGCCAATATATTCAGAGGAATTAATATATGTTGGAGAGGAATTGGAATATGATGTAACATTCATGTCTATAAAACTTGGTAGAATAAGAATTGTAACTTTAGAAAACGATGAATATCAAGGAATAAAAACATACCACTCAAAGGTATTTATGGAATCAAATCCCAATATTCCGTTTTTATCAATGAAAGCTATTTTTAATTCATGGATGGGTAAGAGCTTATCTACAGGAGTATATTTTGAAGGTAGTACAAAACTTGGAAAAGAAGGCTGGGGCTATCAAAAAATTATTTTTAACAAACCTCAAGCTAATTCTTTAACTACAGAAAAATACTACGATAAAGAAAAAATTAACGATACGATTTTAACAGCTAATATGCCTATTTTAGACGGTGCTACACTTTTCTTTTTTGCTCGTCAAAATGTTAATATGAACAAGAAAGTAAAAGTACCGACGATTATGGATTTATCTGTAGGAAATACATTTTTGAACTTTACAGGAAAGACTGAAAAAGTAAAAATTAAAGCAGTAGATTATCCGATAAGTACTTATTATTTAAATGGCAAAGCAGAATGGGTCGGAGTTTATGGATTAGGAGATAAATTTGAAGGTTGGTTTAGTGCTGATGATGCAAGAATTCCAATAAAAGCGAAAATGAATGTATATATAGGAAGTATACTTTTAGAGTTAAAAAAATGGAAGCGAGGAAACTGGCAACCGCCAAGATAATTTTTATTAGATAAAATTTAAATATTTTTAAAAACTAATTAAGTAATTTATGCTTATAGGATTAATGGGAGCGATGCCTGAAGAAATAGAAAAAATAATTAATTCTATTCAGGATAAAAAAGAGACACAAAATGGTAATAGAGTATATCATACAGGAAAATTATTCGGGCACAATATTGTAGCGGTATTTTCGCGTTGGGGAAAAGTAGCTGCTGCAACTACAGCAACAGATTTGATAGTAAATTTTAAAGTAGATAAAATTATTTTCACAGGCGTTGCAGGAGCTATATCTGATGATTTGAATATCGGTGATGTAGTTATTGCTGAGCGTTTGTTTCAACATGATATGGACGCAAGACCTCTTATGAAACAATTTGAAATTCCATTAATGAACACTACTTTTTTTGAAATAAAAAAACAAGAAAATCTAAAAATATTGAATGCTGCGAATAATTTTATTGCAAATAATAGTGATTTTAAAAATAAACTGTCTAAAAGCAATATCAATATGCCTAAAGTAGTGGTAGGAGATGTTGCAAGTGGAGATGTATTTGTGGCTGATATAGCTATAAAACAGAACATACAGAAAAAATTACCATCAGTATTATGTGTTGAAATGGAAGGTGCGGCAGTAGCACAAGTCTGTAACGATTTTGAAACTCCACTGAATATAGTCAGAGTGATATCAGATACTGCTACTGAAAAAGCTTCTTCTCATGCTATGGATTTTTTAAATAAATATGCAAGCGATTATTCATTAGGAATTATTAAAGAATATATTCAAAGTTTATAGATGAAAATAGCTATTACAATTTATTTTTTTAAAAAACGTCTTATTTATTTTAAGTGAATTAAATTAATTTTATTATTATATACGGAGTATTATATCATGTTAAACAAATTTTTTCCTTTAATTTTTGCAATACTGGTTGTATTTTTATCATCTTGTTCAAGTGATAATAATACAGTTGTAGAACCAGATATGCTTCCAAAAGATGCACAAGAATTTTTGTCGTCGCATTATAACGGTGTTTCTATTATTGCCGTTAATAAAAATGAAAGTTTAAATTATTATGAAGTAAATTTAGTCAATGGTGTTGCAATTACATTTAATTTAGAAGGTTGTTGGAAAGAAATTAATCTTGGAGAAGACAATGAAGTTCCTGCATCTATCTTTTCATTACTTCCGGCGAAGATTAAAGCACGTATAGTTATGTTTCCTTTATTAGATGTAATTAAACTAAGAAATGCTGTATTAAATCAACATAATTGGGAGATTGAAGTAAAACTAAATGATTTTACTTTCAATATGTTGTTTAATCTTAAAGGTGAAATTACATATGGTAAAAATTGTGATGGTAAACTTATTATTACAATTGATAAACTGCCACAAGTAGTAAGAGAATTCATATTTTTGCATTATAAAGCAATAGAAGTTTTCTATATCGAACAAGATGAAAACGGTGAATATAATATTGTGTTATTAAATGGCACAAAAATTAAATTTAGTGCAAACGGTGATTGGAAAGAAGTTAAAACTACATTTACAATTTCTTTAGTTAAGTCAGTAATAGCTTTACTTCCTAAATCTATCCAAGAATATATTCTTAATATGTCTGGTGCTGCTATTATATTTGAAATAGAGAATATATATAGCGAAAACCAGTGGGAGATTAAAGTTTTAATAAACGGTAAAAAAGTTAAGTTGAAATTCGATGCTAAAGGTAAATTAATCAGTAAAAATGAAATTCAAGAACAAAATGCTTTTGTAAAAAAATTACCTATATTAGCTAAGAATTTTTTAAAGCAACATTTTGATTTAAGTGCTATTATTTCTGTTGAACGAGATGATGACGGTTATGAAGTTAAATTAACAAATGGAATAGAGATAGAATTTGATTTACAAGGTAATTGGAAAGAAATTAAGGCTAAAAAAGATCTAATATCGTTGCCTAGTTCAATTTTAGCGCTTTTACCGCGAAATATACAAAATTATATTTTAAAAGAAAAAATTACAATAGTAAAAAAAATAGAGAGATTAGTAGTAGATTTTGATTATTTTTGGGAATTAGAAGTTATATTAAATGGCAAAGAATATGAATTAAAATTTGATGCAAAAGGAAGACTAATAGCAAAGGAGAGTTAAAAAATGAGGAATAAATTAATTGTCGCTTTTACTTTTATTTTGATGTTTAATAATTTGTATTCAAAAGATATAACTATAAAAATATCTGATCTTCCGGCTGCAGCTAGAACATTCATTACAGAGCATTATAAAGAAAACTTAATTCGTATTATAGAGCAAGATTTAGATGATAAAGATTTTGAGGTAAGATTAAAAAACAAGACTCAAATTGATTTTTATTCAGACGGTGTTTGGGAGAAAATTGAATCAAAAAACAATAAAGAATTGCCAAAGTCTATAGTTGATTTATTACCGAAAGAAGCAAAAACATATATTTCGAAAATACGACCTAAAGCTAAGGTTGTTAAAATAGAAAACATATACAATAAAAAGCATTGGGAAGTAGAAGTTTTTAGTGGTAAAGAAGAATATGAATTAAAATTCGATGCTAAAGGAAAATTAATTTCTTCTGAAAAAACAGATTAGAGAAGAAATATTAAGATATAAAACTTGCCGCTAGTTTATTTCAATCTAGCGGTTTTTTTTATAGCAAGTACAATTTATTTTAATGAAAAACGTTAAAAGATAGATAAAATTATTATTAGATGAAAATTTTTACGTCAGATACTGAAGTAACGGAGTTTTTAGATAAAATCACGCATAGACTAGCTAGTGGTAATTTACCGGGTGATGAAGCTTTTTCGCGTTTAGCGCCTTTAACAAATGGAGTAAACAGACGTTTACTTTATAAACCTAATATCAATACGCAAGAATGTGCTGTTCTTATTATATTAGCATTAAGGAGTGAACGATTGCAAGTAGCTTTTACTTTGCGTAGTAATAAGTTAGATTCTCATAGTGGCGAGATAAGTTTTCCCGGGGGTCGGATAGAGGAAGGTGAAACTCCTGAAAAAGCGGCACTTCGTGAGACGAAAGAAGAAATAGGAATTCAACCTTATACTATAAAAATATTAGGTAGTTTAACACCTATTTATATTCCTCTTTCAAATTCATATATAACGCCTATTGTTGGTTTTTCAAGACAATATCTTGATTTTATATTAAATCGTAATGAAGTTCAAGAAGCTTTTACTGTTCCTTTAGACTATTTTTCTTTCAGTAATGTAAAAATGAAAGAATATAATATTCGTGACGACAATATAAAAATGCCTTTTTGGCAAATTCATCGTGCAGTTCCTCTTTGGGGAGCTACTGCTATGATCTTATCGGAATTAATAACAATTTGCAATGAAATTGAACACAATGAAAATATTATAGAAAAAAATATATGTACTAAAATGACAAAACGAAATTAACAACAGGTAAGAAAAACTTTTGTGTTGCAAATACTAATCCGAAATCTGATGAAAAATTTCGTCCTGACAAACGTAAGCCTAATAAAATTGCACTATGAGTTGGATGCATAATATTGCCATTCCAAATTTCACCGATAAAACTTAAATCTTTACGACTTGAAAATTTTATATCGGCTGATGCTCCTATAGCAAATGTACCATCGCTATGATTGACGGTAAAACTTGTGTTTAATAAATTTACCAACATAGGATATTCTGAAAATCCTGCTTTGTAAAATAGACATAATGAAACGTTTGAAGCATCTTGTGTATTATAAGTTGATAAAGCGAAAATGTGTAGCATCTTGTTTTGTGCGTTAAGCCAAGATAAATTTGCTCCTAAAGCAAAATTTACAGAGGTGCTGTCAGAAAATTTTACTTTTGGAAGAGAAAATTTGCAATTAACTAATGCTATTTGTGAATTTCCTTCAACAGAAGTATTTGTTAAAGTATTAGAATTAGAAGGGAAACTTGGCAATAAAGTATGTCCAGCTGTAACAGAAAGCCAGTTACTTATGCCAAATCCACCGTAGAATGATAGGAGTTCGTAAGAACCTATGAAATGATTGTTTTCAATTGGATTAGCTGTTGGCATAATAAACGTGCGATGATTACCGGAAATCCGTTTTTCAGCTAAAATTATTTTTTTTATTTCATCTTCATAAATTCTGAAAGTCCCAAATAAAGTTTCAAAATTTATAGAAGATAACTCAGGATCTGTAAGTTCAACAAATCCAAGAATAGTGCCACTGAACATATCGCCGTTTTTAAGCCAGATGATATATTCTTTGTCTGTGATAAAAGTTTGTTCTAGCTCTTTAAGGGAAACAGAACAAAAAATATTGCTTGTAGAAAAGATAAATATAGATAGATAAAATAAAACTTTTAAGTGATAATGCTTTTTCATTTTATGAAAATAATAATATAAAAAAAATCAATATAGTAATTATTTTGTAAAAAATCACTATTTTTGTTATACGATGACAGATGTTGAAAGAAGAAAAAAAAGTCGCGAAGAAGATGCAGAAGCTATTCGCCGAGTTTTAGCAGGTGATAAAAATGCTTATACTTTTTTGCAAAATAAATATAAAGATATAATTAATTCGATTGTACGTAAAGTAATTCGAGATGAAGACGATGTTGATGATTTAACTCAAGAAACTTTTATAAAAGCATATAGAGCTTTGGAAAATTTCAACTTTGACTATGCTTTTTCTTCTTGGTTATATAAAATTGCTTCAAATGCCTGTATAGATTTTCTCAGAAAAAAACGTTATTATACAATTTCTCTAAGTCGTCCGCTTGATGCAAGTAAACCGGAATATATTTTTGAAATTGAAGATTCTGCAAGTTTGCCAGATACGCAATTAATGGATGCAGAAAGGACTACAGCTATAAAAAAAGCAATTGATGCTTTGCCTGAAAAATATAAAGAAATTATACGTTTGCGATATTCGGAAGATTTAGACTATGCTGAAATTGCCAAAAGATTAGATTTACCTTTAGGAACAGTAAAAGTAAATTTATTCCGTGCTAGGAAAATGTTAGGTTTATCTTTACGAAAACATCCTGCTTTATTTGATGTGAAATTTTGATGTGAAATAAAGTAGAATGAAAAAGTTTTGTAAATATATTTTAAAATAATGTTTTTATTTTACATTTTGTTTAGTATATTTGTAAATAATTTTCATGTTTAGAAATAATAAATCATAGAGGGAATAAAAAATGATTAAAGGAATTAATCACATAGGTATTGCAGTTACAGATTTAGAAGCTTCTATAGAAACTTTTAGAAAAATATTTCAATTTGAATCTGTTCATAGAGAAATCGTTGAAGATCAAAAAGTTGAAATAGCTTCTTTCAAAGTTGGTAACGTTCTTATTGAACTTACATTACCAACTTCTCCTGAATCTCCTATTGCAAAGTTTATTGAAAGAAATGGAGGAAAAGGTGGTTTACATCATCTTGCATTCGAAACAGATAATGTTGAAGAAGAACTAGCGCGCATCGAAAGCGAGGGCATCCAACTTATAGATAAAAAACCTAGATTAGGAGCTCATGATATGATGATAGCTTTTATGCACCCGAAATCAACAAATGGAGTGCTAACTGAAATTTGTCAACCTAAGTAAAAAATTGATAAAAATTAAATGTAAAATAAAAAGGTTACTTTAAAAACAAAGTAACCTTTTTTTATTTCTAATATGAAAATAAGTAAGTTCAAAATATTTTTTACTAGCTATTTGTAAGAATCTTTTCAACAATTATTTAATTAAAGTCATTTGTGAAATTCAAACTAAATTTCACGCCAAGTGCTAGTGTGAACTCATAATTAACAATATTGCCCGCTATAAATGGCATTATTGAAAAACGATTGTTTTCTAAAGGAAAAACATAAGCTGAAGAAATTGATAGCATAAATTTATCGCCATATTCAAAATGTTCGCCATCTTCTTTTATCTTTTTTTCATCGCCAAATACATAAGCGGGAGTTAGCCAAAACTTTAATTCTTTGGTGGCATAAAATCCTAAAGGAACTCCTAAAGCTAGTTCGTTATGATTTGCAAAAATACTTTCTAATGTCGCACCAATAAAGAAGTTAGGTTCAGTATATTCAAAAGTATGGGTATATGTTAAAGATATTAAAAATTCTTTACCGCCGTTATTCAGATTTGCACCGCCAGCCATTCCTAAATAAATAGAATTATGTAGATCATCAGCTGAATTAGCAATTGAATTTGAGAATAAAAGTATTATTGAAACAATAAATAAATTTTTAATTTTTAATTTCATAATAATAAATAAATAATTTTAGAAAAAGCAAGATATAAACTCTTCTAAGCTTATATTTACAAAATAGTTATCAAGATTAATTTTGCTGAAAATATCTTTCAAAGTTTGCATTTCATGTTTTTGTTCTATTAACATATTTTCAATGTCTTTAATATTTCCTATAGAAAAGAAGTCGCCGTAAATTTTTGCTTCTTTTATAATGCTGTTATTAACTTCTAAATATATTTCAAATGTTCCAGCATTTATTTTTGTTTTTTTAGTAAAATTATATTTTGGTGAATTTCCGAAATTCCATTCCCAAGTATTATACTTTTTATCGGCTAAATTCTTAATTTCTGCAATATCTTTTTCTGACAATACATATTTTTTTGCATTTGGAAACTTTACTATTACTTCGTTCATAATTTTATCAATAAATTCTTTAACGGTAATAGTTTCTGGCATATAATCTATGATATTTGCTACTCGTGAGCGTACTGATTGCACACTTTTTCCTTCAAATTTTGCTGAATTTGTATTTAATGCTTCAAAAATATCTTTTGAATTTGCATTAAAAAGTAGTGTTCCATGATGCAAAATTCTATTTCCAAAAACCATAGCTGCATTTCCTGATATTTTTTTATCATCAATTAAAATATCATTTCTTCCGGAAAAGTAAGCTTCAACAGAAAATTTTCTGAGAGCTGCAATAATTATGTCAGCATATTTTTTAAAATTAGGAGCTCTATCTTCGCAATTTTCAATAAAAGAAAAATTTACATTTCCAAAATCATGATAAACTGCACCGCCACCTGTCATTCTTCTAACGATATTTATAGATTTTTGTTGTGTGTAATCTATAGAAATTTCAGAATTTGTATTTTGATGCAAACCTACTACAACTGTAGGTTCATTTTGCCAAAGTATAAAAAAATCATCTTTAGAGTTTTTCAAAAAATATTCTTCTAAAGATAAGTTAAAGTAAGGTGAATAGTTAAAATCATTATTTAAGTAATACATAACTTATTTGCTTTTATTGTTTATTAATGTTTTTACCAGTATTTTTTTTATCTGGGCGTATAATTTTGTCTAATATGAAAGTCGAAGAGATAAAATGCTTGCCTGGTTGGTCTCTATTATCGGGATAATAAAATCTTAGTTTTTGTTCCATTGAGTGTACTAAATGTACAGGTACCCACAAATTTGTGTCAAGGAAAAAGTCGCCTCCTGAATTAATTACTGCTGAAGTTTTCATACTATATTCTTTTGTTACAAGTTCATGCGAAGCTTGTCCGGAACGCGAGAAAGAGAATTTTATGGTATTATAGCCTAAAGTATCAACGTGTCCCATAACTCTCATTAAAGTCATACTTTTGAAAACAGGGACAGGCATAGCGTTTTCAGCTAACATATCCATTGAAGAATTTAACCAAGATTCATTTTTTGCTTTCAGGTTCAATCCTTTTTGTATTAAAGGCAAAAGTAATATCGGTTGGAAAGCACCGCCCGGAGTTGCCGCTGCTAAATTTGTATCGGGATTTGAAAGCTTTATTCTACGACCTAACGAATCTAATTCAATATAAATTGGTACATTAAGCCAGTTAGTGGATTCTCTTTTAACATTTTGTTGTTCTTTATAAGATTCAATAGCTGTAAAATTAATCATTGTTTGTGTTAAACAAAAATTTCCTGCGGAATTTATTGAATCACAAGTTATAAGTATTTTTTCTTCGCGTAAGCGTAACAGAGGGTCATCGAAATTAATAGATATGCTATCTCGTGAATATACAGAATAATATAGCGAATCACCTGGAATAAATTTGTATTTGAAACTTAAAGTATCAAGGATGATCTCTGTATCAGTTTCTTCAGTAGCTTCAGGATTTGCTCCGCTTTGATAGACAGTACTATCGTTTTGAGTTGCTGATAGATTTATTTGCAAAAAGCATAAAAAATAAACGAATAGAGATACTTTCTTCAATATGTTGTTCATTATGTGTTTTAACCAAATATAGTTGAGACAAATAAGCTACAAATATAATGAAAAAAGTTAAGAAATTTAAGATAAAAATATAAAGCGCTATTCTATTTGGATGATTTCTATTTATTTTTCAACATATTACACTAAAATTATAGGATTGTCGTTTATTTCTTGATATTTTTTATTTACATATAGATTGATTATGAAACAAATGTGGTCTCCTTGGCGTTCGCAATATATTGAAACATTTAAAGATAAAGATAAAAAAAATCAATGTTTTATTTGTGAAGCTATAGCTAATCAAGATTTAGAAAAAGATAAAGAACTTTTAGTTGTAAAGCGTAGTAAATTTTGTATAGCTATTTTGAATAAATTTCCTTATAACAGTGGGCATATTTTAGTAGCTCCTTTACGCCATATTTCTGTTTTTGAAGAATTGCAACCAGAAGAGCTAGCTGATATTATGAACTTAGTGCAGAAAGCAATAGTTATTCAAAAGCAACTTTTTTCGCCACATGGTTTTAATATCGGTGTAAATATAGGTGAAGCAGCGGGAGCAGGTTTGCCGAGCCATATTCATTTTCATATAGTTCCACGCTGGAGTGGCGATTCTAATTTTACCGCTGTTTTTGCAGATATGAAAGTAATTTCGGCAGATCTTAAAAAAATGCAAGAAGAAGTTTCGGAACTGTTTGAAACAATATAACTTAAATGAAATTAGATAGAATAACTCCTATAAAAGCTTTAGGGCAAAATTTTTTGAAAGATAAAAATTTAGCTAATAAAATTGTTGATTTACTAGGCGATATTTCTGCGAAAAATATTGTAGAAATAGGACCTGGTATGGGAGCTCTTACTGATATTTTAATAGAAAGAAAAGCGAATGTTTTTGCAATAGAAAAAGATAAGCGAGCATTTGATTATCTTACGCAAAAATATTCGGGCATATCTAACTTTAATGTTGTAAATTCTGATGTTCGCGAAGTAAATCTATTTGATTTAGATATGTCGGAACTTTATGTAATTGGCAATATACCTTACAATATTTCAACAGATATTTTGTTTTGGACTTTTGATTTTGCGAGTATAATAAAAAATGTAGTTCTTACCGTGCAACGTGAAGTTGCTGAACGAATATGCGCTTCGCCACGAACCAAAGACTACGGCGTAACAACAATAGCTACAAAAATATATGGAAAAGCAAAAATAGCATTCCATCTTCCGCCA
This sequence comes from Ignavibacteria bacterium, assembly GCA_012518115.1. GTDB lineage: Bacteria > Bacteroidota > Ignavibacteria > Kapaibacteriales > UBA2268 > JAAYTD01. Next base: position 26,116 of record JAAYTD010000026.1, on the reverse strand, counting down.
AGTGTATTTTTCCCGCCTCCAAAAGTTGTTTCTTCTGCTTTAAGAATAGAATTTGATGATACTTACGAAAATATAGACAAAAAAGAAGTAATGCGATTAATAAAAGCAGTATTTTTGCAACGTCGTAAAATGATAAATAATTCAATAAGACCTTATTTGTCAGAACGTCAAATTAGTATTGAAAAATTAACAATAGAACTTGAAAGCAGAAATCTAAATTATCTAAAACAACGACCTGAAGAACTACAAGTTGATGATTTTATTAATCTTTATAATATCATAAACGAAGCGAGCTAGTCCAAACTATTTATTTTAGTATGTCTTTTATTTTTAATGCCACAGATTTAAGAAATGTTCTTTCTCCATTTGCCATCCAAGTTATAAGTTTGTAAACGAAATAAGACTTAAAAGTATAAAACTCTGTGAAACCCATTCCATCTCGTGTATCCTCACCTAATTTTTGGAAAATAGAAAGATTTCTTAACGGTGATTTTATATAGCGATAATTTGTAAGATTTGTTTTTATATAATTTTCTACTAAACGGGTAGAACGCATCCAAGTATCGTGGAGCATCACATATCCTTTTTGTTCTAATAGCAAATTTGCATAATAAAAATCTATTAAAATGCCGTCAAATGAATGAGAACCATCAATGAAAATAAAGTCAAAAGTTTTCTTTTCATTAACGAGTTTTGGTAGAACGTTGTGGGAAAAATCAGGTTCAAATCTTAATTTATCAGAGAAACCAAGCTTTTCTATATTACTTAATCCCATATTTTTATATCTGGATTGAAATGGATCAATAGCTATGTGGTCATTCTCAGTTGCAGCCATAATATGAGAAGCAGAGCGCGCAAAGGCAAATCCTGTTTCTACGGTGCGAGAAAGATTATGTTCCTTGATAAATTGGTAAATGTAAGCTGCTTCATTTGGTTTTATAGCAGAAACAGAGTCCCAAGCAGGTATTTCTATGATTTTATTAATTTCTTCTGGCGTCATTTTTTTATATTTTGATAGTTGAAATATTTTAAATAAAGTTTTGTTGTACGAAACGTAAACTACAAAATTAAAAAATAATTTCAACTTTATCAATCATTTCAAAAAAATATATTATTTTTGTAAGTGTTTTTTTACAATTTATTTGCCTAAAATGTATTTTCTAACATATATATTTTTTGATTTTTATGAATATTGTTGCTGTTGAACCTATTGGAATAAAAGAAGATAAGTATCGTGAACTTAAAGAGAAGTTTCAAAATTTAGGGCATAATTTCTTGATGTTTTCGGACAGACAAGAAAGTGATGAAATATTGATTGAACGTCTTAAAGATGCTGAAATTGCAATTATTTCAAATATAAAATTAACTAAAGATGTGATGTCGCATTGTCCGAAATTAAAGATGCTGTCAGTTGCATTTACAGGTGTTGATCATATTGATTTAGATTATTGTCGTTCCGCAAATATATCTGTTTGCAATGCCTCTGGTTATGCTACAGAAGCTGTAAGCGAGCTGGCTTTAGCTTTGATGCTCAATGTTTATAGAAATATAGTTGAATTAGATAATAAAACAAGATGTGGCGAGGGACGGGACGGTTTTCTTGGTCGGCAAATACACGGAAAAACGGTAGGCATAGTAGGGACAGGCGCTATAGGTTGTAGAACGGCTTCTATATTAAGAAATTTTTCTTGTAAAGTTGTTGCTTGGAGTCGTACTAAAAAGCAAGAATTGATAAATAGCGGTGTAGAATATATCTCGCTTGAAGAATTGTTAACGATTTCGGATATAATTTCACTACATTTACCATTGAATAAAGATACTTATCATATTATTTCAGAAGAAAAATTGCGACTTTGCAAACCTGATGCTATATTGATTAATACGGCACGAGGAGATGTTGTTGATATGCAAGCGCTTGCATTTGCTTTGAAAAACAAGAAAATTGCGGGTGCAGGTATAGATGTATTTGAGAAAGAGCCGCCATTACCTAAAGATCATTTGTTGTTGAACTTACCTAATTGTATTGTAACTCCTCATGTTGCCTATGCTACGGAAGAAGCTTTTGCAGCAAGAATAGACATAGTTGTAAACAACATAGAATCTTGGTTGGCAGGGAAAGCAATTAATCTTATTGTTTAATATGTCTAGAGAATTATAATGTTAATTCATTTTTCCATTTTTTTATAACAATATTATGTTTTTTCATAAATTTTAAGTATTTTTGATAAATAATATATGAGATATTTTAAATAAATTATGTTATTTAAGCTTAAAAAGATAATTTTTAACATCGTTTATATACTTTTATTTAGTTTTCTTTGGGTAAGTAGCCATAGTGTTTCTTATTCTGAATACTTATATAATGTTTCTATTGATAGTATTCATATAAATTCTCTAAAGTTAGATGAGTATTATGATATTGTATTAAGCAACAAAGATAGTATTAGATTCAACTTTACGTTAGAAGGATTTGCTCAAAACAGTAGTTCTACGTATATGTATAAAATAGTTTTGAAGAACTCGCAAGGTGATTCTGCTATAAAAACAATGGGGCTTTCAAACTGTTTATATGCTAATTTAAATGAAGATAAATATGAGATTTTAATATCAGCTTTTGATGTTAAAGGTAAATGGGTAACAGCACCGGAAATAATAAAATTTGAAGTTGACAATAAGACAGCTAATTTAATTGCTGAAAACAGGCAACTAACCGAAGAAAAACGAACTTCTGATAGCCTTATAGCTTTATTTAAAAACAAAGATTTATCTTCATCACACAATTCTAATTTGTTTGGAATTCCATTTTTATTAGAAGGTATAGCTGCTATAATTATTATTGTGTTGATAATTATACTTATCAAATCATATAGACGTAACAAAACATCTTCGAAGAAAATATCAGAGTTTCAAACGCAAATGGCTATTAAAGATCAGATATTGGATTCTCAAAATGTCAGAACGGATGATTTGATGCATTTGAAGCAAACTTTAGAAGGGACAATGACAGAGATCAACTCAAAAGTTGATGAGATAATGTATGTTAATGAAGCTATTCTGTATCAAGTTGATTTAATGCGTCATAAGGACTTTGAAATGCAACAGTTGCAAGAGAACAAGAATGTGGTTTTTTCTGATATTCTAGCCAGAGGAATTAAAGAGCCTGCTGCTTCCATTAAAAGTCTAGTTGAGCTTTTGCGTTCGTATGATTTAAATGTGAATGATACAAAAGATATTGTTAAATACATAATTGAAGCGACGCAAAAAATTATTGCTATTTCAGAAGATATTCAAAGGACTTCTGATGTTAATATGATTGAGCGAGTAAATCTAAATTGTGAGAATGTAAAAGTTCAGCATTTATTAGAAGAAGCTTTAGCTAGTAGTCAAGAAGAAGCTTTAGAAAAAAGAATTAATATTAGACATAATATAGAGGCAGGTATAGATGTAATTTATATTGATTATGATAAAATATTTTTTGTTCTTCACAGTTTAGTTGCAAACGCTATTCGTAACACTTATAATACAGGTAATATTGTAGTTTCTTGTTATTATAATGAAACTAAAAATGGAATCATTTTTGAAATTAAAGATGACGGTATTGGATTAAATGAAGAAGAATTACAATATTTTTCTGTAGATAAATCGCAAAATACTGCAGACACTCCGTTAAGTGTAGAACATCTTGCTTTTACTACAATTAAGCACTATATTGAAGCGCATAACGGTTTGTTCCAGGTTGCCAGTACTTTAGGAAAAGGTACTACTTTTACATTTTTACTTCCTATAAACTAGTAGAACATTTTTGATAATAAATGAATTTAAATAAAATTAAACTTATAAACACAATACTACTATTTGTATTATTTTCTTCATTTTCGGTTTATTCTAAAACGGAGAAGGAACTTCCAACTTCAGAAAACGAATACAATTATTCTGAAGAATTAAAAAAAATGAGCACAAAACCTTTATTTGGAATATTTGTAAATTATGGGCTAAATTTTCACAATGCTGATTTTCGCGGTTTGCCCGGTATTCCAAATTGTTGCAGTAATTTTAAAACAGGAAATGGGTTAGGTTTTGAATATGGTTTAAGTGCACAATTTTTTATTAATCCACTTTGGTCGTTTGGAGCTCGTGCTTCTTTAAGCAATTTGCATGGTGAATTTATAAAAAGAGATGGATTTCCTGTTATTCTTAAAGGGGAACTCAAAGATGGAATAGTTGAGAATCAAATAGATGTAAAGAATAATATAGTATCTTTTTTCCCTTTTATAAGTTATAATATTGAACCTATTTCAAAGAATTTTTTTTCATATTTAGGTGTAAAATTAGCTTTGCCAGTATCGGCAACTTTTAGTCAATATGAGAAGTTAATATCGCCTGAAACAGGTACTTTTACTGATGGAACGCGTATTCGCAATGTGCATTCTGGAGAACTTCCTGATAAGAGCTCATTGTTATATGCTTTGACGTTAGGTATATCTTATGAATTGCCATTGACTAAAACAGGATTTTTACATTTATCTCCTGAATTATATTATACTTATTGGCTGTCATCACCAGTGAAAAATCTATCTTGGAATGTATCACAATTAAATTTCGGATTGGCGTTTAAATATAGGACACCGCCACCGCCACCGCCGCCACCGGCGGAACCGATAATACCGAATTTACCCGATTTACAAATCCCTAAAGATAAAAAAACTTTTATAGTTGATATAAATGCTTTTAAGGTAGATAAAAATAAGATGCTTAATAAAGATGTAGAAATTGTGGTTGAAGACTTTACTTATGTAAATTTAAATCCTATATTAAACTACATATTTTTTGAAGAAAATTCATCTGAGTTACCAAGTAGATATAATTTATTAAGTAGCGAACAAGCTAATAATTTTAATATTAAGCAATTAAGAAATCTAAATGTTATAGAAACTTATTATCATGTATTAAATATTGTAGGTAGTAGGTTACGTGAATATAGTGATGCAGATATAGAATTAATAGGAACAAATACAAATACTGATGGTGAAAAAGGTAACTTACAATTGTCGGAACGGCGTGCTGTATCAGTTAAAAATTATTTAGTTGACGTTTGGAAGATAGATGAAAGTAGAATTAAAGTTGTTGCACGTAATTTGCCGCAAGAAGCTACATTGTCCCAAGAAGAAGGTGGAATTGACGAAAATAGACGTGTTGAAATATGGGCAAAAGATAAAAGAATTATAGAATCTATTTTAGTTTTTGATACCTTAAAGGTAATTCAAGATTTAGAAATAAGTTTTATACCTGAAATTGAAAGTACTTTCGGTGTCAAAGAATGGGATTTTAAGATATTAGAAAAAAATAATGAAATTGCAAAATGGACTGGAAAAAATGAAATTCCTAATGAAATAATTTGGAAAACAAGCGATGCAAAGTTTGGTAATGATGGGGATAATATACAGTATATATTACAAGTTACTGATAAAATAGGACAAAAAGCAAATTCAAACAAAAAAGAAATAGATGTTAAAACGATTACTATTGATACTAAAAGAAAGGCAAAACGTTCCGATATAGAATATGAAAACTATAGTTTAATTCTATTTGATTTTGGTTCAAGGAGGTTAGAAACAGGACATAAACAAGTTGTTGACTTTATTAAAGATAGAGTGAAAAGTAATTCTATAGTAACTATATCAGGTTATACGGATTATATAGGCGAAGAAGCTGTTAATAAGAAACTTGCTTATGAGCGTGCAAAAGCAGTAGCGCAACGTCTATCAATATCAAATGCTGAAGTTAGAGGAGTAGGAGAAAGTGAGTTGCTTTACGATAATAGCTTACCCGAAGGCAGATTTTATTGTAGGACTGTAACAATAACTATCGAAACACCTGTAAATTCTACCACGAACTAGCTAGAGTTTGAGAATATGAGAAAAATTATTATTATATTTATAGTATATATTCTTTCGTCGGTATGTAAATTAAGTGCTTTTGATAATTTATTGTTTAAGCCCTTAGAGGCAAATCAACTTGAGGCAAGAATATCTTCTTTTTATCAAATAGAAAATGACAAATTACGTTTAGATATAGGGCATTCATTAGATTTATATGAATTTAGTATATTAGATACGAATACCAAGATAAGATTAGGAAGTGATTTTTTTATTCTTTCTTGCTTGCGTTCCGAAGGGAAAATGAAGTTTCCTGTAGAGACAGCAGATTATTTTTTTGGAGTGAATGCAAGTAGCTTGTTTAAAATGTTTAATATGTTTTTTGAAACAAGATTGCGTTTAGCGCATATTTCTTCGCATTTGATAGATGGTTATTCTGAAAATAATATATTTTTCAAAAGTCCGTTTGTTTATAGCAGGGAGTTTGCAGATTTTGTAATAGCTTTGAAGATGAAATACTTACGTCCTTATATAGGTCTGACTTATATATTTTCAACGCTTCCCAAAAATATTAATAAATTTGTACCGCAAGTTGGTTTTGATTTTCATATTCCTTTTTGTAAATTCTTTTCTTTGCGAGGCGGATATGATTTGAAAATCATAGGGAGTGATACGTTGAAAAATACTGCTTGTAGTGCTATGCAATGTGGTTTAGGTTTTAGTACTTCAAAAAATATTGAAATTTCGTTAAGCTATTATTTTTATTCAGGTTATAGTATTCATGGAATGTTTTATGATAATAAAAATTATTATAATGGCTTAGGATTTCAAATAAATTATTAATTAGATAAAAACAACAATTATATAAATTATTCTATTAAAATTATTCGAGGATATAAAAATGGCAATTAGTGTTAATAGGGTTACATTGCTTGGAAATTTAGGTCAAGATCCTGAATTAAGAACAACGCCCACAGGGACTTTAATATGTACGCTTAATATAGCTACATCTGAACGTTATAAAGATAAAACTACTGGTGAGTGGAAAGAAGTTACCGATTGGCATAGAGTTACTTTATGGGATAATCTTGCAAAAAGAGCAAGTGATTATTTGCATAAAGGTTCTAAAATTTATATTGAAGGTAGATTGAAATATGGTAGTTATGATGGCAAAGACGGGCAAAAGGTATATACTACTGATATATATGCTACAGATTTTATCATTTTAACTCCTAGAGAAGGAGGTTCTTACGAAAAATCTATCTCGGAAGATTATCAAAAACAATCTAACGCTAGTTCTATTACAGACCAGTTAGCATCTCATCTGACAACAGATTTAGAAGAAGATGATGTTCCATTTTAAATTTGTTGATTAACAGTTGATTAATAATTAGATTGTAGTTTTAATATGTATGAGGAGAATATAAATAGACCGGAATGGGTTCCTGAAAATAGCGGAAAAGAATTTACTACTTATGTTATGCCGGGCGTTGAAGCGGTGCAAACTGACGTTAATGACATTAAATTAGTTAAACGAAAGAAATTATCTGTTGATGATTATTATAATGGTATTATAAATAGAGATATTGCAGTTTTATCAAAGGCTATTACTTTAATAGAAAGTAATTCTCAAGTTCATATTGACTTAGCACAGGAAGTGCTGAAAAAAATATTGCCACATACAGGTAAATCTGTGAGAATAGGTGTATCAGGACCACCTGGTGCCGGAAAAAGTACGACAATAGAAGCATTAGGTTGTTACCTATGTAAGCAAGGATTACGTGTAGCTGTTCTAGCTATTGATCCTAGCTCAACTTTAACAAAAGGGTCTATTCTTGGAGATAAAACACGAATGGAGCTACTTTCACGAGAAAAAAATGCTTACATAAGACCTTCTCCTTCGGCAGGTACTTTAGGGGGAGTAGCTCGTAAAACTCGTGAAACTATATTAGCTTGCGAAGCGGCAGGTTTTGATGTTATTATTATAGAAACTATAGGAGTTGGGCAAAGTGAGATTACTGTAAGGTCTATGGTCGATTTCTTTTTATTAGTTCTAATACCGGGTTCAGGTGATGAATTGCAAGGTATTAAAAAAGGGGTTGTTGAAATTTCTGATATGATAGCTATTAATAAAGCAGATGGTGAAAATATTAACTATGCTAATATCACAAAAACACATTATAAACAAGCTCTTGGAATGTTACAAGCAGCCACGGAAGGTTGGAAAACTCCAGTTATGACTTACTCAGCTTTAAATAACAAAGGTATTGATAAGATTTGGACTGAGATTAATACATTTCTTGATGTTACCAAAACTAATGGAGTGTTTGATAAAAGACGCAAACACCAAATAATTAATTGGGTGTTTTCGATGGTAGAAGATGAAATAAAAAATAGATTCTATAATAAAACAGCTATAGTAAATGCTATTCCCAAAATTGAAAAACAAGTTTTAATGGGAGAAATAACACCAACAAATGCGGTAACGGCTTTGTTAGAACTATACTTACTAAATTAGAATTATGAGGAAAACAAATAGAAAAAAACGGACATTAAACATTAAAGCCGATAAAGATAGATATCTAATAACTTATGCTGATTTGTTAACTTTATTGCTTGGACTGTTTGCTATACTTTATGCTAGCTCTCAAGTAGATCTCTCTAAATATGCAGAAGTTGTTTCAAGTTTTGCTACTATTTTTAGTAGTGAAGCAAAAAAAGAAAAAGATATAATGAATGCTAATATTTCGGTTATTCCGCCTCCTATTGTTATTCCTAAGGAAGAGCAGAGCATAGATTTAGTTAAAACAAAATTTGAAGAAAAATTAAAAGTTCTATTAAAACAAGGTAAATTAAATATAGAACCTGTACAAGATGGTTTTAAAATAATAATAAACGCTGATTTGTTATTTAAATCAGGTAGTGCTGATTTGCAAATTGAAGCCGTAACAATCATAGATTCAATAGCTAGTATTCTAAGGGTGATAGACAAACAAATCAATGTCGATGGACATACAGATGCTGTTCCTATGCGTTCAATGCGATATGAATCAAATTGGCATTTATCAGCAGCACGAGCATTAAATATCGGATATTTGCTTATAAATAAACAAGTTCCTGAACATAATGTAGTTGTTCGTGCTTTTGGAGGACAGCGACCGATAGAAGATAATCTTTCTGAAGAAGGACGTAAAAAAAACAGACGTGTAGAAATTGTTATATCAGATAAAGATACTTCGGCACCGGGAGTAATAGAAAATGAAAATGCTGATGCAGCACAGGAATAAAAATTTTTAATTGATGCTTTTTAATAAATAAAAATATATCAATTATTAATAGAAAATTAACTATTTTAGTAAAATATTAAGAAGTTAAAGAAAAAAACAGTGTAAACTATATAAATTATACTATTAAATCAAAGATAGTATTGTGGTGTTTTACAGAGTGAAAATAAATAGAAAAAATACTAAAAACTGTATGTGTTTTAGATTTAACAATTAAATAATTATATTACTTGCAAATAAATAATAAAAACATATAAATGTTTTAATAAATATTTTTTTTGTAAAAAAATAATTTTTATTTAATAAGATTTTTTTTTTTTGTAAAAAATCTTTATATTGAACTTTATATTGAATACCAAACGAAAGAAAATATAATTATAATTTTATAAAAAGTGTAGGAGATTGTATGTACCGAACAACTACGAAATTTGCATTATTACTGTTAGTAACAGTAATATTTACAATGAACTTACTTGCTAATGACATAATAGAAAATGCAAGTACTTCATCAAATGACATGTTAATTGCACAAGTTAATTCCAATAAGTACTTGTATGGAATTAAACTAGAATCATCGGACGGTGGTGGTGATGCTACAGGAGCTGGTATAATTACTAATAAAAAATTAAGAATAATTAATTTAGGTCCTGTTGTTAATACAGAATTTGATGATTATGCTCCAACTGTTACAGGAGATGGCAAAACTATATATTTTGTATCTAATCGTCCTGGTTCAAAGAAATTGCCAAATAATAAAAATTCAACGGATTTTTGGGCATTTAAAAAAGAACATAAATTGGATACTGTATTTACTATGTTGCCTTTTAATATAGACGAATCGGTTGATAATGATCAATTAGGAGTTAATACAATACTAAATGAAGGTGTCGCTACTATAACTGCTGACGGTAAAACTCTATATTTTACAGGCTGTAATCGTCCTGACGGATATGGTGATTGCGATATTTATAGAGTTACATTAGAGGGTGATGTGTGGGGTAAACCAGTAAATTTAGGTAAAAATGTAAATTCTGAATATTTTGACTCTCAACCTTCTATTACGCCCGATGGTACGCGCTTATATTTCACTTCTACTCGTAAAGGTCCTAATAGTAGTGGACGCAATAAGTATGAAGAAATGGATATTTGGTACTCCGATTGGGATGACGATATGGATGAATGGGGACCAGCTAAAAACTTGGAAGCTATTAATACTAAAGGTAAAGATTGCTCGCCTTTCATTTGTTCCGATGGTAGAACCTTAATATTTTCTTCTGATGCTCACTCTGTTAATTATGGTGGTCTTGATTTCTACATAACTACTTATTCACCAAGTACTCGTTCATGGAGTAAACCGACAAACCTAGGTGAACCATTGAATACTAAATTTGATGAACAGTTTATGACTATGCCTGCTTCCGGTGATATAATATATTTTTCATCTAACAGAACTGATTTAAGTGCTCAATCAGGCAAATCAGATCTTGATTTATATGTTGCTGTTGTTCCTACTTATAAAAGAACTGTGTTAATAACAGGAAAAGTAGTTGATGAATGTACAGGTGACCTTATTTTTGCTAATATAATTCTTAGAAATAAACTTACTAATAAATTAGATACTATTGAGTTAAACGAAAGTAATCAAGAGTTTTCTTATGTTGTAACTTATGATGCTTTCGGTGATGATGATAATTTAGCAGGATCTGTAGATTATGATGTTACTTCTGTGCATCCTAAATTTGGAACGAAAACTGTAAAACAGACAGTAAAACGATATATGCCTATAGAAGATCGAGAAGAAGCTGCAAACAAACATGCTGAACATATCAAGATTACAATACCTATGGGAGAACGACCAAAATTAGTAGCTAAGATAGAAGAGTCTGAATATATTAGGAAATCAAAAACTTCCAAACCAAATCTGGCTAATTTTAACGGATTAGTTATGGAAGAGATATTGAACTGGAGCTTGCACCCACTGCTTACTTATGTTTTCTTTGATGAAGGCTCATCAGAATTTCCAAGTAGATATAAAGTATTTAAATCAGCAAATGAAACAAGAATGTTTTCAGATACAACAATTGTAGGTGCAACCTTAGATAAATACTATCATATATTGAACATATTCGGTTTCAGATTAACAAAACATCCTGATGTAACTATAGAAATAGTAGGATGTAATGATGCGGTTAATGAAGGCGAAAAACGTAAAGGACTATCTAAAGAACGCGCTGATAACGTTTATAATTATCTCAAAGATATTTGGAAAATTAGTCCTGATAGGATGAAATTAACTTATAGAGATCTACCTGCAAATCCGTCTAACTCAAAAGATAGCTTAGGACAAATAGAAAACAGACGTGTGGAAATACTTTGTAATGAATGGGATGTATTTAAACCAGTATTTGATAAAGACGTTGCTACATTACCACAACCTGACGACATGATATTCCAACTCTTTAACGGTATTGACAATGATATCGTAGCTAGTCGTAAAGTTGTTATTAAACGTGGTGATGAAGATTGGGTAGTACTTGATGATATTGGAATTACAGAACCTACTTATACTTGGGATTGGACTAGTGAAGACGGAAAATATCCTGTAGATAATGCAGCCTTTACTGCTCAAATGTTTGTAACTACAAAATCAGGTGCTGTTTGTTCGTCAGATCCTATAGAAATTCCTACACTCCAAGTCTCAACAGAAGAGAGAATTATTGCGACAGGTGAAGGAAAAACACGTGAAAATTATAGCTTGATTCTGTTCCCATTTGGTAAATATGAAGCAGGTCCAGTCAATGAACGTGTGATGCGAGATTATGTTTATAACCGTGTTATGCAAACTTCCGATATTAAAGTTATCGGACATACAGATATCGTAGGACTTTTTGATTTTAACGTTAACTTGTCTAAAAGACGTGCAAACACAGTGAGACAAGGTATTCATAAACATTCAGGAGGTAGATACAAATCTCTTGATGTAAACGGTGTTGGTCCTGAAGATCCAATATATCCAAATGAAATTCCAGAAGGTAGATTCTATAATAGAACTGTACAAGTTCTTATCGAATCTGTGATTACTACTACACAAGAATAATAAATTACTTGGAGTAATTGAAGAACTAAAAGAGATAAAACTTTGTTTTAAGTTTTATCTCTTTTTTTATATTAAGAAAAGAAATATTTTTGTGGAAATAAAAACCGATACCTCAATAATCAACAGGTAAAAGAATTCAATAAGGCTCTATTAGTAATAGCAAATTGAATTATATATTAGCTTGTTCCTGACTGTGATTTATATGATTAGCGTGATTTTTAGATGTTCTAAAATTTTCCTTTAGATTGGAAGGGGTGGCAAGCGAAGTTTGACGGGGTAGTTATTGTCTGAACTGTGATTAGTGGGATTTTGAGAAATTTTGGCAATCTTGTTCAAGCCAGAAAAAAGGTAAACATAAAGATGTGCCGTAGGCACAAAATATCGGTAAAAAAAAATGTAATCTACTAATTTCGTCCCATACGGGACGAAACAGAGTGAAACATAAACTTTTTTACCAACATTCTATCCCTAACGGGATAAAAAAGCAAGTACTTGTACTTCGCTGGGAGCAAATTCTCCTCAGGATGATTATTTGACTACTATATTTTGGACAAAATATTATTCAAAATCAAACTCTGTTCCATAAATTTCTGGCAATCTAAAACGATGTTTGCCAAAAGCTTCAAAGTATTGACTGACACCTAATGAAATTCCCACCTTTTTTGTATGGAAATTATAAGGGAAATCTATGCGGAAAGTATGTAAAGGATTATCTGACTTTGTGAAATGTAAACGCAAGCCCGCACCTATAGATGAGTAGAATTTCGAATCAAAAATTTCTATAGTTTGATTCCATACCGAAGCAATGTCGTAAAATAATGCGCCGGATAATTTGAATATGAAAACTTGCCAATCCGGGAAATAACGTAATTCTATGTTCGTAGTTAATCTGTTGTCGCCTGCGAGCTCTCCCGCACTATAGCCACGTAATCCGCGTGTTTCATCAATAACAAGTTGTCTAAAACGGGGCCAGTTCCAAACAGCTTGTTGATCGAATTTTGCAGCAAGTAATAATTTTTCGTTTAACCTTACAAAACCTAAGCCAAGAAAAGATTGATATGTATATTTTGCAAAATCAGACGAAAAAGAACTAGCGCCTGTCAATTGTCCGAATAGATAAAAATCCTTTGTATAAACAGATTTTTCTGCTTGACCTGCAACATAGAAAAAACCACGTTCTCCACCATAGCTAGCTATAGGAAAAGTTTTTCCAAGAATTGCAGTTCCCCAACCACCTTCTTCTAAGTCTTCTATATTATATGAGTTAATTCTTTCAACAGCATAGAAATTTTGTGCTGATGAAGAAAAACCTACTAAAATTTTTCCTTGATTGTCATAAGCTCTTTGAAAGAAATTTAATCCTCTGTCAGTTTTGTTGTACTCAAGAAGTCCCGTTAGATATACGAAATCATTCATTTTCCACGCTCTTGAATACCATGTTTTAATTGTTTTTTCATTTATTGGTAAAAATTTTAAATCGGGGAATAAATATTTCAAGAAAATATCATTCAAAAAGAATTCTTTTCCGAAATTATTATTTGCTGAAATTCCGTATGAATTAGTAGTTGCAAGAGTACGATAATCTTTATGTATTTTTACATCTTGCCGTGTTATATACTGATTAGCTAGTATTGAGACATCTAAAGCTAGTTCACTTCTAAAAATCCTTTGATTTCGTAATTCAAACAATCCTTCTAATCCGATATCAAGTTCTTCCCGAAAAATTCCACTCATATTGATATATGTTCCTGTTCCGAATAAATTAAATTCTTGTAAGCGTCCGCCGTAGTTCATATCTTCACCTATTATACCGAAAAGAATTGAAGGATAAAAAGACCAGCGATCTTTAGTTATAACAAACACATCATAATTATTTTCGGAATTTTCTTCTAATTCTATTTTTACTTCAGTAAATAAGCCTGTTGCTCTTAAATTTCGTTCTGTTTCTAAAAATGAATCTTCGGAAATCGTGTCGTTGATGGCAAAAAGTATTTCGTCTTCAATAATATATTCTTTTGTTAAAAAATGGACGGAATTAAACAAAGGAGCTCCAAAGAACCAGTCTTTATCTTCTTTTTCAAAAACTTTCTTTCGGTCTATAGTTATAGAATTGATATTTGTAATATCGTTGGCGAACGAAAATATAGGTGTAATTATAAAGATAAAAAAAATAATATGTTTCATTAGAAAATAGTTTTTTTATTTTATAGAGATATAAAGTTTACCGGGCATTTGTTGAATTTTTCCTTTAAATTCCATTTCAAGCAGTAACACAAGTAGTTCAGAAATTTTAATTTGAGTTTTTTCTTGTAGCGTATCAGCATTCATAGGCTCACTAGCTAGTAAATCATAAATCATTTTTTCTTCATCGGAATCAAAGATAATTTCTTTTTCATACTTTTCTTCTACAATTAATCCTAAATCTCGCATTATTTCTTCGGCAGAAATTGCAATAGTAGCACCATTTTTATATATTAAATTATTGCAACCTTTACTTTTTTCAGCAGTTATAGCACCGGGTATAGCATAAACTTCACGATTTTGTTCTTGTGCAAAACGCGCGCTTATAAGCGAACCACCTTTTAAAGCTGTTTCTACAACTAAAAGTGCATTTGAAATTCCACTAATTATGCGATTTCTTTGAGGAAAATAACCGGGATGTGCTGTTGTTCCGCAAGGATATTCGGAAATAATAGCACCGCCGATATTGACAATCTCATCTGCTAACTTTTTAGCGTTAGATTGCATTTTATCAAGTCCACTAGCTATAACTGCATAAGTTATTCCTTCTGCTTTAATACACGCTCTATGAGCTACAGAATCAATACCATAAGCTAAGCCACTAGTGATGATAATATTGTTTGCAACAAAATCTTTAACAAAACGTTCAGCACATAGTTTTCCATAACTCGTGCAATGTCTTGTGCCTACAACAGAAATTGATAAAGAATTTGCAGGCTGTAAATTACCTTTAACATAAAGTAAAGTTGGGGGATAGGAAATTTCTTTAAGAAGAACAGGATAATTTTCGTCCCATATAGTAATGATGTTTATGTCATTTTTTTGACAAAATTCTAATTGTTCTTCTGCTTTTTCTAAGTGTTCAGAATTTGTTATCGGTTGTTTGCTAATATTACCGAAAAAACTAATATTGCTTTCGTAAACATTTTTAGTAAAGTCTTCCAAAGATTTAAATTTCTCTACACTTTCACGCTGTCTTTTGTAAGTTAAACCTTTTAAAAAAGATAATGAAATAATTTCTTTTAAAGACCAATCGTTTCGTATTTTCATAAATTATTTTAACCCTCTACCTGTTTTGTTTACTTTGTTTTCATTCATTAGAAAAGTCAGTATTGTATCTAAAATGCCATTAATAAATTGAGTACTTTTGTCGGTAGAGTAAATTTTAGCAATATCAACAACTTCGTTAATGCTAACTTTGATAGGTATTTCAGGACAATGTAAAATTTCCGATACAGCCATCAAAATAAGCACTCTATCTATAATAGAAATTCTTTCATATCGCCAATGTTTTGAAATTTCTTTTAATTTTTCTACAACAAAATCGTTTTCAGCTAATGCACCGTTGATTATTGTATGAGCAAGTTTTATATCTTCTTCTCGCCAATCTATTCCTGCATCAGCTTCTAACTCTTCTAATTCTTCTTCCGTTAAAATCTTATTAGTTTTTTCTTTCGGTGCCGTTTCTGTCACTTCATTATCACTATCAATTTTATAATCTCTATAAAAGATATTATCTATAAGCTCGTTTATATCACTTCCTGAAACAAAGTGTGAAACTAATATTTGCAAAACCTTCTCTCTGACAAAACGTCTGCTTCCTTTAACACGCCTGATTGAACTTATAGGAAATGTATTGTTTTTTTCTGTAGTTTTTTTCATCTTTTTAGTTAATAATTAAATTAATTGATAATAAGTTCTTTGTATAATCTTTCAAATTTATAAATTGTTTCTCCGTTCTCAGAAATTTCTATAGTGCCTTCTAGTTCAACAACAATTTTAGATAACATATTTTGCAATTTATCTACTTGGCTATTACTGCTAATATTTAAATTATATATAAAATCTTGTAAAGAAAATTCAATTTTTCTTTGTGAACAAATATAACCGATAATTTTTTTATGCCAAACATTATAATCTCGCTTTGCTTTACGCGCTTTATATGCAGGAAAACGCAACAAAGGAATTACAAAATAAAGTACGGAAACGATAAAAGGAAATGTTGATAAAAAAGCATAATCAGAAAGTAGTATTTCTGTATCTTGATAAATAATTGGTGGAATAGCAGCAAAAAGGAAAAAAGCCGACATTGCTAAGTTGAAAGTATTCATAGCTATTACTGCAAAGTTCTTCCCTGCAGTATTACCTGTAAATTCAACAGGAGGTTCAACTTCATCTTTATAAAATTCAATGTTGCTATGGTCGCCCTTATTAGAGCTATCTTCAACTATATTTTCAAAATCTCCATAAAGTACACCTGAATTTGTAACATTCAAATTACCTTGAAACTTACCAACATATTCTGCAAGTTTTGATTCTGCTTTAGGATAATCAGCACCTGAAAGTTCAATTATATTAGCAGCAGTTAATTTTCCTTTAGTGTATAATTTGAGATAAGCTAAAACTTCTCGTGCATCAGCTAAGGGGTCAAATTTTGGTAAGTCAGGACCAAAAACAAAAGAAAAAGCAGATCTTACAAAGCCTTTACCTTTGTTTTTTTCTTTCTTGTAAGTTTTGTATCTGCTACCAGTTACAGGATCAACTTGATATACAATACTAGTAGGATTGAGAGGATGATTAATACAAAAAATACCATCAATTATTCCCCAAATTATTCCACGAATAAGAGCAGGAGCAAAACTAAAATTGCTACCTGAATCGTCATTGTCGTTACGACTTGCAGCTAATATAAAAACAAGTAGTATTAATACAAAAAGAATAGTATAAAAAATTAATATAATTCCGACAGAAGCTTTATAAACTACTTGGAAAACTTTATAAAGTTTGTCGACAATAGCGAATAGTTTTTCTTTGAAAGTTTTACTTCCACGTTTAAAAAGTGGATATTGAAATATATATTGTAATGCGCCGGTTTCTTGATTTAAGTTTATGCGAGTTTCATATAGTTCTATAAGTCTATCTAAAGCTAAGTTGATTTCATCTAAGGAATTGCCTGTTTTTGTTGCAAGTTCTACAGGAGTAACAATTCCTTTGTTTTTTTTTATAATACTGGTCAATTTAGAAACTAACTTGTCAATATTAAATTCCTTTTTCAAATCGTTTTTCATAGAATAACCTTATATAAAATACTAATATAATAAATTCCGTTCATTAAATCTAATTGAAATTTTATACATAAAAAAATATTTTTTGGTTTGAACAATAAAATCATATCCCATATTTCGTTAAAGTATGTATTGGCTAATATATATTTATTGTTTTTGTAAATTTTTTAAAATAATTACGTATATTACAAATCATATAAAAATAATTTATCTTAAAAAAAATGCAGACAATAGATAGTAGAAAAATGAAAAATAAAACTATATTATACACCTTTTGCATTGTATTATTTTTGTTCTTTTCTAAAAGTTTTATTGTACAAGCTCAATATTTCGGTAAAAACAAAGCTCAATATAAAGTGTTTGATTGGAAATACATAGAAAGCAAACATTTTGATGTTTATTATAATAAAGGTAGTAAATATCTTGCCGAATTTTCAGCACAAGCATTAGAAAAAGCATTGATTTCAGTACAAAACACTTTGAATTTCAAGTTAACTCAACGCATAGCGGTTGTGGTTTACGATTCGCATAACGACTTCCAACAAACTAACGTAATTGATTTATATCTAAGTCAAGGTATAGGAGGAGTTACGGAGCTATATAAAAATCGTGTAGTTGTTCCATTCCAAGGTGATTATTCTCAACTTCGCCATGTGTTACATCACGAGTTAGTTCATGCTGTTATCAATGATATGTTTTATGGTGGTACAGTCCAGACTGCGCTGACAACAACAGGAGTATTTTTCTTGCCACTTTGGTTGAATGAGGGACTCGCTGAATGGGAAAGCTTAGGTGGGATGAACATAGAAACCGATATGTTTATGCGCGATTTAACAATGAGCGAAAATCTACCTTCTTTAGATAATATAAGTGGATATTTAGCATATCGTGCAGGTCAGACTTTCTATGATTATGTTGCAAATAAATATGGAAAGGCAAAAATTACTGAACTATTAAATAAGCTTAAGAATTATCGCAATCTTGATTTAGCGTTTGAAAATACTTTTGGGTTATCGTTAGAAGATTTTTCAGATGTGTGGCAAACTAATGTGAGAAAAAATTATTGGCCTGATATTACTGTTTATAAAAGTCCAAAAGAGTTCGCTACTGCTTTGACTAATCATAAAAAACAACAATGCTTCTATTTTTCTTCGCCTGCAATTTCGCCTAATGGTGAAAAAATGGCTTATATTTCTGATTTAGATGGTGGAATATTTGCGATATTTGTTTCTTCTACTACTCCTTCAGAGAAAGATAAAGAAAAAAAGCCTAAAAAAATAATTAGTAGCGCTAGACAAAATGATTTTGAGCAATTGAACGTATTAACTCCCGGAATATCTTGGTCGCCTGACGGGAAAAAAATTGTAGTTTCTGCTAAATCTGGTGGGGAAGATGCTATCTTTATTGTTGATGTAGAAAAAGAAGATTATGAGAAAATAAAGCCGGGATTTGCTTCAATAACATCAGTTGTATGGTCGCCCGATGGTGAAAAAATTGCATTTGTAGGAATAAAAAACAATCAAAGCGATTTATTTTATTATAACTTAAATGATAAAAAAGTCTATAACATTACAAATGATATTTTTTCTGATAAAGCACCGACATGGGCACCTGATTCCAAAACTTTATATTATATTTCCGATAGAGGCGATAACTTAACGAAAGATGTAACAAACGATAAAATGAAAATTTGGAATACAAATTTTGAGCAATGTGATATTTATAATGTAGATATAGAAAGTAGAGAAATAAAAAGAATTAGCTATGAACCTGATGTAACTAAAATTTCGTTAGTCGTTTCTTCCGATAATAAAAAGTTGCTGTATGTATCTACTAAAAACGGTATTGGAAATATATATGAATATACGATAGAGACAAAAACTGAAAGACCTATTACAAATTCAGCAACAGGAATAACGCAACTTTCTATGACACCAGACAATCTAAATCTTATATTTGCAACACAGATAGAAGGTGGATATGATATATTTTTGTTGCGTAATCCTTTTGAACAAACTATAGTGGAGACAGAGCTCCCTTTAACAAACTTTATGAAAGGTAATATAGAGAAAATAAATTTTCTGTTGGAGCATGAAGATATAGATATAATTGATTCTAAAGATACAGATGAGCCTATTGCTTATGGTGATTTCATTGTCGATTTTTCTTCGCAACAATTCCTAAAACCAAATACAGAAGTAATTCAGCCTATAGAACATGAGCACTTATCAAACCCTGAAAATAATTCCTTGTTTGATGAACAATACATAGAAAAAGATTACCAAGTTAATTTTTCTTTAGACGCATTATTGATTAATCCGGGAGTTTCGACATTTTACGGATTGCAAGGAAATGGAGCGGTTATGTTTAGCGATATAATGGGAAATCATCAAATATTTCTACAAGCTTATTTTTTGACTGATTTGAAAAATAGTCAGTTTTATGCTTCATATTTTTACAATACTCAAATAATTGATTATAGCTT
Source organism: Ignavibacteria bacterium (assembly GCA_012518115.1). Lineage (GTDB taxonomy): Bacteria > Bacteroidota > Ignavibacteria > Kapaibacteriales > UBA2268 > JAAYTD01. Next base: position 6,068 of record JAAYTD010000026.1, on the reverse strand, counting down.
CTCTCTTTATAATTATTCGGCTTATGTTTGGAATTATTTGCAAGATTACAATGCTAACTATCTATATTCTTATAGAAATACAGGTGCTGTACTTGGTTCTAAATATGCATTTGATTTATTTAAGCGAGTAGAGCTCAAATTAAATTTAGTTAATGCAGCGAAAGAAAACACGGAAATGCCAAGTTATGAATCTATAAGTAGATTTTTACTAGTGCCTGAATTCCAGTTTGTTTTAGACAATACATTGAATGGAATTTATGCTCCAACGAGAGGAACACGTTTTAATTTTAGAGCTTTAGTATCACCTAAATTTACAGAAAATTCTTCAGATTTTATAACGCTTACTTTTGATGCAAGACAATATATTGAAATAATTCCTAATTTTATGAGCTTTGCTTTACGTGGATCAGGTGGAGCAAGCTTTGGAGGACGATCGCAAACTTTCTATATGGGTGGGGTAAATAATTGGATAAATTCTTCTTTTAAATCGGGTAATTTTAGTTTACAAGAGCCTGAAGATTTTGCTTTTATGCAAAACTTTTTAATGCCTATGCGTGCTTATCCGGTTTGTGAGTTGATGGGAAATAAATTTTTTCTTGCTAATATAGAATACCGTTTTCCTATTTTTATGGCACTAATGACAGGTGGTATTCCATTAATAATTCAAGGAGTTATGGGAAATGCTTTTCTTGATGTAGGTGGTACTTGGACAGATGATTTTAAAATTACTCAGCACGATGCAAATGGCGTTAGAAAACCTGCTAACTTGCTGATGAGTGCAGGTTGGGGACTTCGTGCTATTATTTTAGGCTTACCTGTTAAGTTTGATATGGGATGGCGAAATGAATTTTCAGGTTGGTCAAAACCGTATTATATGGTTTCATTAGGATTAGATTTCTAAAAAATATTTTTAAAAAATTCTCTTCAATTTGAAGGGATGGCAAACGAAGTTTGAATAAAATTTGTATTTACATAAAATCTATTTTCCATCTCTTTTTTTGATAAACAATTGTTTTAATAATTGATTCTTTAAGTGGAAAAAGGCATAGAACTACTATCAAATAAACAACAATCACGCAAAATAAGGGTAGCTTTTTTTGCAGATGTTTTAACGAAAGATTACGATGGAGCGATAAAAACGATGTATCAGATTATCGATCGGATTCCCGAAAACAAGTTTGAATACATCTTTTTATGCGGAGTTTCACCAACACATTCGTTTTCTCATAAAGTGGTAAAAATTCCCGCGGTAACCATTCTGGTCAACGCTTCTTATAAAATGTCGTTGCCTTCTTTGACAAAAAATAAGTTACAGAACGCTTTATCGGAGTTTAATCCCGATGTAATTCATATTTCCACGCCATCTCCACTAGGCTTTTTTGGATTGAATTATGCCAAAGAAAACAATATTCCGGTGCTTTCCATTTATCACACACACTATATTTCCTATGTGCCTTATTATTTAAAATGGATACCTTTCTTAATTAAGCCATTTAAAAATCTGGTCATTAAGATAAGTCGAAAATTTTATAATGGCTGTAGTGTTGTTTATGTACCTACAACAGTAATGATTCAGGAACTCGTCGGTTACGGAATAGACGAAAAATTGCTTAAACAGTGGGCTAGAGGGCTTGATTTGAATATTTTTAATCAGAAAAGAGCCGATAAAAATTATATTCGAAGTATAACGGGAAACGATAAACCCAGCTTGCTTTATGCTTCGCGAATTGTGTGGGAGAAAAACATAGAAACACTTTTCGATATTTACGATGAAGTAATTGCCCAAGGGATAGATGTAAATTTTATAGTGGCAGGCAAAGGCGTAGCTGAACCCGACGCACGAGCACGAATGCCAAGAGCTCATTTTTTAGGCTATCTGTCGCACGATGAATTGGGCAAATTATACGCATCTACCGATATATTCGTGTTTCCGTCAATCTCGGAGTCGTATGGAAGTGTGGTTGCTGAAGCTACAGCCTGCGGTTGTACTCCTGTGATAGCACGTGGCGGTGGTTCGCAGGCTTTGGTGAAAGATGGTGAAACAGGTTTTTTATGTGAACCAAATAATGCCAAAGATTATGTGAGTAAAATCAAGTTGTTATTGGAAAATCCTTATTTAAAACAACAAATGCAGGAGGAAGCGAGGAAATATGCAGAATTATTCAGTTGGGAAAATTTAACGGACGAATACTTTAACGATATTGTATCACTTGCCCAATTACGTAAAAAAGTAACAAATCAAAAATGAAATTCATTACATTTTTAAAAAAATATAAGAAACAAATTGTCGCTATATTATTGGTATTTGTGTTGATATTGGTGGGAAGGTTCATCTCAAACGTGGACTTTCGGCAGTTGGGAAACTATCTGAAACAAATGCCGGGAATGTTTGTGGGCGTACTGGCAGCTTCTCTTTTGGCTTATGCATCATCCACCGTTGCATGGAAATTGATGTTGGGTGAAGAGAGTAAAAAGATAGGTTTTTTGAACCTGTTTATGATTAAACACGTGGGCGAAATACTTACTACATTTAATCCTACGGGAATTATTGCCGGCGAAGGAATAAAAACAGTCTATCTACATAAACGCGGGGTTGATACTTCATACAGCTTGAGTTCCATTGCGATGATTCGTATTTTGCTACTGATATCGGGAGTTTTTCTGGCGCTTATTTCAGTGGTTTATCTGCTTGTTGTAAAAGCCGGCGACAGCTCAAATCTACTCAATATCATTATTACGGTTGTGCTAATAGCTGTTTTGATCTACTTTTTTATGGTTTATCTGCTAAATCCCAAGCTTTCTTTTGGAAAAACTGTGGAATATATCTCAAAAAAGAAAAATTGGTCTTTTTTAACCGATAAAGTGATTTCATCGGTATATAACATAAATAAAATTTCATCAGACTTCTTCGTGGCGAACAAAGTACGTTTCATAATTTCCTTTTTGTTATGTTCGTTGCATTGGATTTTCCTTGCCGTAGAATTTTACATTATTTTCAAAATATTAGGGTTGAATGTTGCAATGATAGACGCGATAGCAGTACAAATGGGAGTAATATTTTTCATTACTCTGGGAGCGTTTATTCCGGGACAAATAGGCGTAGAAGAGTACGGCAACAAAGTAATGTTGGCTGCCATTGGAATTAAAAGCAACGAAGTATGGTTTGTGGCTACACTTATGCGACGTGCAAGATTAGTTTTTTGGTTGCTTGTTGCCGGGATATTCATGCTGATAATTTCTAAAACAACCAATATGAAATTTAAATCTTCCTAAACTTCCATGAAGCAGCGAACTAATTTATTGACGAATAAAGCTTTAAAATTTTGGTTTATACCAAAATTGAACTGTATATTAGTTTAAAAATTTCCCTTTGGAACGAAGGGATGGCAGGCGAAGCCTGACGGGGTAGTCAATAAAAAAACTGCTTACTGAAAAAATCAATAAGCAGTTTATATGAATTAAAAATTACTTTCTACTAATTTTTAACAACTTTTCCTATTTTTCCTTTTGTTTTTATTTCGTTGCAAAAAACTAATCCATCACTATCATACCATTTGTATTGATAAAGAACTTTTCGCCATTTAACCGAACACTTGCTAAACCGCTGTAAAAACGAGATGCATTATCATATTGGATTGGAATTACTATTTCGCCATTTTTATCGACAAACCCATATTTGTCATTTAACTTAACCTTTGCTAAACCGTCAGAAAAATCCCAAACATTATCATACTTTATTGGAATTACTGCATTGTTATTCTTATCAATAAATCCGTATTTTCCATTTAACTTAACCTTAGTTAAACCGTCAAGAAAAATATATCGAGCAACACACTCATCATCATTATCATTATCATTATCATTATCACCATCATACTTTATTGGAATTACTACCTCGCCATTCTTATCAATAAACCCACATTTATCACTTAATTGGACCCTTGCTAAACTCTCGGAAAAATCCCAAGCGTCATCATACTTTATTGGAATTACTATTTCGCCATTTTTATCGACAAACCCATATTTGTCATTTAATTTAACCCTTGCTAAACCATCGGAAAAGTTACGGACATCATCATATTTTATTGAAATTACTTCTTTGCCGGATTTATCAATAAGACCCCATTTGCCATTTAACTTAACTATTGCTAAACCGTCAAGAAAATTAGAGACACCATCATACTTTATCGGAGTTACTAAATTGCCATTTCTATCAACAAAACCCCATTTGCCGTTTAACTCAACCCATGCTAAACTATAGTCGGAAAAATCCCAAGTACTATCATATTTTATTAGAGTTACTTCTTTGCCATTTTTATCGACAAAGCCGTATTTGCCGTTTAATTGAGTTCTTGCTAAATCGCCGGAAAAAGGATCTGCAACATCATATTTTATAGGAGTTATTTCCTTGCCATTTTTATCAATAAATCCACATTTTCCATTTAACTTAACTATTGCTAAACCGTCAGAAAAATCCCAAACTTCATCATATTTTATAGGAGTTATTTCTTTGCCATTCTTATCAACAAATCCGTATTTGTCATTTAACTGAACTTGAGCTAAACCATCGGAAAAAGGATATACATAATCATAGTTGAGAGGAATTACTATCTTGCCATTCTTATCAACAAAACCCCATTTGTCGTATTTTTGAAAAGGGCGTAACTCCTTTTCATTTTTATTTTGGCTAAATGCCATTTGCATAAGCAATCCAATAAAAAGGAATGCTAAAAAAACATTTTTTTTCATATTTATTTTATTGTTAAAATTTTTCCTACTCTCTTTATTATTCGGCTTTTCAGGTTACGCCGTTGTTTATTTATTAAACACTACATTTCATTAAATAATGATAGCTATGTGTTTTGAAACATAATTTGTTTTATAAAATTTTCAATTATTTCAAAAATACAAAAATAATATGAATTAAAAAACAAATTAAAATTGAATTATTCTTTCCTAATTTTTAACAACTTTTCCTATCTTTCCTTTTGTTATTACTAAATATACTCCCGCAGGCAGATTTGAAATATCAATTTCTGTTTTTTCGTCGTTAAGTATTGTTCTATATAAAACTTCGCCTGCTACATTAAATATTTTTATTTCATCAGTAAAGAATTTATTTACAATAAAAAACTTACCCACAGTAGGATTAGGATAAATATCTAACCATTCTACTTCGCAAATACTTCCGTTTTTTTCTTTAAGTATAGCATTGCAATAGTTTGCTTCAGTAAATTTGCTTTTTTGTGCATTAGTTAAATATAGAATAAAACCTTCTGCTTGATTACAACAGTTTAGTTTGGTTAAGCTTGTTAATGGACTGATATCTAAGCTAGTTATTTGATTATTTTCACAATACAATTCTTTTAATTTTATATTACTACTCATGTCTAAATTAGTTAATTGATTTTTATAACAATATAAGGCTTCTAATTTTATATTCTTGCTTAAGTCTAAATTAGTCAATTGATTATCAAAACAACATAGTTGTATTAAATTTATACTTTTACTCACATCTAAGTTTCTTAGTTGATTATTAAAACAATGCAATTCTTTTAATTTTATATTCTTACTCACGTCTAAATTAGTCAATTGATTATGATTACATTTTAAGGACGTTAGTTCTATGCTATTACTTATGTCTAAGTTATTTAGTTGATTATCAGAACAATGTAAGGTTTCTAAATTTACGTTATTGCTCACGTCTAAATCAGCTAATAAATTATTATTACATTTTAAGGACGTTAGTTCTAAGTTTTTACTTAAATCCAAGTTGATTAGTTTATTGTTATAACAATGTAATTCTTTTAATTTTATGTTTTTGTTTAAATATAATTTACTTATTTGATTATTATAACAAGCTAGTGTTATTAAATTTATATTTTCACTCACATCTAATTCAATTAAAGAAGTATTGCTACATATTAACGTCTTTAAATTTGGCATATGTATAATTAATTCATCTATGGTAATAAGCTTGGAATTAGTACAATCTAAAATCTCTACTTTTGCTAATGCTTCTAAATTTGTTGTAGTACTGTCTATTCCACCATCATCATTTACAATAA
>JAAYTD010000025.1 GCA_012518115.1 Ignavibacteria bacterium | reverse complement strand
GCAGCAGTATTATACTAACGAAAACAAAATGCATGAAAAACTATGTTCAGAACAGAAAAAGCTAGTCAAAGAATAGTAGAAAATAGTATATTTGTAATTGTAAATAATTCCACACTAGCTAGTTTTTATAATTTGAGAAATTTATTCATTTATCTAACAAAACGGACAATACAATGAAAAAGAAAGTATTTGATATTATTGTGATAGTTGTAATCGCACTTTTTTTGCTAACTCTTAGTGGATTTGATTTATTAGAGAAATCAGCAAAATTTATGTTTATACCTATCTTAGCATTTTACTTTATCGGTCAATGGACAGAACGAAAATCTAAAAAAGAATAAAAAATTGACTATTTCCATTTTGGAAACAACCACTCAACATTGTGCAGTGGGAGATAAAATCCTTTCTGATTTTTGATAAAGAAATAAAACGATAACAAGAAAAAAACATAACGTGTCGAAAAAAACGCAAATTTTCGACATGAAAACACAATGTGTCGAAAAAAACGCAAATTTTCGACATGAAAATATAACGTATTGAAACAAAATCAAACAAAATCAAACAAAATTAAACAGAACGATAACAAGAATGCAATAATAGAGCTATGACCAATAAAATACAACTTTTTGAAGAGAAAAAAATTCGTTCACATTGGGATGAGGAAACCGAAGAGTTGTCCTCTAATTCGGGACAACTGAAAATGAAGTCTGCCTATAGAAAAATCTTACTTTTGTCTAAAATAATGTTAAAAGATGAAGAAATCAAATAATGACAACAAGTTGCAAATAAGAAACAGCACGGCCGAGTTTTTAATATTTGCTTATCAATCAAAAGGAGATGGTGTCGAGGTGCGTGTGCAAGATGGAACTATTTGGTTGTCGCAAAAAAATATGGCTACAATTTTTGATACATCAAGTGACAATATAGGGCTACACCTAAAAAATATTTATTCTGAAAAAGAATTATCCGAAAAGTCAACTACCGAGGATTTCTCGGTAGTTCAAATAGAGGGAAGTCGTGAGGTTTGCTAACAGAAAAATATTACATTTGGGCAGTTCCTGGGATAAATTATCCAAGTAATTGCAACAAATTCAAACATAAACAACGATGAAAAGAGAAAAAATATTCGGAATACAGCCAAACGCTTTTTTCGCAGGACTAACAAGTTTTTTTACTGACACATCTACCAAAATGGTATATAGTGTTATGCCTCTTTTTTTATTATCAATAGGAGCTTCCAAAACTACTATTTCATTAATTGAGGGAATTGCAGAAAGCACAGCCTCTTTATTAAAAGCTATTTCGGGCTATTGGAGTGATAAAATTGGTAAAAATAAGCCATTTATGATAATTGGATATGCTGTTACTGCAATTATAACTCCTTTGTACGCATTAGCAAGAATGCCTATTCAGATTTTATTTTTTCGGTTCTTCGAGCGTATTGGAAAAGGATTAAGAACTGCACCACGAGACAGTCTTATAAGTAGCTCAATTAAAAAAAATGAAGCTGGTAAAACTTTCGGATTTCAGAAAGCAATGGATAACAGCGGAGCTATTGTTGGACCTTTGATTGCTTTCTTATTGTTATCTGTTTTTCCGCAAAACTATTCTTGCATATTTTTATTAGCAACCATTCCTGCAATTCTTGGTGTATTGACAATTGTTTTTTTTATAAAAGAGGCAAACACCGAAAAAAAACAGACCACCAATAAAATTTCGCTCAAATATTTACCAAAGAAATTTTATTTCTTTCTCATCATAATTTTTGTATTTACTCTTGGTAATTCATCAGATGCATTGTTGCTTGTAAAAACCAGCGAAACAGGTATTGATAAGTCATATGTTCCTTTTGTATATATGATTTTTAACACTGTATCGGTGCTATTTGCTATACCTATTGGAAAATTATCGGATAAGATTGGTCGTGAAAAATTGATTATTCTGGGATTTTTAGTGTATGCGATTGTCTATTTTCTTTTCGGCAAATTCAACAGTATAAATGTTTTTATTTTTTTATTTATGTTGTATGGATTTTACAGTGCATTGACTGATGGTAGCCAAAAAGCGATGATTTCTGATATTGTTAGTAAAGATTTGAAAGGAACAGGCTTTGGTATTTATCATGCTGTGCTTGGAATTACTTTATTGCCTGCGAGTTTAATTGCTGGACTTTTATATGATAAAGTAAACTCAAATGCACCTTTTTATTTTGGCTCTGTAATGGCATTAATAGCTACTATTCTAATGATTATATTTACTGTTTGGGACAAAAGAAAACAAAAAACAGCCTATGGATTACAGAGATAGAGTTTTTATGTCGGTAGCCGAAAATCTGAGTTTTTCGAAAGCGGCAAATCAGTTTAATATTAGTCAACCTGCTGTTACTCGGCATATTAAAGAGTTAGAAGAGCATTATAAAACTAATCTTTTTGAGCGAAAAGGCAACAAAGTTTATCTTACCAAATCTGGCGAAAAAGTTTATAACGCTTATAAAGAGATAGCGCAGCTTTATCGCAATCTTGATTTTGAAATTGGGCAACTGCACGACAGTATTTCGGGCGAATTTATTATTGGGGCAAGCTCTACCATTTCACAATACGTTATTCCGCAAGTAATTGCATCGTTTCACAAGCGCTATCCAAAAATCAAAATATATCTTATAAATGGCAATTCATTCGAAATGGAAAAAATGCTTTTAGACAATAAGATAGATATGGCTTTGGTGGAAAATTACTCATCTCAATTGGGCATTCGCTACAAAGATTTTATGGATGACGAGCTAATTATAGTTACTGGAAAAAATAGCATTTACGCTAAGCGAGAAAACATATCGAAAGAGGATTTACTGCAAATTCCAATCGTGCTACGAGAACAAGGTTCCGGAACATTGGAAGTGATAAAAGAGATGCTAGCGCGACAGAAAATTAGCTTTGAAAATCTAAACACACATATACATCTGGGTAGTACAGAAGCGATTAAAAACTTTTTACAAGATTTTGACGGATTGGCTATTGTTTCTGAAAAAGCCGTTCGCAACGAGCTCTATATGAAAACACTAGTAAGGCTCAACGTAGCAGGTTTTTCAATCTCCAGAAAATTCCGCATTGCTTATAAACAAGGACATAAAAGCAGACAAGTCGAACTGTTTGAAACTTTTCTATTTCAGTATAATATATAGTTATTGATAATAGCAAATCTCTATTTGCTTTTGTTATTCTAAATCTGTACTTTTGTAAAATATAAACAAAAGGATAAAAAAATGAATAAAGAAATTCAATTTATTTTATACAACACACCACAAGAAAATGTAAAAATTGAAGCGGTAGTAAAAGATGAAACGCTGTGGCTAACGCAAAAGGCTATGTCTCAACTGTTTGGAGTGCAGGTGCCAGCTATTAGCAAGCATTTGAAAAATATCTATTCTGAGGGTGAACTCTCTGAAAGCTCGACTATTTCCAAAATGGAAACAGTCGTAAACAGAGGGTTTATGGGGCAGGTTATGGAGCAAATAGAATTCTACAATCTTGATGCGATTATTTCTGTAGGCTATCGTGTAAATTCTGCAAAAGCTACTCATTTTCGTATATGGGCTACTAATATATTGAAAGAGTATATGCTGAAAGGGTTTGTGCTTGATGATGAACGTTTGAAACAGGGTGAAACGCTGTTTGGCAAGGATTACTTTCGTGAATTGCTGGAGCGTGTTCGTTCCATACGGGCAAGTGAGCGGCGCATTTGGCAACAGATAACCGATATTTTCGCTGAATGCAGTATTGATTACGACCGCAATTCGCCAACTACAAAAGCGTTTTATGCTATGGTGCAAAATAAGTTTCACTACGCAATAACCGGACAAACTGCAGCCGAAATTATTTACAACAAAGCTGACAGAAATAAAGAAAATATGGGATTAACGACCTGGAAAAACTCTCCCGATGGACGCATTTTAAAATCAGACGTTACTATTGCAAAAAATTACTTACCTGAAAAAGAAATTAAACGCCTTGAAAGAGCTGTAACAGGTTACTTTGATTATATTGAAGACCTTATTGAGCGAGAAAATACATTCAATATGGAGGAATTTTCTGCAAGTGTTAACGAATTTCTTGCTTTCCGTAAATATGACATTCTGCCCGATAAGGGAAAAATATCTAAAGCAAAAGCCGACCAAAAGGCAGAAGCAGAGTACACAGAATTTAATAAGACGCAGAAAATCATTTCTGATTTTGATAAAGAAATAAAACAATTACAAGAAAAAAATACAACGTGTCGTAAAAACGCAAATCTTTGACACAAAAATATAAACAAAACGATATAAAAAATGAATAAAGAAAATAAATTAGAAACACTCAGAAATAGTCAATGGCTTTATTCCATTGTTATTGCACTCTGTTTTATGCCGTTTATTTCGCCAGCTGTAGCGCTATTTATTGGCTTGGTATTTTCCTTCATCGGCATTAAGCACGATAGTTTGCACAAATATACGTCAAAAATTTTGCAAGCATCCATTGTTTTAATGGGGTTTGGTATGAGCCTAAGCGATGTAATTGCATCGTCAAAAACGGGATTTATAGAAACTATTATTTCTGTAACCGTTGTTATGTTTTTAGGCATAGCTCTTGGGAAGCTTTTGAAAGTGGAGAAAAACACTTCCTTGCTTATCGCTTCGGGTACAGCAATTTGTGGTGGAAGTGCCATTGCTGCCGTTGCACCTATTATTAATAGCAAAAGCTATCAAACATCATTCGCTTTGATTGTAGTTTTCGTGCTGAACGCAATTGCACTTTTCATTTTCCCAGTTGTGGGACACAATTTAGGACTTAGTCAAGAAGCATTTGGCAATTGGGCAGCTATAGCTATTCACGATACGAGCTCAGTAGTGGGAGCTGGTGCAATTTATGGCGAAAAAGCCTTGCAAGTTGCTACCACAGTTAAGCTTATTCGTGCATTGTGGATTATTCCGCTATCGCTAATAATAGCTTTTGTAAACAAGTCAGACGACAAAAAATCAATCAAATTTCCTTGGTTTATCCTATTTTTCGTACTAGCTATTATTTTCGCAAACATATTTCCGTCTATGCAAAGCAGTTACGATCATTTTAGTTGGCTTGGCAGACGCGGTATGGTTGTAGCTCTATTCCTTATCGGCTCAAACATCACTATTGGCGAAATCAAAAAATCGGGTCCGCGTAGCTTTGTTCTTGGCATTAGCTTGTGGATAATAATTTCCGTTGGTTCGCTCTTTTTCCTGACAATGTAGATTTTTTGAAAAGATATACTGAATTGTTGAAAAATACTTATTAACCTGTTTACATTTTTTATAAAAAATATCAAATGTTTACAGGTTTTTATTTAAGAATGTTGTATATTTGTTGCAAGTATTAAGTTTCATTACATAAAAATTAGAAAGGTTAAAACGTGTTTGACGAATTAGAAAAATACAAGCAGAAAGATCATTTCTTTTTTATGGGAGAAGAAGAAGAAATTTACAGTGTATGTAATGCTCCAAGAGCTGAAAGTGGAGTTTACATTGTGTATGCCCTGCAAGGTGGCGGAATAGAACTGGTTTACATCGGTTCATCAGGAAAAGTTAATAATAAGGGAAAAATAAGACATCAGTTAGGTGGACTTTATGACGAAATTGTAGGTTTGCATATGTTTGCAAAAGAAACAAGAAAAAAATCATTGGGACAAAAACTAAAAGCTGAAAAAATTGAAGCGCTAGATGTGTATTGGTATGTAACGCTTGATTCTGAAAATAAGGACATTCCGCTTTTTGTTAAAGCAACCATTATGCAACGATTTTATGAAATGTCCGGACGCTTGCCTCGTTGGAATAAAGAATTTTAAAAAATAAAAATCATATGTTGTAAATAAATAAAAGATTTGAGATAACAAAGAAAATAGTAGTGCTGTTTTTTGAAAAAGGTAAATCCACTCAAAAAATTTGGTTTTACCAGCTTAACCTCGACCAAAATTTGGGAAAACTAATCCGCAATTATCCGGTTGCTTCAAGAATAATTCGAGATGCGTTGGAAGAAAAAGTAATAAAAGAAGATGATCCGGAAAATAAATCAAGAAAATATGCGAGCTACGTATCATTTTGGCTTAAAAACTTATGTGATGGTTATGTTACAGAATGGATCTTTGTAATCGCAATGTGTTGAATATCAATAATTTCTTATGTAATGGTTATGTGATGAACGATAGAATTTTATTTGATTCTTATTTGATAAAAAGAAAAATCTTATGTAACGGTTATGTAACAATAAGACTATTTGATGAGATTAAGTTGTTGATATTCAATAGCTTTTTATGTAATGGTTATGTAACAAATAACCGTTTATACAATATTAAATTGTTGAAAAATACTTATTAACCTGTTTACATTTTTTATAAAAACATCAAATCTTTTAAGGTTTTTATTTAGAAATGTTGTATATTTGTTACGGAAATTATTGTTGTAAGCAAGCCAAAAAACGACATGCCGATATTTAAGGAAGAAAATGGAAAATTAAAAAAACTGAAATTAAATCCCTTTACAAAAGAGAAAACTCTTCAATGTTTGATTGAGCAAAATCTTTTAGAAGTATTGGATATGCATTTCTTAGCGACTGAATATCCGACTACTTTTGGTGGACGGATTGATACTATAGCTATTGATATCGATGGAGCTCCTGTGATTATTGAATATAAATTGAGCAAAAATGAAAATGTGATTAATCAAGCATTATCTTATTTGCGCTGGTTAAAAGCTCAAAAAGTGGAGTTCTTTGAGATGTTAGTGATTAAAAAATTAGGTAAAGAACTTGCCGATAAATTAAAAATTGATTGGAATAATCCACGAGTTATTTGCATTGCTGAGAACTATAGCAAATTTGATATAGATACAGTAGAAGTAATTCCAATGCGATTAGAATTGTTTCGATACAGATATTATGAAAACGGGATTTTAAGTTTAGAGTCTATTAACAATATTAAGCAACCGACTGAAAAGACTGAAAGAATTAAAGATCCCAATGTTATCGTGTCTGAATATTCTGTTACTGACCATTTGACCAAGGCAACTCCGCAGATTCAAAAGATATTTAAAGAATTACGTAGTCGAATTATGCAGATTGATGAAGATATTATTGAAAAAGTGACTTCAATTTATATTGCCTACCGATTATCTAAAAATTTCGTAGAAATTCATATTGGCAAAAATCAGATTAAGTTGTATTTACGTCCGGTTGAATATGTTGACTCTTTAAAAAAGGTGGAGAAAATACCTGCTAGTTATAATTGGTCAATGAATAAAAGGGTTTAAGAATGCAGATAAGATTATCGATAAAACAGGCGAAACTGTTGTTGAAACTGCATTTTCACACTTGAGAGCAGGCACAAACTTCAAAAATGATACGTCAGCGGCGTCTCTAATCGGTATTAATGGGGTCGGTGCAAGTGCCGTTAATATGCTGTCCGATAGATTTGAAATAGAAACTATCAATGAAGACGTCATCTATAAACAAACATGGAACGATTTTATAAAAGAAAAACCGTCTATATTACCAAATATAACACGAGAAAAGACAGGAACAACGATAAAATTCATTCCGCTATCTAAAATGTTCAAAAAAGAAAAGTGGAATTATGACCAGATATATACCATCTTACTGTTAAAACGGTTCATATTCAAACGTACAAAAGGGGTGAATTATTTAACAAACAGATATATAGTAAGTTGAAATAGTATGAGTTACGAGAATTTTAGACAACAAATTATAGAGAAAAACGGAGATTTTTTCTCTTCAGCAGTTACTGCATTTTTTGAAAAAG